>CANGHN010000017.1 GCA_947453825.1 Betaproteobacteria bacterium
CGTCAGGATATTCAGGTGATTGCGGCTACTGCTACTCTCGTAGCGCATGATGATGTCAGCCCAGCTTTAGTCTCTCTATTGCTTGGAGCTTCATACGATATTCTAAAGTCTTATTCACGCCTGCAAAAGGTCGGCGAATTTCCATCCAGCACTGGTTTGGATTTTCCTTTGCACATTGATGCAGAAATTTACCTTAAGGATGGGCCTTCATTTTTACATCGCCATTTGCCATTCTGGACAGCAGTTTGGGTGGGACGCTTTGTCAAGATCGTTATCCCATTGTTGGTTATTTTGATTCCGCTTTTCACCTATATTCCAGCAACTAAGAATTTCTTCTTACGTTTGAAATTGGCTCAGGTATATGAGGAGCTCAAGATCATCGAAAGGAATGCATTAGATCCAGAGCTTCAAGAAAAGAATTACAGAGATCTTGAAGTGATTGAGCGACGGGTTGGCAATATCAAAGTATCCATGTTGGATGCTAAAGAGTTGTACGATCTCAAAGGGCATGTTACTGATGTACGAAACCGTTTAAATTTATTAGGACAGGTGCGGTAATGAGAATGAATCAAATCTCGAAGTATTTGTTGGGCCTGCTTGGCCTTGGATTAGCTTTGCAATTATCAGCACAGCCTTATCCTAATAAGCCTATTAATTTAGTTGTCCCTCAAGCAGCTGGTGGAACTAACGATATCGTCGCGCGTTTAATTGCGCCCGCACTTGGAGAAGCAATTGGCACCTCTATTGTGGTTGAGAATAGACCGGGTGCTGGTGGCAATATTGGCACCCAAAGTGTGGCTCGTTCTGCAAAAGATGGTTACACCTTATTGCTGACGATTAATAGTGCACAGGCAATTAATCCTGCTTTGTATAAAAATCCGGGCTTTGACCCAATCAATGATTTTGTTCCACTCTATTACATTGGTGCAACACCTTATGTTCTAGTATCCCCGCCAGGATCTTCTTATAAAACCCTGGCCGATGTGATTTCTGCGGCGAAGAAAAAACCAGGCGAGCTATCTTATGCATCGGCTGGTAATGGAACGATTAGTCATTTACTAGGTGCGATGCTCAATACTAGTGCCGGGGTTGATATGCAGCATATTCCTTATAAGGGTGTTGCTCCCGCGATTAATGATGTTCTGGGTGGCCAAGTACCCCTAGCATTTGCGAGCCTTCCTTCAGCATTAAATTACATTAAAACTGGTAAGTTGCAAGCGATTGCGATTAGCTCTGCTAAACGCTCAAGTGCTGCTCCTGAAATTCCGACAATTGCAGAAACATATCCTGATTGTGTTGGTGAAGTTTGGGTTGCCATGTTTGCCCCCATAGGAGTGAATGCAGATGTTGTAAAGAAGGCTCAGCAGGCAATGGATAAGGTGATGGCTAGGGCTGATGTACGAGAAAAGCTCATTGCACAAGGCTTAGACCTCAACCCAGTGCCACCCGCTAAGCTTGGGACCTTATTAAAAGAGGAATTAGCAAAGTGGGTCAAGATTGTTAAAGCATCCGGGGCCCAGTTGGATTAATGCATCACTGCTTGCCCTAAAATAAACCTATGACTACTGCTATGCTAGCGGCCCCACTTACCTCAGCCAAAGATCTCACTCAAGCTCTGGGTACCGATGGCTATGTGGTGGCATCAGCTGAAACCGTAGCGCAAATCACCAAGCTAAATGTAGCTGATTTGCAGGATTTATCTCGGTTTTGGGAAGGCTTGCCGCGTGACCCTTATTTAAAGGATGGTGGCCGCTATCGCTCCCGTCGCCATGCGAGTTATGAAATTAAAAACCAACAACTGAATTTAGTACCACATCGCGCTCATTGGCAGTCTGTAAATTACAACGCCTTGCATGGTGGGATTGAACGCTGGTTTGAGCCAGTGCAAGAGCAATTACTAAAGCATCCAGCTTGGCAAGCTTTACTATTGGGATTGGGCCAAGCATTGAGTAGCTTAAAACCAGTAAGTACTTGGTTTGTCGAGGCGCATCAGTTTCGGATTGATACTACCGATGGTATTGGTCGTCCTACGCCTGAGGGTGCACATCGTGATGGTGTTGATTTTGTAGCAGTCTTTTTATTGGATCGAGTTGGTATTAAAGGTGGCGAAACCAGAATATTTGATGCCTCTGGTTCAGCAGGTTTGCGTTTTACGCTTTCGCAACCCTGGTCTTTATTGCTCATGAATGATGAGCGCATGATTCATGAATCGACACCTATCCAACCTCTTGGTAACTACGGTTATCGAGATACCTTAGTGTTGACCTACAGATCCAGTGGGTTCCAAGACTCTCCGCAACGCTCTCAGCAGTAAAGATATTCATTTCTATCGTGAATGATATTTACTGTATTGCTTGTGCCGCTGGATTTTCGGGCGATCGCACTAATGTTGCAAAACCTCTCGTCACTGAACTTTTAAAGCAGGGTGGACCAGCGTGTCTCATCTTTGAAAGTCTTGCCGAGAGAACATTAGCGCTCGCACAATTAGAGCGTCATCAGAACCCTAAATTAGGCTATGAACCATTGTTGGCAGAAATGCTAGAGCCAATCTTGGTCGACTGTGTGAAGGGCGGCATTCCGATTGTGGGCAATTTTGGCGCTGCTAATCCACTTGGTGCAGCTCATTTAATAGCGCAGATGGCAAAAGCAAAAGGTTTACCTGCATTAAAAATCGCTATTGTGAATGGTGACGATGTTTCAGCACCTGAATTTCGTGAGCAATTAGAGTCGTATCTCTCAAATGCCGATAAGTATCTTTTAGATCAGAGCTCTTTGATTAGCGCCAATGTTTATTTGGGTGCTCAAGAGATTGCTAAGGCACTTGTAGCAGGTGCGCAAATCGTTGTGACAGGTCGAGTTGCAGATCCCGCCCTGACAGTGGGCCCCTTAATGGCGTATTTCAAAAAAGACTGGGATGACTGGACTTTTTTGGGAGCCGCTACGATGGCTGGGCATCTCCTGGAATGCGGAGCACAGGTCACTGGGGGTTATTTTGCTGATCCTGGATTTAAAGACGTCCCAAAACTCTCTGAGCTTGGCTTTCCGATTGTTGAAGTGAGCTCTCAAGGAAAAATTTGTGTTACTAAGCCAGCAAATACCGGCGGCTTAGTAAATCGTATGACAGTTACTGAGCAGCTTTTATATGAATTACATGATCCTGCGCAATACTTAACGCCAGATGTAGTCGCAGATATTACACAAGTTCAAATTCAAGACCTGGGTAATGACCGTGTAAATCTTACTGGTGTTCTAGGACATCAAAGACCCGACACTTTAAAAGTGAATCTTTGTATTGATGGAGGGTGGTTGGCTGAGGCTGAGATTTCTTATGCTGGTCATCACGCTTACGAGCGTGCTAAGCTAGCTGCGCAAATTATTCGTGAGCGCTTACCTCAACTTAATCTGCGTATTGATTTCATTGGATCATCTAGTGTCTTTGTAAGTGATGCGGGCCAAGGCCCTCAATTTAAAGCGGAGAATGGTTTTGAAGATATCCGTATGCGGGTGGCAACGGCCCATCAGGATCGTAGTCAAGCATTGCAAGTTTGTCGTGAGGTCACCGCACTTTACACTTGTGGTCCTGCAGGGGGAGGCGGTGTTCGTACGAGCCTCAAGCCTCGTTTAAATACCTTAGTATGCTTTATTCCACAAGAGCTTGTGCGGTCATCTTATGTATTCTTTGAGGATGTGGCTTAAAGATGGCAAATAAAACGGTCCCCTTGTATCAACTTGCTCATGCACGTTCTGGTGATAAAGCCAATCGCTCAAACATTAGTGTGATTGCCTACCATCAAGCAGATTTTTTGATTTTGCAAAGAGAATTAAGCGTACAGAGAGTTCAGGAACACTTTGGATTTCGTCATCCCAGCGCAGTCCAACGCTATGACTTACCTAATTTATGGGCCCTAAATTTTGTGATTGATGATGTTCTAGATGGCGGAGTCAATCTTTCATTAAATCTAGATACCCATGGCAAGAGCCTGTCTTACTGGCTCCTAGCAATGGAAATACAAGTCGATTGATTATTCTGGCTCCATACCAGCATCTTTAATAGCTTTAGCCCACTTGGCAGTTTCTAACTTAATTTTTTGTCCTAAGGCTTCAGGTGTGCCGGGTTGAGATTCAAATCCTAGAGCAGAGAAGCGCTCTGCTAAATCCTTTGACTTTGCTGCTTCATTAATTGCTTTATTGAGTTTGGTAACGGCATCTTGTGGCATACCAGCCGGCCCAAATGCTGCAAAAAAGGCAATGAGTTCATAACCTTTGATACCCAAAGCTTCATTTACGGTTGGAAGTTCAGGAATGGCGGGTGAGCGCTTTAGTGAAGTGACTGCAAGACCACGAATTTTGCCTGCCTGAACCTGCGGTAGGGTTACTCCAAAGTCTGCAGTGAACATATTGACTTGTCCACCAATGAGGTCAGTCATGGCATTAGGACCACTCTTATATGAAACACCAGTCATCTTAATACCGGCAACACTAGCTAGTATTTCTGAAGAGACTCGTTGTGATGTACTGGCATAAGCAAAAGTCATTTTTCCAGGATCTGCTTTTGCAAGTGATACAAAGCCATTTAGTGATTTTGCTGGTACATCATTGTTAATCGCAACAATCAGAGGAACTGAACCAAAATAGCCTATAGGAGTAAACGCCGTGTCTTGGTTGTAAGGAAGATTTTTGACCAAACTTTTAAGGGCAGCATTGGTGCTATTTGTACCGAAGAGCAGGGTGTAGCCATCTGCCGGTGACTTAGCAACCAAATCAGCGCCAATCATTCCATTGGCACCAGGTCGGTTTTCAATCACCACTGGCTGGCCTAAAGCCTCAGCCATTTTGGCAGCAAATGCCCGACCAATTTGATCAGTTGAACTGCCGGCGGCAAAGGGAACGATTGCCTTGATGGGTTTAGAGGGGTAGGTATCGGCAATTGCAATGGTGCTGCCAAGTCCAAGGAGTAGGGCTGCACAAATTTGGGTAAAACAATGAGGTAGGTGTTTGCTTGTCATAGTGTCTCCAGCTGATTTTTTAATAGTGTAGCGGGTCTAGGCACCTTAGGGCGAGTAGAATGGATTCACGTTTTTACTGACTTTCTATGCGCTTTCAATCAGCTGGTTGTACCCCTCTTATGCTTTTGGCACAGACCTGTGCCTTATTGGGCTTTGCCTGCTATGCGGTGGTACTCACTAATTTGCAGGAAGAATGGCATTTAACTAACCTCCAATCAGGATTAATCGCTAGCGCATTTTTCTTGGGTTATATGCTAGCCGTTCCCTTGGCAACCGCACTCACTGATCGTGTAGATGCTCGCAAGGTGTATTTAGTTGGCGGCTTACTGGGAACGGGCGGCCTATTAGGTATGAGCCTATTTGCTTATAACTTCTGGACTGCTTTATTTTTCATGGCAATCAATGGTGCAGGATTAGCTGGCACTTATATGCCCGGTCTGAAAATTTTGTCAGATCGTATTCAGTCTGGCGAGCTGACGCGTCATATTTCCTTTTATACCTCCTTCTTTGGAATTGGGACGGCATTTTCTTATCTGTGCTCAGGCTGGATACTCAACTCACTCGGTTGGCATTATGTTTTTGGCATTATTGCTTTAGGGCCGTTTACTGCTTTTCTGATTATTCTGTTCTTGATACGGCCACTGCAGCATGAGAAATGGAGCGGGCCCGTTCACATTCATTTGCGCGATATTTTTCCAATAGATAAGTGGAAATTGGTCTTACAGGACAAAAAGGCATCTGGGTTTATTTTTGGTTATACCGCCCATTCACTAGAGTTATTTGCTTCTAGAAGCTGGCTCGTCGCCTTCTTTGTGTTTTGTACTGCTGTTTCTGGAGAGATATTTTTCTTCACTGCTACGACCTTGGCTGGTTTAATTAATTTCTGTGGAGTGCCTTCTTCTATATTAGGTAATGAAATTGCCTTGCGGGTAGGCCGGCAAAAATGGGTTTGTATTGTGATGCTCATGAGTGCTGTTTTAGGAATTGCCTTAGCCAGTTCCACAGGACAATCATGGTGGCTCATTCTTGCTCTAGCAGTTGGGCATGCTATTTTTATTATGGCTGACTCTGCAACCTTGACGGCAGGTTTGGTTGTCAGTGCGCAAGAGAATATCAAGGGCGCTGCCATGGGTCTACATTCTTTAATGGGTTTTGGTGGAGGTCTGCTTGGCCCAGCAATTTTTGGTTTTGTATTAGATATATCAGGCTCACGGTCTTCGCAGATTGCTTGGGTATGGGCTTATGCCGCTATTGTGATTTGGGGTGTTCTGTTTGTCCTCTATGAGCGTCGCAATGGTTGGACAATTAAGGCTGAGCAATAAGCCGGTATGAACCAGTGCATTGCTTCAACTTGTTACCACTGCTCAAGTGAAATTGCATCAGGCGAACTGATTGAATCCAAATTGGGGGGCGCTCTACACCCCTTTTGTTGCCCTGGTTGTATGGCAATTGCGCAAACTATTCATGGTGAAGGCTTAGAGGTTTTTTATACACGCCGTGCTCAGGCCGGGGAAAAGCCTGCAGCGTACCTTGCCCTGAATGAGATTCCTGAAAAGCTCAAGCCGTATGACGATCCTTCTTTGCTTAGTCGTTTTACAAGACCACATGAAGATGAGGGTGACTTAGAAACTATCTTACGCTTGGAAAAAATTCGATGTGCCGCCTGCGTTTGGTTATGTGAGCATCATTTACGCCGGATTTCTGGCATAAATGATGTCCAAATCAATTACGTTACACAGAAAGTTATTGTTCATTTTTCTCCACATAAAATCAGTCTAGCAAGGCTATTGTTTGAAATCGAGCGTATTGGTTATGAGGCCTGGCCATTTGAGCCATCGCTATCTTTAGATAGAGCTCAAAAAGAAAAGCGCCAATTGTTAACTAGGCTTGGGGTTGCAATGCTAGGGATGATGCAAGTCATGATGTATGCCTGGCCTTCTTATGTAGGTACGAATGACATAACTCCAGAGTTTGATTTGTTATTAGGATGGACGAGCTGGGCAATCACAGTGCCGGTGATGGTCTATTCAGCGGGGCCTATATTCCAATCAGCTTGGCGTAGTGTGCAGTCATTTCAGAAAACGTATATGTTAGGCATGGATGTACCGATTGCGCTTGCTTTGGCTTTGGCATTTATTGCAGGTACGATTAATTTGATTACAGGATCTGGCCAGAGTTACTTTGATTCCATCACAATGTTTGTGGCATTTATATTGGCTGCACGGTATGTTGAATTGCTAGCAAGACAAGATGCTCAAGGTGGCGCAGAAGCACTAGCAAAACAATTGCCAGCGACCTGCGAGCGGCTGATAAATTACCCAGTCTCGCAAGAGCTTCTCGTGGTACCCGTTGTTAATTGCAAGCCAGGTGATGTATTACGTGTATCACCAGGTGAAGTGGTTCCGGCTGATGGAGTCTTAATTGAAAACATGAGCTCATTGGATGAGTCTCTATTAACTGGTGAATCTGTACCCGTTGAGAAAAAACTGGGCGATCGTGTCTATGCAGGAACCCATAACATTCTCAATCCCTTGCTCATGAAAATTGAGGCAGTAGGTCAATCTACTCGTATTGCAGGTATTGCATCCCTATTGGATAAAGCTTTGCTTGCTAAACCAGTGATGGTCAGTCTTGCAGAAAAGTGGGCGGCATACTTTGTCATATTTTTATTATTCAGTGCTTTTATTTCATCGGCACTTTGGTTGTACTTTGATCCCAGCCGAGCATGGATTGTCTTAGTTTCTGTATTAGTGGCAAGTTGTCCTTGCGCTTTATCCCTGGCAGTACCAACTGCAATGGCAGCAGCACAAAGTGCTGTTACTAAATTGGGCTTACTGATTGTGCGCGGCCATGTGATGGAAGGGTTGGCTAAAGCAAGCGATATTGTTTTGGATAAGACCGGTACATTAACGATGGGTCAGCCAGAGTTAAAAGAAGTTATTAATCTTAGAGTGGGCTATCGTCGTGAAGATGCCTTGGCTTTAGCAGCTGCATTAGAGTCTGGTCAGAGACATCCTTTAGCACTCTCATTGCTCCATGCCGCACAATTGGAAAATCTTGCTCTTCCCATATTGGTAGAGCCAGTAAGAAATCAATTGGGCAAAGGTTTGAGCTCTGGCGTATATCGGCTGGGAAGTGCTGCTTGGTTGGGGATTCGGCAGGATGGGCGGGTAGGTCAGTATGGTCAGGTGCATCTAGTAGATGAGCGAGGACTTATTGCTAGCTTTATTTTCTTAGATACACCTAGATCTGGCTTAGAAGGTTTCTTAAAGACGGTACGCTCCAGAAATATTCGTGTGCACCTAGTTTCTGGCGATGATCCTGCAACAGTTGCATGGTGGGCAGCTCAAGTGGGAATCACCAGCTATCTGGGCGGCTGCACCCCTGAAGATAAATATGAATATATCAAGAAGCTACAAAATGATGGCTGTTTTGTTTGGGCAATTGGCGATGGTGTGAATGATGCACCCTTATTGGCGTGTGCAGATATTTCTATAGCAGTAGGTGCGGGCGCTCCATTGGCAACCGCAGGCGCCGATGCTATTCTGACTTCTATCTCTTTAGAACCTTTAGCAAGAGTATTGCGCTTGGCTGATAAAACCCAAACTATCATCAAAGAAAATTTACTTTGGGCATTGGTCTACAACCTTTTGGCCATTCCTGCTGCCATGATGGGTTTAGTAAACCCATGGATTGCGGGGATTGGAATGTCTTTATCCTCTTTAGCTGTCACGCTGAATGCTTGGCGTTTACGAAAAGCCTAGACTATAGACATGGAAAGCCTATTTCTTTTGATTCCCTTATCGCTAATTCTGGTTGGCCTTTTAGCTTGGATTTTGCATTGGTCAATCAAGAGTGGCCAATTTGATGATTTAGATGGCCCAGGCCAGTCTATTTTGATGGATGATGATGCTCCAAACCCTCAACACTTGCGTGAGAGCTCTAAAAAATAGCTTCATCTGAGCTGGATACTTCTGAGTGCCTATATTCTCTCTCGGATAGAGATGTATTTTGCCCCCTGCCTTTTTGATATAGATCAAATTGCCCTTGAAGCCTTACTTTGATAATTGATCCAGTCTATTTGGATTATGTCGCTGTTTGGTCACAAAAAAGGAGAAACCATGGGACTTACCGTGGGGAGTAATCAAGATACCTTCAATTACAAGGTTGTCAGCCAATTTGCTATTGTCACTGTACTTTGGGGAATTGTTGGCATGCTCGTGGGAGTTATCCTAGCAGCGCAGCTCATCTGGCCTGAAATCACCTTTAACATCCCTTGGCTAAGCTATGGCCGCTTACGCCCCTTGCATACTAATGCAGTGATTTTTGCCTTTGGAGGCTCTGCTTTATTTGCAACGTCTTACTACATCGTGCAGCGCACCTGTCAGGTACGACTGTTTTGCGACAAATTAGCAGCATTTACCTTTTGGGGTTGGCAGGCAGTCATTATTTCTGCTGCTATCACATTGCCATTAGGTCTTACTACCTCTAAAGAGTACGCTGAGCTTGAGTGGCCAATTGATTTATTGATTACAGTAGTTTGGGTAGCGTATGCAGTAGTATTTTTTGGCACCATCATTAAACGTAAGACTAAACATATTTACGTTTCTAACTGGTTCTTCGGTGCCTATATTTTGACAATTGCCGTGCTGCATATTGTGAATAACATCGAAATGCCGGCAAGTTTATTTAAGTCCTACTCAGCATACTCTGGCGCACAAGATGCGATGATTCAGTGGTGGTATGGACATAATGCGGTAGGATTTTTCTTGACTACTAGTTTCTTAGGAATGATGTACTACTTCATTCCTAAGCAAGCTGAGCGTCCAATTTACTCATATCGCTTGTCGATTGTGCACTTCTGGGCTTTGAACTTTACTTATATGTGGGCAGGACCCCATCATTTGCAACATACTTCATTACCAGATTGGACTCAGTCCTTGGGTATGGTGTTCTCATTGATCTTATTGGCACCATCATGGGGCGGCATGATCAACGGCATCATGACTTTATCGGGCGCTTGGTATAAGTTACGTCGCGATCCTATTCTGAAATTTTTGGTGGTAGCTCTGTCCTTCTACGGTATGTCTACCTTTGAAGGCTCCATGATGTCGATTAAGACTGTGAACAGTTTGTCTCACTACACAGACTGGACGATTGGGCACGTTCACTCCGGCGCTTTAGGTTGGGTTGCCATGATTACGATTGGTTCTTTGTACTATCTCATTCCTCGTCTTGTGGGTCAGCGAGATATGTATAGCACCAAATTAATTGAATTACATTTCTGGATTGCAACGATTGGCGTGGTGATTTATATCGCTGCGATGTGGATTGCAGGGGTAATGCAAGGTTTGATGTGGAGAGCATTCGAACCAGATGGCACTTTGACTTATAGCTTTGTTGAATCAGTTAAAGCAACCTATCCCTTCTATGTTATTCGTTTATTAGGTGGCCTGTGCTACTTAAGTGGCATGTTATTGATGGCTTATAACGTCTATAAAACGGTGGCTAACAAAAAATTCATAGACGCTCCAATTCCACAAGCATCCATCGCCGCTCACTAAGGAAAAGAACATGTCAGAACAACGTCGATTTTTCTCCCACGAAACGCTTGAGCGTAATGTTGGCTGGTTGATCATTGCTACTATTGCAGCAATCTCGGTTGCTGGTTTAGTGCAGATTGTCCCTTTATTCTTCCAGCACTCTACAACACAGCCAAGTCTAGGTGTGACACCGTATTCCGCTTTACGTCTGGCTGGCCGTGATATTTATCAGCGCGAAGGTTGTCTCGGTTGTCATTCACAACAGATTCGGACTTTGCGTTCAGAGGTTGAGCGTTACGGCCCATACTCTTTAGCTGGTGAATCTGTCTTTGATCATCCATTCTTGTGGGGCAGTAAGCGTACTGGACCAGATTTAGCTCGTGTAGGCGGCCGTTATTCCGATGCATGGCATCAAATCCATCTCAATAATCCACGCGATGTGGTTCCTGAGTCTAATATGCCTGCATATCCGTATTTATCCAAGAATGCTGCTGATGCAGGCTCCATTCAGTCTCATATGGTGGCAATGCGACGTTTAGGGGTGCCTTATACCGACGAACAAATTGCGAATGCGCCTCAGGAGTTAGAGGGTAAGACCGAGTTGGATGCCTTGGTTGCCTATTTACAGGGACTCGGAATCAATCGTAGATACATCATTGTTGATGAGGAGGTTGCTAAGTAACACTTAGTAATGGAGACACTATGCAAAATATCGCACCCTACCTCTCAGCAATTTCTACCGTGCTTGGCTTGGTAGTTTTTTTAGGAATCGTATGGTGGGCTTGGTCTGCAAAAAGACAGTCTGCCAATCAAGAATCCGCCGAACTTCCGTTCGACCTTCCCGATGAATTCAGTAAGGATAAATCATGAGTGACTTTCTTAGTGCCGGCTGGAGTGCCTATATCGCCCTAGTAACATTGGTCGGAATTGTTTGGTGCATCTGGCTATTGTTTTCTCAAATCAAGGTGAAGGTAAAGTTGAGGCCAGATGGTGAAGTAGCAGATACGGGCCATGTTTGGGACGACGATTTACGTGAGTTAAATAATCCATTGCCACGTTGGTGGATGTGGATGTTTTTGCTTTCCTGCATCTTTGCTTTGGCATATTTGGTTCTCTATCCAGGGCTTGGATCCTACCCAGGTATTTTGGGCTATAGCACTGATGGTGCCTTGATGCAATCGATGACCACCGCTAATGATGAACTCAAGCCTGTTTATGCCAAGTACGTCAAAATGGATATTGAGCAAGTTGCGGCAGATTCTAAAGCACGTGAAATGGGTCAACGTTTGTTTCTCAATTCTTGCGCGCAGTGTCATGGTTCTGATGCTGGTGGTGCTAAAGGCTTTCCTAACTTAACAGATGGTGACTGGCTTTATGGCGGCTCACCAGAAAATATTAAGACAACAATCACCAATGGCCGAGCTGGTGTAATGCCTCCGTTTCCCCAGCTCGAGAGCGGGCAAATTGTGGACGTGGCTAACTATGTTCGTAGTTTTTCTGGTTTGCCCGCAGATGATCTTAAAGTAGCTCGTGGCGCAGAAATATTTAAAGCAAATTGTGTTGCATGTCATGCTTCAGATGGCAAAGGCAATATTGTTTTAGGTGCGCCGAATTTAACTGATAAGACATGGTTGTATGGTGCTTCTGAGGCAACTATTGTAGAGACCGTGACCAAAGGACGTATGGCAATGATGCCCGCACAAGATAAAGTGCTAAGTCCTGAGAAGATTCAATTGTTAACAGCCTATGTATGGGGTTTATCAAACAATAAGCCGTCTACACAGATGAAGTGAGTGAGCTAAGTAATTTGCCGGGTGGAAAACCAATACCCATTGAAGTAGTTGAGGAATCTCTATACGAGGTCCGGCGAAAGATTTACCCACGCTCCGTCTCTGGCTTGTTCGCTCGTTGGCGTTTTATTCTGGTGTTTGCTACTCAGTTGCTTTTCTATGGCTTGCCATGGCTCAGTTGGAATAATCGCCAAGCGGTTCTCTTTGATTTAATTCAGCGTAAGTTTTATATTTTTGGCCTTGTGCTATGGCCACAAGATGTGATTTACCTCACACTCTTATTAATTCTTTCGGCACTTGCTTTATTTCTATTTACCGCAGTAGCTGGCCGCTTATTTTGTGGATATGCTTGTCCGCAAACTGTCTATACCGAAATCTTCATGTGGATTGAGCGTCAAGTTGAAGGCGACCGTTTTACGCGCATTCGTTTAGATGGTGAAGAGTGGCCATGGAGTTTTAAAAAGTGGCGACTGAAACTGACGAAGCATTTCTTTTGGCTCTTAGTAGCTTTCTGGACAGGTTTCACCTTTATTGGCTATTTCACCCCGATTGCAACTTTAGGTTCTGCCTTATTGCATTTATCGCTTGGGCCATGGCAGACTTTCTGGTTGACTTTCTATAGCTTTGCTACTTGGGGTAATGCTGGTTTCATGCGTGAGCAGGTTTGTAAATATATGTGCCCATATGCCCGCTTTCAAAGTGTGATGGTCGATAAAGATACTTTCTTGGTTACTTATGACAAGGTCCGCGGTGAACCACGTGGTAGTCGTAGCAAATCCTCGGATCATAGTTCTTTAGGTCTGGGAGACTGTGTCGACTGTAGTATTTGTGTACAAGTTTGTCCAACGGGTATTGATATCCGTGATGGCCTGCAATATATGTGCATTGGTTGCGGTGCTTGTATTGATGCTTGCAATCAAGTGATGGAAAAAGTTAATTATCCAAAAGGCTTAATTCGCTATACGACTGAGCGTGCAGTAGAGGAGCTAGAATCTAATCAAAGCGCTATCAGACACATTTTACGTCCGCGAGTCTTAATCTACACCACCTTTATCATTGTTCTAACGACAGCTTTCTTGGTCTCTCTTGCCACTCGCAATCCATTGCGAGTTGATGTAATGCGTGATCGCGGCGCTTTAGCTCGTGAAGTTGAAGGTGTACGAATTGAAAATATCTATCGTATTCAGATCATGAATGCTTCTGAACACCCCATGAAAGTGCAATTAAAGGCTACTGGATTGGAGAATCTCAGAATCCTCAATTCTCAAGGCATAGAAGTCACAGAAATTAATGTTACTCCTGCAAGCAATCAACTAATACCCATTAAGGTGAGTGCTGATATTGGCGCAAATAATCCTGGTAACCATCCAATTTATTTTGATGTGGTAGCGCAGGAAATTGTAGGTAATCGGGTAATAGTCAGAACCCGTGATGAAAAATCAACTTTTATTATTCCCCGTTAAGCAAGGAGTCATAACATGGAGAGGGTATATATGACGGAAGAGCAAAACCTGAAGCCTTGGTGGAGGCAATTATGGCCTTGGCTATTAATCAGCGGCCCAGCTACAGCGATGATTGGTTGCATGATTACCATTTGGCTTGCTGTAAATCTTTACGCTGATCAGCCAATTCGTGATGGTGTAGTGAAACAAGGTCTGAAGATTGAGCAGATTCAAGGGACGCAGGCAAAAAAATGAAATTCCATCTGCTCATTTGGATCTTGTGGCCTTCATTTTTGGTGTCGGGCATGGCTGAGGGTTTATTATTTACCGTAGTTCATCCGCAAGATATTTTGTTTTTTGGTCACCATCCTGATCTATCAGACGAAGGTATTTATACCATTGGATTCTTTGTGATTTGGACTTTTTGTGCAGTCTCTAGCGCACTTACCGCCTATATCCTGCCTGGAATTACCTCGCCTGACGGTAAAGAGAGCGATCGCGGATTACTTTAAATTTGCTTGATTGGTGTTTCAGCACTACAACTCTGTCGATCAGGATTAGGAACACCAGCTAATTCATATAAGCCATCCATATCAATGAGTTTGATATGGCGTTGTTTAATCTGGATCAGCCCAGATTCCGCAAAACGCGACAGCATACGACTAACAGTTTCGATTTGAATACCCAAATAGCTGCCAATCTCAACGCGGCTCATGCGGAGATCAAATTCATTGTTCAGGTAGCCCCGAGCCGCTAAACGTTGTGAAAGGCTGAGCAGAAAAGCGGCTAACCGTTCTTCAGCACGCATCGTGCCAAGAGAAAGTAGATGACGTTGATCTTGGGTTAGCTCTCGGCTCATGATTTTATGAAATTGATTTTGCAGTGCTGGAATTTGGCACGCAAGATCTTCAAAGGCTTCATAGCGAATGATGCAAACCTCACTATCCTCAAGAGCAATTGCATCTGATTGATAGTGGCCATCACCAATCCCATCTAGACCTAAGATTTCTCCTGGAAGATGAAAGCCAATGACTTGCTGACGACCATCCTGAAGGCAATATTCTGTTTTGAGGGTGCCAAAGCGAACACTGAAGACCGAGCTTAAGGGGTCTCCATGACGGTATAGGCTTTCCCCTTTTTGCAGCTGGACGCGTTCTTTAACTAAGGTATCTACCCTAATGACATCAGCGCTACTGAGCCCAACTGGAAGGCAAAACTGGCCCAGCACGCAGACTGAGCATTTGGTGGTGGGGGAATCAGTTGGTTTGTAATTCATCTTGAGTCTGTCTATGAGAGGAGTTTATTCTATAAAGATGAATATGAGCGCTTTTACTTATTTTTTGAATATCGAATGCTGACTTCTAGCCTACTATTGGCAGTATTCCTGGGGGCCTTAGTGAGTGGCTGGCACTGTGCTTTGATGTGCGGTGGTATAGCTGCTGCGATTGAGCGTCCGATCGCCGTAGTGAGCCCTTTAAAGACTAAATCAAGGCTTTTTTACGATCAGCTAGTTATGCATTTGGGTCGAGTCACAAGCTATGTCCTCCTAGGTGCGATGGCTGCCTGGGTGGGGGTGATCGTTTGGCAACAAAATGTTATCGCCATTCAGCGTCCCTTGTTTGCTTTAACCTCATGCATTCTGATCTTGATGGGCTGGCGATTACTCAGTTTTAGTAAGACGGATAGTCTTTTTATAGGAAAGTGGTTCAGCGCCAAAATCGCCATCTATTGGGCACAATATTTAGGACGTTTTGCCAGCGGCCCCTCTCGTTGGTTTAGTGGAATGCTCTGGGGCTTGGTGCCTTGTAGTTTGGTTTATAGCGTTTTACCACTCGCTTTTTTGTCTGGTGATATTTGGACTGGCGCTGCACTCATGCTTGCTTTTGGTTTGGGAACACTGCCGAACTTACTATTGATTTCTAAATTCTCCGCAGCTCTTACACAATTTGGCCAATACCTTTGGGTGCGCTATTTGGCTGCTTCCTTACTTTTACTTGCCGGTGGGTTTGGCTTATATCGCGCTTGGGTATTACCAGAGGCCTTGCTAAAGGGCGGCTTCTGCATTTCTTAAGAGACTGTTCAATTAAGAATGTGTGGCCGCTTCAATCCCAGAAATCAAATCGGGATAAAGGCAATCCGGCGTTAATGTTGCTAGGAAGCCACTACGCTGTGCCATTTCATAAGGCTGATGCTCTAAGCCACAAATGATTAATTTGATATTCCGAATTTTACAAAGATGCGCCAACTCTGCGACAGTATCCATACCTGAGGTATCGATGTAGATCACATTTTTAAGATCTAGTAATAAGGTTTGTAATGGTAAGTTCTCTTCAATTTTTTCCAGTAGTTTGACGGCGCCAAAAAAGATCGCTCCGTAAATTCGGTATGCATCTATGCGCCCCTCATGGTGCAGTAATGCAGGGTATTGCTTGCGCTCTATAGGTTCACAGCGAGATAAGCTGGAAATTCGGTAGATAAAGGTAATAAAAGCTAGTAAGAGGCCAACCTGTACTGCAATCGTTAGATCCAAAATCACGGTCAATAAGAAAACACTTAGTATGGTGATGCGATAAGGTAACCGGAACTGTCCAAGATCAGTTAATTTCTTCCACTCACCCATATTCCAGGCAACATACATCAAGATGGCCGCTAGGCTGGCTAATGGAATATTTTTAGCAAGGGGTGCTGCAAATAAAACAATCAGCAGCAAAGTAATAGCATGTACGATGCCTGCAATTGGAGTGCTCGCACCACTTTGCACATTAGTGACGGTTCGAGCAACCGTTCCGGTTGCTGGCATGCCGCCAAAGAATGGGCTAATGATGTTAGCAAGGCCTTGGGCCATGAGTTCCTGATTCGAGTCATGACGATCGTGAATCATGGCATCTGCAATACGTGCACACATGAGTGATTCAATGGCTCCCAGTAGGGCTAATGTTAATGCGGGGGCAACCATGTATTGAGCTGTATCCCAGGTAACTGGAATCCATTCAAAGTGGGGGAGCGCAGATGGAATTCCGCCAAAACGACTTCCAATCGTGTCGATCGGTAAATTAAGGAGAGTGTTGGTAATAGTAGCCGCTATCATCGCAACGACAGTGCCGGGAATGTGATGGAGCCAGCCCAGATGATTCTGAAATATTTTCCAAAAAATAATGATGGCAAGGCTGCCGCACGCAACACCCAATGCAGTTAGGTTGACAGTGTCAGCAGCTTGGTAGAGCGTATTAATTGACTGAAAAAACTGCGCGGGCATCTTTTCAACTGCCAAACCAAAGAAGTCTTTAATTTGCGATAAACCAATTAGAACTGCAATGCCATTGGTAAATCCAATGATGACAGCGATTGGGATAAAACGTACCAGCGTTCCCAAACGAAACGCACCCATCAGTATTAAAAATATTCCTGACATTGTGGTGGCTAGCAATAGATTGGGAACTCCATAGTGCTCAACAATGCCGTAGACGATCACAATGAATGCTCCAGCTGGCCCACCAATTTGTACGCGACTACCACCTAACATGGAGATTAGACCGCCAGCAATGATGGCAGTAAAGATGCCTGCCTCCGGTTTGAGACCGCTTGCAATAGCAAAGGCCATCGCTAGGGGAAGCGCAACCACCCCAACAGTAAGTCCAGCTAAGACATCTTTTGCGAATAGAGTCCGGTTATAGCCCGCAAGTGAGTCGACTAGTTTAGGGCGGAAAAACATATACCTTCTTAGCGCCTTGTCTTGGCTTTACGAAATTCGGTTGCCCACCCAGTAGGCAAAGCTGGTGCCGATAGCCGTCACAAAACTACCCCAGGCCATATCAATGAACGCGAGTCTAGTGGGGAAATCTCTCACCACTGCTAAATTGGTGAGGTCATAAGTCATGTAGCAAAACAGACCAAATAGTGCACCGTACTGCAATGCATCTATCCAGGATTGTTTTGCAAGTGCTGGAAAGATGACAAAAATACACACGCCCAGGGCATATAGCAGATAAAAAGCAAGACCTGCAAGTAATTTAGGTTCGCTAGCCATCAGATCACCCATTTCGTCACGGTAGAGGTTCTTAGCAATGCCAAGTAGCCAAACCAAGTCAATAGTGATCAAAGTCACTAAAAATGAAAGATAAATCCCAAAATACTTGAGCATTTGAGTGGTCCTTTATGCTTTTAAATAGTAATAATAAGTATTATGATGGAAACAGCAATTGATTGGTTTAATTTAAAGGAGTAACTATGTTTAAGCATTTATTGGTACCAGTAGATGGTTCGGATGTGAGTAAAAAATCCCTGAAAAAGGTTGCTGAGCTTGCAAAAGCAGATAGCGCCGCGGTGACCTTAACTTATGTTTCTGATCCTATGCCTCCAATGGTGTACTCCGATAGTGCAATGGGATATGGCATTTCTCAAAAAGAGCACAAAAAAGTGTGTGAGGCTTATGCAAAAGACGTCTTTAAAAAGGCGGCGACTGCTCTTGGTGCAAGCATTAAAGCAAAATCTTTGCATATCTCTAATGCAAATTTATCTGAAGGTATTTTGGAAGCTGCTAAACAAGCGAAGGCTGATGTCATCGTGATGGCTTCGCATAAGCGAACTGGCATTAAAGGCTTGCTGTTGGGTAGCGAAACACATGAAGTGATCGTGCACTCTAAGTTGCCAGTATTAGTGCTGTAATAGGCCTACAGGGCTAAAAGAATAGGGTCCATATGGACCCTATTTTTATTTCAACTAAAGTGTCATCAATAGTTTTTGATGGGGCTACCCAGCAGTAGAATTTCTCGAGTGAGTTGACCGCTTTCGTTATCACGCATTGACCATAAATCCAATTGAGTCTTAGATCCGTATGGATCAACGTAGACACCATTTTTTCTGAGCTCAAAATGAAGGTGGGGCCCTGTAGATCTGCCAGTAGAGCCTACATAACCAATTTCTAGGCCGCGACGCACTTCATTGCCGAGTGCGAGCTCAGGGTTGTAATTGCTTAAGTGCGCATAGTAAGTGTGATAGTTGCCTGGGTGCTCAAGGATGATGAGGTTGCCAAAGGCACCGCTATAACCAAGATGGGCAACCCTACCATTCGCAACGCTAAAAATGGGCGTGCCAATAGGTGCTGCATAGTCAATACCCATATGGGTACGATAGCGTTGTTTTGGAGGTGCAGTTTGCGTAGCTGGATTTTTACTGTTCTGACGCTTGCCAGCAGAGGCGCGCACACTACCTACCCCTCTGGAAATGCGTCGATAGCTCAATGGGTTGGTCCAAAAGGAGCGTTCTAAAGATTCTCCATTGCCAGTAAAAAAGCCACCCGGGATATCGTTGCGATTAATCCAAAAGGCACTGGCAAATACTTCATTATTACTAGGATCAATAATTTCCGTTGCCCAGATTTGTGCCCAGTGTTCACGATCACCAAAGTCTACGATGAGGCGCACAACACTGTTGGTGTTTTCAAGTGAGTTATTTTCTTCTGGGTAAATTTGCTTGATGAGTGAATTTAATTCCCAAACCAATTCAACGGGTAGCTTATCGCCTACTTTGCGTTGATCATATAGAACATCACGCAAAGGTATCCGAATCTCAGTCAGATTTTTGGATTCATTTTTGAGATAGTCTTGCTGAACCAAAAATCCACCGAAGGCGGAGGGTGTAAATGTCCATACTTCTGTTTTAGCATCCTGAATAGGACCATTCATGATGCTTAAAGAGTCAAAGCGGTTACGGTTACCAAACGCTGCTGCATAAGGAATACATTCTCCACGCATGCGGTCAAAAAAGACTTTTGTTTGGTTCTTAAAAAATTCAGAAAACTGACGATTATTAATGCCGATGCTCGCGGGCAAATTATCTTCATTAAAGTTGCGTCGCAAGCAGCCTTGAATCACTCGGTAGTCTAGGTTTGCGTCACTATCTAAAATGAGCTCGTTTGGATCTTTACGTTGAAAGAGAGCGGGGTTGAGGCTATTTGTTTTGGATGAGCCACTTGCAGCAGTGTCCTTAAAGCCTACGGGCTTTGTGCTTTGGACAATCACCTTTTTGCGGGCTGGATTGCTTGTTTGGGTTTCTTTTGGCTGGGCCTGAGCTATGCCAAAGAAGGTGCACCCCATCAGAATGATGACCCCTCTTAAAAGGAGGAGGCGATAAATTACTTTTTTGTTCACCTCGTCATTATCTAATATTGTGGATCCAGTTGCCCATAATCATGTTGTACTGCAACAAAATAGATTCTTACGGCCTTGATAGTCCTCGACCTTAGCGTTTTTATCATTTTGATTAAAGTCTGCGTTTAAATACTCGATACAATTATTTTTTTCTTAAGGAGTCTAGATGCCGATTATTGAATCCGTTCAGGTTGCCTCAGTGGCAGTACCTTTGGATAAGGTAACCTCGTTCTCAACCCGCACCGTATCAGAGCGCCACTATTGCTTGGTTAAAGTCCGCAGCAAAGATGGTAATGAGGGTATCGGATTTTGCTATGTAGGTAGTGCGGGGGGCGATATTGCTAGGCTTGCTGTTGAACAGTTGCTTGCTCCAAGACTGATTGGTCAAAACAGTCACCGCAGCGAGGGCTTGTGGATGGAAATGTATAACGATTCCATTTTGCAAGGTCGAACTGGCGCTGTCATGCGCGGTATTTCTATTTTAGATACTGCGCTTTGGGATTTAAATGCCCGCTCTGTTGGTTTGCCATTACATTATTACCTAGGTGCGGTAGTCGATGATCGTGTACCTGCTTATGCAAGTGGTGGCTACTATCTAGAAGGTAAAACACCCGCTAAGCTCGGCAAAGAAATGGAATCCTATGTGAAGCAAGGATTCAAAGCGGTGAAGATGAAAGTTGGGCGTCTTTCGCCAGCCGAAGAAGAAGACCGTGTAAGGGCTGCTCGTAAAGCTATTGGCGACGATGTGTTGCTGACCTTAGATGCGAATAACGCTTGGCGTGATTTACCAACCGCTCTGGAGTACGTGCGTCGCTTTGAGGCTTATAACCCTTATTGGATTGAAGAGCCTTTCTCACCTGATGCAATCGATTTACACGCTGCTCTTGCCAAGCTCACTAAAATTAATGTGGCGACTGGCGAGATGGAGGCTGGACGCTGGCGCTTTAGGGAATTAATTGATGCTGGGGGCGCCAGGATTTTGCAATCCGATGCCGCTGTTTGCGGAGGCATTACCGAGTGGCGCCGAATTTCTGCCTATGCAGATTTAAAAGGAGTGACAGTTTGCCCGCATTGGATGCATGATTTACATGCGCCTTTAGTGGCTGCGACTCCTAATGCTCGCTTTGTTGAGTTCTTCTTGGATGATCAAGTGCTGAACTTCCGCAGATTAATTAATAAGCAATTGACCTTCAAAAATGGCGACTTGATTTTGCACCAGACGCCTGGTCTGGGATTTGAGTTTGATGAGGCAGCAGTCAAGAAATATGCAGGTAAAGCTGCTTGGATCAAAATTACTTAAGTACACAGCAAGGTAGTCACCTACAAATAATGAGGCCCGCAATTGCGGGCCTCATTATTGATGTCGACTTACTTAGATGCTAGATTTTAGGACGGTTTGCGATTCATTTTTAAGTACGTCATAGTTTGCGTGATCAACACTAAACCAAAACCAATAAAGCCTAGTAAGTCAGCTTCGGTGGATGGATAAGCGAGCGCTACACCCGAAACTACCATGATGATACGTTCAAAAACTTTGGTCTTTTCAATAAACCATCCTTGTAGTCCACCAGCTAAACAAATGATTCCGACCACTGCGGTGAAGGAGATCCATGCTATTTGCATCCAATCTGCTTGCTCTAAAGCGCTGCTTGATCCCATCAGCAGCAAACTCACACCAGATTTATCTAATACAAACATAAAGGGTACGAGGATCGCTGGAGCTACGTACTTCCAAGTTTGCAATGTTGTCTTATAGGGATTGCCTTTGCAAATGGCCGCCGCTGCAAACGGAGAAAGTGCAGTTGGTGGCGAGACTTCAGAGAGAACGGCATAGTAGAAGATAAACATATGAGCCGCAAATGCAGGTACGCCAAGATTAATCAATGCTGGCGCTGCAATGACGGCGCAAATAATATAAGAGGCCGTTACTGGTACCGCAAGACCCACAATCCAGACAATCAAAGCTGTAAAAATTGCCGTGAGTAATAAAGAGCCTCCAGCATACTGAATCACGATAGAGCTAAATTTGAGGCCAAGACCCGTTAAGGTAACGGTGCCCACAATGAGGCCGGCGCCAGCACAGGTTGCTGCAATTGCCAGAACGCCAGTAGAGCCAGAAGACAGTGCTTTCGTTAGGTTGGAGTTATACAAGCCAGAGAGGATGGGCTCTTTACCTTTAAACCACGCCCAAGGAATGATGGCGGTGTCTTCACGCAACATACTAGAAAAAGCCGACACAACAGTTGCCCAAAATACTGACATGACTGGCGAAAAGCCGAACATCATAAACACGACAATCGAAATCAGCGAGAAAAAGTGGAACCAATATTTTTTGGTTAACTGCCAAGCACTTTCCATAGATTCAAAATGAATGTTCTTCATGCCGTATTTACGAACATCAATCTCTACCATGACAAATAAGCCAAGATAGAACAAGATGGTTGGAATTGTTGCCATGAGCAAGACATCCAAATAGGAGATCTTGAGGAAGTCAGCAATCAAAAATGCAGCAGCACCCAGAACAGGTGGCGAGATGATGGCCCCAAGACCACCGGCTGCCAAGAGGCCACCAGCAGCATTCTTTTCATAACCCACCTTATCAAGCATCGGAGCTGCCACAGAGCCTACAGTGACTGTTGTTGCGACACCTGAGCCTGATGGGCCACCCATTAAGAATGAAGACAGCACGATGGTTCTACCAACCCCGGAGGATTTGCCACCCATGGCAGCAAATGAGAAGTCAATAAAAAACTTCCCGGCGCCAGTAAATTGTAAGAAAGCGCCAAAGATGGTGAAGAGAATAATCAAGGTCGCAGAAACATCGACTGCTGTGCCGTAGATGCCCTCAAGGGTCATATACATGTAGCCAACGAGGCGATCTAATCCATAGCCTTTATGTGTCCATGGCGCTGGTAAATAGTTGCCAAATAAAGCATAGAGTAGGAATAGAGCAGTGACTGTCACCAAGACCATGCCATTTGTTCTTCTGACACTTTCCAAGATAAGCAGAATTAAGCCAATCCCAACCATGACATCTGTTGAGTTAGGTGCAGTATTTCTATCCATAAAATCATCGCCACCACCAAGGATGTAGTAAGCAATAGCTACCGCGCCAAGGGCAAATAAGACATCCCAAAACATCAATCTATTTTTAAAACGAGCTGACAGTGGAAAACTCAGGAAAACCAAAAACAGCACTAAGGCAACGTGTACTACCCGTAATTGTTGGGTTGGAACAATGGAGTAGGCAGCGTATAGATGGAACAAAGACATGCCCACCGCAACTAGAGTGATGAACTTAGCGAGCATCCCTTTGTAGTCATTAGAGTCACCTTCTTCCTGTTTTATAAAGGCGTCTAATTTTTCTTGGGTTTCGTTATCGATCACATTTTGATTCATTTCTAAACCTATTTATTAATATTTATGGACAGCAATAAAGCAGAAGGGGTGAGATTAACTCACCCCTTGACGGCTTAGTTTATTTTGACATTCTTTTCTTTAAAGTACTTCAGAGCGCCCGGATGAAAGTCAACCGGCGTTGATTTCAGTTTTTGATTTTCTAGGGTCACATTCATATACTCCTGATGGGTGCGAACCAGATCTAACTTATTGTCAAAGATAGCTTTTGTAATTTTATAAGCCTCATCATCGGGCATATTAGCGTTCACCACCAGAATATTGGCAACAGCAGCTACTTTGTTGTCTTTAGTCATGCCGCTATAGGTTGCTTTAGGGATGACGGTCGGAAAGTAGAGGTTGCCGTATTTCTTATTCATGCTGGGTATTTCATCGGTGGTGTCTACCATGACGATTTTCATGCCAGGACTATTTGCTAAGTCAGTCACAGCAGCTGTAGGCAGGCCGCCTACCCAGAAGAAGGCATCAATCTTACGGTCTTTTACGGCGTTGACGGATTCAGCAACACTTAAGCGCTCACGTTTAACATCCTTATCCTTATCGATTCCAGCAGCTTCAAGCAAACGGAAGGCCATAACTTCGGTTGCGCTGCCTGGCGCACCAGTACTAATGCGCTTACCTTTTAAATCTTTCATCGTCTTGATGCCGGTAGATTCAACGGTAGCAACGTGCATCAAGTTAGGGTAGAGAACCAAGAGAGTGCGTAGGTCTACCTTCTTATTTGCGAATTTACCTTCACCATCTTTGGCATCTTTTGCTGCGTCAGCCATCGAGAAGCCAACATAAGGCTTTCCAGTACCGATCAAGTTGAGGTTATCAACTGAGCCACCAGTAACTTCAGCGGTAGCAGACATGCCAGGAACTTTATTAGAAAGTACTGCAGCTAATCCGCCGCCCATTGGGTAGTAAACGCCACCTGTACCACCGGTTGCAATAGAGATATTTTGTGCATGTGCACCAGCCCACAAGAAGCTGAGTGATAGCGCAATAACTTTAAGTAATTTCATGGAAGTCTCCTGATATTTTTTCATTAAAGGCCAGGCATGCTGAATTTAACTTTTTCTAGTTCACTAATTAACTTCGCTTGTTGGTCAGCGGTTAATTGCATTAGTGGTGGGCGAACTCTCAACCACTCTGGATCCTTGCTAAAGTGCGCAACTGCTGTTTTCATGCCAGCAATCATTTGGTATTTTGCAAATACAGAGCGCAAACTATCTAAATCAGCTTGACGCTGGTCAGCATTAGACTCTCTCCAATGCGCTGCTAGCTCTGCGATTGCTTTTGGATTGACGTTAGCGGTTGCAGAAATACAGCCTACACCACCTGCACGTAAGGTACGCATCAGGAATGTTTCGCTACCGGCGTATACGCGGAAGCCGTGGGGTGCCAAGAGCTTAATCACAGACTCTGTATATTCCCAGTCGCCAGAACTATCTTTCATGCCAACTACCGTTTTTGGATATTCTTTAGTCAAGCGCTCTAGCAATGAAAGGCTTAGATTGATTTTGGTAACAGGCGGGATGTTGTAGATATAAATTTGTAATGCTGAATTGCCCATCTTTTGAATCACTTCAGAGAAGTAAGCAAACAGACCATCATCGGTAATATCTTTGTAGTAGAAAGGTGGCAACATCAAGACACCCGCACATTTATAGCTCAAAGCATGGGCAGTCATTCGATAAGTACTCTCGATAGAAGTAGAGCCAGTGCCAGGCATCATGTGTTCTGGGTTTAAGCCGCCTTCAATGAGCGCTGTAAGCGTGTTCATTTTTTGTGTAGCAGACATGGAATTGGCTTCGGAGTTAGTTCCAAAGATCGCTTGACCAACACCATTTGCTTCAAGCCATTTACATTGCTTTAGTAGTTTCTGGGCATCTGGACTGCCGTCTGCCTTAAATGGTGTCAGAACCGGCGATAACACTGCTGGCAAGGTAGATGGATGTAAAAGGATGGTCATGCTAACTCCAATTTAATAATGGACTTCAGTAAGAAGTGCTTGTTGTTTAAAAAATGCTTCTAAATTATCTACAGCTAAGTTGGTCATGGCTACTCTTGTTTCTAAGGTGGCACTTCCGATATGGGGTGTTAGTAATACATTATCAAGCTTCAGGAAGGCTGGATTTGGATTAGGCTCATTATTGAACACGTCTAGGGCAGCACCAGCGATTTTTTTATGTTGCAGTGCATATAAAAGATCAGTCTCATTTATAACGCTGCCACGTGCAATGTTAATAAGATAGGATGACGGACCCAGAGCCTCTAATACTTTGGCGTCAATCAAGTTATCCGTATCAGTAGTGGCCGGGCAAGCTAAGAATAAAACGTCGCAAGCAGCCGCCAGATCGCGAATATCTTGGTAATAGGTGTAAGGGACTTGTTTTGGATTAGGTCCGGAATACGCTATGTCGACCTTAAATGGCTCTAGGCGTTTGGCAAGATCTTGTCCGATACGACCCATGCCAGCAATACCAACCCGTTTACCAGCCAAGGTGGTAGTCAATTGAAACAGGCCTTTTGACCAGGCACCGCTTTTCACATGCTCCTGGGACTCGGGCAGGCGCCGCATTAGACTGAGCATCATGCCGATAGCCAATTCGCATACTGCGTCATTAAGGACCCCGGGAGTGTTGCTAGCCAAAATGCCATGCTCTTTAAGGTAGCTCAGCGGGAGATTGTCATATCCCACACCACAAGTAGCTACCATGCGGATGCTAGGGATCTGTTTGATGAGCGCTTCTGGGAGTTTGGTATTGGAGCGGATTAAGATAGCTTCAAAGTTTCCGGCAGGTGCGGGTGCTTTGGGATCGAGATGGCGGATAGGCGTCAAGCGCCGATCGATTTCCGCCTGCATAATTTCAGGAAAATGGCCTACCTGCAGCACCGAATTGACGGGGATCATGTCTCACTATGTTTTTTATTGAAATAATGACCCCCATTGTATGAGGATTTTTCATTAAAAGTCTTCCCCCCTTTAGGAGAATATGTGATGTTGTTTAACCCAGCTGAAACTAAGGTAGTCGTTGTCGGTGGCGGTACTATGGGCGCCGATGTTGCCGCAGTCTGTGCTCGTGGTGGTTGTGCTGTACAGGTAGTAGAGCCGACCACGGAACGTCGCGCCCTATTGCCGGACTATTTTGTTAATACCATGACGGAGCTGGGATACGAGCATCGTATTCACTTATTGTCTGTGGCTGGTTCACTTGAAGAGGTTGATTGGGCGGATATTGATCTTGTGATCGAATGCGTTCCAGAACGCTTGGATATTAAGCGTGAGTTGTTTGCTAAGTTAGAGCAGTACGCAAAACCAGAAGCAGTATTGGCAAGCAATAGTACAAGTTTCCCCATTAGCCAAATTGCTAGCGGATTAAAAACGGCAGCCCGCATGATTGGCTTGCATTTCTTTATGCCCGCCCATTTAATTCCATGTGTTGAAGTGATTTATGGAGAAAAAACTTCACCCTTAGTTGGTGAAAGTCTCACTCGATTAATGACTGCTTGCGGAATGATGCCGGTAACCGTCAAAAAAGACTTGCCAGGATTCTTGGCTAATCGTTTGCAACATGCCTTATCACGTGAAGCCTTTTCAATGGTAGATGCTGGCATTTGTACTCCAGAAGATATCGATAAGGCTGTGCGCTATGGATTTGGCTTTCGTTACATTGCCGCTGGTCCTGCAATGCAGCGTGATCATGCAGGCCTAGAAATACATGCTGCCGGTGGAGCCACGATTTATCCGACGCTCAATAATTCTGACACGATTGCCAAATGCATCAGCGATCGTGTTGAGAGTGGAAAGTTTGGTATGAAAACGGGAGAAGGATTTTATTCTTGGACCGCAGAAAGCATTAAGGCAGAGCGTAAGCGATATCAAGATGCCTTGCGAGAAGGCCTTAAGATTATTCAGAAAGAATTACCTAAGATTGAGTAAATCCTAGGTGATTACTAGTACCTAAGAAATATCTTTGAGATGTAGCTTTGCAAGGTGTGGCGCTAAGCGATGGGTAATGATGACAATAGCAATGGTAGCTACACCCCCAAAAACAATCGAAGGTACCAAACCCATCATACTGGCAGCGATGCCAGATTCCAGCGCGCCCAATTCATTTGATGAGCCAATAAAGATTCCATTAATCGCACTGATTCTGCCGCGCATGTGATCTGGTGTTGTGAGTTGCATAATGCTGCCACGAATCACTACCGAGATGGAATCGCAACATCCCGAAATCAATAAAAATAGGGCGCATAGCCAGAGATGGTTTGAGATACCAAAAGCAATGATGGCAAGGCCAAAGCCTGCAACTGACAAGAGCAAGTGCTTGCCCGAGTTCGTCAGAATAGGATGCCTTGCTAAATAAATGCCAGTAATCACGGCACCTGCTGCTGGAGCAGCGCGCAAAATTCCAAGAGTTTCAGGACCTGCGTTTAATACTTCTTTAACAAATGCAGGCAGTATAGAAACAGCGCCACCAAATAAAACAGCGAACATATCCAAGGCCATGATTCCCAGAATCAACTCGTGCCGTCTCACATAATGAAAGCCCTCTAAGAAACTTTTTAAGAAGTCGCCCGATAACTTGCTAGTTTTTTCATGGGTGATACGAATGAAGGTGATGCCATATAAGCCGAATGCACCACATAGTGCTGCTAGTAGGTATGTCCACTCTAGACCAGCAAAGCCAATCATCAGTCCACCAAAGCCAGGGCCTGCAACCACGCATATCTGAAAAGCGGATGAAGCATAGGCGGTATAGCGAGGCAATTGATCGCGCGGAATGATTTGTCCAAAGATCGCCTGATAAGACGGTCTGAGTAGCGCACGACCAATGCCAATAAATGCTACTGCGGTGTAGATCAGCGGCACTGGGGGCGCAAGCAAATCCATGGCGATGGCAGTTAAAAATAGTGCAACAGCAACATGAATAACACAGGCAATTGCAGCAATCAGTTTGCGAGAGTAATGGTCAACAGCATGCCCAGCGTAGAGGGCTAGGATAAAGTAAGGTACCAGTTCGGCTAATCCCACTAGACCCAAAGAGACGACGCTATTGGTGATCTCATATAAATGCCAGCCAACTGCCACCATCGTGATCTGGTAACTCAGTGTTGCGCCAATGCGGTAGAGCAGTAGGGTTCTAAAGGCTTTGCTGGGACTCATAAATTCTGTCTAGTTTAAGGCAGTTCCTGCTTTATCCTTATGAGATGAAGAAAATCATCCGTGTTTGGGATTTACCTATTCGTCTATTTCATTGGCTGCTGGTAGTTTGTATCACCGGTAGCTTTTTGACTATTAATTTGGGTGATGAATTCATTCAATGGCATGCTTATTTTGGTTACAGCATATTGACCTTATTGATCTTTAGATTGGTTTGGGGTTTTGTGGGCTCTACCCATGCACGCTTTGCATCATTTATTCCCAATCGCCAAAGTATTCTGAATTATCTTCAAGGAAAGTCTCCTCGAGTATTGGGGCATAACCCATTGGGGGCAATCTCTGTATTTGCTCTGCTACTGGCTTTATTGGTCCAGGTAGCTACCGGTTTATTTGTAGATGATGAAGTGAGCTTTCAAGGGCCATTCGCTAAATATGTGCCAAATGCAGTAGTGTCCTGCTTATCTGGGATTCATGAAGTTAATCAAGTAGTGATTTACATTTTGATTGCAATTCATATCGCTGCCATTCTGTATTACCAAAAATTCAAAGGTGAGGATTTAATTAAGCCAATGATCAGTGGCGATAAAGAAATCGACCCAAGCGAGGAAGCAAATTATTTGCCTACTGACCTGGGTCGCGTCTCCAAGGATGGAGCTTTACAGCGTGGTATGGCTCTTCTTCTATTGAGCGTAATCGCTGTTGTGCTGGGTTACTTCATCACTCGATAATTATTTCTTCTTAAAGTCGTCATGGCAGCCCTTGCAGGTTGCACCTGCAGCGCTAAAGGATTTCTTAATATTCTCTAAGTCACCAGATTGAGCAGCTTTATTTAGATCAGCTACAGCTAGCTGCATTTTTTCAGAGGCAGCTTTGAACTTGGCATTATCAGACCACACATCAGATTGGGCTTTACCACCTTCGGTGCCAGGGCCAAAAGCTTGCCATGGCAGTGTTGAGATCATTGCGACTATTGCTGCATTCTTGGCAACATCATCTTTGTTATAAGGCGCTTCACCTTTTACTACAGCAGCAATTTTTCCAAAAGAATTCGCCATCACAGTAAATGCACTTTGACGATACTTAATGGCATCTTCTGGTTTTTGGAACTGAGCAAATGCAAAACCAGTGCTAATCGCTAGAACTGCAGCAGTACTGGCTAGAATAATTTTTTGTAGTTTCATATCAAACCTCTATTCGGTAGTTAAGTGGGATGCGTATAAGGCTGATTCGCAACGAGATCAGCATACCTGAGAACAATTTCTTTTGCTGGTGGCTGGCCCTAAAAGAGCAATTGCAGGGGCATGGTGAGGAGGTAGACCACCCATTTAAAGAAAGCCATCAAGGGCTCCATCCAAAGACTGCCGATTACGCCCGTAAAGACAAGCGCCAGCACAATAAAAAAGCCCCAGGGTTCTAATCTACCCAGGGCAATCGATTGACGAGCGGGTAATAGGCTGGACAGAATACGTCCACCATCTAGCGGCGGTAATGGAAATAAATTGAAAACTAGTAAACCCAGATTCCAGGTAATGCCTGCTTGAGACATGGCAATTAAAAACTTTTCATCTATACCTAAGCCAAGCAACAGAATAAGTAATGCCGCCCAAATCAGGGCTTGAAAAAAGTTGGATCCTGGTCCAGCCAAGGCGACCCAGATGGAGTCTATTCTGGGATTTCTGAGTCGTCCAAAATTGACGGGTACGGGTTTAGCGTAACCCACTAAAAATGGGGATCCAGTCAGAATCAGTAGCAGGGGAATGAGGATTGTCCCTACCGGGTCTATATGTTTGGCAGGGTTAAGGCTGACCCGGCCCAGCATATAAGCGGTGTTATCCCCAAACTTACGGGCGGCATAGCCATGGGCTGCCTCATGGATCGTAATGGCGAAAATGAGGGGAATCGCATTAATTGCGACAGCTTGGATAGAATAGTCGGTAATCATGGCAATATGATATCCATAGGAGCTCAAAGTGACTGACGATAAAAAAACAGACCCCAAAACCCCAGCAAAACCAGTAGTGGCCAAGCCTCCAGCTCGTCCCCCAGCCCCAAAAGGTCCATCTGGCCCTGGCGGAAGGCCTCAGGCAGGCTTTGGCGGCGGAAAAGGCATGATGCGCAAGGCCGGTCGAGGCCGATAGTGGATAATTACTCCATTCATTAATGTATTAACAGAGGATTTAGCATGAACGAGTGGCATAAGGAATCTAAAGCAGAAATCAACAAAAAGATCATTACTTTGGTCGTGATGTTGGCTGCAGCAACAAGCTTGGCCATTTTGTTTGCATTGGTTGCAGCGCACACTGGTTACGTATTCGGCTAACCAGTATTAATGACTAGCCATCGCCAACCTGCAATATTTGCTGGCCATGGCAGTCCGATGTATGCCATAGAGCCCAACCGCTATACAGCGGCGTGGTCTGCTCTTGGAAAATCTCTGAAACGTCCAGATGCCATCTTGGTGATCTCTGCCCACTGGGTCACCCGTGGAGTGTGGGTGACTGCAATGCAACAACCGAAAACTATTCATGACTTTGGCGGATTTCCGCAGGCTTTATTTGAGATTCAATATCCTGCTCCAGGTAGCCCAGCATTGGCTGATCGTGTTCAAGAGTTATTAAATATCCCGGTAGTTCTCGAAGAGAATGAATGGGGGATTGATCATGGCGCCTGGTCGGTGCTGAAATATCTTTATCCCGATGCAGATGTGCCAGTGGTGCAATTGAGTTTGGATGGCTCGATGTCAGCCCGTGAGCATTATGAAATGGCTAAGAAATTACGTCCTTTGCGGGATGAAAATATTCTCATTCTTTGCAGCGGTAACGTCGTACATAATTTACGAACTATTCACTGGCAGCAAGATGCCCAGGCCTATCCTTGGGCAAAAGACTTTAATGACTTCTTTGTCGGCGAAATCCGCGCTAATCACCATGAGTCCCTAATTGATTGGGAGCGTTATGGTGAATCAGCTCACCTATCGATTCCTACAGCAGAGCATTATTGGCCTGCTTTGTACACTTTAGCTTTACAAGCAGAGGGTGAGCATGCGAAAGTATATATAGACGGCATTGAGATGAGTTCTATCAGTATGCTAGGTTTTTCAATTCAATAAACTTGATTATGTGGCCATCTATTTTTGCAATCTTTTTTGGTGCTGGTTTTGGCGCCTTACTCAGAGCAGGATTTAATTTCCTGACAGCAGGTGCAGCCTCAATCATCCCTTTGGGAACTTTAATTTCTAATTTGGTAGGTGGTTACCTCATCGGAATTGCGATTGCTTTTTTTGGCAATAACCCCAATCTCTCACCAGAGTGGAGATTGTTGGTGGTCACTGGTTTCTTGGGTGGTCTAACTACCTTCTCCAGTTTTTCTGCTGAAGTCGTGAGTTTTATGCAGAATGGTGAATTCAGTTGGGCACTAGGCACAGCCTTGCTGCACCTAGTCGGCTCACTCGCTCTAACTTTCTTGGGTATCTTGACGTATCAAGCGTTCAAGTAAGTTTCTTGTAGAGCCCATTTTTATTCGGGCTTGATATTGGCGGTTTTGACAACCGCACCCCACTTGATAGATTCTGATTTGATCAGTGCTGCAAAATCTGCGGGGCTGCCACCACCAATTTCATTGCCTTGTGAGAGCATTAACTCGCGCAGTTGCGGATCTTTAAGGGCCTCATTTGCGGCAGCATTCAACTTATCAATAATAGCTTTAGGCGTACCTTTGGGGGCAATTAAACCTTGCCAATTTAAAACCTCAACTTTTGGGTAGCCAACTTCAGCAAAGCTCGGTACGTTTGGCAGTAGTGGGGAACGTTTTTTACTAGTAATTGCAATAGGGCGAAGTTTATCTGCTTTGATACTGGGCATCGCTGAATACATTTGATCAAACATCATGGTGACGTTGCCTGCCATCAAGTCGGTTAAGCCAGCTGAGCCACTCTTGTAGGGTACATGAATCATTTCAATACCTGCATTTTGTTCAAAGATCTCAGCAGATAGTTGGTGGCTACCACCAATGCCACCTGATGAGAAGGTGAGGATGCCAGGCTTGGCTTTAGCTGCTGCCACAATGTCTTGTACTGTTTTATATGGAGAGTTTGGATTTACAACCAATACTAGTGGACCCTTTTCAATCAAGACGATTGGACTTAAATCGATTTCGGGGTCATAGCGTAAATTGCCAAATAGTGTTTTGTTCACCGCCATGGGTGCAAAGTTGCCCATACCAATGGTGTAACCATCGGGTGTTGCGCGAGCAATAAACTCTGTGCCAATATTGCCGCCTGCGCCAGGTTTGTTATCTACGATGATGGGCTGCTTAAGAATGACGCTCATCTTCTGGGCAATTTGACGGCTACGAGAATCTGCTCCACCACCAGCGCCGTAAGGAACAATAAAATTAATAGGCTTACTTGGAAAGTCTGCTTGAGCCATCGCATGATTGAGCATCATGGCGCTAATAGCAAATAAACATAGACGGGCGAGTTTCATAATGGGTCCTATTAAATGAAGCCAAGAAATCCGAGGGCAGCTCCCAGAGCAATAAAATACAAAGGGTGCCAACGTGTAAATACGGTAAAGCTGATTGTCAATACTGTCAATGTGTAGGCGGCAATACTTTGATTAATCTGCAAAGCAATCTGCCAGGCAGAGGATAGTACCAACCCGATTGCGAGTGCAGCTGCTGCATATTGAATCGCTTGTTTGGTTATAGGATTTTTGAGGCCCATGATGAGCCGCTGTAGGTAGTAAATCAAAATCGAGGAAGGCCATGAAATTGCCAGAGTGGCGATCAATCCTCCAAGAACACCATAAAGATGCCAACCCAAAAGAGTGACGGTCATAAAGTTGGGGCCAGGCGCTGCTTGAGCGATTGCAAAGTAATCAGAGAAAGTTTGCACATCAATCCAATGCTCTTGGTTGACTGCTAAGTCAAAGAGCACGGGAAGTAGAGCGTTAACTCCGCCAAACGCAATCAGAGAAAAGGCGGATAACTTGAGAAATAAACTCAGAAGGATGCTCATTCTTGACGTGCCTTCTTCCAAGCCAAAAAGAGTGCGAGTGGTGAAGCAATCAGCACAACCCAGCCCAAACCTAAATGAAAGTAGCTAGCTGCAAGAATTGTGACGATCACGACCAAGAACATTGCAGGGTAGCGAAACTCATCACGCAGCATCTTAAAACCAGTAGAGGCTATGAGTCCAACCCCAACTGCAGAGATGCCGCGCAATACCCCCTTGACTGCCTCCAGATAGCTATAGTGTTCGTAGAGAAGGGCCAGTAGCATCACAATCGAAATCGGACCTAAGGTAAGGCCCAGTACTGCAGCTATCGCACCACCCGCGCCACCAAAGCGAGAGCCAACGCATACTGCTAGGTTGACGATGTTAGGGCCTGGAACAATTTGGCAGATGCCTAGAATCGCACTAAATTCTTCCGAAGTCAGAATCTTGTCACGCTCCACTAGGGTTCGTCTTGCCCAAGGTAATACCCCTCCAAATCCTGACATACCAATTTTGCTAAAACTGATGAAGAGTTCGAGGGGCGTGAGTGTTTTCAAGATGCGGGTACGAAAAAACTACTGAGGCATGAATGGGTGGGGCACTGGTTTATTGTCGAGCCAAGCCTCTAGGGTTTCAGTAATACCAGCTGAGAAAGCAGCAAAAATCGGTTCTGCAATAAATCCGAGGTGTGGCGTAACCAGTAGGTTTGGAGTATTTCGTAGAGGATCATTCTCTGGCAGCGGTTCGACATCAAAGACATCAAGGGCTGCTTGCCCAGGTCTACCAGCGGCTAAGGCTTTCTGTAGATCACCCATATGAATGAGTGCCGAGCGAGAGGTATTTACCAAAATGGCATCTGCTCGCATCAGCGCTAATTGATCGGCGCTAATCAGACCTTTGGTTCCTGGTCCCGCTACCAAATGCATCGTGACGATTTTGGATGTTTTTAGTAACTCATCTAAGCTTACTGCAGTTGCGTTTTCTGCGGCTGCACGCTCTGGTGTCATGCGCGGACTCCAGGTCACTACTTCCATACCAAAGGCGGCGCCTACCCGTGCTACACGACTGCCAATAGCGCCAAGACCCATGACACCTAATCGTTCACCAGAGAGCATAGGGAGTACAGATAGTTCATCACGCCAACCACCAGATGCAATCAGTTTGTTTTCTTCTATGAGGCGTTTCGAGGCTCCTAAAATCAGGGCCCATGTCAGCTCTGCGGTTGTTTCTTTAGAGGGTCCGCCTGCTGTGTGTGCCATTGGAATGTTGCGGGCAACTAGAGCAGAGGCTTCGAGTGTGCCATTACGCTCGCCAGTAAACATCAAAAATTTGAGTTTTGGTAGTCGCGCAATCATGGCTGCATTCATCGGTGCACGATCACGTACGATCGCGATAGCATCGGCATCCTTCACTACTTCATACAGTGCCTCATCACGTAAGGGTTCGTGGTGAATCGTGAGCTTGGATTGTTGCTCTAGTTTTTTCCAATCAGAGAAGCGACGTAAGGCGCGTTCGTAATCACCTAGAACAACAATATTGGGTAATGAGGCCATAGATTCAAATACTTTCGAAGATGTTTAGTCTGGGGTGCAAAGACTGATGATTTTTTTAAGGTCGGAAGCCTGACCCAATTTCCAAAGAGCAGAAATCAGTTGAACCGTTTTTTCTTTGCCAATCACTGGCTCAGCTAGGCTAGTGAACTTTTGCTCTAAGTTGGTATCGCTCATAGGATTCTCAACAGAGCCAATCGCGTTCTTCACAAAAATGTGGACTTCTTTCCCATTCTTCAGGAAAGCTTTGACATCCACAGAAGCTTCGCTAATAGAAGTATCGGTAGTGGCATTTACTTTGGCGCGGAGCGCAACGACGTCTGGACGATTAACGATGTCATCCGCATACTCGCCTTCGCCAGCTTGACCAAATATCAGGCCAACAGCACAGCCGTGATACACACTGAACTTTCCTTCCAAGCCATCCTTAGGTGTTTTCTTGCCCGTTAACTCTAAGACGAGTGGGTGAGCGCGAAGTTCAATTCGCTCGACATCTTCGGCTTTTACACCTTGAGCACGTAATTGGGCGCAGGCATCAATTGCTGGATGAATCACAATTCCGCAAGCAAATGGTTTATAGGTATTTAAAGAAATCTCAAATGATTTTCCTAGTGCGCGATCAATTTCTGTCCAATCACATTTAGTGGAAACTGTTTGCATATAACCACGACCAGCCTCGAGTGCCTTAGGGCTTGCAGTAAAGCCATGTTTTGCCAAGAGTGCTGAGAGTTGGCCTGCGCGTGCAGCGCCACCCGGATGAAATGGTTTAGTCATTGTGCCAAATTGCTCGCGCATACCTACGGGTTGTGAAGCAGCAATACCAAGTGCCATCGTTGTTTTTTGTAAATCCAAGCCCAGTAGGCGTGAGCAAGCTGCTGCAGAGCCGAGCATGCCAGTAGAACCAGTGATATGCCAGCCGCGATGATAGTGATCTGGATACATCGCATTACCAACCCGGCACGCTACATCAATGCCCAGCACCAGAGAGTCAATGATTTGACGACCATTGGCATTGATATGTTCGCCTAATGCCAGAATTGCTGAGGCCACTGGGCCAGCAGGGTGGATCACTGTCTTTAGGTGAGTGTCATCAAAGTCAAAGGTATGCGAACTAATACCGTTGATCAAAGCGGCGCCACCCATATCTACTTTATCTTTACGTCCCAAAATACTAGCTTGTGGGGCGGGCTGAAATTCACGGATAGCAGCCAAAGAAGATTCCACGCTTTCATGATTAGCGGCCCCGATGGCACAGCCAAGCCAGTTCAAGAATGTGCGATGCGCCTCATGATCTACTTCCGGGGTCCAGCCCTGACTTGGATGAGAACTAGCAAACTCAGCCAGTATTTTGGTGACTGGTGGAGCGTTGAGATCGGCTGCTGCAGCAATAGCGTGAGACATATGATTTCCTATGGGTAATATTGAAATATGGGAGATTGAATCGGAGGTAATTATTCGATTTCGATATTACGGTCTTTCACTACCTTAGACCAGCGTGCAATATCTTCTTTGATGTAGCTTGAAAATTGAGCCGGGGACATCGGCATAAGGTGCATCGCCTCGCTCGTCATTTTTTCTGAGAAATCTGGCATGGCTAATACTTTATTTAGCTCGATATTCAGTTTGCTCACAATTGCTGGCGGTAAATTTGCCGGACCTACTAGGCCATACCACTGTTGGCCATCAAAACCGCTGTACCCAAGTTCTTTAAAGGTTGGAATATTAGGAGCTGCAGGGCTTCTCTTGGCTCCTGTTAAGGCAAGGCCTCGTACTCGATTGGTGTTGATATAAGGTAGGGCTGCAAATAAAGTGGGGAGCATTGCTTGCGTTTGGCCTGCTAATAAATCTGTGTATGCAGGACCGACACCACGGTAGGGAACATGCACCATAAAAATTCCGGCAGCCAATTTAAATTGCTCCATGCCCAGATGAGTGAGCGTACCAGGACCAGCTGAACCATAACTGAGTTTTCCAGGATTTTTTTTGGCGTATTCCACAAACTCTTTAAAGTTTTTGATTGGCAAATCAGGATTAATAATTAAGACATTGGGTGTCGCACCAATCATGCCAATGGGCGTGAAATCTTTAATTGCATCGTAAGGAAGTTTGCGAATCGCCGGGTTAGTGCCGTGGGTGCCGACGTAGGCGATCATCAGGGTATAACCATCTGCTGGCGACTTAGCAGTTGCTTGGGATGCAATCGCACCACCTCCACCCCCCATATTTTCGACTACGACGGCTTGTCCTAATGAGCGGGATAATCTTTCTGCGACAGCTCTGGCAATATTGTCTAAGCCACCGCCAGCAGCTACAGGGGCGATTAACTTAATCGGTTTAACTGGATACGCTGGGGCTGCTGTTTGGGCAGAAGTGGCCAGACTGATCGAGAGACCCAAAATGGCAAGAAGAGATGATAAAAAAATCGGCAATGGCCGATTGGTAGATTGAGACATGTCCCGGGTCCAGATTATGGTTGTGTATTAATGTAGCGTTAAGTGATAATTTTACTATTGATAACAGATTTATTTTGACTAAGGAATCCCCATGATTTTGGAACATTGCGACCTAGAAATTGACCCAGCCAAGCAAAAAGAGTTCGAAGAGGCTATTTTGCGGGGAGTTGAGACGGTGATCTCAAAGGCAAAGGGCTTTCGGGGCTATAAAGTGAATCACAGCATAGAGACCCCATCCCGTTATTTACTCATGATCTACTGGGACACCTTAGAAAACCATACTGTGGATTTTCGGGGTTCGGCAGCTTTTGCTGACTGGCGCGCAATCGTCGGCCCTTACTTTGTGAAACCGCCCTTTGTAGAGCACATGGTGTTGGTTGGCAAGTCCGCTTAACCAGCCTTCAGTTTTTTACGAATGGAGTGCTCGGTCGGAATAGAGTCGAGATTAGGCTCTAGGGCTTCGCGTTCATCAAAGACAAAGCAGCTACCTTTGTAGTGCGCAGAGCCCACTTCTTCAAAGTACTTTAGAATGCCACCTTCTAATTGGTAGCTGTGCTGCATACCAATTTCTCGCATATATAAACCAGACTTTTCACAGCGAATACCGCCAGTACAAAAGCTCACGAGAGTCTTATCGGCTAACGCTTCTTTATGGGCAGTGATTGCCTCAGGAAATTCTGTGAATTTCTGAATATTAAAGTGTAGGGCATTTTCAAATGTGCCGTAGTCAACTTCAAAAGCATTGCGGGTATCAATCATCACAACAGGGCGACCTAAATCATCGGTGCCGCGATCAAGCCACTCTTGTAGTTTCTTGGGGCTAATAAAGTTTGCACGACCTTCTTCAGGGCGAATGCTAGGATGGTTCATCCGAATGATTTCAGACTTGAGCTTGATAAGCATCCTCTTAAAGGGCTGGTCTTCGGACCAACTTTCTTTTGCCTGCAGAGGGGCAAAGCGAGGATCAGCGCGCAGCCAATCTAAAAATCCACGTAACCCCACTTCTTCTCCAGCTAGGAAAAGATTGATACCTTCGCCTGTGAGTAAAATTGTGCCCTTGAGTTGCCTAGCATTGCATTCCTCGAGCATTTTGGCGCGCAATTCCGGTAAGCCATCAAGGCTCACAAATAAATAGGCGGCAATGTTCAAAATCGACTTCATGTTTTCTCTTACTTAGCTAGTCCACATTATCGAGCAAATAGGGTCGCGGGGTGGTAATCTTGAGGTCTTATTTAAAGGAGGCAATCCATGCTGTATTTAGCAAAACTGGCCAAAAGAGCCCTATTTTTCGCCTTATTGGCTATGGGCATAAGTCAGCCTGCCCTAGCACAAAGTGGTGGTGTTGGCGCTTGGCCAACCCAAAAGCCGATTCGTTTTATCGCGGTATTTCCGCCAGGCGGGTCAGTTGACCAGGTCGCTCGTGTTTTGGCGCCTGCTTTGCAAACTGAATTAAAACAAAACGTTATCGTTGAAAACATTGGTGGCGCTTCTGGTGTGATTGGCACATCTGCCATGACGAGAGCGGATGCAGATGGTTACACCTTTGCAGTGGTATTCGACACTCATGGCGTGAATCCAAGTCTTAAAGACAAACTTCCCTACGACACTATTAAAGATATTGCTCCGATCATTTTGGTGGGTACTTCACCAATGGTTTTGATAGCCAGTAAAAGTTCTGGGATCACGAGTTTTAAGCAGTTAGCAGAAATGTCTAAGTCTGGCAAACAATTTAGCTATGGATCGATTGGTATCGGTAGCTTAGGACACTTAGCGATGGCGCGTCTTGCAAAGCAAGCGGGTTTTGACTGGAACCATATTCCTTATCGTGGCGGCGGCCCTTTGATGCAAGATGCCTTAGGCGGACAAGTGCAGTTGGCTGTGGGTTCCGAGTTTTTAGTCAAGCCGCATATTGATAGTGGCGGCGTAATCCCTTTAGCAATGACTACAACCAAGCGCTCTGCTGGTTTACCGAATGTTCCAACGATTTCTGAAAGTGGCTTTCCAGGCTTTAGTGCACCAGCATGGTGGGCAGTTTTAGCCCCAGGTAAGACATCGCCAGCGATTATTGATGCCATGAATAAAGCCTTGAATAAAGTTTTGAAGACGCCAGCAGTGGCTGAAAAATTTAAATCTCAAGGAATTGAAATTGTGGGCGGTAGCCCAGAAACGGCACGCGAGTTTATCGGCAAGCAAATTGGTATTTGGGGTAAGTTTGTTATTGAAAATAATATTAAAGAAACCGGTCAATAGAAAGTAAATATGTCTCAACGTTTAATACCTTATCAACCCATTGATTTGGCTGAGCCCGCTGAATTAGTAGCCGCTATCCGCAAAAGACGTGGTGGTCAATTTATCAACTTAGATCGCATGTTGTTACATAGCGTACCAATTGCTGAAGGTTGGAACCACTTTATTGGCGAGATTCGGAATAACTTGACGCTTAATCCTAAGCTGCGTGAGTTAGCGATGTGTGGCGTGGCGGTTCTTAATGGTGCCGAATATGAATTTTTCCACCACGCACCTCCTTTCAAAAAGGCGGGCGGTACGGAAGAGCAAGTTCAGGGTCTGCGTTTAATCGGTCAAGCTAATTTCCCTAGAAATCTTTTCTCCCCAGTGGAAAACGATGCTGCGGATTTAACTTTTCAGATGACGCGCAATATCAAGGTAGATCCTGAGTTAATGAAGCGCTTGCAAAAAGCATTAGGTAGTACCGATACAGTCGAGTTGGTAACCGTGATTGCTGCATACAATATGGTGTCTCGCTTCTTGATTGCCTTAGACGTGAATCCAGAAGATCATCCCCCGGCTTAATGAATCTATGCGGCTAAAAGCATGATTCGTAATATTCAAACCATCATTCCAGGTGTAGCTACTTCCGATGGTGCTGGCGTAAAGCTGCGTCGTAGTCTAGGTGGACAGCAACAGGTGAGGTTAGATCCATTTTTGATGCTTGATGAGTTTTCATCAAATGATCCTAATGACTATGTTGCTGGCTTTCCGGCTCACCCCCATCGTGGTTTTGAGACCGTGACTTATATGCTTGAGGGCCATATGCTGCATGAGGATCATCTGGGTAATCAAGGACATTTAAAAACGGGCGGAGTTCAGTGGATGACAGCTGGGCGCGGCATTATTCATTCAGAGATGCCCCAACAGGTTAGCGGTGCCATGCGCGGCTTCCAGCTATGGATTAACTTGCCAGCGCAGGAAAAAATGAAGACGCCTGGATATCAAGATATTCAAGCAGAAGATATTCCAATAACGTCATTGCAAAATGGCGGCTCAGTCAAAGTCATTGCTGGCTCTTATGAGAATCAGGGTCAGCGCGTGAGCGGCCCCATCCAAGGTATTACTACGACCCCTTTGTTCTTAGATGTGCATTTGCCACCGCATACCTCATTCGAACACTCAATTGCCAAGGAGCTCAATGCGTTTATCTATGCTTACGAAGGTGATTTAGAGATCGGAAGTCCTCTCAAGGCTGCACCAAAACAATCTGCCATTGTTCTAGGTGATGGCGACTGCTTACAAGTGAAGTCCGGATCTACGGGAGCCCAATTTATTGTCCTAGCGGCCTTGCCTTTGCATGAACCGATCGTACAATACGGCCCTTTTGTGATGAACACACGTGCTGAGATTGAACAGGCGATTGATGATTATCAAAATAATCGCTTTGTGACAGCTTGAATGAATTATTCATGATGATTCATTGGGATGAGGACGGCCAATCCCGTTCTGCGCAGTGGCATTCTGAAAATGGTATTGCCCCCCATAAAAAAATTCAGATTGCTGATGACACTTTAACGGCTGACATTGCTTATCGTCTAGCTTGTGAAGGCACCGCAATGTTGTACAAGGGGGATTTTCAGAATGCGCGCCAATTACTACAGGCTTTAGTCAGAAGGGTAGATAAACCCTCCAAGAAATCTAAGCGTGTTGATCGCGTTGAAAAAGAAAAAACCAAGAGTTCACTTGATACTTTTAATCTGCATCGCTTAAGTCAGTCCCAGCGAGCCCGCATTTTGGGAATGCTACTGATTCAGGTAGATGCGGATCATCACATTTCCCTGAGGCGGGCCCCTGATGTTGCGCCAGCCTGCTTAGAGGCTTATGGAATTCAAAAAGATTCTTATGTCATCTCTTTGCGTGAATTACTTGGAGTGATCAGTGCCCATGAATGGCGCAAGAAGGGTGTACCCATTCTGGCTAGAGATAATGAAGAGATTCGGATTCATCCGCACTATGGTGTTTTTTCACCCATTCGCGGGGAATATATCGAGCTAGTCCTCAAGGTGCAGTTACCAAATGTGCTCAAGCAACACTCAATTGCTTTTGATATTGGCACTGGCACTGGTGTTTTATCCGTCGTGTTAGCCATGCGAGAAATTCAGAAGATTGTTGCGACGGATTTAGATGATCGTGCTATTTCATGCGCTCAAGACAATATCAAGCGATTGCATTTACATTCTCAAATTAACATTGTGAAGACCAACTTGTTTCCAGTGGGGCAGGCTGCGCTTATCGTTTGCAATCCACCTTGGTTACCAGCAAGACCCAGTTCTTCTCTCGAACATGCTGTCTATGATCCTGAAAGCCAGATGCTAAAAGGTTTTCTTAGTAATTTGAAGAATCATTTATTGCCTGGTGGTGAAGGATGGCTCATTCTCTCTGACCTTGCAGAGCATTTGGGTTTACGTACTAGAGAGCAATTGCTTTCTTGGATCGAGGATGCTGGGCTCAAAGTCCTGGCACGTTTAGATACCAAGCCACAGCATCATAAGGTGTATGACAAGACCGATGCCTTGTACTTAGCTAGATCGAAAGAGACCACTTCACTCTGGCGTTTAGCGTGCGCCTAAATAAAACCCCTCCAGACAACAGAGGGGTTTTTTAAATGGTGGAGTCGGCGGGAATCGAACCCGCGTCCGCAAATCCTCCACAACAAGTTCTACATACTTAGTCATATCATTTAATTTAATCAGTTAGGCACAGATTGACACGTTCCTTGCTGACGATTCACTAAGTTTTCGTACTATTCCTCGTGACACGAAATAGTCTTATCTCTTGTATATGACCCTGATGTAGCTTGCGCTACCTGACCCAAGAGAGAATCAGTTCAGGGGCAACCGCAATTAAGCGGCTAGTGCGTAACGTTCGTCGTTAGCA
>CANGHN010000018.1 GCA_947453825.1 Betaproteobacteria bacterium
ATAGATAACATGGTATTTACCGATTCAATATTGTTCTAGTGATTAAGTACCCAAGTAGGCATGAATCACCTTCTCGTCTGCCTGAACTTCAGCTGGCTTACCTTCTGCAATCTTCTGACCGAAGTCCAATACAGAAACAGTGTCGCAAACTGACATCACCACATCCATATGATGCTCAATTAAGATGAAGGTAATACCGCTATCGCGGATCTTACGAATAATGCGTAAGAGTTCTTTAATATCAGGAGCCGTCAAGCCTGCAGCGGGCTCATCCAACAAGAGAAGTTGCGGATCTAGCGCTAAAGCACGAGCAATCTCCAGTAAACGCTGCTTACCGTAAGGTAAGTTACGTGCCTCCTCATTGGCTAAATCTTGCAAGCCAACGAATTTCAGGAGGGCCAAAGCACGTGCATGTGCTTTGGCTTCTTCATGCTTGTAACGCGGTAGGTTCAAAGCAATCTCAACCATGTTCGACTTGAAGGTGTGATGCAAACCAACCATAATATTTTGGATAGCAGTCATCTCACCAAAAAGCTGAACGTTTTGGAAAGTACGGGCGATGCCAGACAAAGCGATATCAGATGAAGTCTTACCAACCACGGTCTCACCCAAGTAGAGGACGTTACCGGCAGTAGGAATATAAATACCCGTCAGTACGTTCATCATCGTGCTCTTGCCAGAGCCGTTAGGGCCGATCAAACCATGAATGGTGCCACGCTTAATACTCAAGTCCACATTGTTCAACGCTTTTAGGCCGCCGAACTGCATCAAGATGGAATCCACTTTAAGGAGTTCTGCGCCAGTGTCTTTATTGCCAACTGCACTAATAAAGCTAATGGAGTCATCCACATCTTCAGCTTCTTCGCCACGAGTAGTTTTGGACTTGCCAATAATGGACTGATAAAAGCTCTTGGCAAAACCCACAATACCGTTTTGTAGGTAATACACCACCAACAAAATCATGAAACCGAAAATACTCAAGCGCCAGTCAGAGATGCTGTTAAGCCAGAATGAGAAAGCCGCCAAACCAACAACGCCAGCGATAGGCACTGCTACCCGCTTTGGAGTCGTTACCTTCTTCGATAAGGCCATACCTGCCCCAACTACCACTACGATCGCAATGATCGAAGCAACAATACGGAAGAGATGAATATCGTCCAAGAGTTTTGGCAAGAGCACAATAATAGCGGCTCCAATCACTGCGCCTAAGCGAGACTTACGTCCACCCATGATGATGCCAAGCAAGAACAGAACTGCTAATTCATTGTTATAGGTATTCGGTGAGATGTATTGCTCAGAGTAAGCATATAAGCAACCAGCTAAACCAGCAAAGGCTGCACTGATCACGAATGCAATCACCTTAAAGCGATATACAGAAACACCCATACAGTCACAAGCAATGGGGCTATCACGCAAGGCTTCAAATGCACGACCAATTTGCGATTTAACAAAACGGTCCACCACAATCATAGACATGATCAAAATCGCAGAGACTAACCAAAAATACTCTGCCTTAGTCATTGGCACGCCCATGAGATCTGGCTTAGGAATCTTGATGCCCAAGGGGCCCTCGGTCATCCAAGTCATCTCATTAATCAGAATCTGAGCAATTGTTCCAAATGCTAAGGTCACCATCGCCAAATAAGGCCCGATCACTTTGAGGGCTGGCAAAGCCAAAATACCGCCAAAGATCGATGTAACAACGATGGATGCAGGAATAGTTCCCCAAATAGTCCAACCAAAGTGGAAGTACAAAACACCAGCGGTGTAAGAGCCAATTCCGAATAAAGCTGCGTGACCCAAGGAAACCTGACCAACATAACCCACCACAATATCTAAACCATATAACAAGATGGTGTAGATCAGAATGGTTTCAACCAAGTGAATGTAATACGGGTTATGAATAAACAACGGCAAGGCAATTAGCGCTGCAATCGCAATCAATAGAGGTAATAGAGACTTCAATTTCATCATTAAACTTTCTTAATTGCAGATTTGCCAAAGAGACCAGAAGGTTTGTATGCCAATACAAGCAATAACAAAATCAAACCTGGAACATCTTTGTAGCCAGTAGAGATATAAAAGCCAGTAGCTGTTTCAACAATTCCGAGAATCAAACCACCCACAATAATTCCGAGGCCGCTAGATAAGCCGCCAATAATTGCAACCGCGAATGCCTTGAGACCCAATGCGCCACCCATCGTTGCGCCGGTTAATGTCAAAGGAGCAATTAAGACGCCGGCAAATGCGGCAGTCAAAGAAGATAGTGCGTAAGAGAAAGTAATTACTACGCTGGTATTAATACCCATCAAACCAGCAGCATCACGATCGTTTGCTGTAGCCACCACAGCCTTACCGTAAATTGTTTTACGGTTGAAGAACTCTACCAACAACATCATCACCAACGCACCAACAACTACCAAGATTTCCATTGGGAGGATATTGGCGCCCAAGAAGCTCATAGGCTCCATTGGCAATGGGGATGGAAATGGCAATGCATCACGACCCCAGATATTTTCAGCAACGTTCTTAAAAATAATCCCCAGTGCGATGGTTGACATAATCCAACCAAACTCTGACTTAATTTTGATAGCAGGACGCACGCCAATTAATTCAACAAAGCTACCTTGAATCATGCCGAATAAACAGACAATCGGAATCATGACCCAGTAGTTCATACCAAAGGTATCCACACAAGTGAGTCCCACCAATGCGCCCAGCATGAGTGCTTCACCTTGACCGAAGTTCAATGTCCCCGAGGTGGCAAAAGTAAGCTGGAAACCGAAAGCGATAACCGCATAGATCATCCCCACAGCGATACCGCTAGAGAGGATTTGTGCAAGCATGTCCATATTTTGGCCTAAATATACTTAATACATTTTTATTGACGAATCCGACATTGTAAGCAAAACGCCGCCCGAAGGCGGCGTTTTGCTTAACTTATGTTGCAGTGCAGAATAAATACAGCATTCTGCCCAGCTAAGTGCTTGAATTACTTCTTCTTAGCGGTCGCATCCTCAGCATTTAAGAACTCAACACGACCGTTCTCAACTACGCCCATGACAACATCTTTAGACTTAATGGCCTCATGGTCAGCCGCGGAGAATGGCTTGTTGTAAGTAATCACAACACCATCAACCGGAGTCTTGAGATCTTGCAATGCTGCCAAAATCTTTGGTCCGTCTGTGCTATTTGCCTGCTTGATAGCAGCGGCCAAGAGGTATACAGAGTCGTAACCTTGAGCAGCAGAAACTGGTGAAAGAATGTTGTTATTTTTTGGCTTGAACTCTTTTACGTAGGTATCTTGGAAAGACTTACGTTTAGGTGTTGTAGATGGAGATTGAATATAGGTTTGTGGCATTGTTGCACCGTCACCATTTTTACCAGCAGTATCAATAAAGCTAGCCATAGACAATGTCCAGCTACCGATGATCGGCTTTTTCCAACCCAATTTCGCCATACCGTTTGCAATTTGCGCTAACTCAGGTCCGATTGCATAAGTCAAAATGACATCTGCGCCAGCATTTTTTGCTTTGAGCAACTGTGAAGTCATATCAACGTCACCAATGTTGAACTTTTCAGTAGCAACTGGAGTTACGCCGTAACCTTTCAGGGCTTTTTCTAAGTCCTCACGGCCTAATTGGCCATAGTTTGTAGAGTCAGCCAAGATCGCTACTTTTTTCAAGCCACGCTTTTCAACTGCTTCCTTAGCAATCATTGGTGCTTGAATATTGTCAGCGGCAGCATTACGGAATACATAGTTTTCTGCTGCATTTGGAAATTGCTTAGTCAAAATCGAACCAGTAGCAACGTTATTCATTACTGGAATCTTTGCATCTTGATAAAAACGCTGTGAAGCCAATGCAACGCCGGTATTGATGTAACCAAGAGTAGCAACTACTTTTTCGTTATTGATTAATTCTTGCGCAATTTGCACACCGCGCTCATTTTTGGCTTCATCATCGCGCTCAACCAAAACGATTTTGTTGCCGTTGATACCACCAGCAGCGTTAATTTCTTTTGTAGCAAGACGCACGCCGTCACGCATACTGACGCCCATTGAAGATGAGCCGCCTGTGAATGGGCCTGCAACGCCTAATTTGATATCGGCAGCGTAAGCACCAGTTGAAAGCATTGCAGCAGCAGCTACTGCAAAAATGTGATGACGAATATTCATAAAGTCTCCATGACTAAAAAATGCTAAAGAAATAAGTAGTTTTTTATAGGTAAAACACAAACGAACAGCTATCTTACTGTTAATGTCAGGGCAAAAAAAGGGCTTTCTATTAGGGTTTTACATTAGCCTACAAGGCTAGGTGCTACCTAGGAAAAGCCCTGTTTGACCTTGGCTTTTATGCTGGGCCAAAAAAGATTGATCAGTAGGCCTATGATCACCAACCCTGCCGCCAGAATTTTCCAAATAGGTAAGGGCTCACTTAAGAAAAAAGCAGATGCTCCCATACCAAAAATAGGGACTAACAAGGGTGCTGGTGCCACTACGGCAGCAGGGTGCTTTGAGAGCAGCCAACCCCAAGCGGCATAGCCAAATAGCGTATTAGCCCAGGACTGCCACAGGACGCCCGCCCAGGCCCCAAAGGAAGCAGAGCTGATGGAAGTGCTGATTTGCTGCCAACCTCCCTCAAAAATCACTGAAATCATCAATAAGGGTGGAATCGAAAAGGCACTTGCCCAAACTACATAGGACAGCATATTGATAGATCCCGCACGACGGCTGAGAGTATTAGCTACCCCCCATGACAGGCCCGAGAAAAGCACCAATGCCAAACCTAAAAAAGTAGTGTCAGCATCTGTGTGCACTGCAATAATTAACAAACCAATCATGCCAATGCCAACTGCGACCGCTTGATAGATCTTCAAGCCCTCTTTTGCAAAGAACATGGCAAAGCCAATAGTAAAAAATACTTGGGTTTGAATCACCAAAGATGCTAAGCCGGGGGAAATATGACCATCCATGGCATAAAACATCACACCAAACTGCCCTACTCCTGTTGCCAAACCATAAATACACAAATTACCCCATGGCACTTTTGGTCTAGGAACAAAAAACACTAGGGGCAACAAGGCAAAAATGTAGCGCAGTGCAGCGAACAAATAGGGTGGAAAAGCACCCAAAGAGAGTTTGATCACCACAAAATTAGTTCCCCACACTGCCACAATCGCCAAGGCTAATAACAAATGGCTTACGGGCAGTTGCTCACTGCGGCCACTTTGTGCAGCCTGGTAGGGAGCGCTATTCACCAGTGAGCAACTCTGCTACACGCTCGGCAATCATCATCGTAGGAGCTGCGGTATTACCCGATGTAATTGTTGGCATAGCAGAGGCATCTACTACACGAAGGTGATGAATGCCTCTGACTCTGAGCTGCGAGTCGAGCACTGCCATAGGATCCTCAGCGCGACCCATCTTGCAAGTGCCTACTGGATGGAAAATAGTTGTTCCAATGTCGCCAGCTCCTTTAATCAACTCTTCATCCGTTTGATATTGCAATCCAGGTTTATATTCTTCTGGAGAGTATGGGCTCAGCGCTGGACTATGCGCAATTTTGCGAGTCAGGCGCAAAGATTCTACTGCCACCTTGCGATCCTCATCCGTCGATAAGTAATTAGGCTGAATAGTTGGTGCCACCTCTGGATCTGTTGAGGTGATGTGCACACTACCGCGGGAAGTCGGACGTACATTACAAACACTAGCAGTAAACGCATTGAATGAATGTAAATTTTCACCAAACTTCTCAAGTGATAAAGGTTGTACGTGGTATTCCACATTGGCACTCTTTTGTTCAGGGGAACTAAAGGCAAATGCACCCAGCTGTGATGGCGCCATAGACATTGGGCCAGAGCGCTTTAAGAGATATTCCAAACCAATCATTAACTTACCCAACCAAGAATTGGCTTTGGTATTTAAGGTTTTAATCCCGCTCACCTTGTAGACCATACGCAGCTGAAGATGGTCTTGTAAATTTTCACCAACGCCCGGCAAATCTGCCATCATAGGTATACCGAGTTGCGCTAAACGAGCAGCGGCACCGATCCCGGAGCGCTCCAAAACCTGGACACTACCAATGGCGCCTGCACTTAGCAGAACTTCGCCGCCTTGATCAATTGCACATAAGGCTTCGCAAACAAGGCCGTCTTTAATATATTCGACCCCATAACAATTTTTTGTCACAGAATCAATCTTAAGCTTCGTCACCATTGCCTGAGTAATTACCGTGAGGTTGCGACGACTAAGAGCGTCTTTTAAAAACGCTTTAGCAGTATTTAATCTCCATCCCGCACGCTGATTCACATCAAAATAACCAACGCCCAAGTTATCGCCGCGATTAAAGTCATCTGATGCTGGGATACCAGCTTCAATAGCTGCCTCTTTAAATTTATCCATGATGGGCCAACGCAAGCGCTGTCGAGAAACAGTCCACTCACCGCCTTTGCCATGCCATGTATTAGCGCCACCGTGATAATCCTCAAAGCGCTTATAGCGCTCTAGTGCATTCTCCCAAGACCACGCATCATCACCCGTTGCTTGTACCCAAGATTCGTAATCACCCACTTGGCCACGCATATAGATCATGCCGTTGATCGATGAGCAACCACCAATTACGCGCCCGCGGGGATACAGTAATGAGCGTCCATTAAGACCTTTTTCACTAGCTGTCTTAAAACGCCAATCAGCCCTGGGGTTATCAATGCAATACAGATAACCCACTGGAATATGAATCCAAATGTAGTTATCGTTTTTTCCAGCCTCAATCAGCAAAACCTTTTTATCTGGGTTTTCAGTCAAACGCTTGGCCAACATACAGCCAGCGCTACCTGCCCCAATAATGATGTAGTCGTAAGTGATTGCTTGAGTCATAGTCTTTACGTTAGATAAATAGTACTTTTCTAGTGCCTATTATTTACCAATCCCAGAAATTAGGCATCTATTCAGAATACTGCAATACCCGTCTAAAATGATTTGATGCATATCAACGAAAAGAATCGCACCCCGAAACTTGCGGAGCCTGATGAAGGCCCCAGCAAATCGGAGCTCAAGCGCCAAATGACAGAACGCCAGAAATTGGCTGAAGTCTTAGCGGCGCTCAGTAGCGATGCCCTCAAAACCATCCCCATGGATGAGGCGATTAAAACTGCAATTGCACAGACCAACAAAATCAAAAGTTTTGAGGCTATTCGTCGGCATAAGCAATATCTTGGCAAGCTGATGCGTTTTTTAGATGAGGAAGAACTTGAAGCGATCCAAAAAAGATTAGATGCCATTCAAGGAGTGAGCAAGGCAGAAACTGCCAAGCTGCACTTTCTGGAAAGCTATCGTGACAGACTTATCTCTGATGACGAGACCTTTACCAAAATGATTGAAAAATACCCCGATATGGATATTCAGAATATGCGTACCTTGATTCGGAATGCGCGGCGCGAGAAAGAACAGAACAAGCCACCTAAAGCCTATCGTGAAATCTTTCGTGTCCTAAAAGAAATGGGAATTTAAAGTTTGATATTGCGGGATGGTACTTCTACCCAGCGATAGAGATAATTAGCCGTCATCCAACTCATTGCTACTGCGACCAGCATTAATGCTAGCGCCATCACTCCATCATGGCGCAGACTCATACCCCAGCCTATGTAGAGTGCATTGGCTAACAAGATAAAAGCAAAGTGCAATAAAAAGGCGCAATACGATCTTCTACTACCCCACAAGATAGCGTTTATTGCTCTATGTGCCTTGAAATGTTTTTGATCTTTATAGGCCCAGTCACCCCAAAAAAAGAGTGCGATAGCTACTGAATAGGCCAAGATATTTCTGAGCCAAAGTTCCTGAAAGCTCGCGACCAAAATAATTAACCCAATGATCACAAACAATATTCTGGCTAAACGATTTACCACGATATCGGGATAATTCTTGGAGAGTTGCGCCAGAACACCTAAACCATAAGGCCCCATGAAGTAGATGAAATAATTTTCATAACTTCCTAAGCGACTGAAGTACAACAGAGATGCTACACAAAAAATGACTAATGCCCAAATCATTGATCTAAAACTTGGGAACATGCCAAACATCAAGGCCAATATTGCATAAAGCTGCCAATCAATTGCGACATACCAGACTCCAGCAGAGATTGAATCTAATCCCAAAATTCCTTGCAAGAAAAATAGATGGGCTAAGAATTGTCCTAAGGTTTCTGACTGACCCACAAACTCGTCATTCACCCAAAAGCGCGCTACCCATGCGCAAGCAATCGTTATCAACAGCGCAACAACATAAGGCATGAAAAGTCTTAAATAGCGATTGATCACCGCTTTCAAAACATTTTTGGGGCTACGAATATCGCTGATGCGAGAAAGTGATTGGGTGGCTAAATAGCCACCCATCACTAAGAAAATCTGTACGGCATAACGACCATACTCAAACAGATAGGCCATTAGACCTGGTAATACCTTTTGCGCATCCTCTGCTATCTGTCCATAACTGGATAGATGGTGAAGAATGATAGTTAAGGCAGCAAAAGTCTTTAGAAAATCGATGAGAAGAAAATGATTTTTAGATTGCAATGAAGTGATCTACTTAAAAAGGCGACTCATTGAATATTCGCTTAAACCAGCTTAAGGCGAATCTTTTAGTACAGCGATGAAAATCTTATTTTAATTGGGATAAGTACTGAGCGATAGCCTGAAGATCATCATCATTCATGCCGTACAAAGACGCTGCCATGATGGTATCGCGTCCAGTTGCCTGATTATTTCGAAATTGGCGCATGGTATGCAGTAAGTAATCTTCACGTTGCCCTGCTAATCTAGGCATTTGCTCGCGACCCACATAGTCTGGTAGGTGGCATGTTCCACAAAGAGCCTGCTTAGATAGCAGTTGGCCTCTTTCATAAAGGGCTTCATCACGTTTACCTGGCACTGGCTTTAATGTTTGAGCAGAATAAAACTTTGCAAGAGCAATAATTTGTGGATCACTCAAGCCATCTAATTGACCCTTCATCGCAGGAATATCCCGAATGCCTTCGCGAATCATAATGAGATTGTTTTCCAGAAATACTTTGGGTTGCCCTGCTAAAGATGGACTACCGGCCATTGTCGAATTTCCATCCACACCATGGCAGGCGCCACAAACAGCTAATTTAGCACTCATATCTTGCGCATAAGAAAGCGGCGCAACCATCGAGAGACAAACCCCCGAAAGTAACGCCGCTATTTTTACTAATCTCATTAAAGCTAATACGCGATCAACCAACACTTACTTCTTGTAAGTAATTCGGTAGATAGCACCCAACTGTTCATCTGTCAGCAACATAGAGCCATCAGGCAGTTGCATAAAGAATGTAGGACGACCCCAGAATGATTGATCGGCAGAGTTCATAAAGCCGGTAATGAAAGGAGTGATCTTAGCGTTCTTACCATCAGCATCTGCTTTCACAGTAACAACGTCATATCCTGATTTGACATTACGGTTCCATGAACCCTTGCGCGCAATAAATGCCACATTTTTATATTCAGCTGGGAACATATTCCCGGTATAAAACTTAATACCCATCACAGCAGCATGAGCACCCATTAAAGCAACCGGTTTTGTCACGCCCTCACAAGCATTTGGCTTAATGACTTTGTCGTCAGGCATATTGCCTTCGTGGCAATAAGGGAAACCAAAGTTCTCACCTTTTTTGGTGAGAATATTCAGGGTGTCATTTGGCTTATCGTCTCCCATCCAGTCACGTCCATGGTTTGTAAACCAGAGTTGTTTAGTAACAGGATGCCAATCATAGCCCTGAGTATTTCTCACGCCAGTAGCCAAGACTTCCATGCCTGAGCCATCTGGGTTGTAGCGACGAATCTGCGCATACTCTGGAGTTGGTAGTTCACAAATATTACAAGGCGCTCCAAAAGGTACATACAACTTACCGTCCGGACCAAAGGCTAAATATTTCCAGTTATGGTGTTGCTCTGGTGGCAAATTGAACTTAGCAGTTAAATCAACTGGCGCCACATTTGGGTTCTTGCTAATACCGTCGTAGCGCAGTACTTTATCGATCGCCATGACATAGAGCGAGCCATTTTTATACGCCACGCCAGATGGCTGCACTAACTTATCAACTACAACTCGGCTGGTACGCTCTTTACCGTTATCACTGACTTCATATACACGACCAATACCGCGTGTACCGATATAAATCTTGCCGTTGTCACCCATGGCCATTTCACGTGCGCCAGGAATACCACTTGCATAGACTTCAATCTTGAAGCCTGGGGGTAATTTCAAAGTATTCAGCGGAATTTCATTTGCGGGGGTGGCAGTCATCTTGCCAGCCAAAGGAGCCAAAGTAGAGCTAGACATATCAGCGCCCATACCCTGCTTCCAGGGTGGGGCAGCTGCTGGCTTTGGAGCCTCGGCAACGTTAGTACCGCCAGTTGAGCAACCTTGCAAACCAATCAGTGAGGATGCCAATAGAGCGGCAACTAAGGGGATGAACTTATTCATCACCGGCTTATTCATAGCGTTCATTTAAATCTCCCATATTTCTTCGTATTTATTTTGACTTCAGCGCCTATTTAAACACTCTTTTAAGCGGTGGGCTAGCCCATTTTCCTAGGGTAATGCCCTATCCCTATATGTTCATGGGTCCTAAAAAATGATTCGAGCGCCCACCGTAATTGCTTGTGGCATACCAGCTTGATAAGCAGATGCTTGGGAGGCGATATTGAACGTGACATATTGACGATTCAGTAAATTGACTACTGAAGCGAAAACTGAGGCTTGAGGAGTCACCTGGTAATTCGCCTTAAGGCCAACTACTGCATATGCAGGAACCGGCAAGGAGCCAGTCGCCATCCAAGAATTACCGACATATCGCACTGTGGTAGTCATGCTTGCCTGCGGAACTGGGTAATAGGTAACACCGGCATTGGCCATATTTCTGGGGACACCACCCACCTGCGTGTTAATGGGATCAGTGGTTGCACTCCAGGTCAGCACAGTTCGGGTGTAACTATAGCCACCATCTAATGCCCAATTTGAATTGACATCATGGTGATACTGAAACTCTAGGCCACGACTCAAGAGATTTTGTTGATTAGTGTAATAACTGACGTTGGTATATCCACCTCCAGCATATTGTTGACATCCATTAAGTCCAGATGCAGAACAAAGGCTGTTTGCAAATGCCCAGTTAGAGCTCGTAATTTTGTAACTAGCGATGGCATTCTGAATGTAATTATTGAACGCAGTCAATTGGGCAAAACCACCCTTCCAGCGGTAATCTGTTCCCACTTCATAACCGGTCATCGTTTCAGGGGTGAGATTAGGATTAGCTAATGAGTAGCCGCTGACATTATTGCCATAGCTACGCAAGGTGTTGTTCATACTTGGCGCATGAAAGGCTTGATATGCAGCGCTGCGCAAGTCCCAATTAGGCATTGCCTTATATAACAAACCTAGAGATGGACTTAGCTGCGTCTTGCTCTGATTCGGAATGGCTTGATATAAAGGATTAGTGCCGTTCGCGCCCGCATTGTATGAAGTCGGTGTTTGGCTATTCCAAGAATCTACGCGCGCGCCTAATGTAGCCTCCAAAGGAATGACGCCAGCGCTAGATTTAATTTGACCAAGGAGGCCATAAAAATTTTGTTGGCCCTGGGCATAGCTCACAGAACTCACAGCGCCAGTATTAGCCAGATTATTAGTTTGGTTAGATGCAGAAATATTTCTGGCATCAATTCCAATAATGTATTGATCAATACCAGCCACCTTTAAGTCATGAGTGTATTGCGCAGAAGTCCCCAGAGTCGAATAAGGATCCGTGTAATTTGCATTGATATAAGGCTTATATGGGGCTGCCGTAAGATTGTTAGCAGTTTGCTTATAAAAGTTAGTAGCTTGGTAATACACATTGACTTGCGTTTTTTTATCGACATCCAAACGTGTGGTCGAGCCAGCAGCCACATCTGCTGTTTGAATAAGATTGGGTGCGATTGCATAGTTATTACTTAAATCAGCCATTGTGCTGTAACCCATTCTCAAGAAGGCATTAGTATCTTGAGTGGGCTTAAAGTAATTTTGCAAACGGATATTGGAGTTCTTAACTCCATCTGTTCCCATACCATTCTTGATATTACTCGGAGAGCCAGGAGAAATCGTCGCGTAATTCTGGAAACCTTCGCTAGAAAAATAGTCAGCAGAAAAGCGCATTTGCACAGCATCAGAAACGATTAAATCTTTTGAGGCAGAGATATTGCCTGTAGAAAAAGATCCGTAACTCGCCGAGACATCCTGCGCGCTATTTTTTGGAGTCTTCGTATTAATGTTGATGACACCGCCCATGCCATAGTTACCCCACAGGCTAGAGACCCCGCCGCGCACAAATTCAACGGACTCAATTGAAGACATGGGAACGAGATTCCATTGCACTGTGCCATAGAAGGCATCGTTGGCCGGAAGACCATCAACTAATACTAATGTGCGTCCATAACCTAAACCACGAACGTTAATACTTTGACCTGTTGGATCCTTCTGGTAATACGGCACATCGTTTAAGAACACGCCTGGCACATTCTTTAAGACCTGGTCAATCGTTTGATCAGGAGAAGACTCCAATACTTCTTTCGTCAGAATGGTGGTGTTCAATGGCATCTGATCGAGCGGCGTATCGGAACGAGTGGCATTGACAATGACATCACTCAGTTTTTGATCATAATCTGGTGGTGGTGCAATTTGCGCCCAACAATAGCAAAACGGCGCCATCAAAAATAGTGCCAATACATGAGTGATCAATCGCAATTGCTTACCCATACTAAAAACTAGAGACGCTGTGCTCGCATTATTTTTTCTTTGACTTACTCTTGCCCATCAAAGAAGCAAGCATAGGATTTGCCTCTGCCAGTTCTTTTTTGGTTTTTGCATGTGCTTCAGCAAGCCCAGGTTTCGGAGTTTTGGCAGCATTCTTCATGCGCTGAGCGGTAGTCAAGGCTAAATTTTTGTACAGGTCTGTTTTTTTCATTGCCATGGCGCGTAATCTAATTCTCTATGTTTGGGTCGACTTCAATTACTTAGTTAAGGAACGTGCTGCTAAACCCATGAAGAGCAATGTCCAGCCTTGCAAAAGCAGCTCAATCGCAATCAATAGACCGGGAAGCCACAAGCTTGACGCTGGATAGCCATTCATAATCAAAACGCCCATCAAGATGGAAATCGCTGAAGATAAAACTAGCCAGAGCCATTCACGAAAATGCCGATGTTGGAATGCGGAAATTAAACGTAAGACGCCAGTCACAAAAAAGATTGCGGCAAGCCATAAAGTAATTGCCTCTAAGGCAGGAATCGGAAAAGCCCAAGTAAAGATGGCGGCGGCAATGTACAGTACTGCCAGCGCTAATTGAACACCCACACTTTTCCAACCGTGTGACTTCATCGCGTGGGCGGCTTGCAATACTCCGCCTGCGAATAAGAAAATACCTAAGACATTGATAGAGACGAAAGAGAACATGGTCTGACCCAGAACTCCAATCATGCCCAGCACGATAAATAAGGCCCCAAGACCAATCAAAGCGCCAGGAACTTTTGCAGCCGCGCCCAGAACTGCAGTGCGGATCTCTTGTATTTGTGCGCTCGATAGTTCAGTCATCAGAATTACTCTCTAGAAATGGTTGCATTTGAAACCCAAATGCGAAGTAAATCTCTTAGCTACTTGGTACAGCCCCCACTTTATAGGGTGTTATCTACTGAATCAATAAAACCTCGTACCGCCTGATTAAATGCAGCTGGCTGCTCAATATTGGATAAATGCGCTGCATCTTCTAAGATCACTCTTTGCGATTGATCAATCAAGCGATGTAGTACTGTACCTTGATCCACAGTACAAGCAGGATCATGTCGACCAGATAGCACTAATGTAGGTGTCTTAATTTTCAGTAGCATCGTGCTTTGCGCCATATCGCGCACTGCACTACCGCAGGCGATATAGCCGTTCACATCCGTACCCAAAATCATTTGGCGTACTTTTTCAATATCACCAGGTGCGCGTTCGATAAACGGCGCAGTAAACCAACGCTTAATGGTGCCATCTACTAAACCAGTAATACCCTGCGCTTTGGCAATCTCAAAACGCTCCTCCCACAAACTGCGGGGCGGCATTTCACTGGCAGAATTACAAATAGATAAAGAGTGCACTCGATCTGCATAACGCGCACCCAATTGTTGACCAATCATGCCGCCAATCGATAGTCCCATGAAATGTGCTTGTTTAATCTGGAGGGCATCGAGCAAACCTATCGCATCATCCGCTAACTGTGCAATGCTATATGGGCCAGGTGAAGTTGCAGTACCGCCATGTCCTCGCTTGTCATAGCGCAAAACGCGGTAGCGATCAGCAAAGGCTGGCACATTCCAATCCCACATGCTGCCATTGGCCATCAAACTATTAGCCACTAACAATACGCGGCCATTCTGGGGGCCATCAAAACGGTAGGCAACATCTACGCCATTGACCTTGATGATTTGCTGATTTTGCATTTGAGTCATTTGTCTCCGCTTTCTAATGCGCTTTATTGCGCTCTATTTATCTATTTTCAAGAGCATGTTAGATTATCCGATGAAACTATAAAAATACTAAGGAGATACGATGCTTAGATCTAATACCAGAGGGGCGGCAAGCACCCCAATACTTCCACAGGCCCTGCAGCTAGTGTTGGCCCTTGTGTCATTAGGGCTCTGTCTAGTCTCTGGCACCAGCGTTGCTCAAAGCTACCCTAACCGTACTGTCAAAATGGTTGTTCCCCTAACGACCGGATCCGGCGCAGACATTGCGGGACGCGTGGTCGCAAAAAGCCTGACAGAAACCTGGAAGCAATCCGTCATCATTGAGAATCGGCCTGGTGCTGGTGGCTTAATTGGAACTGGTGTAGTCGTGAACTCAGAGCCAGATGGATATACCCTACTCGTGCAATCTGCTTCTTATGCAGCAAACCCTGCTATTTATAAGAAGCTGCCCTACGATCCACTCAAGAGTATTGTGGATGTAGCCATTTTGGGGCAAACCCCTTATGTCATGATCACCTCAATAGATGGCCCTTATCAATCCATTCGAGATTTGGTCATTGCCGCTAAATCCAAACCTGGTGAAATTACTTTTGCTTCTGCAGGTGTTGGTAGCTCTAGTCACCTTGCTGCTGAGTATTTCAATCAAGTGATGGGCATTAAACTGATTCATGTTCCCTATAAAGGCTCTCCAGAAGCCATTCAAGACACGATGTCGGGACGCACTGCTTTTTATATGGCGCCTTTAGATACTGCGATTGGTCAACTGCGAGGCGGTAAGTTACGTGCGCTAGGTGTGACCAGTAAAACCCGAAATGCCGCTGCGCCTGATGCACCAAGTATTGCTGAGCAGGGTTATCCGAATTTTGAGATTGGTCTGTGGTTTGGAGTATGGGCACCAGCAGGCACCCCTACTGCAGTGGTGAATAAGATTAATCAATCCATTAATCAAGCAATGCAAGATCCTGAAGTCAAAACCGCTTATGAAGCTAAAGGAATTAAAGCAACGCCGATGAGCCCAGCCGAGTTTGCTAAGTTTGTCCGTGATGAAATGGCAAAATATCAAAAGATTGCTAAAGAAGCAGCGATTGAACCGCAATAAGTATTTCTGCGCATTTTGAACCCAGCTATTTCTGCGCCTCTATGCCAAGCACCCGATCCGGAAATTCGATCACCCAAGATTGATTTTCCGGCCGGAGCAGTCGATTGCCACGCGCATGTCTGCGGACCCGCAAAGCAATTTCCCTACGCACCAGAACGCATCTACACTCCACCCAATGCAACCCTAGAACAATATGAGGCACTATTAAGTATGTTGCGTGTAGACCGGGCTGTACTCGTGCAACCTAGCGTCTATGGCACCGATAATCGTGCCATGCTGGCCGCCCTCAATAGCAACCCACAAAAGTTTCGGGGAGTTGCGGTGATTTCTAGTAATCCTCAAGAAATCACTGATACAGAGCTCGAGGCACTTCACCATGCGGGCGTGCGTGGCCTTCGTTGCAATATCGTTGACATTGCTGACCAATCAGCTAGTCTGCCGCTTCAAGCATTAAGGCACTTAGCGCAACGCATCAAAGCTTTTGGTTGGCATTTAGAGCTGCTCATGCATGTCAATGAGTATCCCGATCTAGCAACAGTCTTTGATCAGTTTCCGGTGGATTTAGTTTTTGGTCACTTTGGCTACACCCATGCAAAATATGGTGTAGCCGATAAGGGCTTTCAAGGTCTACTCACCCTCTTGCGCGAGCAAAAAGCCTGGGTCAAAATGACCGGTCCCTATCGCATCTGTGACAGTAATCTCCCCTATTTGGATATGCGGCCATTCAATGACGCAGTGATATCAGCTAATCCAAAACAATTGGTTTGGGGTACCGACTGGCCTCATGTCATGGTGAAGAAACAAATGCCGCATGACGCTGATTTATCTGATCTTTTTGGATCCTGGGTCAGTGATGCTTCGCTGAGAAAATCAATCTTGCTTGATAACCCCTGTATCCTCTATGATTTTCCAGCACTTGAACCATTAGCAAGAAAGATAAGTCACTAATATGGATAGCACTCTCACTATTGTTCTGGGCATTGTTGCTATGTTGTTGCCGCTGTTTATCGGGCGCCTCTTTTGGAAACGCTTTGATCAATACTTCGGAAAAAATGATGAAGCCTATATGGATACCCTTGGCTACTTTCTCAAGAAAATTGGCTTTACGATCTTGCTCGCTTTCATCATTCTTTGGCTAGGAATAAGTCTGATATTCAATATGAATGCAGCTTAAGCTTTTATGAACGCACAATTTACAGCCATTCTCACTAGAGCAAAGTTGAACTTGGTGATTTTGGGGGCCGTCTTGGCCTTTGCCATCATTGGCAAGTTCACCCATCCAGAATTGACCAATAGCGTTTTTGTGAGGGCAGATCAACTGGTATCGGAGCTGTACTTGATCTTGATTGCAATTACCTTAGGTGCATTTGTTCCGAATTTCAAACTTGTAGTGTTTGGATCTATTGCAGCATTTATTGGTGCAGTAATATTAATTCAGATGGGCATATTTAGTTACCTCACTACCGAATACTTATTTGCCGTGCTCATTGTGGTTCTTGGGTTTGCATCGATCGCCAATCTTTACAGACACTATCGCGAGAATGGGCTGTAATCCCCAGAATACCAAGGGTAATTAGTTTTTCTTGATTTTTCATGAAATTTCAAGAATAATCTTGAAAAACGAGGAAAATCTCATGGGAAACCTAAATTTAAGCAAATTCTCATCCCAGGCCAGCCCTGATGTATTAAGCGGCCTTCACCAGATAGCAGATGCCGAAGGTCGTAAGTTTCATGCTGTACTAGATGAAGCATTTAGGGATTACCTAAACAAAAAAGGTTTCTCAATTAATAGCCGCATAGCAATGTCTCACTTTGCTCAAAGTCTTCAAGAATTCGAAGACCTCTACAAAGAACTTGCTAAGTAGTGCTTTATCTTTCTACCAAAGAGGTCATGTTGATGCATGGCGTCTTGATACATCAATTCGGCGGCTCACCAGGCATTAGAGATATAGCTGCGCTTGAAGCCGCCTTAAGTCGTCCAAAATCCGGTTATTACAAAGACGTAATCAATCAAGCTGCAGCATTGTTTGAAAGTCTTGCCATTAACCATCCTTTCATAGATGGCAATAAAAGGATTGCATTTGCTGTCATGGATACTTTCTTACGAATCAATGGTTTTCGTATTCACTCTACCCCCAAGACAATACATAGCAAAATTATTTCTATGTTTGAAACTGGGGAATTAAAATTGAAATATATTGATACGTGGTTACGCGCAATATGTAAGCCAATTTAATTTCCCAATAAAAAACGCAGCCATTGCTAGTAACTGCGTTTATTTTAAAGAGTGGAAACACCACGCTCAAATAATGGTGCCTGGATAAATTATTTTTCTAAAGCTCCATAAATCACTGCATTCAATTGCTCTCGATGGACCTTGCGGATTTCTCCAGGGGCTACACCCATCATGACAACGACCATTTGTTCTTTTGGATCGGCCCAGAAGATCGTGCCATAAGCGCCGTTCCAGGTAAAGTCGCCAACGTTACCGTTAATTGCGGATAAACCTCTATCTGTTCGCACAGCCACACCTAAGCCAAAGCCATAACCTACGCGGCCAGGCTCAGTGCCGCCGACATTATTTTTAATATCTTTATTGAGGTGATTGGACGCCATAAAGGCGACGGTCTGAGGACTCAGCACTCTTTTACCTTCGAGGCTACCGCCGTTGAGCAACATTTGACCAAAGCGAATGTAATCGCCAGCAGTAGAGTAAGCACATGATCCACCGCAATCAAATTTTACTTTCTGAGTATGAATATCTACCTTCTGTGGTTTACCAGTGAGCGGATCGATTGGTAATGGTTGCGCTAAGCGGGGGCGATCTTTTTCTGCCAGATCAAAAGTGGTATTAGACATACCGACTTTATTCCAAATCCGCTCTTGCATGACAGCGCCTAATGGCTTGCCTGCAATCTTCTCTTCAATAATACCAAGCACATCTAAACCAAAACCATAATCCCACGCGGTACCTGGTTCATATAGCAATGGATTACTAGCCAGCTTATCCATAAATTCTTGCGCTGTGTATTGAACAGCAGCAGGTGCTGAACCCGCTGGATACATCTTATGTACAGGAGTGGCGCCGCGCCCACCATAAGTTAAGCCATTGGTATGACGCATTAAGTCTTGAATAGTGATGGGATTTTTTGCAGGCACTAAAGTGAGTTTGCCATCGGCATCGACTTGCCCCACTTTCATATCCTTAAATTGTGGATACCAATTAGAGATGGGGGCATTGAGTGGCAGCTTGCCTTCTTCATAAAAAGTTAAGGCACTGACTGCAGACATGACCTTGGTCATCGATGCTAGATTAAAAATAGCATCTGTAGTCATCGGCTTGTTATTAGCTTTGTCTAAATAACCATAAGGTTTATAGATAGTGAGCTTGCCGTTTTTAGTGATGGCCAATACCGCACCCGCCATATTATTAGACGCAATTTGATCAGCAAAGAATGCATCGATTCTTTTGAGACCTTCTTGAGTAAAGCCTTGACCAGGGGTGGCGCTTAATGGCAACGGTGCTTTAGTAGCATCGGCGGCAAACAGGGTTGCGCTCGCCAATAAGCCAGCAATCAGGCTAGCTGCCTGTAGTTTTTTCATTATTGTCTCCATTGGATTGATCTTTTTTGCTTTTATCTTTTATCAGGGCTAATTTGTCTTTAAGCCCTTCTAAGCCTATTGAAACAGACTTTGGGCTTCACCCTAAAAAACACCGCATTGCTTAAGTCTATATATGAATATGGGTATATAGGAGCTACTTTTTATTATTTGTGGAAATAACTGTCAAATATGACAATAGCGCTCTTATGTATAAATACGATCACATTGACCAAACCCTAGTAGATCAACGGGTTGCCCAATTTCGGGACCAGGTAGCTAGACGTCTTGATGGCAGCTTGGCTGAAGAAGAATTCCGCCCACTGCGCCTACAAAATGGCCTGTATCACCAGCGCCATGCCTACATGCTGCGCGTTGCTATTCCCTATGGTTTGTTTAGCGCCAAACAATTACGTACCCTAGCCTTCATTGCAGAAAAATATGACCGTGGTTATGGACATTTCACAACCCGTCAAAACATTCAGTACAACTGGGTCAAGCTCGAAGAGACTCCTGATATTTTGGCTGAGCTGGCCAAAGTAGAGATGCACGCTATACAAACTTCAGGTAACTGTATTCGCAACATTACAAGCGATGCCTTTGCTGGTGTCTCAGGCGATGAGTATGTCGATACCCGTCCTATTTGTGAGTTGTTACGTCAATGGTCAACACTGCATCCAGAATTTGCACACTTGCCCCGTAAATTTAAATTTGCCGTGAATGGCTCCAAAGAAGATCGCACGGTACTTCTGTGTCATGACGTTGGTATTGAGCTGAAACAAGACTCTAGTGGAGCGCTAGTTGCGGATCTGTATGCTGGCGGTGGCATGGGTCGCACCCCTATCTTGGGCTCTTTGATTAAACAAGGACTGCCTTGGCAAGTACTACCTAGCTATCTCACTGCCCTACTGCGTGTTTATAACCGCTTTGGTCGTCGCGACAATCTGTATAAGGCTCGCATCAAGATTTTGGTGAAGGCTTTAGGTCCAGAAGAGTTTGCGCGCCAAGTCGAGGGTGAATGGGCACATATTCAGAATAGTGATGATAACTTTACGCAAGCAGAATGGGATCGGGTTGCCAAGCACTTTACCAAACCTGCTTACAAAAACTTATCCGCACTGAGTACTGAGAAATTAATAGCCAGCGTTGCAGAAAAAGATCACATTGCTTTTGCCCGCTGGTTAGAGCGCAATGTCAAAGCACATCAAGTATCAGGTTATGCCAGTGTGATTCTGTCTCTCAAACCTCATGGTACTGCTGCACCTGGCGATGCTACTGCTGCGCAAATGCTGGCGATTGCAGACTTAGCAGATCAATATAGCTTTGGCGAGTTACGCGCTACGCATGAACAAAACTTAGTACTAGCTGATGTTGAACAAGCAGAGTTACCCAATCTTTGGCAGGCTGCCAAGAAACAAAACTTGGTCTTGCCTAATATTGGCTTACTCACCGACATCATCGCTTGCCCAGGCGGTGACTTTTGCTCATTAGCCAATGCCAAATCTTTGCCGATTGCCAAGGCAATTCAGGAACGCTTTGACGATCTCGACTATTTATATGACTTAGGTGATATCACCCTCAATATCTCTGGCTGCATTAACTCCTGCGGCCACCATCACGTTGGCAATATTGGTGTTCTGGGTGTCGATAAAGATGGTGAAGAGTGGTACCAGATCACTTTAGGCGGTGAACAAGGTAATGATGCTGCCATTGGCAAAGTCATTGGCCCTTCTTTTTATGCTGATGAAATTCCGGATGTGATGAGCAACATCATTAACACCTATGTTTCAGAGCGCAGTCACGAAGAGGCCTTCATTGAGACTTATCGTCGTCTGGGAGTTACCCCCTTTAAAGAGGCAGCTTATCAACATGCCAAGAAAAAAGGGCAACCTGCAGAAGTGAGCGCATCATGAGTCAAGCTGCGTCAACGATCATCGCTTCTCACCAAACGATAGTGCACTTTCCACAAGGGGGCGAGCCTTATACCGTTCCAAATGAATGGCTGATTTGGAGTGGCAGTCAAGATGAAGGTGGCTTGCCCGATCTTGAGCATGGCGCTCACAAAGTATTAGTGCCGTTTTGTTGGTGGATCATTCATCATCACGAGGCAGATGTGATTGCTCTGGCCCAAAAGGGGCAAATTGGTGTTTGGTTTGCTAGCGATGATGACATTCTTAAACATGCTGAACTGATTGAAGCTGGAAAAAGAATATGGCCTCTTGTAGCGGCTCACTTTCCGATCTTTAGAGATGGTCGTAGTTTTAGTACGGCAGCACTGCTGCGCGGCCGCTTTGCCTGGCAAGGAGAAATCCGCGCAATTGGGGATGTACTGATTGATCAGCTATTGCAAGGTGCTCGTGTAGGCTTTGATAGTTTTGCTTTGCGCCCCGACCAAAGCATTAAGGTCGCCCTCAAGCAATTTTACTTATTTACTGTAACTACCCAAAATAGCTGGCGTAATAAACGCGCCACATTGAGTGTCTAAATGAGAAATCAGACTAGCAATAACGCACTTGGCAAAGTCTATTTAGTCGGCGCCGGACCTGGCGCGGCTGACTTAATTACAGTGCGTGGTGCCAAGCTCTTAGAAAAAGCGGATATTGTTTTTTATGATGCTTTAGTTGCAGCAGAAATGCTCGCACTGTGTCCACAAGCAATCCAAGTACCAGTAGGTAAACGTTGTGGCAAGCTCTCTTCGGCCCAACACTTTATTAATAAGCGTTTAGTCGATGCTGCTCACAAACATCAAATTATCGTGCGCCTTAAAGGTGGTGATCCGATGCTCTTTGGTCGCGCTGATGAAGAAATTCAATCCCTAAAAGCCGCTGGGATTGCTATTGAAGTAGTACCAGGCATCACTGCTGCCCTAGCTGGAGCAGCCAGCATTGGGCAATCTCTAACGCTGCGGGGTATTTCTCGAAGCGTAGCCTTTGTGACATTGGCTCAAGGCGCTGAAAATGTTACCCCTGGACAACCACTTGCCAACCCCTCAGCGGATACTTTGGTGTATTACATGGGTCGTAAAGATGCTGCGCGCATTGCCCAGCAGTTAATTGATCAAAGTCCTAATCATGACGCACAAACACCGGTGCAAATTTTAGAAGCAGTCAGTACGCCTAATGAGCGTCAATGGTCTAGCTCTTTAAAAGAGTTAGCACTTGGTAAAGCAGACTCATGGTTTGATAATAATTCACCAGCACTCATTATGGTAGGTGAAGCCCTCAGAAAAACAGAGACTCAGTTAGAGCGCTCTGGCGCTGAAGTCGATAATGGCTTGCAAGACCGCCAAATCCTCGCCGACAGCCGGCGTAGTGCTTAAAGCAATCTGCGGATACTGTTTTTGACAAGCTTCTAGCAAGACCGGGAAATCATTTCTGAGATGTCCGCCTTGCCCAAAAAAGACTGGTACTACCGTAATCCTTTTGACACCTTGACTATTTAAGCTGGCTACAGCCTCTTCTAAAGAAGGCTGCATCATTTCTAAAAAGGCGAGCGCTACTGGTGTAGCAGCATGCTGCTGACGCCAGAGTTCTGCAAGTCGATCAAAAGGCTCGCGCCAGCGACTATCCCGGGCACCGTGTCCAAATAAGATGATTGCTTTCATGGAAGGTTATACACTCTCACTATTAATAGATTAACCCGTATAGCTTAACTCCATTTTATAAAAGATATCGATGAGCGATTTACTGAACCAAACCTGGATGATTGTTCTGATGAGTGCCGCCTTAATAGGCGCCGTACTCTCTGCAGTTCATTATGCTGAAGTCATCGCCCATAAAACCGGGGAGCCATTTGGTACCCTGGTGCTGGCCTTGAGCGTAACTATTATTGAAGTGGCCCTCATTGTCTCAATGATGCTAACTGGTCATGAGGGTTCAGAGTTCATTGCCAGGGATACCATCTTTGCAACCATCATGATTATTGTTAATGGCGTCATTGGTATATGTATCTTTACAGGAGGCCTCAAACATTATGAATTAGCCTTTCGCAACGAGGGCACTAACTCCATGCTGGCAGTTCTGATTGCTTTAGCCACTTTCATTTTAGTAATGCCGATTGTGACAGTGAGTACCCCTGGTCCGGATTTCACCAAAAGTCAATTAGCATTTGCTGGCACTGCCTCATTTGCTCTTTACCTAGCCTTCTTATTCTTTCAGACAGTAAGTCACCGCGACTATTACCTGCCTCAGACTGAAGAGAAAAAAACTGATATCAATTTTCATGCACCTAAGCCTAGTAATGCCAAAACAGCAGCCAGCGCAGTCCTATTGCTAATCTCGCTCATTGCAGTAGTTGCTCTTGCAAAACTCTTAAGTCCTTCAATTGAGGCTGGGGTCGCTGCAGCAGGCGCTCCTAAAACCATCGTAGGTATTGCGATTGCCCTATTAGTCTTATTACCAGAAAGTCTTGCTGCCGTAAGAGCAGCAAAAGCCAATCGTTTGCAAAGTAGTCTAAATTTAGCGCTGGGCTCTGCCTTAGCTAGCATTGGCTTAACCATTCCGGCAGTAGCGGCAATTGCGATCTACTTTAATTTACCGTTGAGCTTAGGCATTAGCAGTCTCAACCTGACACTGATGTACTTGTCTTTCTTCATCTGCACATTAACTCTGGCGATTGGTAGAACCACCCTCTTGCAAGGAGTGGTGCACCTCATCATTTTCCTAGAGTACTTGTTCTTAAGTCTGGTGCCTTAGAAGCCTAGCCTCTAGAAAGAGTAAGCCACTTTCAAGCCAGCCTCAATTGTGTTGTTAGCAGGCTCATAAGCACTAAATGAAGCAGTTCTGCGGCCAGCGCTGATGGTGCCGTTATAGGTATTTGACTGCCCAATATTCCAATAGGTCACAAAAGGACCTACAGACCATTTCTCAAACTGGTACATCGAAGAAAAACGTAAGCCGTAGCCTTGATTCTGTTGGTTCGTGATATTCGGAAGGTAGCTAGACGCTTGTGAAAGTTTCGTGATTTGCTTACCCTGAATCAAATAATCGTACTCAATGGCAGTCTCAATGCGATGAGTATCGTTCACCATCATGCGATGGGTAACACCAATCGGTAAATAAAAATAGGAGCTTGAGCGCTGGTAGGCATATTGACCGGTGCTGGTCTGACCACCCTGGTTATCAAATAAGTAGCGATAACCCAGACCCATATAAGGCGCCAATACAAAGCCGCCTAACGCGCTAAAGTTAAAGTCATAACCAGAGAGACCGCGCGCTTCACCATAGTAGTAAGGAATATTACTTTGCGTACCGCTGCCACTATATTTAGCTGGACCATAGGCATAGCGCAGATCTCCCCTTGCATACCAACCCTTAGCAAAAGCATAAATACCACTGTAGTCAATGCCAACCATGGTGGCTTTGAGCGACACATCAACGCCAGGCTCAACATTAGGTTCGAGGTACTGATACCCAGATACTGTTACGCCAACAGTATTGCTAGTCTTAGTAGCCAGTGGATTCAGGCTTTCTTTTTTAGCTTGAGCAAAAACAGTTTGGCTCAAACCCAATGCCAGCAAAGCGCAGATCCCGGAATGGGTAAATAAACGTTTCATCATCATGAGATTAGTTTTTGCCTAAAGTCATACCATCACGCAGTACTTCATAATGCAAGTGTGGTCCGGTTGATCTTCCGGTAGAACCTACCTTCCCAATCATTTGGGATTGCTTTACAAACTCCCCTTGCTTTACTAATAACTCTTGCGCATGTGCATAGCGAGTCACTACCGCATTCTTATGCTGAATATCAACTACGTAGCCATACTCTGAATCCCAGGCAGCACGTGTCACCACCCCTTCAGCGGTTGCTAAAATTGGTGTGCCATACGCTGCTGGGAAGTCAGTGCCTTCATGCCAAGCAACTTGCTGTGTTAAAGGGTCCATGCGATAACCCAAGCCACTAGAGGCTTGTGGCATCAAAGGCAATGGGGATGCCGTTGGAATGGCATTGGCAGCATCCCAACTTTGAGTGAGTGACTTTTGCACTTCTTCTACGCGATTACTCAGCGCTATCGAATCTTGTACGGTGCGATCCAAACGCGCTCCATACTGCTCACCTTGATTGCCTAGATTGATCACTGCATTTGCTGGATTGATGGGTCCACCTTGGGCATTACCTAAATCAATCACATGATTGACATAGCCGCCATTGCGGTTACTGGCTATATTGATTTGGCCATTACTTCTGGCAAGCTGTATTCGTAAATCGTCTAACTGAGCCAGATTTCTTTGGGCTTCATCTAGTCTAGCTTGCAACTCCATGAGCTTGGTTTCGTAATCATCTTCAGAGTTGGCAACGAAGCGTTTCTCGATGAGCTCTTTTTTCTCCATGGCATGCAAGATGTCTTTAGTCTCATCGGTAATGGAATAAATTCCTACATTAGCGCCTACCATTAATGCTAATGCCGTTGCTGTTCCAAATACCAGATGACGTGCTGTGAGTGAAATTTCTCTCACTTTGCTATGCGGTCCGGTCATGATTAATATTTGCATCGTTTTTACCTCACCCCTGAATTCATTTCCAAGATTGGTTGCATCACTGCCATCACAATACCCAACACCATCAAGCCCATCACCAATATTAATAGTGGTTCGAGCAAACTGGTAAATATTTTCGTTTTTTGTTCAGATTCAAGCTCTGCGTTCTCGGCGCCATATTTCAGCATTTCAGCCAACTTACCCGAAGCCTCTCCCGAACGAATCAAGTGAATCAGGATTGGAGAAAACACGCCTTGACTACCTAATGCCCTTGCCAAACTGGTGCCCTCGCGCAATCTCACCTCGGTTGAATCAATGGCGGCGCGTAATACCGAGTTTCCTAAGGTGCTACGGGCGCTATGCAAGGCAGTCAAAATGGGCACGTTGGCAGAAACTAACATCGCCATCGTATTGGCAAAGCGGGCTGTCTCAAATCCTAAAAGCAAGGGTCCTAAGAGCGGCAAATTGAGGAGGACACGATCGACTTTTAAGCGAATATCTTCTTTTGCAAGCGCGCGGCGCCCATAGAAAATTGCCGCAATGATGACTGCGACCAATAACCAGCCCCAATTGACTAAGAAATCTGAGAAGGCCAAAATAAAACGGGTTGAAAATGGCAAAGCCTGCTTCGTGCTCTGAAAGACCCGTGCTATCTGTGGCACCACATAAGTCATTAAGAACAAGACAATCATGAAAGCCACGCCTGTAAGCATCACTGGGTAAGCTAATGCTCCCAGCGCTTTTTGCTTGAGCGCTTGGCGCTTTTCTAAAAACTCAGCCAATTGCGTTAAGACTTGGCCCATCTTGCCAGACTGTTCCGCCGCACCCACTACGCCCTGATAGAGGGGATCAAACGATAAGGGTTGCGCAGCAATGGCTTTAGATAGAGGCAGGCCTGCACGTAGTTCCGCAACGACTGCTTGCAGAACGGTTTTCACATGGGTTTGACTTGTTTCTTCAGCAAGCACGGAAAGTGCTTCATCAATTTGCACGCCAGAGCGCACTAAGATTGCAATCTGTTTGGTGATGAGCGCTAAATCAGCACGACTTAATGGCTTGTTCTCAGAAAACCATTTATTCCAAAAACGCTGCTTGCCCCACTCGGTTTCTAAATCAATGATGACTGGTACGAGCTGCTTAGCCATCAGTGCTTGGCGTACTGCGCGCACGTTCTCACCTTCTACGCTACCGCGCTCACTTTTACCTGCGTAAGTTAATGCTTCAAATCGATAGCGTGGCATAGCACATCACTGTATTAGTCAATCTCAACTGTGCCGGTAACGCGCAAAATTTCTTCGGGAGTCGTTTTCCCTTGAGCAACCCAACGCTTGCCATCATCAGCAAGGGTTCGCATACCACCCTGTAAAGCTTGTTTACGAATCTCACTCTCGGGCGCATGTTGATGAATGAGTTCTCGAATCTTTTCATTGGTCGTCATGAGCTCATAGATACCAGCGCGGCCACTATAACCAGAGTCGCCACAAGTAGCACAACCTTTACCACCGCAAGCTGGGCAAGACATTCTAATTAAGCGCTGACCGAGCACGCCTAATAAAGTCGATGACAACAGAAAGGGCTCAATTCCCATATCGATTAAACGCGTCACTGCCGAAGGGGCGTCATTGGTGTGCAAAGTTGCTAATACTAAGTGGCCCGTTAAAGAAGCTTGCACCGCAATCTGCGCGGTTTCTAAATCTCGAATCTCACCAATCATCACAATGTCGGGATCTTGACGCAAAATGGCGCGCAAGGCCCTGGCAAAGTTCATATCGATGCGAGAGTTCACTTGAGTTTGACCAATGCCATCGAGGTTGTACTCAATCGGGTCTTCCACCGTCATGATGTTATTGATCTTATTGCGCAGACGTAATAAAGCACCATACAAAGTCGTCGTTTTACCGCTACCAGTAGGGCCTGTGACAAGAACAATGCCATGTGGGCGATGAATGAGTTGATCAAACTGATTAAAAGTATCTTCCGCCATTCCTAGGGCACGTAAATCTAGGCGATCATAGTTTTTTTCTAATAAACGCAGTACCACTCGCTCACCATGAGAGGTGGGTAGCGTGGAGACACGCACATCAATAGCTCGGCCCCCAACGCGTAGTGAAATCCGGCCATCTTGTGGCATGCGCTTTTCAGCAATATCTAAAGAGGCCATGATCTTGATACGCGATACCAAGGCTGCATGCAGGTCACGACGCATATCAACGATGTCACGCAAATTTCCATCCACCCGAAAGCGCACTAAAGACTTACGCTCAAATGCTTCTAAGTGAATATCTGAGGCACCATCACGGCTAGCTTGCTTGAGTAAGCTATTGATCATCCGAATCACTGGCGCATCATCATTCATCTCCAGTAAATCTTCAGAGACAGGCATCTCTTGCAAGAGTCGCGAGAGATCAACAGTTTCTTCTACTTCATCTACGACTTGGGAGGCATTTAGGTCACCATCAGAGTAAGCGGCATTGAGTGCCTCTAATACCTCTTCACTAGATTGCTCGATGCGGCGAATCGGCCCTACCAATCTAGTGATCTCTTGTAAGACCGCTAAATCTGTTAATGGACTATGAATGAGAGCAGGCACACCCTCTTCACCATCGCTACCAGCATCATCACCAGCGGCTTTAATCAACAATATCTGATTGGCCTTGGCATAACTAAAGGGAATGCGCGGTAGATGCTGCATGATGGATTCAGTCGCTAGATCGTTACTGAATCGTGACAGGAACAGGAGCGCCAAATTCTGGGGCAGCTGAAGGTCGCACCGGAATTGGCTTAGTCAAACCTGAAGAGGGCAAATTATTAGGCTTGGTAGGTGCTGGCGCAGTAGATTCTGCTGGAGCCACCGGCTTGCCAGGAGGAATCAGTGGTGGCTCAAGATCGCTAATTGTTGAGAGCTTCTCTTTAGGCAAGAGCATCGGCGCTTGCTTAAATTGAGTCTCGGTCTTTTGCAATAAATCTAGACGATTATTGGTGATATCAGCGGTTTGATCCTTATCACGTAAGATGTAAGGGCGAATGAACACGAGCAAATTGGTTTTGGTGCGGGACTTTGCATCCGAACGAAAGAGTGCTCCAATAATCGGGATATCTTTTAAGAACGGCACGCCGTTACTGCCATCGTTGTACTTATCTTCAATCAAACCACCCAGTACAATAATCTGACCATCGTCAACCAAGACATTAGATTCAATATTGCGCTTATTCAAAATAATGCCTGATGGGAACAAGGGATTCGCGATCGAAGACACTTCTTGATAAATCTGCATCTTCACAATTCCATTATCAGAAACCTGTGGGCGAACACGGAGTGTTAAACCTACATCCTGACGAGTAATAGTCTGAAATGGTGTCACGGTAGTGGTAGAACCAGTTTGCGCGTATGAGCCAGTAATGATCGGCACGTTTTGACCCACCACAATACGAGCCTCTTCATTATCCAAAGTGATTAAGTTTGGTGTTGACAGAATATTCGAGCCTTGAGTCGTTGCCAAAGCAGTGACTAAGGCGGACATGCCATAAGTACCATTAAATTTGGTGAGTAATCCCAAGTTCAAACCTGGGGCGGGAGGAATGGGCACCCCAGTTTGATTGCCAGGATTGAGAATGTTATTGACGTTAGAGCCCAGACCCAAAATATTGGAGCCGATCTGGCCTTCTGAGTTTGTGAAATTGGTACCGCCAAAGCCCACGTTCTGATTACCTGATCCGACAATACCTTGCCACTGAATACCCAACTCTTCTGCATTACTAGAACTCACCTCAGCAATCAAGGATTCGATATAGACCTGAGTGCGACGACGATCTAATTGCTCAATCACATGACGCAAGTTGCGATACAAAGGTTCACTAGCAGTAATGATGATGGAATTAGTAGCAGGCTCCGCTTGAATGATGCCGCCTGTTGTTGGATTACTAGAGCTGGTCAGCGCCGAGGTTGCTGCAGAGGAACCTGCTGCGCCCGGAGCAGTATTAGGCTGCTGAATAGCTTGTTGTGCAGCGCTGTTTGCAGGATTGTTCACACCGGTTTGACCTGGTGTAGCACCGATCTGCGCAGACAAGCTCGCATCGGCCGCTACGATGGCTCTTAAAGTTACTGCTAGCTTAGTAGCTTCCGCATTCTTTAAAGGCACTACCCAAATGTTTCCATTATTTGCTGTGGGCACATCTAAGCGCGCTACCAATACCCGAATTTGACGAACACGTTCTGCACTAGCACCACGTACCAAAATCGAGTTACTTCTTGGCTCAGCCAAAATCATGGTTTTGAGTGCAGGTTCGTTACCGCCAGTAGAGCTGGTATCTAAAACCTTACTCAAGATAGTAGCCATATCCGTTGCAATGGCGTACTGCAGCTTAATACTTTGCACATCACTGGTGATTGGTGCATCAATTGACTCAATCAATTGCCCAATACGCTGAATATTACTAGCGTAATCCGTGATCACAATCGTATTGTTACCAGGATAGGCATTGATAGTGTTGTTGGGTGAGACTAAAGGACGCAGAACGGGTAACAAATTATTAGCAGACTCATAATTGAGTTTGAAAACACGAGTAATGATCTGATCACCCTCTTGTTTGCTCTTGCCAGTCGATACTGAGTTACTAATTAACTTGGCATCTGCCTCTGGGACAACGCGATACACACCATTGACGTCAACCAAGGCAAAACCTGAAGTACGCAAAGCGGTTGAGAAAGCATCAATTGCTTTTGATTTACTCAGCGGCCTATTGCTAATGAGATTAATAGTGCCCTTGACTTTAGGGTCGACCAAAATGGTTTGTCCAGTTGCTTTAGCTAGCACACTAGCAACTGACTCAATATCCGCATTAGAAAACGATAAAGTTACACTCGCTTCATCTGGTACAGCCATATTAGGATTGTTTTGGGCGTATACCACTGGCAAGAAAACGTTCTGACCCATGATGCACGCGATCACAAACTGTGCAAATCGCTTTTGCAGATTTTTCTGTAGGTGGTTCAACGCTTTTTGCATACTGATTTTTCTAATTACTGCAATTCCATTTAAAACTTCAGGCGATACGCATCGCCATCTTTTTTACCCAATAAAGACAATAAACCCACTAAAGATTCTTGGGCCTCTGGTGAAGCACTAGCCTCCCCAGAAAAATGCATGCCCGCCTTTGTATCTCCCTGCCCTCTTAATAATAGCGGGCCACTAGTTGTTGATACATTCCAATTGAGGCCATCATCTCCAATATTGGCCAAAATCTCATATGCACCAAGCGGCTTTACAGGGCTAATAGGGCTACTCAAGTTATTAATAATAATTCGAATTACCCCTGAAAAACCGCCTTTGGGATTACCATTAGACCCTATTGCGGATCCTGCCCCCAGTAAACCCGGCAAATTGAGATCCGTCCAGCGACCGATCAACTCGCCCCTGGGGCGCAAGGTACTCCAAGGGTTGCCTAAACCTTCCAAGATATTGGCCGGTAGCTTAATTTCATTGGCGGCAATCTGGGTTTTTTTGAGTGCCCATTCAATCACCTGAGACTTATCTAAAGCTGCATACCGAATCTCAGTTCCACAGCTTAATGAAGTGATTTTGCAGGTGCTCACCCACTGAAAGCGCTCAGTCACTGCAGCGGGTGGACGACAGCCCCCTTCAGCCGCATTAGCCTCAGAAAATCCCAGTGCAGCACTCCCCTCCCAAATGGTTCCAGTGGGTTGCTGCAAGATAACGCGGCAATTAGTTTGCGAAGCTAAGACGCCACTCACCCAACTAACAGGCAATTGACGAATGATCACTAGCAAACAAGCGAGTAATAAAACAACCCAAAATAATTTAGGCAGTTTGGGATAACTTAAATCGAGTACGAGTTTCATGACAGGCAGCTCATCGAGAGGCTCCCAGTTGACTGCCCTGCTGCAGCAAATTACCACTGACGTTGACCATGCCTGGGCCAGAACCGGCGATGACTTTGAGCTCTTGAGGATATAGGCGCCAGGTAACACGTAATTCATCTAGAGCATCGAGTAATACTGAGAACATGACATCGCTTGCCTGAAACTCAATACGTGGCGGGTTATCCGTCGTTAAGCGCAATAGATTTGACTTTAAGCCTCGTACAGTCAAGGCATTACGAATCTTTTGCAACTCGATCTCATCTAACTGACCAACAGTTGACGGTACATTAGATACAACGCTATAAGACGACTGTCCTGAGGTGGCAGCTGATTTAGCTTGCTTGATCAAACTTTGGAGTTGTGACCACTGTACGGGTCGCATTTCTAATTGATCTTGTACTTTTTGACTATAAGGTGCAATGACTAAAGCATTGACTATGAGTAGCAATCCGATCAATAACAAGATCACCAAGGCATTACGCTGACGCATTGCAAATGCTAGCGCCAGTTGCGGTAAACGCTCCAACTCCAATAATGCTCTACCAGACGCTGCGGATGTATTAGCCGTTTTAGATTGAGCTAATTTTTCTTGCAGAAGTTTGGGTAAAGACTTGATATTCTTTAAATCTTGCAAGGAATAATCTTTGCTCAATAAGGCTTTGACCTTCTTCAAGAAAGTGATGAGTTTTTCTGAGAACTGATCACTCATAAGCCGCCCCCTAAACCAGCATAAGGTTCCAAGCGATAACGATTTGGTCCTTGCGGTGTCACTACTAATCCTAATGAGCGGGCTTTCTGCACTACGACAGCAGAACCTGGGGGCAGGCTACCGGGCTTGAATTCAAAATCAATGCGATAGCCATCGTAATCTAGGCTTTGCAGGACTTCAGGTCCAAAAACGGCTTTGAGTTGTTGAAGCTTGGCAGCCATCGGACCAAAGTCAGCATCAGAGACTAAGCCTTGACGACGCTGGTCTTGTGTCACTTGTTTTGTAAACGCAGTAATCACTGCATTGGAAGACAGCTTGCCAGCCCCATTCTCAACATTGAGTTTGGCAACAGATGCCGGTGTTAAAGATTGCGCTGCTAAGACTTCCATTTGATTGGTCCAGCGCCAGTTATCCAATACGAGCCAAGCCAGATGCAAACCGTAACCTGCTACAACACTGATGACAAAATATTTTACCCAGCGCACAGGCTGACGCCATACTAAGGGATCAGACCAAGTGGCACCCGCTTTGGCAGATAAAGTAGCATCTTTGGGTTTACGTTTAAATAGCTGGGTAAGACCTAAGCCAGCAGCACTAGTTGGGCGCTTAAAAGTCTTTGGTAATAAGTTCAGAGAAAAATGGGCTGCCTTACTAGAAGTGTTCTCTTGTAAAAATTGCAATGCGCCTGGCAAGACTAGATCCCATGACAGTTCTTGCGCCTGTGTACCTATCAAACTCTGAGGGAGTGTTGGTGCACCAGCAGAAGAATCGACTTGTCCCACTACACGCTCAAGCCAGGCTAGTCCTAATTGCTCACTGCTACGTACGGTCACTAGCAGATTGTTATCAAGTTGTTGGTACGCTACCGAGCGCTCACCATCAGCAGGTACTGGCAATGCAAAACATTCCGGAATGAGGCGCACGCGCTGACTAATTAAACTCTCTAATTGTTTACACAGCCAAGCAAACCAAGTGCGATCGATCAGCGCAATAACTCTTTGGACTGCAGGCTTACCAGGCACCGGAGGCAATGCCTGAACTGCGAGCGATTGCGCTCCAGTCAGAACGTATTCTTCAATCAGATTGGGTAATATTTGCGCTAGTTTTTTAGCATTTGCCAAGGGTACTTTTGCTTCAATCAAGCGTACATCGATAGTGGGTAGCAGGACTAAGACTTCATCTGCGTAAGGCATAGACTCCGTAGTACCCACACCAAACTGTGGTGCAGCACTATCTAGCTGATGTTCATCTGGAACATAGCACCACTCAAAACGCTCAGCATCTGCTAAATCTTGCTCATCGCGCGTAGTCCCGCCTGAAGAACCAGCGGCTCCAAGTAATGGCTTTAGAGGACAACGAACAATTAATAAACTCAAAACAGATTCTTTATGTTGTATTTGCTATTTAGTACAGACTTATTCAAAAGCCATTTTTCCAGTGCGATTCCAAATCACTTGTGTGAAATTGCCACTAGGTAATGGAGTTTGCGACCTCTCAATTAAGGCAGTGCTCACAAATATACCTCGTCCCATACGGATTTCTGATCGTGCCAGCCAATATTGTGAACGCACCTGTACCAAGGCGGTATCAAGCGTTACCCCCTGGTTGGCGCCTAATCTATTTAATAGTGAGGTGATTTCATCGACACTTTTAAAAGGGGTAGCCGTACGCTGCTGGACAAAGCCTCCTGCCGCCGTCCTAGAGAGCCCCGGGATGGCTGCCATCAGGACCTCGGGAGGGGCTGTATTGACGTTCACGGGGGTAGGTAGGGGCAAAACACTGGCAAAAGGCCGAATTTGCTCCAAGATCAATGCGCTATAAAAAGGTAGGCGCATTAAACCATCCAAATCGGATAAGGGCATATCACTGATCAAGGCGGCTTGGGCAGTTTGCTGGGCAAGGCCTTTATCCAAACCTATAGCCTCTAATAAACGGCCATACTCTTGAACCCCAGAATTATTGATCGTCCTAAAGTCCTTATCCCATAAATTGCTTAAATTGAACTGACTTTGGGCATCGACTATTTGACCCTGTAAGGTCACTGTTGCAATCTCATCAGGCACATCGACGTTCTTTAAAAAATCTGCAATTTTGCCATCAGCTAGCGGTAATGCCCACGCCTCACCTAAATGATCGATCTGACTTGTGCGCTGATCTTCCACTAATACCAAACGGGCAAAATCTAATGCAGCGCGTTGCAACCACTGCGCTTGCACACGATCGCGTGCGTTCTCAAGTGTGCGCACTGCAATTTGTTGACGCCACATTAAGCCTGCGAGCAAAACAGCAGCAACCCCAACGACGACTAAGGCTGTGACGGTTGCCGAACCTCGGTCTCTAGAAAGCAAGGGGGAAGATAAGAAACGCATTACAGTGCACCCCCTAATAAACAAGAGCGCGTAATGGGTAATGCAATATCTTTTAACCACCACTGCATCACAATGCCTTGTTGTGTAGGCAAGAGATTATTAACAGTCACTGGTGGCATTGGTGCTACAGGTGTATTGGGTGCTGGCGTTGGCGTACCTGTAGCTGGAGGCAAACTACCTGTTCCGCTGGCGCTGATACCACCACCACCTGCACCACTCGTAGCCAAGGTTTGTAATGCAAATGTTTGGCGCACCACCATAGGCACATCTAGGCTGACCAAGAGATCGCCAGAACTTAAGTCTGGATCACGCGAGATCGAAAGCCAGAGTACTGCTGCTTCATTTCTTTGCAAGAGGGGTCTACTAGTCCAGCGCTGCAAACCTGCAGGACCCATGCCATAACCAGCAATCAGCCAAGCATCAAGGTTGTCTGCACGATAGCGCCGCAAGAACCAAATATTTTTAGAGCCTGCTGCAATGGCCGATACTGCACTAGCGCTAGCTGAGCTAGAGACAGCGCTTGCTAAACTGCTAATCTCATCGCGTCCTAATACAGATTGGCAATCACGCTCAAACTGTTGCACAAGCTGGGTGTAATTTGCATCTTGATTTGCGCGGCGATCAATGATTTCTCGACCACGAATCATGGCATCCATACCGCGCCAAGCCATTAAACCTACTAAAGCCATAATAGCGAGCGCCACTATTACTTCTAGCAGGGCAAAGCCTGCTTGCCGGGAATGATGAAGATAGCTTTTGCTCACATCACACCGCCAGACGGATTAGAGACGACCGTGGTTAACCAAGCCAAGCGTGGGCCCGCAGCCACAGTAGCGCTATCGGGGTTCGATAGATAGACTGTGATTTCAACTCTTCTAAAAGCTGGGTTAGGAGTGCTCAACACTTTACGCTGACAGACAAAGACGTAATTGGCTTGCGGGCAATTAAAGCTGCTCACACCAAGCTCAGGCCAAGCACGAGCCATCCGTAAATCCATGAGTACATTATCTGCACTCCATAGCGCCATCGTGCGCTGTGAAACTGCTAGCTGCGTGTCAGTACCATTAGCAATTGCGCGTAGTCCCGCAATTAAAGCAATGCTCAGCACTGCTAATCCCACTAAGACTTCAATCAGCGCAAAGCCATTGCGTGCAGAAGATTTAAATAGAATGCGTTTCATAGTGAGGCAGGCGTCCAACTAAATCGCCCATTGGTCGAGCGCTGCAAAATTGCGCTGCGCTGCTCTAGTGTTATCGGAATTTGCAAAGCAGCATTCACAAGCTCACCACCTAAAGTCAGTTGCACCGGGACCATTTGCACTGGCTTATACCAAGCTTGCGCGCGATAGACATCAGGCATGAGTCCACTATTAATAGAGTTGACTATATTGCCGCCTAGCGTCATCCCAATAGAGCCATTGGGATTGATGATCAAAAAGCGCCAGCCAACAGAATCAACTTGCGCCATGATGGGCGTGCCTGACATGGTACTTTCTTCTTGGGCTAAATTGAGTGAGGTGACTAACTGATCTAAGTTATCACGCCAATAGCGATCATCGTGATTAGGAATCGTAATCATCGCCACCGCAAGCACAATGGCCATCACGGCAAGCGCTACCAACATCTCGATTAAAGTAAAACCTGCTTCGCGATTTGGGTTTTGCCTACTCATGGCTTAGCAAGCAGGTGCATTGCAAGGTCAATAAACTTAGCTCGGCTGCCAATTACCAATATCGCTATCTAAGCCAGTGCCACCCGGTTTACCATCAGAGCCAAAGCTATAGACATCAATTTCACCTTTAGTTCCTGGGTTGCTATATTGATACAGATTGCCCCAGGGATCTTTTGGTAGAGACTCTAAATAACCACCCACTTTCCAGTTCTGAGGAATCGGCTCTGAAGTCGGTTTTTCTACCAACGCTTTTAAGCCTTGCTCGGTAGTGGGGTAACGACCAATATCTAAGCGATAGAGTTTGAGAGCTTGCACAATCGTACCCACGTCATGCTTGGCAGCAGTCGCGCGCGCTTCATCAGGACGGCCCATAATTTTAGGAACAATCAAAGTAGCCAAAATACCAATAATGGCAATGACCACCATAATCTCAATTAAGGTAAAGCCTGCCTCTGAGAATCGTTTAGGGCGCTTTAATGAACTTACTGCAGTATCAGCAAGCAGTTGACCTACAGTAGAGTTTGAGCGGGATTTTTGGCCTAGCCAGTCAGAAATAAACATAGTTCTTTCAATGATTTAAACTCAATTAAATTTTATAGGTATTTTGTCATTTTGAGCGAATTTATCAAACGATTGCAAGAGCGTGTACAAAGCCTGAAGAAAGGCTCTGGGCAAGACTCCAAACTGGGTGGCATGCAAGATATCTCCAAAGCCTTGGCAATGCCGATGCAATGGCTTACCCCGAACTCTTTGAGCAAAGGTTTGACCTATTTGATGCTCTTGGCATGCGCGCTCTCAGTCACCTATTGGCTTATGAGAATCGCTCAAATTCCGGGGGCACCCGGTCAAGCAAATATAGCCACCTCCAAAGGCGCTATTTTATATAGTAACCAAGATAGCGCTGCTGCTTATGGTCTATTTGGCAGTAAGCCCTTAGTAACTGACAATATCTCTTTACGGGGCGTTGTCATTACTGGCAAAGCCAAAGATGGTCGCCTAGATGGCTTTGCCATTTTTGAGATTGATGGCAAGCCAACCAATGCCATTAGCGTTGGTGAAAACCTGGGCAAGGGCCTAACCCTGCAAAGCATCGGTGATGAATCTGCCACCTTACTCTATGAAGGCCAAAAGCTCGACTTTAAGCTCAGTAGTACTAAAGATAAGCCAGGCAATTCAGATAAATCTAGCGCAAGTAAGAAGTAATTCATGCCCAGCATGAAAGTAAATCAAGTCACCACTGCATTGGCATCTGCTTTAATGAGTTCGCTGCTCGCTAGCTTTTTAAGTACTGCCCATGCCACAGAAAATGACAGCGTAGTGCGTCTGATTGAGCCCAAATCCGAGAGTCAGGTATGGGTCAATGCAGGCATGGTGTCACACCACTTTCAGCAAGAGAAGAATTTTAATAATGGCAACTGGGGGGGTGGTATGGAGTATCGCTTTAATAGCGTGGCATCACTCACAGCAGGACGTTTTTATAACAGCGATCGCGCTTACTCCAATTACGCCGGTGTGTACTACCAACCACTGGCTATTGGCCCCATTAAAGTCGGCGCTGTGATTGGTGGCTTTAATGGTTACCAGTCAACAAATAATGGCGGTTGGTTTGCTGCGGCTCTTCCTGCACTAACCTGGGAAGGTCAATGGGTAGGCGCCAACCTCTTCATCATTCCAACGGTAGGTGACCGCGTACATGGAGCGATTTCCTTACAGCTCAAGCTCAAAGTATTTGGGGAATAAATAAGGGTCCTGAAGCTCCCGAGAAAGTATTTGATATGCCAATAGCATAAAGTACATTTAGAATTTATAATTAATCTATGCTTGGCTTATTAACTGCCTTTTTTGGGGCTTTCATCGCAACCCTGCTAATCATTCGATTTAAGCATTTGCATAGCCGTTTTTCGGCAGACTCTGATCTTTCTGGACCCCAGAAATTTCATACCAGGATTGTGCCTCGCATTGGGGGTATTGCCATTGCCATTGGTCTTTTTGCTGCGGTCCTTATCAGAATCAATCAGGTTCCAGACCCAGCAATTGAGATGATGTTATTGATCTGCGCTATCCCTACCTTTGCGATTGGGGTAACCGAAGACCTTACTAAGAATATCGGTGTTCGTCAGCGGCTATTTTTTACGAGTATTTCAGCAGGTCTAGCAGTCTACTTTTTGCAAGCGCAAATTGTTAAATTAGATATTCCACTATTCGATTTTCTATTTACGATTCCTTTTTTTAGCGTCATCTTTACTGTCTTTGCGATGACAGGCCTAGCTAACGCTTACAACATTATTGATGGCTTTAATGGCTTAGCGAGTATGGTTGGCATTATCACTTTATTAGCTATTGCCTATATTGCATATGTCTTTAATGATCCACTCATCATTTATTTAAGTCTGGTGATGGCTGGTGCCATTATGGGATTTTTTATTTGGAACTACCCTAGAGGCCTAATTTTTCTGGGTGATGGCGGGGCTTATCTGATTGGCTTTTGGATTGCAGCACTAAGTATCTTAATCATCTGCCGGCATCCTAGCATTTCGCCTTGGTTTGCCTTACTGATTAATGCTTATCCGATTCTAGAAACACTCTTTACCATTTATAGAAGAAAGATTCACCAGGGTAAAAGTCCAGGGCAGCCAGATGGCATTCACTTTCATACACTCATTTATCGTCGCATCTTGATGAATAACCACCGTGATGCCAATCTATTTTCAGCAAACTCTAGAACAGCTCCCTATTTATGGGTACTAGCAGGTCTCTCGATCGCCCCTGCAGTACTGTGGTGGGAATCAACCCCCATCCTCGTTGGAGCATCAATCCTATTTCTAATTTCCTATGTTTGGCTTTACGCAAAGATTGTCAAATTTCAAACGCCGAAGTGGCTTCACCTTGAGCAATAAATAAGCGAACGAAGCAAAGTAACTTAGCCTACTTAATCAAACGCAAGAAACTGAGCATCTGCCAGAGCAATATCAATACTGCTAGTACAGCCACTATCACCAGACTTAACTCAATCCGAAACAGTCGCATTCTTTTGTGTGTATATTCAATCGATAGCATCTAAGCTCAACCCTCCCTGAAAAAATGGATAGCTCTAGAGTGCGGCAGTAAGCAAGCTAATCAAATAGGGGATTGCTGATTAAATGAGGGGTAATGAAAAAGAGGTGTGTAGGATTAAGATGGCAAACATTTAGGGGGAGTGATACATTGAGTTAGGGGGCTGAAGTCTTTTAGGTCAACGTTTCCACTTGGCTATAGCTGCCCTATTCATTTATATCGAGTCAAGGGCTACTAGCCTTACATCCAGAGAGCAATAGTCTAAAGCGGTATTTTTTACGACTTCTTGTTTTATGTTTTCAAGCTGTTGATTGAGCGCCTGAAATTTTGGGATGTACTCCATGATGTGATGCATTTAGCAACTTCACTCATCTATACACTTCACGACGATTTCCAATCTCGATCCCTAAGACCATCATCTGTCCGTCTACGATATTGCAGATCACTTGAATATCACCCACTCTGTACCGCCAATATTCACCTATCTTAGGGCTTTTTAAATTTTTACCTAAAGAACGCGGGTCATCTGATACCGCAACGCGCTCATCCATGTAATCAAGGATTCGTAATGCAGTTTGCTGATCTAATTTTTTGAGCTGCTTACTTGAAGACTCTGTGTACTTAATGATCCAGGCTATCTTAATTCTTTAATGCCCTCAAGAATCCGAGCACCCTCTCTACCGCTTCTTCGTAATTAGGCTCGTAATTTAAACTATCGATTTCATCAAATTGCGGCTTTAAGACATGCGCCCTATCTTGGATTTGCTCCATAAATTGATCCGCATGTCTTAGCAAAAACGGTGCGGCCATTCTCAATTCATCAGGCTCTCGTTCAATCACTAAAGATAGGTCAAATAAATCTCGAGCGGCAGCCTGATCTCCCCTATGCCAGAGTTTTTTTGCCATAATTTCAACAGCCGTTTCCACGCGAATGGTATTGCCTAAAATAGTCCACTCTTCATAGCCGGGCTTAGTGAGATTAGCTGAAGCTACAAAATCAATCTCCCCTTCAGGGCGTATCAACTTGACGTATGAGTTTTGATCTTCAACGTATTGCGAGGTTACATGAGCCGCTACATCGCTTAATCTAGGAGTTACAAACCCTAAGTATTGTGGATCAGGCACAAAAATATCGATATCTTTGCTCAAGCGATGTTGATAACGCAACATGAGCACCGTGCCCCCGCCAAATGTCCAAAACGGATCAGCGTTTCCATGTCTTTTGATTTCCTCAATGATACGAAGCGCATGGAGCAAAAGCGTCTCCCACACGCCATGGGGAAGATCACGCTCTTTTATGAGTTTAGTCATTAACGATTAACGCCAAGCCGCTCTTGGTGAACGCATCTCATGAGTCCACCGATCAATATTTTTCCAAATCGCTTTGGGTGGAGTATTACTTGCATTTGCCGCTGCTTCCACTGCCGACACAATCATAGGCAATGGTGCCTCATCGAGCAAAGTAGCCATATACGGAAAAATAGCATCCGATATTTCTCCTGACGCCAGTGACTTTGCAAGGTCCGAGCTCGTTAATTTATTCTTGTAACTGACACTTGCAGTTTGGCTAGCCGCCTCTAGGGCATCTTGCTTTTTCTGCTCCCCGTGCATTGAGATGCCCAATCCCAGCAAACTAAGCAAAGAAAATAATTTAGCAGCCCCCAAATCCTTGAGGGAGCCATGCTCCAAATGTAGAATGGTTGACCTTGACAGATTGCCAAGTTTAGCCAAGCGCTCTTGAGTTAAACCAAGATCAGCGCGTCGATTAGCTACTTGGAGCCCAATTTCACGTAAGTTCATGGGATGATTGTGCCACAACTTTTTAATAAATGTGTAATAAATTACGCATTTATTAGCGAAAAGCACCCGATACATGGCATTAGCG
>CANGHN010000019.1 GCA_947453825.1 Betaproteobacteria bacterium
GATGGCCCCATTTATTTTCGGTCATCGCAATAAGATCCACATCATCAACTTGGAAAAAACATTGCCAATGTTTCAGGATGCCCTGAAATTTGCAAAACAAGTTGCTGCTAATCGTGGCACGATTTTGTTCGTTGGTACTAAGCGCCAATCACGCGAGATCATTGCTGAAGAAGCGGCTCGTGCTGGTATGCCTTACATCGACAGCCGTTGGTTGGGCGGTACGCTCACCAACTTCAAAACAGTTAAAGGCTCCCTCAAGCGCTTGAAAGACATGGCTGTTGCCAAAGAAGCTGGCGACTGGGAAAAGCTTTCTAAGAAAGAGGCTTTGACTAATGACCGTGATCTCGAAAAATTACAAAAAGCGCTTGGCGGCATTCAAGATTTGAATGGTGTTCCGGATGCTATTTTCGTAGTGGACGTTGGTTATCACAAGATTGCTATTACCGAAGCTAACAAGCTTGGTATTCCAGTAATCGCCGTTGTGGATACTAACCACTCACCAGAAGGTGTTGATTACATTATTCCTGGTAACGATGACTCAAGCAAGGCTGTAACCCTGTATGCACGTGGTATTGCTGATGCAATCCTCGAAGGCAAGGCGAACTCTGTACAAGAAATTTTGACAGCAGTGAAAGAGGGCGAAGAAGAGTTTGTTGAAGAAGGGAAGGCTGAATAATGGCCGCTATTACCGCTGCAATGGTTGGCGACTTACGCGCCAAGACTGATGCTCCGATGATGGAGTGCAAAAAAGCCTTGACTGAGGCTGATGGCGATATGGCACGTGCTGAAGAGATTCTGCGTGTCAAGCTTGGCAGTAAAGCTGGTAAAGCTGCTTCACGTGTAACTGCGGAAGGTATCGTTGCCTCCTTTATTGATGGTACTAATGGCGCATTGCTTGAAGTTAACTGCGAAACGGATTTCGTTTCTAAGAATGATGACTTTTTAGCATTTACAAAAGAGTGCGTTAAATTGGTTTCTGAAAAGAACCCAGCTGACGTAGCTGCTTTGTTAGCCTTGCCAATGGGCGGCTCAACTGTTGATACAGTTCGTAGCGCATTGATTGGTAAGATCGGTGAAAACATCATGCCACGTCGCTTCAAGCGTTTTGCTGGCAGTAGCAAGTTGGTCTCTTATCTTCACGGTACTCGCATTGGTGTAATGGTCGAGTTCGAGGGTGATGAGACTGCCGCTAAAGATGTAGCAATGCATATTGCTGCAATGAAGCCAGTTGCGTTATCGACTGCTGATGTTCCTGCTGAATCCATTGCGATCGAGCGTAGTGTTGCTGTTCAAAAGGCTGCTGAATCTGGTAAACCACCAGAAATCGTTGAGAAGATGGTTGAAGGTTCTATTCAGAAGTACCTTAAAGAGGTTTCTTTATTGAACCAAACTTTTGTGAAGAACGACAAGCAAACCGTTGAGCAAATGCTCAAAGCTGCCAATACAACAATCAAGAGTTTCACCATGTTTGTTGTAGGCGAGGGCATTGAGAAGCGTCAAGACGACTTTGCGGCTGAAGTTGCTGCTCAGGTAGCTGCTGCCTCTAAGGCGACTGCTTAAATAGCCGTTTGGGGGCCTGCCCCAGTAGCTTGGTAATACCCAAAAGGGCATAGAAACTAAGGTTTCTATGCCCTTTTGTTTGATCTTTCCCAAGCCCTTTATAATTTGCCGGAGATATTAAAAAGCGCTTAAAGATCAATAAGCTAAGTAAGTTAATTACTTGGCAAATTACGGAAAAATAACAATATGCCAGGCTACAAACGCGTTCTCCTCAAATTATCTGGTGAAGCCCTGATGGGCGATGATGCATTTGGCATCAATCCTGTGACGATCGATGCAATGGTTTCTGAAATTGCTCAAGTTGTTAGTAGCGGTGTTGAACTAGCCATTGTGATTGGTGGCGGAAATATTTTCCGTGGCGTTGCTGGCGGAGCTGCGGGTATGGATCGTGCAACCGCTGATTACATGGGCATGTTGGCAACGATGATGAATTCTCTTGCCTTGCAAGATGCCTTGCGCCAAAAAGGTGTTGAGGCGCGCGTGCAATCTGCACTGCGTATGGATCAAGTGGTTGAGCCATATATTCGTCCACGCGCAATCCGCGCCATGAGTGAAGGCAAGGTAGTAATCTTTGCTGCGGGTACGGGTAACCCCTTTTTCACAACCGATACAGCAGCTGCCTTGCGCGGGGCTGAGATGGGTGTTGATGTCATGCTGAAAGCAACTAAGGTTGATGGTATCTATAGTGCGGATCCCGTTAAGGATCCAGCAGCTACTCTATATAAGACTATTACCTTTGATGAAGCAATCATTAAAAATCTACAAGTCATGGACGCTACTGCATTTGCATTGTGTCGTGATCGTAAATTACCAATCAAAGTATTTTCCATTCTGAAGCCAGGCGCTCTCATGCGTGTAGTGCAGGGTGAATCTGAAGGTACTTTGGTTCACGTTTAATAGGAGGCCCGATGTCTGCAGTAGAAATTAAAACCAATACCGATCAAAAGATGCAAAAGTCTCTTGAGTCTTTGAAGGCCAATTTGGCAAAGATTCGCTCGGGACGTGCCAACCCAGGAATTTTGGAACACATTCAAGTTGATTACTACGGTAATCCAACCCCCTTAAGCCAGGTAGCTAGCTTAGGTTTGGCAGATGCACGTACGATTAACGTTCAGCCATTTGAAAAGACCATGGTAGCTGTTGTAGAGAAGGCGATTCGTGATTCTGATTTAGGTCTCAATCCTGCCTCACAAGGCACGGTAATTCGTGTGCCAATGCCTGCTTTGACAGAAGAGCGTCGCCGTGAGCTCACTAAAGTAGTGAAGAGTGAGGGTGAAGATGCCAAGATCGCCGTTCGCAATTTACGTCGTGATGCTAATGAGCATTTAAAGCGCTTAACGAAAGATAAAGAAATTTCTGAGGATGAAGAGCGTCGTGCTACTGATGATATTCAGAAAATGACTGATCGCGCAGTGGTAGAGATCGATAAGATCATTACAGATAAAGAAAAAGAGATCATGACGGTTTAAAGCCGGCTTGATTTTTAACTGCTGATGACTTTACACACCAGTTCAACCTTAGCCGTTCCAGAGGTTAGCGCAATTCCACGCCATGTGGCAATCATTATGGATGGCAATGGCCGCTGGGCAAGTAAGCGCTTGATGCCACGTGTTGCTGGACATTCGGAAGGTTTGAATGCAGTCAGAAAAATTGTTCAAGAGTGTCGTCGCACTGGTGTTGAGTACTTAACTATTTTTGCTTTTAGTTCTGAGAATTGGCGTCGCCCGCCTGAAGAGGTGGGATTTTTAATGAAACTCTTTTTAAAATCACTAAAAGGTGAAGTATCTCGTTTGGCTGAGAATGATATTTGCCTCAAGCTGATTGGAGATTTAACTCGCTTTGATCCTGCCATTCAAGAGATGGTGAAGTTCTCAGAAGAAAAAACGGCTGGATGCAAAGCTTTGACTATTACGGTGGCTGCAAACTACGGTGGTCGTTGGGATATCTTGCAAGCGATGCAACGTTGCTTGGCGGCAAACCCAAATTTAAAGCCCGAGCAAGTGAATGAAGCGCTTCTACAACCATACCTCTCGATGGCCTACGCGCCAGAGCCCGATTTATTTATCCGTACTGGTGGCGAGCAGCGTGTGAGTAATTTCTTGTTGTGGCAGCTAGCTTATACAGAGCTGTACTTCACAGATGTACTCTGGCCAGATTTTGATGAGGCGCAATTACAAAAAGCATTTGATTGGTTCAGTCAGCGCGAGCGCCGCTTTGGACGGACTAGTGCTCAGCTTGCAACTCAAGCAATGAGTAATGCAGCTTGATTTCGATAGCAATTCTCAAATGTTAAAAACCCGAGTAATCACTGCCCTTGTTTTATTGGCGGTGCTATTGCCAATCTTATTTTTGCTACCAGCAGTTTATATTGGCGCATTCTTTTTAGTCGCTCTGTTAGCTGCGGCTTGGGAGTGGAGTCGTTTGTTAGCACCTGAGGCAGAGCGTGCCGCTTGGCTCTATGCCTTATTTTGCCTGGCTATTATTTTGATTTTGTTAGGCATGCAAAACGCAAGCTGGCAATTTGCTCTATTAATGCTTGCGGTCATCTTCTGGTTTTTTATTGCACCTTTTCTTTTGGCTAAAGGCATGAATCTCTCTTTGCTTAAGCTGCGTCCTTTTTACGTCATTCTGGGTTTGATTTTGTTACCGGCAACCTGGTTTGCACTCGTATTTTTACGAGAGCTTGGCTTAGTGTTTCTATTGAGCACAATAGCTTTTGTCTGGGTGGCTGATATCGGCGCATATTTCGTTGGTAAAGCATTTGGTAAACGCAAATTAGCCGTCCAAATTAGTCCAGGCAAGTCTGTGGAAGGTGCTATTGGAGGTCTGCTGCTTTGTTATGCTTATGCATTGTTATGTGTCGTCTATTTGCCTTTTGAGTCCACCTTATTCGGTGCTTGGGCAATTCGTTTTGGATGGGTCCCGATGTTATTGATGGTTACTGTGCTAACTGCTTTTAGTATCTTTGGTGATCTATTTGAGTCACAGTTAAAGCGTTTGGCTGGTGTTAAAGACAGTAGCCATTTATTACCTGGCCATGGTGGTGTATTAGATCGTGTAGATGCTTTGATACCGACCATGCCGATTGCAGCATTGTTGGCAGGACTAGTCTAATGCTGCAAAAGCAAGTTGCCATATTGGGCTCTACGGGATCAATCGGCGTCAATACGCTTGACGTGATTCGTGCGCATCCAGAGCGTTTTCGGGTTGCTGCTCTGACTGCAGGAAAACAAGTTGATCGCTTAGCGGAGCAGTGCATTGAGTTTAAGCCGAATATTGCAGTAGTTGCTGATGCAGAGGGCGCTCGACGTTTAAGTCAATTATTGATTGAGAAGAAAATCAATACTCAAGTCTTGTATGGCTCCCAAGCATTAGTTGCTGCGGTAACAGACTCTCATTGCGATACAGTGATGGCAGCTATCGTAGGAGCAGCTGGTTTACTGCCTACTTTGGCAGCGGCTCAGGCTGGCAAGCGAGTGCTCTTGGCAAATAAGGAAGCCTTGGTCATGTCTGGCAACTTATTTATGCAGGCCATGAAGCAAGGTGGTGGTGAGCTATTACCAATTGATAGTGAGCACAATGCGATTTTTCAGTGTCTACCACCCCAATTTACAAAGGCCCCAAACCCAAATTTAGGGGTTGAAGAGTTATGGTTAACTGCCTCAGGCGGGCCTTTTAGGGACACACCTCTCAATCAGTTGAGTGGTATCACTCCAGACCAGGCTTGCGCTCATCCGAATTGGGTGATGGGCAGAAAGATCTCTGTAGATTCTGCAACGATGATGAATAAAGGCCTCGAAGTGATTGAGGCATTTTGGTTGTTCGGATTGCCTTTAGAAAAAATCAAAGTTCTAGTCCATCCCCAAAGCGTTGTGCATTCCATGGTGCGCTATCGTGATGGTTCTGTGATTGCGCAAATGGGTCAACCAGATATGCGCACTCCCATTGCCTATGGTCTGGCTTGGCCAGAGAGGATTGATGCAGGTGTAGCTTCTTTAAGTTTGACGCAGTTAGCCTCACTCAGTTTTCGTGAGCCTGACTTAAGTCATTTTCCTTGCTTAGCCCTTGCTTTTGCTGCTGCACAAGCAGGTGGTACTGCACCAACAGCATTAAATGCTGCCAATGAAATTGCTGTCGCTGCATTTTTAGATAGTGGCCTTCCGTATCTACAGATTCCGGTAGTAGTGGAGAAAACATTAAATGCTATTCAAGTGAGGGCAGCTGATTCCTTAGAAGTGATCTTAGATATTGATGCCCAGACTCGAAAAGTTGCCCAGGATTTTGTGCAAGCTATAGTAAGCTCCTAGGGGATTTCTTTTGCAAGCCTTAATGACTCTCGCTGCTTTTTTACTCACCCTTGGGGCGCTGGTTAGCTTTCATGAGTTTGGCCATTTTTTAGCAGCGCGCTTATGCGGTGTTCGCGTTCTGCGGTTTGCAATTGGTTTTGGCAAGCCTTTATTTACTTATCATGCTCGCAATAAAACAGAATGGGTTCTTGCCGCGATTCCTTTGGGCGGATATGTCAAGCTTTTGGATGGAAGGGATCAGCAACAATTTATTACTCCGGCCGATGAATCACAGGCGTTTGATCGCAAACCACTTTGGCAACGCTCGGTTATTGTCGCTGCAGGACCTTTCGCTAATTTTGTCCTTGCCATTGCCCTGTTTACACTGATTTATATTTCTGGCGCTCCACAGTTACCAGCAGTATTACAAAGTCCACCTGAAAATTCAGTCGCTGCCAAATTAGGTGTGCTTGCGGGGGATCGTGTAGTGGGTTGGCAGAATTTAAGTGCGGATGGGCAAGCCCCTACCTCTAATGAGTTTGACTCAGTACCCAGTTGGAATGCATTGCGTTGGAATTTACTCGATGCGATTACGGCCGAAAAGGGATTTGCTTTAGAAATGCAGAGCCCATCTGGTGGCAGATATACCAAGCAGTTTTTAGCGAGTGAATTACCAAAAAATAGCCCCGAAAAGGACCCGATGCTGACGCTGGGTATTCTCCCTGTGGCAAGCCCTTTAGCTGAGTGGCAAGAATTGAAATTAGGCCCATTAGATGCGGTAGATTTTGCATCCCAAAGGGTATGGCTGGTGACCAAGGTTTCCACTAGGCTCATGCTGGGGTTTTTTACTGGGAATACCTCCTTAAAGCAGCTGGGGGGACCCTTGAGTATTGCTGATATGGCAGGCAGGTCAGTAAAGCTAGGGTGGCAACCATTTTTTGCATTTTTGGCATTAATGAGCATTAGCATTGGTTTGTTGAATTTGCTCCCTTTTCCGATGCTTGACGGGGGTCAGCTACTGTATGATGCATGGGAGTTGGTTGCTGGAAAGCGGATCTCCATTTCAGTCCAAGAGCAGCTTCAGAAAGTGGGCCTGCTTTTATTGGTTTCCCTCTCTCTGCTGGCCTTGTTTAACGACTTACAACGCTATTTTTCGCCTTGAATTCTTTGACTTCCTCATTCCGTATCTTTGCTCGTTTGATTGCTCAGCTGCTACTAGTTCTTGCCGCTGGACTGACTCTGAATGCCTATGCGGCAGACTCCTTCGTAGTCAAAGATATTCGGGTTGAAGGTTTGCAGCGTGTGGAGCCAGGAACAGTTTTTAGTTATCTTCCTGTTCAGGTGGGTGAAACCTTTACCGATGAGAAGGGTGCTGAAGCAATTAAAGCTTTGTATAGCACCGGCTTTTTTAGAGACGTTCAGATTCAAGCACAAGGTGACGTGCTAATCGTGATCGTTGATGAGCGCCCAACCATTTCTAGGATTGAATTTACGGGGATGAAAGAATTCGATCAGGAGATCGTTCGCAAATCCCTGAAGTCTGTTGGTGTCGCTGAAGCGCGTTTTTACGATAAGGCCCTGATTGATAAAGCAGAGCAAGAATTAAAGCGTCAATATGTTGGTAAGGGAATGTACGCAGCTGAAGTGGTAGCGACTGTAACGCCAGTCGAGCGCAATCAAGTGGCAATTTATTTCAATATTGATGAAGGCCCAGTCGCCAAAATTCAAGAAATTAATTTCATTGGCAATGAAGTCTTTAGTGAGAGCACACTCAAGGGTGAGATGCAGCTCAAGACAGGTGGTTGGTTGTCTTGGTATAGCAAAGACAATTTGTATTCCAAGCAAAAGTTGACGGCCGATTTAGAAACCATTCGTTCTTACTATTTGAATCGGGGCTATCTTGAATTTGTGATTGAGTCTACTCAGGTATCGATCACTCCGGATAAGAAGGGCATCTATCTCACAGTTAGCATTCGTGAGGGTAAAAAATTCACTGTAAAAGATGTTCGTCTTGCAGGCGAAACCTTGGGTAAAGAAGCAGAGTTAATGCAGCTGATCGTTCTTAAGCCTGGTGATACATTCTCGTCAGCTCGCTTAACTGAAAGCACAAAGGCAATTGCCGAGGTCTTAGGGTCATATGGTTATGCCTTTGCAACCATCAATCCGCAGCCAGATATTCGTCGTGAGCTCGCCGAAGTTGATCTGACCTTAGTGGTAGATCCGGGGCGTCGCATCTACGTGCGCCAGGTGAATATTAACGGTAATGCAAAAACGCGCGATATTGTGATTCGTCGTGAGATGCGTCAATTTGAGAGCTCTTGGTTTGATAGCGACAAAATTGACCTATCTAAAAAGCGCCTTGGTCGATTAGGCTACTTTACTGAAACTGATATCACTACTGAGGATGTGCCCGGATCCCCAGATCAGGTTGATGTCAACGTCAAAGTCGCAGAGAAGCCAACTGGTGCCGTCACTATTGGTGCCGGTTTCTCTTCTACTGAAAAATTAATTCTCTCAGGCGGTATCAATCAAGAGAATGCTTTTGGTACTGGTACATCAGTTGGACTCAATGCATCGCTCGGTAAGATTACTCAGAACTTTGTGCTGTCTAATTACGATCCATACTTTACCGAGGATGGCATTAGTCGCTATAGCGATTTCTACTACCGCTCATCTAAGCCGCTTTACTATGTTGGTGATCCTGATTATCAGATTAAATCAGTTGGTTCTAATATTAAATTTGGCGTTCCCTATACCGAGGTTGACCGAGTCTTCTTCGGAACGGGTATCGAAGTATTTAGTATTTACGCCACCGCCAATACGCCCATCCCTTATCAAAATTATGTGCTCGATTATGGTGGCACCGTACCAGGACGTCTGCAGACTTATAACGTTCCCTTAACAGTTGGTTGGGCACGTGATGGTCGCGATAGCTCCTTAATTCCATCAGAGGGATCATTGCAGCAACTGTCTGCTGAGGTGGGAACTCCAGTTGGAGACTTACTCTTTTATCGCCTTTATGGCCAGTATCAAAAATACCATTCCTTCTCAAAGGGCAATATTTTGTCCTTTAACGGTGAGGTTGGATATGGTGAGGCATACGGCAGCAAACCATTTCCAATTACCAAAAACTACTACGTCGGTGGTATTGGTTCGGTGCGTGGATATGCTCCAGGCTCACTGGGCCCACAGTATTGGAACTCAATTATTGGAGCTTACCAACCAACGGGTGGCCAGTCCAAAATTGTCTCCAATGTGGAATATACCTTCCCAGTCCCTGGATCTGGCGTAGACAAGACCCTTCGAATTTTCACCTTCGTAGACGGCGGTAATGCCTTCGGGGAGAATATCAATCTGGTCTTAAAATACTCCTACGGTTTGGGTTTATCATGGATATCACCGTTGGGCCCTCTGAAGTTTAGTTACGGTATCCCGTATAGATCTGTGCCAACGGATAATATTCAGAGATTGCAGTTCCAAGTCGGTACAGCGTTTTAATAGTTAAGGAAAGTTTTATGAAGCTTTATCAATCTTTAAAATGGATTCAAATTAGCCTCGTTGCTCTGGTGACGGCATTTACAATCCCACAAGCATTCGCACAGGATGCCGGAACCCGTGTTGCGGTTGTGAATTCTGAAAAAGTATTTAACGAGTCTAACTTGGCGCAAGCGATGCAAACTCGCTTGCAAAATGAATTTACAAAACGCCAAAATGATTTACGTGATAGCGCACAAAGAATTAAAACTGCTGCTGAAAAGTTGGATCGTGATGCTGCTGTGATGAACGAAGCTGAGCGCGTTCGTCGTCAACGTGAACTAGCAGATCAAGATCGTGAATTGCAGCGCAAGCAACGTGAATTTACAGAAGATCTTAATCAGCGCACCTTTGAAGAGCGTGCCAAGATTGCTGAAAAAGCAAACTTAGTACTCAGACAGATCGCCGAACAAAGAAAAATTGATGTCATTGTGCAAGAAGCTGCTTATGTAAGCCCTAAGGCTGACGTAACCGATGATGTCATCAAGGCTTTGAATAGTCTCAAATAAGTTTTATGCCCACCGCCATCGAGCTGGCCGAACAGTTTCAAGCAAGCTTGGTGGGGGAGGCCTCCCTCGCATTTGTTGGTCTTGCTCCCCTGGAGCAGGCTCAAGCCAACCAAATCTCTTTTCTTTCAAATCCCCTATATCGTCAACAGGCTAGCGATAGTTCTGCTGGCGCATTAATAGTGAATGCTGCTGACCTTGAGTTTTTAAAAACAAATCCAAGTCAACACTCCGCTAAGCGGGTTTATTTTGTTTCTAAAAATCCTTACGCAACGTTTGCCAGAATGGCGCAGAATTTTGCTAAGACAAGTACGCCACGATATGCCCCTGGAATTCATCCAAGTGCAGTGATAGATTCTTCAGCGATGATTCCTGCCTCATGCCATATTGGCCCCTTTGTACATATTGGCGCTGGTGTGAGGTTGGGTGAGCGCGTTGCTATCTTAGGAAACACCAGCATTGCTAGGGATAGCATGATTGATAGTGATACTTTGGTTTATCCAGCGGCTAGCATTTATTACGGCACTCATATCGGTGAGCGTTGCATTATTCATAGTGGCGCTGTGATTGGTGCTGATGGCTTTGGTTTTGCCCCAGATTTTTCTGCTACGGGTGGTGAATGGGTCAAGATTCCTCAGACTGGTCGGGTTGTGATTGGCAACGATGTTGAGATAGGCGCATCCACTACCATTGATCGCGGTGCCATGAGCGATACCGTCATTGGTGCGGGCACCAAGATTGATAATCAAGTACAAATTGCGCACAACGTAATCGTCGGTGCTTGTTGCGTGATTGCGGGTTGTGCTGCAATCTCTGGCAGTACTAAGATTGGCAACTTCTGCATTATTGGCGGTGCCGCTAATTTTGCTGGGCATCTGACCATTGCCGATAGAACCACTGTGTCTGGTAATACCTCCATTATTCGCTCCATTAGCGAGCCAGGACAGCATTTAACGGGTGTTTATCCTTCAATGCTCCATAGCGCTTGGGAAAAAAATGCTGCTATCTTGCGTGGGCTAGATAAAATACGTCAACGTTTACGTTTATTAGATAAAAGCAAATAATCAGAGTTTTAAGCGTTTTGATAAAACGGTTTAATTAAATAATTCCAGGTGGGTAATGTATGAGTAAAGAAATCGCAATCGATATCAATAAGATTATGAAATTATTGCCGCATCGCTATCCATTTTTATTGGTAGATCGCGTGCTGGAATTTGTGCCGCGCCAAAGCATTACAGCAATTAAGAATGTCACTATTAATGAACCTTTTTTTCAGGGACATTTCCCAGATTTTCCCGTAATGCCAGGCGTACTGATTATTGAGGCCTTAGCGCAAACTGCTGCATTGCTGACTTTTACTGAAGCAAAGCAAGAAGATGCTGTTTACTATTTTGCTGGTATTGATGGTGCTCGCTTTAAGAAGCCAGTGCTGCCTGGTGACCAGCTTGTGATGGTTGCCACTTACCAACGTGAAAAAGCCGGTATCTATAAGTTCCATGTAAAAGCTACAGTAGATGGTGAGCTTGCGGCTGAGGCTGATATTACTTGTGCAGTGCGTACGAAAGGCGCGTAATGACTCGGATTCATGCATCTGCTGTAGTTGATAGTAAGGCTGAGCTCGCAAACGACGTCGAGATTGGGCCTTTTTCAGTCATTGGTCCCAATGTGAAAATTGGTTCGGGTACAAAAGTCGGCGCTCATACCGTAATCGAGGGTTACACCACTATTGGTAAAGAAAATAATTTTGCACATTTTGCGGCAATCGGTGGACCTCCTCAGGATATGAAATACCGTGGGGAGCCTACACAGTTAATCATTGGTGATCGCAATACGATTCGGGAGTTCACAACTATTCATACTGGTACAACCCAGGATGAAGGTATTACCAGAATTGGTAATGACAACTGGATCATGGCTTACGTTCATATTGCACACGATTGCCAAGTAGGTAATCACACGATATTTTCTAGTAATGCGCAAATTGCTGGGCATGTTCAAGTTCACGATTGGGCGATTATGGGCGGTATGTCTGGCGTTCATCAATTCGTTCGTATAGGCCAGCATGTCATGCTTGGTGGCGCTTCTGTTTTAGTGCAAGATATTCCGCCTTTTGTGATTGCAGCTGGAGATAAGGCTACCCCTCATGGGATTAACGTTGAAGGCTTAAAGCGCCGTGGTTTTTCAAGCGAGACAATTTCTGCTCTCCGTCAGGCATATAAAGTGCTTTATAAAGATGGACTCAGTTTTGAGGACGCTAAGGTAGAAATTCAGAAGATGGTCGCAGCGCATTCAGCAGATGCAGCCACCGCAGAAAAACTGGCTCAGTTCCATGACTTTATTGCCGCCTCTACGCGCGGCATTATTCGGTAAGGCTTACCTTGCCAAAGTTAGCTTGTGTAGCCGGCGAACCTTCTGGTGATTTATTAGCTGCGCCAGTACTGAGTGCCTTAAACCAAATCCCTGACATGTCTGGTCTCGAGATATATGGTATCGGCGGACCCCGTATGCAAGCTGAAGGTATGCGTTCTGACTGGCCAATGGAAACCTTGAGTGTGCGAGGTTATGTTGAGGCAATCAAACAGCTTCCTGCTATTTTGAAATTACGTAAAGAGCTCATTCACAATCTCCTCAATGAAGGCCGACCCGATGTGTATTTGGGAATCGATGCACCAGATTTTAATTTGGGTGTCGAGCTGCAATTGCGTAAAGCAGGTATCCCAACCTTACATTTCGTTTCACCCTCAATTTGGGCATGGCGTGGTGGACGAATTAAAAAAATTGCTCAAGCAGTCGAGCGTATGCTGTGTATCTTTCCATTCGAAACTGAAATCTATGACAAAGCTGGTGTGGCCTCGACTTATGTAGGTCATCCACTGGCTAGTGATATACCGCTTGAGCCCAATACTAATGTAGCAAGAGAGAAGATCGCTAAGTTACTGCAGATAAGTAATGCTTCATTAGATGGGATAGTACTTGCAGTATTACCGGGTAGTCGCGGATCCGAGATTGAGCTCATTGCCCCAGTCTTTTTTGACACCATGCAGCTTTTCGCTAAGCGCTTTGCCGGCCAGAAGATCAGTTGCTTGATTCCGGTGGCAACACCACATTTACGTCAGCCGCTAGAAGCGCTATTGATTAAAGCCAAGAATCAAAATCCTGATATACAGATTTATTTGCTAGACGGCCATGCAGATGAAGTTTTAGAAGCAGCAGATGTCGTCTTAATTGCGAGTGGCACAGCCACACTGCAAGCTGCTTTATGGAAAAAGCCTATGGTGATTTCTTATAAGGTGCCTTGGTTAACTGCGCAGATCATGAAGCGTCAAGGCTATTTACCTTATGTTGGTCTTCCTAATATTCTTTGCGGTGAATTTGTTGTCCCTGAATTGCTACAGGATGATGCAACCCCAGAAAAATTAGCTAATGCCTTGCAAGATTGGTTAAATCATCCAGCCAAGGTCGCAGAACTTAAGGCTCGCTTTGCGCAGATGCATGAAACCCTGCGTCGCCCAACAGGTCTATTAGTTGCACAAGCAGTGGCGCAAACGATTGCTAATAGTCGCAAACAGCGAACATCCCTATGAGCTTGTTTTGGATCTGTGGTGTTGATGAAGCGGGGCGTGGGCCATTAGTCGGGGCTGTTGTGGCTGGTGCCGTAGTGCTCGACCCAGAAAATCCAATAGAAGGCCTCAAGGATTCTAAAAAGCTGAGTCCAGCTCGCCGTGAATATCTCTATGAGCAAATTATGGAGAAGGCTAAAGCCTGGGGAATTGGTGAGGCTAGCCCAGTTGAGATTGATGAGATCAATATTTTGCAGGCCACTATGCTAGCAATGCGAAGGGCAATTGAAGATCTCACTACTCGTTTAGGTGTCTGGCCAGATAAGGCTTTAATTGATGGTAATCGTTGTCCTGAGTTGCCGATTGCAGCAGAGGCGATTGTGAAGGGTGATACCAAAGAGCCAGCTATTTCTGCGGCATCTATTTTGGCCAAAGTAACGCGTGATCGTCAGATGCAGATCTTGCATGAACAGTATCCTCAATATGGCTTTGCCCAACATATGGGCTACCCAACAGAGGCCCACTTTGCAGCCCTCCAGCAATATGGCGCATGCGATCAACATAGAAGAAGTTTTTCACCAGTACGTAAAGTGCTAGAGTCTATTGCAAGCTAAGCGATGAACTTTGATCTCATCACCTCTAAAGAAAATCCTTTATTTAAGGAGATTCGTAACTTGCAAGCCACGGGCTCCAAAGGGCAAAAGGTTAGGCAGGCGACTGGTCAGGCCTTGTTGGAGGGCATACATCTAGTCCAAACTTGGGTAGGTGATCCCTCTTTAAAGATTTTATTGACCTCAGAGATTGGCCTTCAGAATTTGGAAATCTCACAGGCAGTCTATGAACATATCGAGATTTGTCCTGATACGAAGGTGTATCAACTGGATAGCGCTCTTTGGGATTTACTAAGTGATTTGGTTAATGCGCCTCACATTGCAGGCTTATTAGATTTGCCTAAATCCATCATTGCACCGACTCAGTCTATCGCCACGCTTGCTGGTGATGTCTTAATCTTGGATCGTATTCAGGATGCAGGTAATGTGGGTTCCATCTTGAGAACAGCTGCAGCTGCTGGTTTTACTCAAGTCATTGCCCTATCAGGATGTGCGCATTTATGGTCAAGTAAAGTGTTGCGAGCTGGTATGGGATCTCATCGCTTACTCGATTTATACGAGGGCTGGTCAAACCAACAATTATTAAGTGCAGTCACAGCGCCGATGTTGGCTGCTACAGCAGACGCAGAACATGATCTCTTCTCCTTGAAGAAAGAGCTATTGCATCCAGTTGCTTGGGTCATGGGTAGCGAAGGTCAGGGCGTCTCCGAAGATCTCTTGGCGCAGGCCAAAGGGGTATCTATACCGATTGATCCAAGAGTGGAGTCACTCAACGTCTCTACAGCGGCAGCGGTTTGTCTATTTGAGACCATGCGCGTCAGACGGAGCTAACTAGCCCAATATCGTTTTATCTGACTTAATTGCCTGCAATACCGTCGTGGCAATCTCCTCAATCGATTTACTGGTGGTGAGTACCCAAGGAATTGACTGTTTTTTCATCATGGCAGTCGCCTCATTAATTTCATAGCGACAATTTTCTAGTTTGGCGTAGTTACTGCCAGGCCTGCGCTCATTACGAATCTCTGAGAGTCGCTCAGCATCAATCATGAGGCCAAATATTTTTTGACGATAGGGCACTAAGTCTTTTGGTAGTTGACCACGCTCAAAATCTTCTGGAATGAGTGGGTAATTGGCTGCCTTTAAACCGTATTGCATTGCCAGGTAAAGACTAGTTGGAGTTTTACCAACCCTAGAGATACCTACCAAAATCACATCAGCCTCTACTAGGTTTTGGTTTGACTGCCCATCATCATGGGCCAAGGAGTAGTTAATAGCCTCAATGCGGTTTTTATAGGCTTCGGTATCCGCATTGTGGTGAAGGCGGTTCATTGCATGGGTTGATTTCATACCTAGGGCAGCCTCAAGGGGTGCCACAAAGGTTTGGAACATATCCAAAATTAAACCATTGGCTTTGGCAACGATGGTATTGAGCTCAGTGTTCACCAAAGTGGTGAACACAATAGGTTGTACCCCATACTTTTGATGGGCCTGGTTAATGCTGCTGACCGCGTCATGGGCCTTATCTACGCTATCTACAAACGGGATGCGTATGTGCTTAAAAGTGGCCTCAAATTGGGCCAAAATCGATTGGCTGAAGTTCTCGGCGGTAATGCCGGTTCCATCAGAAACGATAAAAACGATACGGGTTTCAGTAGACATGGGTTTGGCCTAAAAGTCAGGGTCAGCACTACAATAGGATTTATTGAAGTATGCCGCATTTTGAGTGGCCGCTCGACCAGTTTTCCTACCCTTAGAGAGTATTTTATGTCCAACCAACAGCAACAAAATAGCAGTATGGCAGATGCCTATGTATTGCCCTTTGAGCAACTTCGGATGACTGATGTAGAGTCAGTCGGCGGTAAGAATGCTTCATTAGGCGAAATGATTTCTCAGTTGACCTCCACAGGAGTTCGTGTGCCAACTGGCTTTGCGACTACCGCATTGGCATTTCGAGATTTTCTACAACATAATAATCTGACTGAACGCATTCAAAAGCGTTTAGAGAATCTGAATATTGACGACGTGCGTGCTTTGGCTGAGGCTGGCGCAGAGATTCGCCAATGGATCGAGACTGCACCGTTTCAGCCTAAGCTCGAAGATGCAATTCGTCAGGCTTTTGCAGTATTAGACGATTCTGCTAAAGGTTCATTTGCAGTCCGTTCTTCGGCTACTGCAGAAGATTTGCCAGACGCTTCCTTTGCCGGTCAACAAGAGACCTTCTTGAACGTAGAGGGCATTGAAGATGTTCTCAAGAAAATCCGTGAAGTGTTTGCCTCTTTATATAACGACCGTGCGATCTCTTATCGTGTGCACAAGGGCTTTGCTCATGCTGAAGTAGCCTTATCAGCCGGTATTCAGCGTATGGTGCGTTCAGACTTAGGTGCTGCTGGCGTGATGTTTACTTTAGATACTGAGTCTGGTTTTGAAGATGTTGTGTTTATCACTTCAAGTTATGGCTTGGGTGAGACTGTTGTGCAGGGCGCTGTTAATCCGGATGAGTTCTATGTATTTAAAACTACTTTAGCTCAAGGTAAAAAAGCCATTATTCGTCGCTCCCTAGGGTCTAAACTCATTCAGATGCAATTTGCACCTCAGGGCTCTGCCGAGAAAGTGCAAACAATTGATGTGGCTCCGGAGAAGCGCAATCGCTTCTCATTAGAGGATGCTGACATTACAGAATTGGCCAAATACGCCGTCATTATTGAAAAGCACTATGGTCGTCCGATGGACATTGAGTGGGGCAAGGATGGTCAAGATGGCCGTATCTATATTCTCCAGGCGCGTCCAGAAACTGTGAAGAGTCAAGCTGCTGGCCAAGTAGAAATGCGCTATAAGCTAAAAGGTAGCTCAAAGGTACTGGCTAAAGGGCGTGCCATTGGTCAAAAGATTGGCGCGGGTCCAGTGCGCATTATTCGAGATCCAAGCGAAATGGATCGTGTTCAGCCAGGCGATGTATTGGTGGCCGATATGACTGACCCTAATTGGGAGCCTGTCATGAAGCGTGCATCTGCCATTGTGACTAACCGGGGTGGGCGTACTTGTCACGCAGCGATTATTGCGCGTGAGTTAGGCGTGCCCGCGGTAGTTGGTTGCGGTGATGCCACTGAGCATCTGCAAGACGGCATGATGGTGACAGTTTCATGTGCTGAAGGTGATGAAGGCCATATCTATGATGGTTTGATTGAAACTGAAGTGACTGAAATTTCTCGTGGCGTTTTACCAGAGATTCCGGTGAAGATCACGATGAACATCGGTAATCCCCAATTAGCATTTGATTTTTGTCAAATTCCTAATGCGGGCGTAGGTCTTGCTCGTCTTGAATTTATTATCAATAACTATATTGGCGTGCACCCACGCGCTGTATTGGAGTACCCCAATATTGATCCCGATCTTAAGCGTGCAGTAGAAAGTGTTGCCCGTGGCTATGCAAGCCCACGACAGTTCTACGAAGATAAATTGGTTGAGGGTGTAGCGACGATTGCCGCTGCTTTCTATCCAAAGCCAGTCATCGTTCGTTTATCTGACTTCAAATCGAATGAATATAAGAAGTTGATTGGTGGCTCTCGTTATGAGCCTGATGAAGAAAATCCGATGTTAGGCTTCCGCGGTGCTTCACGCTATGTCTCTGCTGATTTTGGCGAAGCTTTTGCACTCGAGTGCGCTGCAATGAAGCGTGTACGTGAGGATATGGGCCTTGATAACGTTGAGATCATGGTTCCATTTGTACGCACCATCAATCAAGCTAAGCGCGTCATCGATATGATGGAGCAGCTTGGCCTGAAGCGCGGTGTCAATGGCTTACGCCTCATCATGATGTGCGAGATTCCATCGAATGCAATTCTTGCAGATCAGTTCCTAGAATATTTTGATGGTTTCTCTATTGGTTCGAATGATATGACCCAGTTAACTTTGGGTCTAGATCGCGACTCCGGTATGGAGCTATTAGCAATTGACTTTGATGAACGTGATCCCGCCGTTGAGTTCATGATTGCACGCTCGATTGATGCTTGCCGAAAGCAAAACAAATATGTTGGCATCTGTGGCCAGGGTCCTTCAGATCACCCAGACTTTGCACGTTGGTTGGTAGAGAAGGGTATTACTTCTATCTCCCTCAATCCAGATAGCGTTGTTGAGACATGGGAGATGTTGGGTAAGAGCTTGAATACCTAAATCAAGCTGCATCTTTTTAAAAAGCCTAGATTGAATCTAGGCTTTTTTCTTTGCGCTAACTTTTTTAGCGGGCAACTTTTTATCGGATGACTTCTTGGCAACTGCTTTTTTAAGGGCTCTTGGTTTAGGCGGTTGATGGTGAATTGGAACAGGTACCATTCTTTTGGCTGGTGCTGAGATGGCGCTTGATTTATGTGCACCACTCCAGCTAGGTTCAGCAATCGAATTGAAGGCAGAACGGAGTTTTTCCCCCCAAAGCTGGTGAATCATTTGGAAATAGGGATTGGATTCATCCAAGGTAACCAATTTACTCGGTTGTAGTGAATTTTTCTCGTACACCAGAAGATCAAGCGGTAAGCCAACAGAGATATTACTGTTGAGAGTTGAATCCATCGAGATCAAAGCACACTTAGTGGCAAGATTTAATGGGGTGGAGTAGTTCACCACGCGATCTAAAATGGGCTTGCCATATTTAGATTCACCTATCTGAAAGTAACAAGTCTCTGGCGTGGCTTCAATAAAGTTGCCAGCGGAGTAAATATTGAACAGGCGCGGTCTTTCACCTTTAATCTGACCACCAAAAATTAAATTGCAATTGAAATCAATGCCCGCCTTCTCAAGGGCGACATGATCACGATCGTAAACCTGCTTGATTGCATCGCCGACTACGATAGCAGCATCATGAGCATTCTCTGCAGTCCATAAGTTCTGCTCATTCAGCAGTTGACCTTGAAGTAGGATTTCTTTAACGGCCTGTGTAATGGCGAGATTGCCAGCACTCATTAGAGTGAAGAAGCGCTCTTTATCCTTCTGAAACAAAGTCATTTTTCTGAAGGTACCAATTTGATCGACGCCAGCATTTGTGCGGGTATCTGAAAGGAACACGAGACCATCTTTTAAACAAAGACCAACGCAATACGTCATACCTTACCCTCTTAATAATTTCTTGGAATTATCTCTTAGTTATCTGAAAAGTTCGCTAGGACAGCCGTTGGATAGAAATATTAGCACTGAGCTCCTCGCCCCCACCACCTGTACGAACCCCTTTTACGGGTGCTGCAGAGTAGTAGTCACGACCGATTGCTAGGCGAATGTGCCTAGCATCTACCAGGCAGGCATGGGTGATGTCCACGCTAGTCCAAATTCCTTTTTCAATATCGCTACAAAAATCAATCCATGCGTGGCTAGCAAGGTTAGGAGATTCTTCGGCAAAGAAATAGCCGCTCACATATCGGGCCGGAATATTAGATGCACGGCATAGTCCCAACATGATGTGGGCATGATCTTGGCACACTCCAGACTTCATTGCAAAAGATTGGGCTGCAGTAGTTGCAAAGTTCGTTTGGCCTGGAGAGTAGGCAATCAAACCTTGAACTGCCTCGGCTAATTTGAGCACTTGATCAATCGAATTTTTCTTTGGAAGGCCGTATGAGAAATACTCCAGCATTTCATCTGTTGGTTCGGTTAGATTGGTTTGTTGAAGAAGGTAATAAGGAGAGACTGCCTTGGCCTCATCTATGAACTCACAGGCATCTTGGGTACGCACTTCACCTTCAGCTTCAATCATCATTGAGGTGTACGGACTCTCTTGCACGAAGACGCTGCACACATTGCCAAAGGTATCGATTGATGTTGATGCCTTGATAGGTGTGCTTACCTTCCATTTATCAACTTGCTGTCCAGCAGTAGAGATGGGTGAAAGGCGTAATTCTTGAATGGAGTAACGCACAGGCGCTTCATAGCGATATTCAGTACGGTGACGAATTTTAAGGTGCATAACTTACTAGTAGGATCTTAGGCAACTGCCAATGGGATGAGATAAGCATTACTAAACTCATCGGCGATATGGTTGATACGCTCTAAAAAAGCCTCAATAAATTCCTCTAAGCCTTGCTCAAAGACCTCGTCAATATCAGAGTAATCTAGGCTTGCCTTGAGCTTTCCAAGTAAGCGCTCAATCTCTTTAGACTTTTGATTTTTGACTTCTGAAATCAAAGGAATGAGCTCATTGACACAGCAAACTAAAGAGCGCGGCATTTGTTTATTAAAGATTAATAGTTGAGCAACCTGTTTTGGTGTTACTTGATCAGAATAGATTTGACGATAGATCTCAAAGGCTGATACTGAGCGCAGCAGAGCGGCCCAGTGATAGAAGTCAAAAAACTCACCATGGGTACCATCTTCTGAGCTGCTGTCAGCCCGCAACACTTTAAGGGTTGCTTGATCTTCGTACTTGTTTTCTAAGATACGACCAGTGTTATCTGCGCGCTCTAATAGAGTGCCAATCCTAATAAAGTAAAAAGCTTCATTTTTTAACATCGTGCCATGCATGACGCCACGAAAAAGATGGCAACGATGTTTAACCCACTCCAGAAGTCTGCTGGGGTCAGCCTGATTTCTGGCTTCTAAGATACGTTGCAGCTCAAGCCAAGTAGTATTTTGAGTTTCCCAAACCTCAGAGGTAATTTTTCCGCGAATCACTCGGGCATTTTCACGAGCGGCATACAAACAGGAAACGATGCTAGAGGGATTGCCGGATTCATAAATCATGAAATCCAAGACATTCTCACGGTTAACAACGTCGTACTTACTCATAAATGCATCTTCTAATTTAGAGATAGTGAGTAATTTTTTCCAGCTTTGCTCTTGAAACTGGGTGGGCTGTGGAAGGAGGGAAGTTTGATGATTGACGTCGAGCATGCGAGCGGTATTTTCAGCGCGCTCGGTATAACGGGCCATCCAGTAAAGACAATCTGCGGTGCGACTGAGCATTTTTTGTCTCCCTTACTCTTCCAGTACCCAGGTATCTTTAGTGCCGCCACCTTGGGAGGAGTTGACTACTAAAGAACCTGCTTTGAGAGCCACTCTGGTGAGTCCGCCTGGAACCATCTTGATGGTTTTCCCAGAGAGCACAAATGGTCGTAGGTCTATGTGTCTTGGCGCAACGCCAGACTCCACAAATGTTGGGCAGGTGGAAAGCGCTAGCGTGGGCTGTGCAATGTATTTATCTGGATTAGCAATAAGATGCTTTCTGAATTCTTCGATCTCTGCTTTAGTAGAAGCGGGACCAACTAACATGCCGTATCCTCCAGCACCATGTGTCAGTTTCACAACCAATTTTTCTAGATTAGCTAGGGTATAGGCTAAATCATCTGTTTTGCGGCATTGGAATGTAGGCACGTTATTGAGAATTGGTTTTTCACCAAGATAAAACTCAATCATCTCGGGAACATAAGGGTAAATTGATTTGTCATCAGCAATACCGGTGCCAATTGCATTAGCTAGGGTTACGTTACCGGCACGATGAGCAGATAGAAGCCCGGCAACACCTAGGGTAGAGTCAGAGCGAAATGCCAGTGGGTCTAAGAAGTCATCATCTACACGACGATAGATGACGTCAACACGTTCCGGTCCTTGGGTGGTGCGCATAAAGACTTGCTCATTTTTTACAAATAAGTCTTTACCTTCAACTAATTCAACACCCATTTGTTGTGCAAGATAACTATGTTCAAAATAAGCAGAGTTATACATACCGGGAGTGAGTACAACCACATTTGGTTTTTTGACGTCATCTGGCTTTACAGACTTCAAACATTCTAGTAAGAGGTCAGGGTAGTGCTCTACAGGAGCAATGCGATATTTTTGAAAGAGGTCTGGGAAGAGGCGCATCATCATCTTGCGGTCTTCAACCATATATGAAACACCGGAGGGAACTCGTAAGTTATCTTCTAATACGTAGAATTCGCCTTCACCTGCGCGCACAATATCGATACCAGCAATTTGTGCATAGATATCGCGGGGGACGTTAACATTGCGCATCTCAGGACGATATTGCGCATTGTTATAAATTTGTTCGGCAGGAACAATGCCAGCCTTAATGATTTCTTCATCGTGATAAACGTCATAGATAAAGCGATTGAGTGCTTTGACACGTTGACGTAAACCTGCCTCAAGTTGTTCCCATTCTTTAGCGGTAAAAATCCGCGGGACTTGATCAAAAGGAATAGTTCTTTCGGAGCCTAGGTCATCACCGTAAACGGCAAAAGTAATACCAACCCGTCTAAAGATTAAATCAGCTTCAGCGCGTTTGAGGCCCATGAGGGTGTCGCTCTGCTGCTTTAACCAATGATGAAAAATTTGGTAGTGGGGACGCGCTTTGCCAGTGGCGTCGAGCATTTCATCAAAAGGCAATTTCATAGTTACAAAACTAATGCCTTTAGAAAGCTTCGGTTTGGTGGTTTGAAGCAGCTTGGTGCTGTACTGCACTAAATTAGTGCAAAAATTAGAAGATATTAGCCCCGAGGCCAGTCTACCCTAGTTTTTAAGGTTTTAAGCGTTTAAATCGCCTCTGGCAATACGCCCTTTTTGAACTTCCCACTCACGTTCTTTGGTGGCAGCGCGTTTATCGTGCTGTTTTTTGCCCCTGGCTAGGCCGATTTCACACTTTACATTCCCCTTGGAGAAGTGAAGATTCAGGGGTACCAGGGTGTATCCCTTTTGCTCCACCTTGCCAATGAGCTTGCGGATCTCTATGGCGTTCAGGAGCAGCTTTCTCGTGCGGGTGCTATCGGGAACGATATGAGTCGAGGCCGATAGGAGAGGTGTGATGTGACAGCCAATGAGGAAAAGCTCCGCCTGGCGAATGACGACATACGCTTCCTTGACGTGCACGCGACCTGCGCGGATGGCTTTGACCTCCCAGCCTTCCAGCACAAGCCCTGCCTCGAAGCGTTCCTCGATAAAATAATCGAAGAAGGCTTTTTTGTTATCGACGATACTCATAGTTATTTAGCTTCTCAAGATCGATTATGGCAGACGTCTACAAGACCGTTTTAATTGGCCAATCAGCCGACCGAATGTACGGCTTGGTGACAGACGTAGCCCGTTACCCAGAGTTTTTGCCTTGGTGCGGCGGGGTAGAAATCTTTGAGCAAACAGAGACTGTTTTAGATGCCAAAATTCATATCCAATTTAAGGGTATTAGCCAGTTTTTTCATACTCGTAACATCAATCATCGTCCAGAAACCATTGATATGGTCTTCGTAGATGGCCCTTTCAAGCACTTCTCGGGTCAGTGGAATTTCATTCCTTTGCGTGAGGATGCTTGCAAGGTCGAATTTAAGCTTCATTGGGAGTTTAAGAGTGCCATTCTAGATAAGATTATTGGTCCAGTATTTGGGCATATTGCAGGAACCTTTGTTGATTGCTTTGTAAAGCGTGCAGAAGAGCTTTATGGCTAATGTCACCCTCGATATTCTTCTGTGTGATGCTAGGAAGGGTGAGCCTGTTTTAAGCCCGCTGAAGTTGGTTGTCTTAGATGGTGAGCTTGCAACGGTAGGGTTGGCTTTAGTAAAGGCAGGTATTGCTACAGGGCATGACGACCCAGTTCTTGCCAGAAAAGGGTGTTTTGGCGTCTTTGGTAAGCGCAAGGATTGGGATAGCCCAATCTATTCTGGAGATCGTTTAGAGCTGTATTCTCCGCTTCTAATAGACCCTAAAACGGTTCGGCGTAAGAAGGCTAACCAGAACCAGGATGCCAAATTCCAGGCTGCCGCAGCTAAAAGAAAGGCTAGGAGGCTATAATCTGTTTTTGCGACTAGGGGTTTTGCATGCGACTCATTCAAAAAGCACTCACTTTTGACGATGTGCTCCTCGTACCGGCCTATTCATCGGTACTTCCTCGAGATGCCAGCCTGGCAAGTAAGTTGACTCGAGAAATTTCTCTCAATACACCACTGGTATCTGCAGCAATGGATACTGTCACCGAAGGTCGATTGGCGATTGCCATGGCTAGTGAAGGTGGCATTGGCATCATTCATAAAAACTTAAAGCCATCTGAGCAAGCGCGTGAAGTAGCGAAAGTAAAGCGCTATGAATCTGGCGTGCTGCGTGATCCAATCACCATTGGTCCAGACATCACATTGCGTCAAGTGATTCAACTTTCCCGCGAGCATGGTTTCTCAGGATTCCCTGTTTTAGTTGGTAAAGAAGTGGTTGGCATCATCACAAACCGCGACTTACGTTTTGAAGAAGATTTAGATACTCCAGTAAAAGCCAAGATGACTCCCCGCGAGCGTTTGGTAACCGTTAAAGAAGGTTGTTCATTAGACGAGGCAAAACGCTTGATGAGTCAACATCGTTTAGAGCGTGTATTAGTAGTCAATGACAAGTTTGAATTACGTGGCCTGATTACGGTTAAAGACATTCTCAAAGCGACCGAACACCCCAATGCCTGTAAAGATGGTGAAGGCAAGCTCCGCGTGGGTGCGGCGGTTGGTGTAGGCCCTGATAACGATGAGCGTATCGAGCTTCTAGTGCGCGCAGGAGTTGATGTCATTGTTGTTGATACTGCTCATGGCCATAGCCAGGGCGTGTTAGATCGCGTCAAATGGGTCAAGAAAAATTACCCACATATACAAGTCATCGGGGGCAACATTGCAACTGGAGATGCTGCTAAAGCATTAGCCGATCATGGTGCTGATGGTGTGAAAGTGGGCATTGGTCCAGGCTCAATTTGTACTACTCGTATTGTTGCAGGTGTAGGTGTTCCCCAAATTACAGCGATTGTGAATGTTGCTACTGCATTAAAAGGCACAGGTATTCCACTGATTGCTGATGGTGGTGTGCGTTACTCAGGTGACGTTGCTAAAGCTTTAGCAGCTGGCGCAAGCTCTGTCATGATGGGCGGCATGTTTGCTGGCACCGAAGAAGCTCCTGGTGAAGTGTTCTTATACCAAGGACGTTCATACAAGAGTTATCGCGGTATGGGTTCTTTGGGTGCAATGGCCGATGGTTCTGCTGATCGTTACTTCCAAAGCGATATTGTTGCCAATGCTGAAAAACTTGTGCCTGAAGGTATTGAAGGTCAAGTGCCATACAAGGGCAGCGTTCTTGCTATCTTGCATCAATTGACAGGTGGTATTCGCTCATCCATGGGCTACCTCGGTTGCAAAACCATTGCTGAGTTACATGAAAAAGCCAATTTTGTGGAAATCACTTCAGCAGGTGTACGCGAGTCACACGTTCATGATGTGAAGATCACTAAGGAAGCACCGAATTACCATATTGATTAAGACTGCTTCTTTCGTGCACGACAAAATACTGATTCTCGACTTTGGTTCACAAGTCACTCAACTCATTGCAAGACGAGTGCGTGACGCTCGCGTGTACTCAGAGATTCATCCTTATGATTGCGATTCAGGGTTCATTCGCAAATTTATTCAAGAGCAGGGTGGCAAAGGCATTATTCTCTCTGGTGGACCTAGCTCAGTCACTGAGAATGGCAGTCCACGTGCACCACAGATCGTTTTTGAATTAGGTATTCCTGTACTGGGCATTTGCTATGGCATGCAAACGATGGCAACCCAATTGGGTGGTGCTGTGGCTTCAGCCGAATCCTTGGGCAAGGCTCGTGAGTTTGGATATTCAGAGGTCCGTGCTCATGGGCATACCAATCTTCTCAAAGGTATTCAGGATTTTTCTACTAGCGAAGGCCATGGCATTCTCAAGGTTTGGATGAGTCATGGCGATTCCGTCACTGCAATGCCGGCATCATTCAAGTTGATGGCATCTACCGAGTCCTGTCCGATTGCTGGTATGGCCGATGAAGAGCGTCGTTTTTATGCCTTCCAATTTCATCCAGAAGTCACTCACACCATTCAAGGCACTGCAATCATCGAGCGTTTTGTTCATGAGATCTGTAAATGCAAGCCTGATTGGGTAATGGGTGATTACATTGCTGAGGCAGTTGAGCATATCCGCAAGCAAGTTGGCGATGAAGAAGTGATTCTCGGTTTATCTGGTGGCGTTGATTCTAGTGTTGCTGCTGCATTAATCCATCGCGCTATTGGTGATCAATTGACCTGTGTGTTTGTGGATCATGGTCTACTTCGCTTGAACGAAGGCGATATGGTGATGGAGATGTTTGCTCGTAACCTTGGTGTTAAGGTCATCCGTGTTGATGCAAAAGATACTTTCATGGGTAAGCTAGCTGGCGTTGCCGATCCTGAGGCTAAGCGTAAGATTATCGGTAAAGAATTTGTTGAAATTTTTCAGACCGAGTCTAGCAAGATTCAGAATGCTAAGTGGTTGGCGCAAGGAACCATTTACCCAGACGTGATTGAGTCAGCCGGCAAAGGCAAGAAGGGCGCGCATACCATTAAGAGCCACCATAACGTGGGCGGTCTACCTGAGGATATGCATCTGAAATTGCTTGAACCATTGCGCGAGCTATTCAAAGATGAGGTGCGTGAACTTGGTGTGGCATTAGGTTTGCCACGCGAGATGGTGTATCGCCATCCATTCCCAGGCCCTGGTTTAGGTGTCCGTATTTTGGGCGAAGTGAAGGCAGAATTTGCTCACTTGCTTCAACGTGCTGATGCCATCTTCATTGAAGAGTTGCGCAATACGATTGATGAAGCTAGTCAAAAGTCTTGGTATGACCTCACGAGTCAAGCTTTTGCCGTGTTCTTACCAGTCAAATCAGTTGGTGTGATGGGTGATGGCAGAACCTATGAGTATGTGGTTGCGCTTAGAGCAGTTCAAACGCAAGACTTTATGACTGCTCACTGGGCCCATTTACCTCATGAGTTATTGGGCAAAGTTTCCAACCGCATCATCAATGAGGTGCGGGGTATCAATCGTGTGGTTTATGACATCAGTGGTAAACCACCTGCAACGATTGAGTGGGAGTGAAAACACGCTTGTAAGTCCTTGATTTATATGGATTTTATACTTACACAAAAGTGGCACACAAATCATTAAGTCGTTGTAATCATTAAAAATTTAATTTATAGTTATTGAAATAGTTACACAACTTTGTAGCTATGAAAATAGACAGCTAAACATAAATTAAATGCCAACCAAAAAAGTTAAGACTAACGGAACAGAGATTGCTGTATTTGAAGACGCTGTTATTTACAAGCGTGGAGAGTATTGGCACTATAGGTTATGGTTAGCTAAAGAACGTAAGTATGTGCGTTTGAGCTTAAACACAACTAACTTGAACACAGCTAAAGAAGAAGTTAAAAAGCACTACTACGAGCATAAAGCTAAAGAATATGCAGGAGTTCCACACTTTAGTAAGACAGCTAAAGATGGTGTTGCTATGTATTTAGAACAACGACAAAAGCATATTGGTATAAACATTACTAAAGGAAGATTTAGCACAATTAAGACGCACTTAGAGCATTGGCTTAATTATATTAAGCGAGATACTAAGTTAAAAGAGTTAGGTATTAATGCTTGTGAAGATTACTTTAGTGCAAGACAAGCAGGAATAGGAAAGAAACAATCAATAAGTCACACAACTGTAGAAAATGAACAAAGCACTATTAATGCAATGATGAAGTGGCTTTATAAGCATCAACAAACAAACATTAATGGGTTTGAATTTACAAAACTTAAACGTGCTGATAGAGGTGATGAAAGTTTAAGACGTAATAGTTTTACAGATGACGAAGTTAAGGATATACGTAATGTATTGGACACATACATTGCAGAAGCATTACAGAAAATTAATGAAACTGGAAATTTAGTTAAGGCTATAACTGGTTACTACTTGGTAATTAGCTTAATGTTTGGATTGCGTAGAGGAGAGCAAACGCAGTTGGAATGGAGAGATTACGAAGAGTTTGAGCATAAGGTTGCTAATGAAGATTATGGTTTAGTTAAGCTAACTGTTAGAGCTGAAATAAGCAAAGTTAATAAGACACGCAGAATTGTAGAAAAAGATATTGGCTACTTTGCAGAACTATTTAATTTGCAATATCCACGTATCACAGCTTATCAAAAATCAAAACCTAAAGAACTACAGAAAAAATTTGGCAATACAATAATTTTTAGTCCTAACGGCGACAAAGCTATTAGTAATCGTGCAATTGCTTATCACTTCGATAAGGTAATGAAATTAGCAGAAATTGATAACTTAGAAAAGCGTAATATTGTTCCATACAGTTTTAGGCACTATTACATAACGCAAAAAGTGAATAGTGGATTAGTCCCAACTTCAGTTGGTGAAATAGCTGGAACAAGCACTACACAAATAGAAAATACTTACTATCACACTACAGACGCTAAGCTAATTGCTAATGCATTTGCAGGTTACACAATTAAAGATGGTTTGCTTATCCCAACTTAACACTATTAATAGTTTGCTGTGCCTTAGCGATCTTCTGCCTATCACGCTCTGCTTTAAGCTGTTTAGCTACATTATCCTTCTGTTGCTGTAAAGATTTAATGCGTTGTTGTTGTGGAGTAGGTGGTTTAATTACTTCTTCTATTTTCATATCATCACAGTTGCGTTGGCTGATGTGGCACATTGCTACTTCCAAATATTGTTTGGAATAACTTATATGCTTGTGCTTGATTCTGTGCATACAAGATAGTCTCAACCCACATCCCACTTGCATTCACTATAGCCTTATATCGTTTCATAACAATATTTAGTTTTATTACATTTACGTGCCCCAAATCCTTAAAACAATGGGGCACGTAAACAACACTATTTGTTAAATGCTTTGCGTGTAGCATCACTAACTTCACTAATAGCATCGTCAAATTCGCCTGCAACAACAGCATCTTTCAACTTATGTAACGTGCCAATTAGTTCTGTGCCATTAGTTAATTCAATTGCATTAGCACCTTTCTTATTAAGTGGTAATGTTTTAGAGCCATACTTAACAGCTAAGTTAATCTTGCCATTCTCTGCAATCCAAAACCATTCCTTAACACGTTTAACTGTTTCAACAGTCATACGTTCACCAGTTTCTTTATTAATAACAGTTTTAATGCGTTTTGGTGCATAAGTTTGTTGATTACGCTGTGCTTCACATAATTCAAGCTGTTCTTGGACTTTAGCAAGTAGCTTATTACGACGTTGCATAATTGGTGAAATAGCTGTGCGTTTAGCTGTAGTAATTAACTTCAAGTTTGTAACTATGCTCATTGTTTTCTCCTATAAGTTAATGGGCATACTTACTTTATGGCTGATTTTTTCTAATTCCTACCTAAATCTGCCACCAATTCTCACCAAAAACCTAATAATTCATTAAAAATATATTGGTTTTATTTGGTTTGCATAAATAAACGTATGCAGATTACAGCAAATACCATACGTAGCTATTTAGATGAGCAAGCAAAGCACATAACCCATTATGTAGTTGCCCAAAGCTACTATCGCCCATATCACAAGCTCCCAAAAGACATAGAGCAAATGAAGCTGAATTTGGGTAAGGATTTGCGACACGCAAGCAACTGTTTTAGCAAGGAGCTATATGGGAATGGAGCAAGACGCAAACCACAGTTATATCAACCATTATTCATTCCTACGCTTGAAGGCACCAAAAACACATCAAATCCACTACTAACACTTCACTACAACATCTACTTAGGCAACTTACCAAAAATACTTACAACAGAGGACATTAAAGAATTATGGAGATACTGTTGGGTAGAAAAAGCACATCAAAAAGACGATATTTACATTACAGAACCGTTAGCTAACACTCAATCACACTTATTACATTACGGCACTAAAGAAACGCAAATTGGAAACTTGAGTTGTTGGGATTTTGAAAATACAAGAATCCCTTTCAATGCACTAAACGCTGACTGAAGTTGCGTTTGGTTTATATAACTACGCATTGGACGCAATGGGTAGTTATATTACTATGACTAAATGAATTATTGTTAAACTAAACAGAACTAATTAACTGGTGGAGTTGTTATGAAAGAGCAAGCTGTTGAAACAATCTTCAAAGTTCCAAAAATGGATTGTCCAAGTGAAGAACATATGATAAGAATGACACTTGAACAATTACCAATCCATTCACTAAAATTTGATTTGCACAATAGAGTGCTTACTGTGCAACATACAACAGAACCAAACTTGATTTTAGAAAAGCTAACACCACTTGGTTATGGGGCACAAATTCAATCTAATATATTTTTAGAAATAGACAATTTAGAAACAGATGGTGATAAAGAACACAATGCAATAGAGCGAAACACATTGCTTTGGTTGCTTGCATTAAACGGAGCAATGTTTTTTATAGAGATTATTACTGGTTGGATAGCAAATTCAGCTGGACTATTGGCTGATGCACTTGATATGTTTGCAGATGCAACAGTTTATGTAATTGCTTTATACGCTGTAGGTAAGACGGCACAATACAAACTCAAAGCCGCAAAAATATCTGGCGTTGCAATGCTTTTATTATCGTTTGGAGCTATATGGCGTGTTGGATATCAAATACATACAGACGCAGAACCTGAAGCAAACACAATGGTATGGATTTCCGTATTAGCCTTAATTGCAAATGTCACTTGCTTATACTTAATTTCAAAGCGTAAGAATGATGGTGTGCATATGAAGGCAAGCTATATATTTTCTGCAAATGATGTCATAGCAAACATTGGTGTAATTATTGCTGGTGTTTTAGTGGCTTGGTTTGCAAGCCCAATACCTGATTGGCTTATTGGTATTGCTATTGGATTATTAGTTTTAAGTGGTGCAATACGCATACTTAAGCTCAAGTAAGTAGTAGCACATCAAATCCACGCTACAA
>CANGHN010000020.1 GCA_947453825.1 Betaproteobacteria bacterium
CTAACTTGTCCCCTAACGCAGCGCGCAACGACATCCTCCCCCATAGGAGAGTGTTATGAAACGCATGTTGTTTAATGCAACTCAACAAGAAGAGTTGCGAGTTGCCATCGTTGATGGTCAAAAACTCATTGATATTGATATCGAAGCTGCCGGTCGTGAACAACGCAAAGGCAATATTTACAAAGGTGTCATTACCCGCATTGAGCCCTCCCTCGAGGCTTGCTTTGTCAACTACGGTGAAGAGCGTCATGGCTTCTTGCCGTTTAAAGAAGTTGCCAGAGCGTATTTCAAAGAAGGTGTAGACGTTCGCAATGCCTCTATTAAGGATGCTCTGCGCGAAGGTCAAGAAATCATTGTTCAGGTAGAAAAAGAAGAGCGTGGCCAAAAAGGCGCTGCCCTCACCTCCTTTATCTCCCTAGCTGGCCGTTATTTAGTATTAATGCCCAACAACCCACGCGGTGGTGGCGTTTCACGCCGCATTGAAGGCGAAGATCGTCAAGAACTACGCGATGCCATGTCCCAATTAGATATCCCAGATGGGATGAGCATCATTGCGCGTACTGCTGGTATTGGTCGTGATGCCACTGAATTGCAGTGGGACTTAAGCTATCTCTTGCAGTTATGGAAAGCAATTGATGAAGCTGCTAAAGGTAATTCAGCGCCATTATTGATTTACCTCGAGTCCAGCTTGGTAATCCGTGCAATCCGCGATTACTTCCAACCCGATATTGGTGAGATTCTCATCGATACCGATGATATTTATGAGCAAGCCGCGGCATTTATGTCTGTTGTCATGCCAGACAATTTGCCAAGAGTAAAGCGCTATCAAGATGATGTGCCTTTGTTCTCACGCTTCCAAATTGAGCATCAAATTGAAACTGCGTACTCGCGCACAGTGCCATTGCCATCTGGCGGCGCTATCGTGATCGACCACACTGAAGCTCTAGTTTCTGTGGACGTCAACTCAGCACGTGCTACCCGTGGTTCTGATATTGAAGAGACTGCGACACGCACCAACTTAGAAGCTGCTGATGAAATCGCACGTCAAGCCCGTTTACGTGACTTGGGTGGTTTGATTGTGATCGACTTTATTGATATGGAGTCCAGCAAGGCACAAAAAGATGTTGAAAATCGCCTACGCGATGCTCTGCGTCATGACCGTGCTCGCGTTCAAATGGGCAAGATCTCTAAATTTGGCCTGATGGAGATGTCACGCCAACGTTTGCGTCCTGCTCTCTCTGAAGGTAGTCATGTAACCTGCCCACGTTGTAACGGCACAGGCCACATCCGCGATACTGAATCTTCTGCATTACAAGTTCTTCGCATCATCCAAGAAGAGGCGATGAAAGAAAACACAGCAGCAATTCATACACAGGTACCAGTCGAAGTGGCTGCATTCCTCTTGAATGAAAAACGTGCTGAAGTGATCAAGATTGAGACCCGCTTCAAAGTGAACGTCTTGATGGTTCCTAATAAACATTTAGAGACGCCACATTACAAGCTTGAGCGTTTGCGTCACGATGATCCGCGTCTGGATGATCAAAAGGCTAGTTATGTCATGGCTGAAGAAGCAGCTCGTGAACTCGAGACTGACACTACAGTAAGCCGTAAAGATGCTGATGTAAAAGTGCGACCTGAGGCTGCTGTTAAAGGCATTACCCCAACGCAACCTGCGCCAGTAAGCCAACCACGTCCAGCACGTACTGAAAAAGTACAAGCTGAAAGTTCTGGCGGTTTATTTAAATTCATTAAGACATTGTTCTCCTCCTCTCCCGCAGTCGAAGAGAAGCCAGCACCAAATAATGCCCGTGGTCGTAACCAAGGTCGCAATGGTAATGGCGGCGATCGCAACCGCGGTCGTAATCGTCGTGGTGAGCGCAATGGTGAACGTACGGAACGTCCAGCAGCAAACGCCGCTGAGGGCGCGACTAGCGAAGGTAACAATCGCAACGGCAACCGTAATAACCGCAATGGCAACCGTAACCAAAATGGTCCAAAACCTGAGCGTCAAGTAAATCCTGCGGCAGTAAGCCCTGCAACTGAAGCTGCTCCTGGTAACGAAGCAACGCCAGGCGCGGATGGTGAAGAGCGTCGTGGTCGTGGTCGTAATCGTCGTGGTCGTGGTCGTGGAAGAAATGAACGTGGTGAGCGTACTGAAGGCACTGGCGATATAGCTAATGCAAGCGCTACAGTATCAGCCAGTCCATTTACAGGTCCTCCTGTTGGAATGGGTGGCGCCTCTGCAACCATGCCTATTCAAAATATTGTGAATAGTTTTGGTAATGCAAAACCTGCTGCCGAAAGACAAGAAAGAGCGCCACGTGCTCCACGTCAATCAAATCGTCTAGCACAAAGTGCTTCTAGCACTCCAGCTGCAGCACCAGTTGCAGTAGTTGCAGCAGTTTCTACTGTTGAGATTATTGCTAAGCCTGCACCAGAGCTTCCTAAGGTTGCATTCAAAGCACTTGAAGAAACTCCTTTGCATAGCGTAGTCCAATCTGCCGGCATGATTTGGGTAGCTACTGATGCCTCTAAGCATGCCCAAGCACAAAGTCAGATTCAGCCTGAACCAAGTAATTTAGGTAGAACACCTAAACCTGCAGCCACTCTTCCGGATGGCCCAATGGTCTTAGTTGAAACTGGCGGCCAAGAAAAAACGGTTTAACGCTTATTTAAGCTTTTTCTCCAGACCGCCTTTTATCCCAAAAGGATATTGGGCGGTTTGGCAGAAACCCCGTTTCAAAGCCATAATTGAGAATATGGTTGAAAAAGTAATCCCCAAAGTCATCCCCATTCGCATCGATGAAGGCAAAGGCCTTGCGCCTTCCATTGGCGCGCAACTGATCGCGCCACATAGCAATACTCAAGATAAACGTGGTCGCATCCTACGTGATTTACGCATCTCCGTCACTGATCGCTGCAACTTCCGCTGCACTTATTGCATGCCCAAAGAGGTCTTCGATCAAAACTATCCTTATCTAGCCCATCAAGAATTATTGAGCTTTGAAGAAATCACCCGCCTTACTACTATCTTCTCCACTCTTGGTGTAGAAAAAATTCGTCTGACTGGTGGCGAGCCATTACTTCGCAAAAATCTAGAAGTCCTGATTGAGATGTTAGCAAAGATTCGAACTACCGATGGCAAGCCCCTAGATTTAACTCTGACAACCAATGGCAGCATCTTGCATAAAAAGGCTGCCGCGCTCAAAGCTGCTGGATTGCAAAGACTCACAGTGAGCTTAGATGGTTTAGACGACGCCATCTTCAAAGAAATGAATGATGTTGATTTTCCGGTGGCAGATGTTTTAGATGGCATTTCAGCTGCACAAGAAGCAGGTTTTGAAAACATCAAAGTCAATATGGTGGTTAAAAAAGGTACGAATGATCATGAGATCGTATCGATGGCTAAACATTTCAAGGGCAGTGGTGTCATTTTGCGCTTCATTGAATTTATGGACGTAGGTAGCTCGAATGGCTGGAATATGGCTGAGGTCCTTCCCTCTAAAGAAGTGATCTCGAGAATCCATGAAGTATTTCCACTTAAAGCTATCGAGGCTAACTATGCTGGTGAAGTAGCACAACGCTGGCGCTATGAAGATGGCTCAGGCGAAATCGGCGTGATCTCTAGCGTAACGCAAACCTTCTGCCATGAATGTACGCGTGCTCGTATTTCAACAGATGGTCAAATGTATCTCTGCTTATTTGCCAATGAAGGATTTGACTTCAAAACCTTATTGCGCTCTGGAGCAAGTGATCTAGAAATTGCCAATGCCATTATGAATACTTGGGCAGCCCGCGACGACCATTACTCTGAGATTCGTGGCTCCAATACTGTAAAACCATCGACCGGTATTCGTAAGGTTGAAATGTCTTATATCGGTGGCTAATGATTTCTGCAGAGCAAATTACAGGACTAATTTTGGCTGGCGGTCGAGCACAGCGTATGGGTGGTATTGATAAAGGTTTAATTCCTTTTCATCACAAGCCATTAATTGAATCAACCATCACAAGACTAAAGCCTCAGGTAAGTTCAATTCTCATCAATGCCAATCGTAATATCACTAAATACGCTGCTTATAGCTACCCAGTCATCATGGATGAGACCCCTGATTTCTCTGGCCCCTTGGCAGGATTTTCAGTGGGTCTTAAAGCTTGCGCAACGCCCTACTTACTCACTGTGCCATGTGACTCACCTTTGCTGCCAATAGACCTAGCGTCTCAGCTAGCAAATGAAATGGAGCATGGTGACTTTCAATTGGTTTACGCCTCTAGCAAAGAGGCGGATGGCAAGACTTGGGCACAACCCGTATTCTGCTTAATGCGTACCGATCTTCAAGAATCACTCGCCCTTTTTCTGCAAAAGGGTGATCTCAAAATTGATCGGTGGTTTAAAGAACTACGTAGCAGCACCCTAGTATTTAATGATGCGCAAGCATTTGCGAATATCAATACACCCCAAGAACTCAAAGCCTTGGAAGAAGCATCTGCATGAAGCACTCTCCTAATAGCCCTATGCTGCTCAGTACGTCACTACACGTGGATGATGCACGTAAAGCAATTTCAGAATTAGTGAATGAGCTGATTGATGAATCAAAGGCAATTGGTGATCCTGCAGATATTGAAACAGTCTCACTGGATCAGGCACTGAATCGGATTCTGGCAGAGGATCTACTCTCACCAATCAACGTACCTGCAGCAGACAACTCCGCAATGGATGGTTTTGCTTTTGATGGCGCCCTCTTGAATACAAGTAATGCTGAAATCACTTTGCGAGTGATTGCTACAGCCCTAGCCGGCAAGCCTTATGAGGGTCAAGTTGGGCAGGGTGAGTGCTTAAAAATTATGACGGGCGCTGTTATGCCAGCTGGCTGCGATACCGTTATCCCGCAAGAATTTACTAATCCACTAGATGCAGATCATATTGAATTCAAACGGGGTCAATTAAAGGCTGGTGAGAATCGTCGCTTAAGCGGCGAAGATCTTCAGCTAGGTAAACCCGCAATCACTGCCGGACGTTTATTGCGCCCCTCTGATTTAGGTTTAGCTGCTTCACTGGGGATTGCCACCTTAAAAGTCAAACGCAAATTAAGGGTAGCCATTCTTTCCTCTGGAGATGAATTGCGTGCACTTGGCCAGCCATTAGATGCAGGTAGTATCTATGACAGCAATCGATACAGTCTTACTGGTCTTTTGAATCGTCTCAATCTAGAAATCATTGACTGCGGCATTGTGCAAGATGATCCAGCATCTCTCAAGCAGGCATTTATCGCGGCAGCTGCAAGAACCGATGTATTAATTTCTTCAGGAGGGGTCTCTGTTGGTGAGGCTGACTTCACCAAACAAATCATGCAAGAACTTGGTGATGTGGGTTTTTGGAAAATTGCTATGCGTCCTGGACGTCCAATGGCCTTCGGAATACTAAAGCCTGTCTCAGGCAAATCACCTGCACGTAAAACCCTCTTCTTTGGCTTGCCTGGTAACCCAGTTGCTGTCATGGTGACCTTTTACCAATTTGTCCGCGCTGCCCTCTTGCAGCTCAATGGTGCAAACCAAACTCAAGCACCGCTCACTCAAGCGATTTCTGAAGCTCCGATCCGCAAGAAACCGGGCCGCACTGAATTTCAGCGTGCCATCATAGGGCGTAACGCTGATGGCAAACCCACTGTCAAACTCACTGGCAGCCAAGGAGCGGGGATTTTGCGCTCGATGAGTGAAGCCAACTGCTTCGTGATACTTGGGCATGAACAAGGAAATATTAATGCTGGAGAGTGGGTAGATGTGGCGCTTTTTGATGGACTGCTTTAAGATTGCGTCATCATGAAACTTAGTAAAAAAGAACTCGTCTTTCTCGACCCAATGCACACTGCCAAAACTTTAGTTTTGGTTTACCTCTGCTTCTCGGTACCCATTGTTTTGTTAGCCTTATTTGTGGCCTTCATTCGTGACGGCGCAATCCCCGGATTCACAGTACTCTCCGCCTTGATTCTGAATGCCTTACTCGGCTTTGGATTACTGTGGATTGCCTGTAAAGTTTATAACTGGGTTGCCGGAAAATTTGGCGGCATCGAGCTTGCCTTACGCGAACTTCCAGAAGAAGTCGACGCTGAATAAAAAAGCCCAGAATATCTGGGCTTTTTCTTTAACCGCATACTCCCGAGCAATTCAACTCAGGTCTTGAATGCTTCTGCATTAATCAAGCTTGGTGGTTTTTTACCCGCTAGCGCTGCGCGTAAATTCTCAACTGCTAAATCAACCATTGCTCTACGAGTCTTTTCTGTTGCGCTGGCGATGTGCGGCGCAATCACGACATTACTTAACTTCAGTAATTCTGGATTAACAACAGGCTCGCCTTCAAATACGTCTAATCCTGCAGCAAAAATCTTATTCTCTTTAAGCGCTTGAGCTAAAGCTAAATCATCCACAATGCCACCACGCGCAATATTGACAAGGGTCGCAGTCGGTTTCATTAGTGCAATTTCTTTAACGCCAATAGTGTGATGGTTCTCTGCAGTGTAGGGTAGCACTAAGATTACGTGATCCGCAGAACGCAGTAACTCTTCCTTCGAAACATACTGCGCATGACATGCTTTTTCATCAGCCTCGGATAAACGACTACGATTGTGATAAATCACCTTCATTCCGAATCCAAGCGCACGCTTTGCAATTCCCTGTCCAATGCGGCCCATACCAATGATGCCAATCGTACTGTGATGCAAGTCCATACCCAGTGGATTGTTCACAATTGACCACTTATCCCAATGGCCATTTCTGACCCAATGTTCAGATTCCGTAATCCGCCTAGCAGTAGCCATCAGTAGTGCAAAACCAAAATCTGCAGTGGTGTCTGTTAATACATCTGGAGTATTGGTTGCCATCACGCCGGCAGCAGTCATTGCTGGCACATCGAAATTGTTGTACCCCACTGAGATATTAGCCACCACCTTCAGATCTTTTGCATGAGCCAAGGCCTTTGCATCAATACACTCACTACCGGTGACTAATGCCCCCACAACTTCTGAGAGTTCTTTTTGCAATTCTTCAGGGCTCAGTACCCGATCCGCCTGGTTAGAGCGCACCTCAAAAGTCTCCTCTAATTTGGCCAATGCCTGGGGAAAGATTGCCCGAGCCAGCAGAATTTTGGGTTTATATTGGGTATTTGGCTGTGTATTCATAGGGGAAACTTTACCTCAAGTATTTTGGCTGTTTTGCCTGAAAAATAGGCTATTTCGGCTAAAATCAAACTTTTATAACCTAGCAGCCCCAAATTTTGGGCTCCTCAATCCAAAACTGCCATGACTTACGTTGTTACCGAATCTTGCATCCGTTGCAAATACACCGACTGTGTTGATGTTTGCCCCGTTGATTGTTTCCGTGAAGGCCCTAATTTCCTAGTCATCGATCCTGATGAGTGTATTGACTGCGCAGTCTGTGTTCCAGAGTGCCCAGTGAACGCTATCTATGCAGAAGATGATGTACCAGGAGATCAGCAAGCCTTTATCAAACTCAATGCTGAACTTTCGTCAGGCTGGACATCCATCACCAAATCCAAGTCCGCTCTTCCAGATGCAGATGAATGGAAAGACGTAAAGAATAAGCTCGATCAGCTAGCAAAGTAATTTTCAAAATTACTTTGCTCATCACCTTTTAACTAGCGTTCGTGTCCCACCCTCCTATACAAGCCGACGCCGTTATTATTGGTGCCGGTCCCGTAGGACTCTTTCAGGTTTTTGAACTTGGCTTATTGGAGGTTAAAGCCCATGTCATTGACTCGCTGCCTGAGGCAGGAGGCCAATGTGTTGAGTTGTACCCAGATAAACCTATTTACGATATTCCTGCAATTCCGGTTTGTACTGGACGGGAACTCACCAATAATTTACTGAAACAAATTGAGCCGTTTGGCGCCCAGTTTCATTTAGGGCAAGAAGTCTCCACTCTCGAGCAACAGACTGATGGACGCTTTCTGATTGGCACCTCGAAAGATAAGCACTTTTTAAGTAAGACGGTGTTTATCGCTGCTGGAGTGGGTGCCTTTCAACCTCGCATTCTCAAGCTGGATGGCATAGAAGCTTTTGAGAATAAACAAGTCTTTTATCAAGTCAAAAATCCCGAGCAATTTATCGGAAAAAAAATTGTGATTTGTGGTGGTGGTGATGCCGCACTAGATTGGGCCTTATATTTTGCAGATAAAGCTGCAAGCGTTACTCTGATTCATCGACGAGATGACTTTAAGGCCGCGCCTGTATCGATTGTGAAAATGCGTGAGTTGTGTGCATTACAAAAAATGACTCTACTTATTGGTCAGGTCACTAGTTATGAGGTCGAACAAGGCCGCATGACAAAAATTGCCTTCACGAATATTGATGGTTACACACAATTGATTCCCATGGATGATCTCTTGATCTTTTTTGGCCTCTCTCCAAAATTGGGACCCATTGCCGATTGGGGTTTAGAGATTGATCGCAAACAAATTGCAGTAGATACAGAAAAGTTTCAAACGAGTATCCCCGGAATCTATGCAGTAGGTGATATCAATGTCTACCCAGGCAAGAAGAAGTTGATTCTATCTGGCTTTCATGAGGCGGCCTTAGCGGCCTTTGCAGCAGCGGCCTATCTCAACCCTGAGAAGCCAATCCAGCTCCAATACACAACTACCTCCCCCAAGCTTCACAAGGTCCTTGGAGTGACTCCGCCCACATTCGAGTAAGCTATCCCTAAATAACCTATTTTTGCCAATATTCTTATGCGCCAATATCACGATCTCATGAAAGAAGTCCTAGCTAAGGGCGTAAAAAAGTCCGATAGGACAGGTACAGGAACCATCTCCGTATTTGGTCACCAGATGCGCTTTAATCTGGCCGAAGGCTTCCCAATGGTAACTACTAAGAAGCTCCATCTGAAATCCATTATTTATGAATTACTGTGGTTTCTTAAAGGCAGCACGAATAATAATTGGCTCAAAGAGCGTGGCGTCTCTATTTGGAATGAGTGGGCTGCCCCCGATGGTGAATTAGGTCCCATTTATGGCTATCAATGGCGCTCTTGGCCGGCACCTAATGGAAAGCATATCGATCAGATTGCTGAAGTCATCGAGACTATTAAAAAGAATCCAGACTCACGTCGCATTATTGTTTCTGCCTGGAATGTGGCTGATATTCCTCGCATGGCTTTAGCTCCTTGCCATGCCTTCTTTCAGTTCTATGTTGCTGACGGCAAATTATCATGTCAACTCTATCAACGTAGCGCTGATATTTTCTTGGGTGTGCCTTTTAACATCGCTAGTTATGCCTTGCTAACTCATATGGTTGCGCAGCAATGTAATTTAGAAGTGGGCGACTTTGTTTGGACAGGTGGTGATTGCCATTTATATAGTAATCATTTAGAACAAGTTGATCTCCAGCTATCTAGGGATTTTTTCCCGCTGCCAAAGCTCAAGATATTGCGTAAGCCTGATTCAATCTTTGACTATGAGTTTGAGGATTTTGAAATTACTGGATACGAGTCTCATCCCCACATTAAAGCTCCTGTAGCTATATAAGACACCCTATGGCCCAACCTGCTATTTCAATGATTGTGGCGCGCTCACGTAATCACGTGATTGGCCGAGATAATCAAATGCCCTGGAAGATCTCGGCTGACTTGCAATTTTTTAAACGAGTCACCATGGGTCACCCAGTCATTATGGGTCGTAAGACTTGGGAGTCCATTGGTCGACCTCTGCCAGGTCGTCGCAATATCGTCGTGAGTCGTAACGCCAACTTCCAACTCACTGGCGGTGAATTGGCAGGCTCTCTAGATGAGGCACTCAATCGCCTGAGCGATGCTCTACGTGTCTTTGTCATCGGCGGCGAACAATTATTCACACAAGCTTTTGCAAAAGCAGATCGGCTTTATATTACTGAAATTGATATGAATATTGAAGGTGGCGATACCTTCTTTGAAGTTCCAGATCCCTCAGCCTGGAAAGAACTTGAGCGTACACCAGGCTCTGAAGGTGACATTACTTTTCATTTTGTAACGCTAGAGCGCAAATAAACAGTAAAGTAAAAAAACAAAAGAGCTCCTAGGAGCTCTTTTTTCTTTCATCAATTCGCTTTACTGAACAATAATCTTGGCGCCTTGGGCAATTTTAGATAGATACTCTAATTGTTTTCTCTGCGCTATGCCATTTCGAATCGCCTGCTGAGCTTGCTCAAGCGTAGGTGGCTTACTTGTTCTTTTATCTTCTAGTTTCACTAAATACCAAGCTTGTTGTACTTGAATCGGAGCTTGAGATACCTGCCCCTTAGCAAGATTCGTCAGGACGGCGGCAATGGGAGGAGCAACTTGCGGTGCCTGAACCCAACCAATCGCACCACCTTGAACCTTATTGGGTGCCAAGGAAACGCTTTTAGCAACTTTATCAAATGGCTCACCTTTTTTAATACGATTCAGAGCCGCTTGAGCATCTGCCTCAGATGCCACAGCAATATCGCTCACCTTGTACTCCACCAACATGCCTTGTGGACCAAGCCCTGCAATTTCTTTGTTGTACTCTGCCTTTACGTCTGCATCAGAAATCGGATTTTGCGCCATGTAGGTTGATAGCTCTAAGTCAGCTAAATAATTTTGCCTAATTAACATCAATTGGGTGTTTGCTTTTTCAGAAGTAGCTAAACCATCTTTTTCAGCCTGCTGGGATAAAAGCAATACTTCAATGTATTTTTGAATTACGATCTTACGCAGCTCTGGAGTGTCTTTCTGACCCTGCGCAATCGCCATTTTGATTCCCTGCTCAACCATATCATTTGTAATGATGGTGCCATTAACTGAGGCGGCAGCATTGATCGGTAAGCCACTTTGTTGAGCAAGCGCAGTACCCGCAAAAGCCAAAGACAAAATACTGGCCACAAAAGCACGTGTTGCTATAGATTGATATGAGAAGAGTAATGATTTCATTCGAATAGATCTTTCTTAAAAAGTCATCCAATAGTACCAGCTAACCCATTCAGAACGGGTTTATGCACAGTAAAATGGGGTATGTGCGTTCAATACCTCACTACCGCCAACACGAACTGGGTCAAAACCCACTTTGGTCTTGATCTCTTAGCACTTAGTCCTCACGATGTTTTTCCCACTTACCCTGGAAGCATCATTCTCAAAAGTCATAATACGCAGCGTACTGCGATTGGCATGGCGCGATTTGGTTTACTGCCGTCTTGTGCCAAGGATGAGAATTTTGGGAGAAAAACCTATAACGCTAGATCTGAAACTGTGGCAGAAAAACCATCCTATAAACATGCTTGGGTAAAGCGCCACTATGCACTTGCCCTAGCAGATGCTTTCTATGAACCTTGCTATGAATCTGGCAAAGCTGTACGCACTCTTATTCAACAAGCGAACAGAGAGCCCATGGCAATTGCTTCTATTTGGGATACCTGGAATGAACCAGAAACCGGTGAACTGATTGTGTCTTTTTCCATGCTCACCATTAATGCTAATGATCACCCCATCATGAAACGGATGCATAAGCCTGAAGATGAAAAGCGTACTGTTGTACCGCTAAAGCCTGAATTATTTTCAGATTGGCTTAATGCCACACCTGAAACAGCCGCATCGATGCTGACCCTTGACGCAATTCCAGAGCTGATTCTGACTTAAATGATGCCTCTTTAAAACTGGAGTGTCGGGCTGGTTGCTTGATATGGCTGCGCAGACTGTGTCTCTATTGCCTCAGCCTCTTCTTCGTCAACAGGCCTGGTGAAGTACTTGGAATCTAATGGGAGTTGTCTGGTCACACCCATTGCTTGTGAATTGGGTGCCACTGGCCCAAAGGGGCCCTCTACGGGCGATATGGCTTGATTGTTGAACTCCTTTAATTGCCCAGGCGTATAAGGCGAGTAGGTTTGCATACCTGAGCTAGACGGGGTTTGCGCTGATACTGAGATACTGAGCAAAGATAAGCAATAAGCGAAGCGCACGATAGGGTTTTTCATCAAGCTATTGTAGGGTGCTTTAGCCTCTACCGCCTCACTATTCCATGATCAGCATTGGCCCTGCAGGAGAAAATCATTTTAATTAAAATACCTTCATGCAAAGTTATCGCTCATTACTGCTAACAATATTGGTTCTACTGTGAGCGCGAAACCTTATAGCAGTCCAGATATATCTACCTAAACCGCGATTCTTCGCTTAGTCACGGCGTATTCTATTCAAGATTTATCAGCAGCCTCGTATCTACAAATGCCTTATGGATCTATTAAGCCTGCTTGCTCCTTAGGAATGTATCCAACGGATACAGGGGGTCGGAGACCTCGCTCTCGCAAGCGCGATTTGGCTATATGCAAAGATTTTTACTCAGCGGGCTTGCTTATTATCCTTTTGGTAGATTTAGCCTACAGCACTGAGTTTTAGGCTTTAAGTTTCGCGCAAGCGCTGCAGATATTTCTTGAGCATTGGTATTCTGCACAGTAACAAGACGAATATAGCTACACCATAAATCGATACAGTCTCTACATCATTTTTTCCTGCCTTATGCCACCAATAATGAATGATGACTGTACATGCAATGACATAAATGAGTTGATGTAGCAAACCCCAACGTTTACCGAGCTTGCGCACCGCCCACTGATTGGATGTTGCTGCCAGGGGAATTAATAAAATCAGTGATACAAAGCCCATTGTAATAAATGGGCGTTTGAGAACATCTACCCACATTGCCTGAAGATCGAAGTTTTGATCAAGCCAAAACCAAATCAAGAAATGTATCGAGGCATAAAAGAAACAAAACAGACCAAACATTCGTCTCAGTCGAATCCAAGAACTCCAGCCGGTCAGGATGCGTAGCGGTGTCATGGCCAAGGTAACGCACAACAATACAAGAGCCCAAGTGCCTGTCGAGCGCGTGATCCATTCAATCGGGTTAGCCCCTAAATCATCATGAATACCTAACCATAGCAGGCGCCCCAGGGGAATTAGGCAAATGAAAAAAATCGCGCTCTTGAAATACTTCATAAACGCATATTAAACGAGCCCATCAAGTAAAAACTGGATGGGCTCTATAGATTGACCAACTAAGCGAGCTTCAGGCCTTCTTTTGACAGCGGGAAATTGCGTACAGGACGTCCAATTGCAGCTGAAATAGCATTAGCTACTGCTGGGCCCACCACACAAATTGTTGGCTCACCTACCCCACCCCAAAAATCATAAGTAGGAACTAATACCGTTTCAATTCGGGGAGTCGAAGCTAATTTGAGCAAAGGATAAGTATCTAAATTCTGCTGTTTGATACGACCTTTCTCCACCGTAATCTCAGGATTAAAAATTGCGCCCAAAGCCATTGCTACAGAGCCTTCAATTTGTTCTCGAGTTAAGTAGGGATTGACCACATGACCAGAATTTAATGCAAATACTAAGCGGCTAATCTGCACGACATTATTCTGTACTGAAACCTCAGCTACACAAGCAGAATAACTGGCATATCCCATAAATTGCGCTACGCCGCGATAAGTACCTGCGGGTAGCGGCTTGTCCCAGTTCGCCTTTTTAGCAGCAGCATTCAGTACACCCAAATGTTTAGGATGGTTTTGCATTAATACTTGCCTGAACTGCACCGGATCCTTGCCAGCAGCTTTAGCGCACTCGTCCATAAAACATTCCATAAAAATACCGTTTTGATTGGTATTCACACCGCGCCATGGACCTACTGGTACATGGGTGTTCTTCATGACATATTCAGTAAGCAGCGTTGGAAAGGTATAGCCAAGTTGCGCATCTGGGCCATTCTCGTACAAGCCTTGCAGTTGACGCTCATCTTTACCATTCTTAATGGCTGTCGGTGCCAGCGTGGCATTAATCGATTGGCCAGCTACCTTAATATGCATGCCAGTGAAATTACCCGAACCATCTAAACCTGCGGACATCTTTGCCATTGCAATCGGATGATAGTAATCGTGCGTTAAATCCTCTTCGCGACTCCAAATTACCTTCACCGGCACGCCTGGAAATTTTTGCGCAACCTTCGCTGCAAAAGTGGTGAAGTCCTGAGTTGAACCACGACGACCTAAACCACAACCAGAATCCAATTTATAGACTTCGCAATTTGCAAGAGGGATGCCGGTAGCCTCTGAAAGCGCTGCGTGTGAGCCTTCACCATTTTGAGTCGGCACCCAAGCCTCCGCACGATCGCCACTAATTTTGACTGTGGCGTTCATGGGCTCCATAGTGACGTGAGCACGGTATGGTGTGTAATAAATCGCCTCTACTTTTTTGGCCGAGCCAGCAATCGCTACGGGCGCATCGCCCACCTTGCGCTGCCAAAAGTCTCCTTGCTCATCCAAACCATCACGCAACATCTTCTCAATACCATCTTGCGAGACCTTGGCGTCTTTACCCTCATTCCACACAATTGGCAATGCATTGAGTGCTGTATTAGCATGCCACCAAGTATCGGCAACTACTGCAAGCGTGCTGTCATCAATTTTGACCACGCCTTTGACGCCACGCATACTGGCAATCTTCGCCTCATCGTAGCTCACTAGCTTGCCACCAAATACAGGACAAGCTTTTACCGATGCGCAAATCATGCCTGGTAATTGCAAATCAATGCCATAGACCTTACTGCCATTCACTTTATGAACAGTATCTATACGTGCATATGGCTGTCCCGCCACTTTCCATTCCCGAGGATCTCGTAATGTAATCGTTTTTGGATCGGGAGGAGTTAAGGTGGATGCTAGTTCAGCAACTTTTCCGTAGGTCGTTTTGCGTCCCGTAGGGATGTGTGTAATAACACCCTTATCTACTTTGAGCTCAGTAACCGGAACTTTCCATTGGTTTGCAGCTGCTTGCATCAGCATGATTCTTGCAGCAGCTGCACCACGGCGTACGTAGTCTTCAGAAATACGAATACCCCGACTACCTCCTGTGCCGTGCTCACCCCATACACGCTTACGCACTAAGCTCTGTCCAGGAGTAGCTGATTGGGTTTTCACTTTTTTCCAATTGCACTCTAACTCTTCGGTTACTAGTTGAGCTAAACCCGTACGAGTACCTTGACCCATCTCTGAGCGTGCAATGCGGATATAGACCGTATCATCTGGCTTAATGCTGACCCAAGCATTCACTTCAGACTCACCAAATTTTGTCGGTGAATTAGGATCATATTTAGCATCCGCTTGAGCAAAAGCGAAATCAGGCAAGGCGCCGACTCCCAACATCAAGCCACCACCAACCATAGTGCCCTTGATAATGAATTGACGACGTGAATTATTCTCTACAGCCATATTTTTAGAATGAGTTGTCATATTTTTCTCCTTAACCACGTGTTGCAGGAGTTGCGTCATACTGCGCTAAGACGTCTGCAAGCTTCTTTTGACCAGAAGCCACATGAATACCATCCCGAATCTTTTGATAAGTACCACAACGACAAACATTAGACATTGCACTATCGATATCAGCATCAGTGGGCTTGGGAATTTTCTTTAACAAAGCTGCAGCGGCCATTACTTGACCAGACTGGCAATACCCACACTGTGGGACATCTAAAGCAATCCATGCTTTTTGCACTGGATGGGAGTTATCTTTGGAGAGTGCCTCAATGGTCGTAATTTTGGCGCTACCTACTGCTGATACAGGCAAAGAGCATGAGCGCACTGGTTCACCATTCAGGTAAACGGTACAAGCACCACACTGCGCCACACCACAGCCATATTTAGTACCCGTGAGACCCACTACTTCGCGTATAGCCCACAACAAGGGCATATTCGGTTCAACATCAACATTGTGGATTTGACCATTGACGCTTAGCTGCATACTGCCTCCTATCTTTTTAGTATTAAATTACTATAAATCATTATTGGTATTTTGCAGTAGCACATCCCTTTAAGACCAGGAAAAGCTACCGAATTTGAGCGTAATTTGCTATCCTGAAGCCTCAATTAAGGATAAATATGACTACCGAAGATCAAACCCAAAACGACGAAGATTTCGACTACGGCTGCGAATGTGCAATGACCTTGCTCAATGAGCCAACCGAAGACTGTCTTAATGACTTAATTGATGAACTCGATGAAGATGGAATGATTGCAACCGAAGTGGTTTACGGTTTACTGGCAACTATTTTGATGAGCCTGAATGAAGAAGAGCACGAAGGTGATGAGCATTAATCTTTAGGGTTGAATTTCTAAAGCGAATGAATCCATAGCTTGGGCTAATTGAATATCAAGCAGTGTTAAACCATTACTCGAATGGGTTGTCAGCTCTACCCTTACCTTATTCCAAGCATTTGACCAGTCTGGATGATGATCAATTTCTTGGGCATACTCTGCACACAGACCCATAAACTCAAAAGCTTGCTCAAAATTAGCAAACACAAATTCGCGTAGTATTTTTTTCTGACTAGGGTCATATCTCCATAAAGGCAGGGTTCCCTGTAAGTCAAAATCCTGGGCTAACAAAGCACGCTTCATTTAAATGCCTACACTCTGTGAAAGTTGCTTTAAGTCTTCAGGGTATAGCCAACGCCACTCGCCCTGCGCTAAATCTGTTGGCATCTGATAGGCTCCGATTTCACTACGATGTAAATTGAGTACGTGATTGCCAACCGCTGCCATCATCCGCTTCACCTGATGGTAGCGACCCTCGACAATTGTCATGGCTAAAATATGCTCAGCTAGTTGTTTGCAAGCGATAGCATGACAAGGTTTTGGGTCATCATCAAGAACAACTCCATTGAGTAAATGCTCTATTTGGCTAGCGGTAATTGGTTCAGGTGTCGTGATTTCATAAACCTTGCCAATATTTTTCTTAGGCGTTGTCATTTTGTGAATGAACTGACCATCATCAGAAATTAATAATAAACCGGTAGTGTCGTAATCTAAGCGTCCTACGCACTGTAACCCTCGCTCCACAAATGGGCTGGGTAGCAAACTATAAACACTAGGATGGTGTGTTGTTTTGTGCGAGCACTCATAATTAGGTGGCTTATTAAAAACAATATAGGCCTTCTCATGGTATTCCCAATCCTGACCTTCAACATTAAGCATTAGACCTTCTATAGCGATTCGTTCTTCTGGGTCATCTGCCAATACACCATTCACCTTCACAAGATCTGCATAAACCAAATCAGCGCAGTAACGCCGGGTTCCAAAGCCCTGGCTAAAGAGAATTTTTTCAAGGGAGATCGGTTTTGCCATATGCTGCAGAGAATACTACAGAGCAAGCATGCTTTTGGGTGCTCTTGGCAAGGCCTACATCAATTCATTATCATTTGGTTTGCACTTTTAATTCTGAAATGACCCCATGCTTTCTGCCCCCAAAACCCGCGCCCCACTCCACCAACGAGAAGTGACCTTCAATGGGTTTTCAAGAGAGGATGGCTTATGGGATATTGAGGGCCATCTCAGGGATAAAAAGTTCCATCCATTTACTACTGGTGCAAAGACCTGGCCTCCAGGTGAAGCCATTCATGATATGTGGGTGCGCGTGACGGTGGATGATCACTTGGTCATCAAAGATATTGAAGTGACTATGAATAGCCACCCACATCCCGAATGTCCTCAAGCCATTCCATCTATGAATGCATTAATCGGCGAATCGATTGGTAAGGGCTGGCGCAAAAAGATCGAAGCGCATCTCGGCGGAATTAAAGGCTGCACCCACTTACGTGAACTGCTCAACAATATTGCTACTGCAGCTTATCAATCTATTCCAGGCGCATTATTTGATCCCGATGAAAATAAGCCGCCACTGTATCTTGGGACCTGCAAATCCTGGGACTTTGATGGCCCAGTCGTAATGCGTGTATATCCCAAGTTTTATCGATGGAAAAAACCTTAAGACTCGGCTTTAGAACTCTCCACGATGAATGTTGAATGCATTGGTGGCTTGCTGTACTGGCATGACCTCCAAAACATTAATATTCACGTGACTTGGTAGAGTTGCTGACCAATAAATGGTTTCAGCAACATCATCAGCACTCAAAGCCTTGACGCCGGTATAGACCTTGCCAACCTTGCTATCGTCACCCTTAAAGCGAACGTTAGAGAACTCTGTGCCAGCAGCCATACCTGGCTCAATACAGGTTACGCGTACTGGTGTACCAATCAAATCAGCACGCATGTTTAAGCTAAATTGCTTGACGAAGGCTTTTGTACCACCATATACGTTGCCGCCTGGATAAGGATAGTTCGCAGCAACCGATCCCAAGTTAATAATATGTCCTTGCTTACGCTCAACCATGCCCGGCAAAAAAGCGCGACTCATGTGAACCAGCCCTTTGATATTGGTATCAATCATACGATCCCAGTCTTCCAGAAAAGCTTTCTGGGCTGGCTCTAAACCTAAGGCGAGGCCGGCATTATTTACTAAGACTGTCACTTTAGAAAAGTCTGTTGGTAAATTAGCAGCTAAGGCATCTACCTTAGCGCTATCACACACATCGATTGCTAAAGTAAGAAGCTTTTTCTGTTGCACCTCAGGCAGTGAAGACTTCAGGATTTCTAAACGCTCTGCTCTTCTACCAGCAGCAATCACTTTATGGCCATGCGCCAAAAATCGTCTCGCCGTTGCTTCACCAAATCCAGCAGTAGCGCCAGTAACCAAAACGGTATGTTCCATATTCCCTCTTTACTTTATTAATATTTTATTTATGTCAGATCAACGAGCTGAGTACCATCCAATTTTGCCGCTCCAGACTTAATTAAAGCTTGGGGTAGCCACTGAATGAAATCAGCACTTTCCATATTTAATAATTTTGCAGCACTTTGTAATGCAGGAGTTGTCGCAATCCAGCCTCCTACTTCGCCCATCTCCCGACTGCGCCACTCTAAAAGCTTGTACTTTAATAATACTTTGGCTCCATGACGGGCATTGCGGTCTGGATCAGAGGCTAAATAATCCAATCTAGATCTCGCAGTAGCAATCGCTTTAGGCACATCGGTAAATAATGTTCCATGCCCAGGAATCACCAGCTTTACCGGTAAGCTTTCAATAAAGTCTAAAGTCTGAGCCACCTCTTCAAAGCCTGGCTCACCCCATAACTCTGGAAAAATGACGCCAAAGCCTTCCTCCCACAGAGCATCAGCTGAAATCAAAATTTGGTGCTCAGGCTGATATAGGATCACCGAATGAGGATCGTGTCCAGGGGCTGCTAATATTTTCCATACATAGCGACCAAGCAAAATCTCTTGCCCTGGAATCAAAACAGCCTGATGAATAAATGGCGGGCACTCTTGACCCAGATTGCGATAACTCAATAAATCCATATCCCAGTTTTTCACTGCCAAATCTTCGGCAACGGGAATATAAACCTCGCACGCATAAGCTTTTATCAACGCTGCGTTACCACCACAATGATCAGAATGGAGATGAGTATTCACCACCTTATTAAGAGTCGGCATTGCATGCTTGGCCAGCGCCTGCTTGAGCAACTGCACAGTCAGATCCTGATGTGCACAATATCCACTATCTACAAGTGAAACATCGCTTTCTCCAAAGTGGAGAATATTATTAGCAGAAAGCCAGCCTCTCTCAAAGACTTCAATTCCTGGTGGTAACAAATGATCAAGCACTGTAGTGGTTAGATGCTTGTCATCGATTAGTAGTATTTCTTCAGATCCATGCCAGAGTACATGCTGGCGACCTGATCACCATAACCATTAAACATTTGCGTTTTGATCTTTGGTGCAAAGGACCCTTTGGGATCCCCAATACGGCGTTCGCTTGCCTGACTCCAACGAGGATGATCTACCTGTGGGTTCACATTTGAGTAAAACCCATACTCTCTAGCATCAAACTGGTTCCAACTAGTTTTAGGCATCTCTTCAGTAAACCGTATTTTGACAATGGACTTAGCGCTCTTAAAACCATACTTCCACGGGACCACAATCCGAACTGGGGCGCCATTTTGTTTAGGCAGAACCTCACCATATAAACCAAAGGTCAATAGAGTTAAAGGATTCATCGCCTCATCCATGCGCAGACCTTCGCGATAAGGCCACTCAATAATATTGCTCTTGATGCCTGGCATTTGCTTGCGATCTGCCAAAGAAATAAACTCCACAAACTTAGCAGACCCCAAGGGCTCTACCTTATTAATGAGTTTTGATAAAGAATAGCCATCCCACGGAATTACCATAGACCAACCCTCTACACAACGCATGCGATAGATGCGCTCTTCCATTGGGGCCAACTTTAATAAAGAGTCAATATCTAAAGTGATCGGCTTTTTAACTAAGCCCTCAATCGAAATTGTCCAAGGGTGCGTCTGCAAAGACTCCGCATGAGCTGCTGGATCTGATTTATCAGTACCGAATTCATAAAAGTTGTTATAGCCAGTGACAAACTTATAAGGAGTAGCCTCGTCTTTACTGGAATAGGCTGGATTGAGAGTGGCACTCAATTTTTCTGGGTTGGCTGCTAAAGCTTGTCTTGAAAACCAAGGGGCTAAAGCCATACCAAATGTTCCAGCTGCTGCCGCTTTGATCAAGTCACGTCGACGATCAAAAACCAAGCGGGGAGTAATGTCGCTTGCCAGAATAGTTTTATCGATGAAACGCATGCTACCCCCTTCTTCTATGTAATACGCTTATTTTGCTACTGATAGCAATTTATTGCTCGCTCGGTAACTTGAGCTCAAAAGAAAAAGGCAAACCCTGGAGTTTGCCTTTTCATTCATCACTTCATCAGCTCATTAAGCTCTCATTGCTTTCAATGCAGCATTGAAAGTCGTGCTTGGACGCATGATCGCCTTGCATTTTTCCGGATCAGCGAAATAGTAACCGCCAATGTCTGCTGGTTTGCCTTGTGCCGCTTTGAGCTCATCCACAATCTTTTGCTCATTAGCAGTTAAAGATTTAGCCAAAGGTGCAAAGTACGCTTGCAATTCTTTATCTTCAGTTTGCGCCGCCAATGCTTGCGCCCAGTACATCGCTAAATAGAACTGGCTGCCACGGTTGTCTATCTCACCAGTTCGTGGTGAAGGTGATTTATTGTTATCCAATAGTGTGCCAGTGGCTTCATCCAGAGTACGCGCCAAGATTTTCACTTTAGTGTTGCCGGTCTTATCAGCAATATCCTCTAGAGATACCGCCAAAGCCAAGAACTCTCCGAGCGAATCCCAACGCAAATGATTTTCTTCTACGAGCTGTTGAACATGCTTAGGGGCAGAACCGCCAGCGCCAGTTTCGAACAAACCACCACCAGCCATCAAAGGAACAATGGATAGCATCTTCGCGCTGGTACCCAATTCCATAATTGGAAATAGATCAGTCAAATAGTCACGCAAAATATTACCGGTTACAGAAATCGTATCTTTACCACGAATCACACGCTCTAAGGTGTAACGCATCGCACGGGTCTGTGACATGATTTGAATATCTACGCCCTTAAGATCGTAGTCTTTCAGATAGGTGTTTACTTTCTTAATCAACTCAGCTTCGTGTGGACGGTACTCATCTAGCCAAAATACTGCGGGGGTATTTGAAAGACGTGCACGTTTGACTGCCAACTTCACCCAATCGCGAATTGGCGCATCTTTTACTTGGCACATACGCCAGATATCACCCTCTTCAACATGTTGCTCAAGTAATACAGTGCCATCATCAGCAACAATTCGCGCTACGCCAGCCTCTGCAATTTCAAAAGTCTTATCGTGTGAGCCGTACTCTTCAGCCTGTTGAGCCATTAAACCAACGTTAGGCACTGTACCCATCGTAGTTGGATCAAAGTTACCGTGCGTCTTACAGAAGTTAATGATTTCTTGATAGATGCGAGCAAATGTACTTTCTGGGATAACTGCTTTAGTGTCATGTAGACGACCATCAGCTCCCCACATCTTGCCACCAGCACGAATCATCGCAGGCATGGATGCATCGACAATCACATCACTTGGAGAATGCAAGTTGGTAATGCCTTTTGCAGAGTCCACCATCGCCAATGCTGGGCGGTGTTCATGGCATGCATGGATATCGTGAATAATTTCTTCGCGCTTGGATTCTGGTAAGGTTTTAATCTTGTCATATAAGCTACTCATACCATTATTGACATTAACACCCAACTCCTCAAATAACTTGGCATGTTTTGCAAAAGCATCTTTATAGAAAATCTTAACAGCATGACCAAAAACAATCGGGTGAGAAATCTTCATCATGGTTGCCTTAACGTGTAAGGACAACATCATTCCAGTCTTGTAAGCATCTTCGATTTCTTTTTCATAGAATTCGCAGAGGGCCTTCTTACTCATATACATACTGTCGATAATTTCACCAGCCAATAAAGAGACTTTTGGCTTGAGCACCACTGTTTTTCCAGACTTTGTGACTAACTCCATCTTTACATCACAAGCTTTGCTCATTGTCATTGACTTTTCACCGGCGTAGAAATCACCGCCATGCATATGAGACACATGTGTACGAGATGCTTGGCTCCACTCACCCATAGAATGCGGATGCTTGCGTGCAAATTGCTTCACCGCATTCGGTGCGCGACGATCAGAGTTGCCTTCACGCAATACTGGATTTACTGCACTACCTAAACACTTAGAGTAACGGGCACGAATCAATTTTTCTTCGTCACTCTTAGGATCATCTGGAAAATTAGGAATCTTGTAGCCTTTATCCTGCAGCTCTTTAATTGCAGCTAATAACTGCGGAACCGAAGCGCTGATGTTTGGTAGCTTAATAATGTTGGTATCAGGCATTAAAGTCATTTTGCCTAGTTCAGCTAAGTTATCTGGAACTTTCTGCTCGGTAGTTAAGTAGTCTGGGAACTCAGCCAAGATACGGGCAGCTACAGAGATATCACTTTTAACAATCTCTACACCAACAGGTGCTGTAAAAGTACGGATGATTGGCAGAAATGCACAAGTCGCCAAAAGCGGCGCCTCATCTGTCAGCGTATAAATAATCTTTGATTTCTCTGAAGCCATGACTGTTTCCTCAATATTGAAATTTACAGAGTCAGGTTTTTACCCTGCCACTCTCACATTCCGCATTGCGCAAGTCGCTTTTAGCGCACCCTTTGCCAATGAGGCGAGCCTTCTATTTTAAAGCATCAGTCTTAGCAAAAACGGTGGTTTTGCCCCCTAAAGCCGTAGAACTTGCCCAATTTAAGGGAATCCACCAAGCCAGCTAAAACTATAAATTCACCGTAAACTGCAACACATGACCAGCAAGCACCCATTACTGAATAAAAACCTAGTACTGCTGATCATCTGTCAGGGTCTTTTTCTTACTAATAACGTCACGTTTATCGCCATTAATGGCTTAGTAGGCTTTAGCCTGGCCCCTGCGAGCTGGATGGCAACCCTACCTGTCATGGGCTATGTCGTCGGAGGCGCCTTCTCCACCTCAATCGTAGCCAAGTCCCAAAATCACTTTGGTCGCAAGATCTCCTTTCAGCTAGGCCTCTTGGTAGCAGTACTCTCATCACTCTTATGTGCATATGCAGCCTATAGCAAGAACTTTTGGCTTTTAGTCTTAGGAACTTTTGTTGCCGGCTACTACAGCGCTAATGGACAGTTGTACCGTTTTGCAGCAGCAGAACTCACAGACTCCAGCCAACGTGACAAAGCAGTCTCATGGGTTTTGGCAGGCGGAATTTTAGGGGCTGTCATTGGCCCTAACTTAGCCTCTTGGACTCGTGACTTTTTTAGTACCACATTTTTGGGTGCTTATCTCACCCTTTCGATCGCCGCATTCATTGGTATCTTTGTCATGCAGCGCATTCACTTTCCTGAAGAATTTAAAACCCAACACTCCCTCTCAGATGGTCGCGACTTAAAGACCATCTTGCGTCAGCCAGTTTTTATGGTGGCAGTCATTGGTGCAGCCTTGGGCTATGGCGTTATGAACTTGTTGATGGCAGCCACACCTCTAGCTATGCAAATCTGTGGGCTTCCCTTTTCAGAAACGGCCCTCGTGCTTGAGTGGCATGTGATCGGCATGTTCGCTCCTGGATTTTTTACTGGCTCATTGATTCAACGCTTTGGTACGCTCAAAATTATGGGGCTTGGAGTTGCCCTTAATTTTGTTTGTATTGCAATTGCACTGACGGGTGTAGATCTTCACCAATTTTTAATCGCTTCATTCTTACTTGGAGTTGGCTGGAATTTCTTATTTACCGCATCGACCTCATTAGCAATGACTGCCTATAAGCCCAATGAAAGGGACAAGGCGCAAGGTGCAATTAACTTCTTTGTCTTTGGCACAATGGCCTTTACTTCTTTTGGATCAGGTGCCTTAATTACCTCGCAAGGTTGGAATATTCTGAACCTGGGCTCATTGATTCCGGTCATCGTTACAGCTCTAGCACTGTTATGGCTTGGCGCTCAAAATAGAAAAATGGGCACAGCTTAGGATGCCTTAGCTAAAGGCAAATTAAATAGTAAGTTCTGAGGCTTTAATTTAAGCTGCTGCTCACTCATCGCAATAGCCATATAGACTGGCTTTCCAACTTGAGCCTTATTCACTGCTGCCTCATCAATAAAATCGAGCCTGAAGAGGCAAATGATTTTCTCTAATTCATCAGGATCTACGATCTCTTTGTTGTAAAGCTTATTTAAGACGCTAGTGGCAGCAACATCCAAACCAACGTGCCATGACCACTTAGGATCACTGATTTGCTGCATTGGGGTAATGCGCGAACGTACCCCAAGAAAATGTTCAATCCACTTTTCTAGCACACGACAAAAATGATTGATCGGCTCATGCCCAAAATTTAATTGAACTGCAAAATCAAAATCTTCATTGCGCCCCCAATACTCTTTTGCATTAGCCTCATAAAGTACATCCAGGTCTGCCGATCTCATGGTGAGAGGTTTACCTTTCAGTAAATCCATAATGTTGCCTGTCTCACCTGCCTGGGCGTTACGCATCACAGTCTCATCATCAGCACTCATCACAATGCCATCTTCGATGACGCTAATTTTTTGAGTTCTAAAAAATAGTTCGCCCATACGAGCCTCGAGGGGATGTGCACCTTCCCCCAAGATATGCCTAATAAAAATTTGAGCAAGCTGATCGACAAACAAAGGGGGCACATCAACGCCCTCCCCTTTAAATAAGCTCATGTAGAAATTTTCTAGCGATGAGGCAGCCAGTAAACGTTTGCGATAGCGAAACCAAACTCGATAATTTTCTTGAATGTCCTGATCGGCCATTGCAGCAATTTCGTCATCAGTAATATGAGCGCGGGGATCATCAAGCAGACGCTGATGCAAGGATTTCTCAATTGGGCAAGATTCGGGAACCAAGCTAAGCTCGGGTCTATGCAAATACGTGCGCAAAAAATCGTCTGTGACCAGCAGCTGCCTGTCGGGCCCAAGTGATAAGGTCTGATATGCGCAATTTGGCCAGTAATTTGTCATGTATTTTGATGATCTTAAAGCTCATCTGTGGATTGGTAGAGCTCAGAATATACTAGCTGATCAATTTCAGTGAAATAGGAAAATAATATGAGCGAACTCAAAAAAATCGATACCGTTACCGGTGATGGCGCAGAAGCTAAAGCAGGTAACCATGTTGATGTGCATTACACAGGCTGGCTTTTTGATGAAAAAGCCCCCGATCATAAAGGTCAAAAATTTGATAGCTCTTTAGACCGCGGACAACTTTTTAGCTTTCCGCTTGGTGCAGGTCATGTCATCAAGGGCTGGGATGAAGGTGTTGCTGGTATGAAAATCGGCGGTAAACGCACCCTCATCATCCCATCAGAAATGGGCTATGGACCCCGTGGTGCAGGCGGCGTTATTCCGCCCAATGCAACCCTGGTATTTGATGTGGAATTGCACGGCGTTAATTAAGCAATCTCCAAGCGGTAGCAAAAAGGCCACCTCGCGGTGGCCTTTGTTTTATCTACTAGCTGCTAGCTTAAGAGCGTAAATCTTTTCCGTTCAAACTTAGGCGATTGTTAGAACCTGTTTGGCACAAGCCGATCAAGCGATTTCTTTCAGCCATCACCTTATCGGCATAGCCACCATCATCTTCAGCATTAGCCGCGCCCACATAGAACTTCAAGCCATTACGCAAAGACCCAGCAGTAGCAATTAAGTACTTAAGAATATAAGCGCCAACACGAATATTGACTTCAGGCTTAACGGCTTCAGCAGTACCGCCATAGAGTGCATATTTGTCTTTATGTACAGATGTCATGACCTGCATTAAACCTTCAGCACCTGCATGACTCTTCGTATTGGGATTGAAATTCGACTCCACTGAGATCACAGCCAACAAGAGCACGGGATCAATATTGACCTCTTTAGCAATCAGAATCGTATTAGAAACATACTCTTCAATCTTGTATCGATCTAGACTGTACTTCTTCTCAAAGAAATCAGCCACAGCACGTTGATTGCGAATCGAGCCCATTAAATTGCTATCTAAGGCCTGCGGATCAATCTTGGACGTAGGAATCCGATCAGCTAAATGGGAGATCGATTTAACTTGTACTTGAGCTACTGAAGGCATCAACAAAGCAATCGTTTGTTGTTTCATATCAGTAAAGCCTACTGAACCAGAGCTTGCTTTGCCGTAAATGACCGCAGCTATTTCAGTATCAGAAGCAGGCGCTGTTGCGATCTCACTAGAAGATTTGTATTGCTCGAGCATGCCAAAGCCATTGCTCCAAAACATGTGACGCGCTTCATCGGGTACTAGTACACGGGCCAAATCAAATGGGCCCGCATTGGTGCCATTGCCAGAAAGCCAGAGGCCTACCGCCATAAAGACAGACATCGCGAGTATCCCGTTAATGACTCGGTATACCGGAGTCATAGCGTGGGAAAGCAGTTCCTTAGCAGCCAGCATTGCCGGTTGCGACTCCTGCGTCTCACTCAAATTGTTTGGTAAGCATTTACTCATTCATTTACTTGCGACACCTCATAAACCTAGAACTCAGATTTATGCTGCAGCGCAATATCTAAAAAACATGGGTCATCCTAAAAAGGTTCTTATATCAAGTCAAGAATAAAGAAATCAATTTTAATAACTTATTGATCTCGAAATACGGGATCTCCCGTATACTAATTCTATAAATCATATTTATTTTAATAAAATCAATTACTTAAGTAAGTTAGGGAGTACTAATTTCATAGTGTAAAAAATTGACTAAATTCAGACTTTTTTTCTTTTTTGACTAAAAAATAGGCAGTGAAAACCGTACATCTAGTGCATAAACCCCGATCAATTTCTACCAGTAGTGGCAAGCTTCTATTTTGCGAAAGGCACGGTTTAACTGGAGCTAAGTCATTTTTTGTCATCAAATCGGGTGTATGAGGCCCCCAAGAAAGCTAAATTCCTACTAGCTCCAGAGCGAACCCAAGGCAAAAATAGCGGAGTGGTTTTACGGTACACCCTACACTGACATCCTATGAAATACATTCGCAAGCCAATACTTTTAGCAATACTGCTGGCAGCACTCCTCAGCCCCCTGAGCGCCTTTGCCCTATTTGAAGAGTGCAAGGATCTATTTCCCAATCAGCAAGTTCCCACAAGCCCCCAAGCAGGTCGCGATCTTTGCTTTGATAGTTTTGCTGTGTATTACTCCCCCGTCGATAAGAAACCGATCTACACCGTGGAAAAACTTAGTCGCGAACAACTCTTGGCCCCACACCCACGCAGAACCAACCAATTCTATGAAGAGGCTAGACTGCCTATGGGTGAGCGCTCCCTACTCTCGGACTACCGTGGCAGCGGCTTTGACCGAGGGCACAATGCCCCTGCCGGAGATATGATTAATGAGCGTTCAATGGCTCAATCCTTTTCTTTGGCCAATATGATGCCGCAAGCCAGGCAGAACAATCAGGGCATCTGGGCAAAAAATGTGGAAGAGCCTACCCGCCAATACGCTAAACGTGCCGCTGGCAATATTTATGTCTTCACCGGATCTACAGGTAATAGTGGCAGCATTGGTAAAAGCAAAGTCACCATACCAAGTCATCTCTTTAAATTGGTATACGACCCTCTTAAAAATAGCGCCTGGGCATACTGGATTGAAAACACCGATCAAGCCAATATGGCACCCCCGATCACTTATGACGACCTAGTCAAAAAGACAGGGATTGATTTTCATTTACCCATTGGCGGGGAAGCCAATCAGACGAAACCCAGGCCAGATAAGCTGGTTATCGGCGGCTGGTACCCGGTATTTTTTGATGAATACTCTGCTGGAAAAGTCGGTGAGCTCATTACACGCATTAAAGAGGGTAAGGTAGCGAGCATTCAAATTCAATACGACCAGAATGCTGAGCTCGCCAAGAAACTGCTTGCACAAATAGAATCTCAGACTTCTATGTCTATTTCACTTACCCAAGGAAGTCCACCCGACTCTAACTCGGTAAGTTATGAGCGCAATCGAGTGACTGTGATAGTGCGTCTAAAGTAGTTTAGATTTTGCTTGCAAGCCATGTGCCCTTTGAATAGGTGCAAGCAACCCACGTAGGCCATTGTGATCTAGCGTGTGCATCAACTCTAAAAGCTGACCCAACTCCCCTTTAGGAAATCCCTCTCTGGCAAACCATGCCAAATAATTTCCTGGCAAGTCTGCTAGCGCTCGCCCAGCATGCTTGCCAAAAGGCATTTTCATCAACACGAGTTTCTCTAGGGCTTCTGCATTCATTTAAGAGAAATCTTACAAGCAAAACTTAATCAACCCTACAAACAACGCCATTTATTCATCAATGGTCATTTTCACAGATGAGAATGATTCTCATCTGATGTGATATATTGAGAACCATTCTCAATTAGTTTTTTCCACCACTACCCTGAAAGCCTATGAAATTCACTATTAAAAGATTGCTCGCCTTTAGCTTTGTTCTTGCCGCCGCGCTTCATTTCTCATTTGCTCATGCTGGCGAAGGAGTGTTCGGCTGGATTTATACATTAGATTTACAACCCAAAGGTAAGTTTGAATTTGAGCAGCGCCTACAACTCAATCAACAGCAGGCAGCAGGCACCTTCAACGCCTGGACTGCACGTAGTGAACTTGAATACGGCCTCACAAATGATTTACAAGTTGCTGGATATATCAACTCTTATTACACCAGCGCAGATCAAAACTACACCAACCCCGAGGCTTGTGGCGACACGCCAACTTGTACCGGTGGTTATGGTGTCCCCTCTTCACATGATCCTGCTACGGCATATCGTAAAGGTGGCATTGAAGGCGGATCTTTGGAAGCGATTTACCGTATTAGCAACCCTGTCACCTCTCCAGTCGGGGTAGGCTTATATCTTGAGCCGACCTGGGGGCGCAATAAAGATGAGTTAGAAGCCAGACTTTTACTGCAATCGAACTTTATTGATGATCGTTTAATACTTGCTGGAAATGTTGTAGTCGCCAATGAGCGCTTGAAGTTTATTGAGAACGGAAATGTTCCTGAATCTATGCTCGATCTCTTGCTTGGTGCAAGCTATCGCTTTGCCCCTAAGTGGTCAGCAGGTGTCGAGGCGCGCTTTCATAATGATTATTCAGAGCTCAATCTTCGCAACCAAGTGCAGCGCGCTACATTTGTAGGGCCGAATATGCACTATGCAGATAAAGACTGGTGGGTCACTGGCGCATGGCGCTACCAATTGGCTGGCGGAAATTGTATGGGTGGCGGTGAGGCTGAATGCTCAAATGCACGTGTTTGGGATAGTCATACCGTTAATGAATTCATCGTCAAAGTTGGTTTCCCTCTGAACTAAAAAACCTCACAGAAATACCTCATAGATATACCTGACTCATGAGTTGGAGACTAAACCCCCATCTGCTCATTGGCCTAGCAATGATTAGCCCACCTATCATTGCTCAAGCCAAAATTTATATCTCTATTGAGCAAGCCCAGAAAATTCTTTTTCCTAATAAAACACTTACAAAATCACCCGTCATCATTACTGATGACTTACAGGAAAAGATGCGGCTTAGCTCTAGTATTCGCCTCCCTTTTCAGGGGGAGCGCATCTGGAGATCCTCAGATGGGGGTTGGCTCATCATTGATGAGGTAGTTGGTAAACACGAAATGATTACTTACGCAGTGGGCATAAGCCCCACTGGCAAGGTATTGGGTATTGAAATACTGGAATACGTTGAGTCATATGGCTATGAGGTTGCTGAGGCTCAATGGCGCAAACAATTTATTGGCAAGAATGCGCATGATCCTATTAAGTTAAATCAAGATATTCAGAACATTGGCGGTGCAACCCTATCTTGTAAACATATCACTGATGGCGTTAAACGAGTCACTGTCTTGTATGACTTGGCTTTAAAGAATGGCACTTAAGCAAAATGACGACGCGCTGCAAACCACTTTTAGGAAGTTATGTTGAGATTTCAACAGATGAAGTGAATGACCTAGCTGTAATCAATCATGCATTTTCAGTCATTGAACGTATTCAAAATTTGATGGGCTTCCATGATCCCAAAACTGAGCTCAATCAAATCAATCAAAGCGCTCATTTAGAAGCAGTTGAAATTCACCCCTGGACTGCCCAAGTCATTCAAATTGGGAAAGATATTCATCAACATTCTGGAGGCTTATTTAATTGTGGAATTGGCCATCGCTTAGTGGCCGCAGGTCTGCTGCCACGTCATACCGACTTTAGAAGTCATTGCTTTGGCGGAATTGAGGATGTCTATTTTCTAGCGCCGGATCTGTTGGCTGCCTCTAAACCAGTTTGCCTAGAC
>CANGHN010000021.1 GCA_947453825.1 Betaproteobacteria bacterium
CGAATCTTATCGGGATCACTATCTGAGGCTGTGATCTTATGCATGATCTCTACAACGGTATAACCAGGTTTTTTATCAAGCGTCGTATCCCAGAACTTCTCAAACCAAGCATGTGCTTCTGGGTTATCCACCCGTTGATAGTTCGGGAACATCATCGGAATCAAACCAGCATCGCTTGCACCTTGTACATTGTTCTGGCCGCGCAAGGGATGCAAGCCTGAACCAGGTTTACCAATTTGACCCGTAATACTGACCAAAGCAATTAAGCAACGAGCATTATCGGTACCGTGAACGTGCTGACTCACACCCATGCCCCACAAAATCATGGCTGATTTAGTAGTAGCGAATTCTCTAGCGACTTCGCGCAAGGTTTCTGCAGGTATACCGCAGATTGGTGCCATCGCTTCTGGGCTATAGCCCTGAATATTTTCTTTCAAAGCCTCATAGTTGCTTGCACGGCTCTTAATAAACTCTTGATCTGCCAAACCTTCTTCAATGATGGTGTAGATCATGGCATTGAGCATAGCTACATCGGTATCGGGCTTGAACTGCATAGTACGCCAAGCATGCTTACTTATCTCAGTCATGCGCGGATCACATAGAACTATTTTGGCGCCACGTTTAGCAGCGTTCTTAAACCACGTTGCAGCTACTGGATGGTTGGCAGTTGGGTTTGATCCAATCAAGAAAATCATGCTCGAGTGCTCAACATCATTCACTTGATTGCTTACCGCACCAGAGCCAACACCCTCCAGAAGTGCAGCTACAGAAGATGCATGGCAAAGACGGGTGCAATGGTCTACGTTATTGCTACCAAATCCTGTACGCACTAGCTTTTGAAATAAATAAGCTTCTTCGTTACTGCCTTTAGCAGAACCAAAGCCAGCCAACACTTTTAAGCCATGCTGATCTTTGAGTTTCTTCAGACCACCGCCAGCCAGTTCCAAAGCCTCTTCCCAGGTTGCTTCACGGAAGATATTGGACCAATCTTGCGGGTTCTGAATTGCGGTCTCATCTTTAGGCACGCCTGCTTTACGAATCAATGGCTTGGTAAGACGCTGTGGATTATGAATGTAATCCATACCAAAGCGACCTTTTACGCAAAGACGGTTGTGATTCGCTGGGCCATCGCGACCTTCTACACTCACAATCTTTTCATCTTTGACGTTGTAAGTAATTTGACAACCCACACCGCAGAATGGGCAAACAGAATCCACCTTACGATCAACCGTTTGCGAACCTATTAAACCTTTAGGCATCAAGGCGCCAGTTGGGCAGGCCTGTACACACTCGCCACAGGCAACACAAGTACTATCTCCCATTGGGTCATTGAGATCAAACACGATCTCACTATGGGCGCCACGCATCGCGTAGCCAATCACATCATTGACCTGTTCTTCACGACACGCACGAACGCAACGATTGCACTGAATACAAGCATCTAGATTCACTGCCATCGCCGGATGAGAAATATCACTACTCACCTTCTCACGACGTAACGCTTTGAGCTCGGGACGAACCGTCACATCCATGCGGTTTGCCCAATTACTGAGCTCTCCATGTTGATTCTTGAGTTCTTCTGCCTTGCTATCACCAACCCACTTAAAGCCTTCATCAGGCATATCTGAGAGGAGCATCTCCAGTACGAGCTTTTGACTCTTAACAGCGCGCTCGCTATTAGCTTTAACTTCCATCCCTGGAGTAGCACTTCTGCAGCAACTTGGCGCTAAGGTACGCTCACCATTGATCTCGACTACACAAGCACGACAATTACCATCAGGGCGATAGCCATCTTTGAAACACAAATGGGGAATATCTATACCGTGACGTTTGGCAGCCTTGAGAATGGTTTCGCCTTCGTAGGAAACAATGGTCTTGCCGTCTAGCTTGAACTCTACAGTTGGTATTTCGAGTTCTTTTGAATTAGTTGGTGCGTTCATATTAGGCTACTTCACTTGGGAAATATTTAGCAATACAACGAATCGGATTAGGTGCTGCCTGACCTAAACCACAAATAGAGGCATCTACCATCACTGTTGCCAAGTCTTCTAAGGTGTTTTGATCCCAGGATTGAGCCTGCATCAATTTAGCAGCTTTACCAGTACCCACACGACATGGGGTGCATTGACCGCAACTCTCATGCTCAAAAAAGTGCATCACATTGAGCGCCATATCGCGGGCTTTATCCTTATCACTAAAGACCATGACTGCCGCAGAACCAATAAAACATCCATAAGGTTGCAAAGTATCAAAGTCCAAAGGAATGTCATTCATCGTCGCCGGCAAAATACCGCCTGATGCTCCGCCCGGTAAGTAGCCGTAGAACTGGTGACCATCTTGCATGCCACCACAGTACTCATCAATGAGCTCTTGAATCGTGATCCCCGCTGGTGCTAACTTCACGCCTGGCTTTTTTACGCGACCACTTACGCTAAAACTACGCAAGCCCTTACGATCATGTCGACCATACGAGCTAAACCATTCTGGACCACGCTGAACAATATCGCGTACCCAGTAAAGGGTTTCAAAGTTATGCTCTAAAGTAGGTCTTCCGAATAGTCCAACTTGCGCAATATAAGGAGGACGCATGCGCGGCTCTCCGCGTTTGCCTTCAATACTCTCGATCATGGCAGACTCTTCACCACAGATATAGGCCCCTGCTCCACGACGCAATTCAATTGTCGGTAATGGAAACGGTGAATTTGCTTTGAGCTTTGCTATTTCTTTTTCGAGCAATTCACGACAACCATGATATTCATCGCGCAGATAAATATAACAAGCATCAATACCAACAACGCTTGCCGCTATCAACAAGCCCTCTAAGAAGCGATGGGGATCGCGCTCAAGATAGGTACGATCTTTAAATGTGCCCGGCTCACCTTCATCAATATTCACAGCCATTAGTTTTGGTGCCGTTTGATCTTTCACAATGCGCCACTTACGGCCAGCCGGGAAACCTGCTCCGCCTAAACCGCGCAGACCTGAACTTTCCATAGCCTGAATAATGCTTTCGGCATCACGCTTGCCATCCGTGATTTCTTTAGCAAGCTTATAACCCCCTTGTGCACGATAGGATTCATAACCAACATAATCTGGTGAGATAGCTTGATTGTCACCTTGGGGGGATACGCCCTGCTCTGCCAGTGATGCAGGGTCAAAGCTCGCATCATCTTTAGCCATGGGTTGAGTTGTCAGCTTATTTTTAACCGCTGCAGATACTTTGTCGGTGTTTGCAAAGAGCACTGGATATTGATGAACGACTGCAACAGGTGCTTGCTCGCAACGACCGACACATGGCGCAGCAATGACTTTGATCTTCGGGTTACCTAGAATCGCAGGCAATTTTGTTAAGAGATTTTGCGCGCCGGCTAGCTCACAAGCAATACCATCACATACGCGTATGGTGATATCCGCTACCGGATCATTGCCACGCACTACTTCGAAATGGTGATAGAAGGTAGCCACTTCATATACTTCAGCCATTGGCAAATTCATTTCTTTTGCCAATGCCACTAAATGACGATCATGCAGCGCACGATACTCATCATTGAGCTTGTGTAAATTTTCAATTAATAAATCACGACGATGTGGCGCATTACCAATCAGCTGACGCACCTCTGCGATTGAAGCATCATCTGCTTGGCGACCTTTCAACTTACTCTTACGACGAATGGTCTCCCGCAAATCATCTGCAGACGCTACCGCAACTGCTTTGACTTCTCCAGAAGGCTTAGGGTGATTCATAGTGTGTTGTCTCTAATCTCGTATACTAGAACCCCAGAACTTGCACTCTGAGATCTTGATTGTTTTATTCACCTGCTAAATCTGCTTTGCAAACTATCCGCATAGAGCTTGACCTGCAATCTATCGCATGATTTTGGGGTATTTCACCCCCTAAGTCCTTGACGGCGCTCAAGTGAATGAATTAAGGGTTTACCCTTATATTAGAGCATTGAGGGTCTGGGTTTATCGCCTGGAGGCGGAGCGTAATCAAGCTTGCGCTCATACACCCTGGCTCTATAGCAATCTTCATAACCTTTGCTACCGATTTGCCAGCCAATAGAGGTGCAATCCTCTTGTGCAGCAGATTCAATCGAGCCGCAGCCAGCAAGAGGAATGGCTAGAAGAAATAGGGCCGCTAGTGAGAATAATGATTTTGTTGAATTCATAGCTCAAGTCTACTGGATTATTGCCCCAAGGTTAAGGGAAAGCATGGACTTGTGCAATTTAAGTAATGTCAGCAACAATAGCCACTGTAATACCCAAATAATAAAAAAGTTCCCCTGAACTAGGAGATGAGTATGAAAGTTATATTTAAGCAACTTGCTGCAATCGCTTTTTCACTTACTGCCCTGCTTAGCATCAATGTGCAAGCTCAATCGCAAGATGGCTTTACCGATTTAATTGATGGCGTTAGCCTGAATGGCTGGAACATTATCGGTAATGCTAACTGGGCAATTGGTAACGGCATGATCGTAAGCGATAAGCCAACAGGATTTTTAGTGAGCACAAAGACTTATAAAAACTTTGTCATCAAAGCAGAGTTCTGGGCAGAATCCAATACCAATAGCGGAATTTTTATTCGCAGCCAAGATCCCAATAAGATTACTGCGGGCAATGCCTATGAGGTCAATATTTGGGATACGCGCCCAGGTCAAGAGTATTCAACCGGAGCCATTGTAGATGTTGCTAAGGTAAACCCAATCCACAAAGCTGGCGGTCGTTGGAACACCATGGAAATAGTTGCCAATGGATCAAACTTTAAAGTCAGCATGAATGGCGTTGTGACCGTAGCTGATGGACAAGATAGTAAGTTTGCTGAGGGCCTTATAGCTCTGCAGTCTGCAGGTGGCGTTATTAAGTTTAGAAAACTGCAAATCAAGCCGCTATAAATATGAGGCGCGGGCTGATGCTATGGTTAATCCCAAGAAAAACAAAAGCCGCTCTTAAGCGGCTTTTTTAATTCTCTGGAAACTAATTTATTTCGCTGGCGGAAAGCCTGCTTTTTGTTCCCACATATTATTAAACACATGAATGATTGGCCTTTCATAAACACCAGCTTTGGTATAAGGCTCATCCTTTAACCAAGCATCCACATCCGCCCTACTCGGAAAATCGATTGCAATCAGACTACCGAGTGTAGTTTTGCCATCTTCAGATGTTAGCGGCCCAGCAAAAGCGATGCGTTCTGCCTGCTTTGCAAGATAAGCGCGATGGTCTGGCCTTATTTGAATACGCAATTGTGCAGTACCTGGTCGATCCATTAATAAGATTGCAAAAATCATTTGTGCTCCCTGTGTTTGGCGCGTCGCATTACTAGTTCTACTGAGATGTTACGGGATTTGTGAATGAAAAAACCAGCGCAAGCTGGTTTAATAATATATGGCGGAAGGGGCGGGATTCGAACCCGCGGTAGGCTATTAACCTACGCACGCTTTCCAGGCGTGTGACTTAAACCGCTCATCCACCCTTCCGGAATCGATGATTATACGATTGCCGAAAGGGTTCGCCTCTGAATGCTTATAAAGGCTGTTTGAGTTGGTCCAAAATTGCTGGGTTTTCCAGTGTTGAGGTGTCCTGAGTAACTTCCTCGCCTTTAGCAATCACACGCAATAAACGGCGCATGATCTTGCCGGAGCGGGTTTTAGGTAAGTTATCGCCAAAGCGGATGTCTTTTGGCTTGGCAATGGGGCCAATCTCTTTACCAACCCAGTTACGCAAGTCAGTTGCAATCTTCTTGGCCTCATCACCCGTTGGACGTCCACCTTTTAGCACCACAAATGCACAGATTGCCTCACCAGTTAACTCATCCGGACGGCCTACTACAGCTGCCTCAGCCACTAATGGATTAGCCACCAAAGTAGATTCAATCTCCATAGTGCCCATACGGTGACCAGAAACGTTCAAGACATCGTCGATACGGCCAGTGATAGTGAAGTAAGCGGTATCTTTGTTACGGATTGCACCGTCACCAGCAAGATACAAGGTGCCTCCCAACTCTTCTGGGAAATAAGATTTAACAAAACGATCTGGATCATTCCAAATAGTACGGATCATGGAGGGCCATGGGCGCTTCACAACCAAAATACCGCCGTGACCGTTTGGCACATCTACGCCTGCCTCATCCACAATCGCTGCCATGATCCCTGGCAATGGCAATGTACATGAACCAGGAATCATCGGAGTTGCACCTGGTAGCGGTGAAATCATGTGACCACCTGTTTCGGTTTGCCAGAAAGTGTCGGCGATTGGGCAACGGGAACCGCCCACATTTTCGTAGTACCACATCCATGCTTCGGGATTAATTGGCTCGCCTACTGAACCCAAGAGACGCAGTGAAGATAAATCATAGCTCTTTGGATGGACTGACTCATCGTTGCTCGAGGCTTTGATCAGTGAACGAATCGCTGTTGGTGCTGTATAGAAAATACTGGCTTTGTGTTTTTGGATCATGTCCCAGAAACGACCTGCATTTGGATAAGTTGGCACGCCTTCAAATACGATCTCGGTTGCGCCAACTGCGAGTGGGCCATAAGTAATATAGGAGTGACCTGTAACCCAACCAATATCAGCAGTACACCAGAAGACATCATTTGGCTTGATGTCAAAGGTCCATTTCATGGTCAAAATTGCCCACAAGAGATAACCGCCAGTGGAGTGCTGGACACCCTTTGGCTTACCAGTTGAGCCAGATGTGTAAAGAATAAACAGTGGATGCTCTGCACTGACCCACTCTGGCTCACAGCTCGTAGCCTCATTCGCTACAACTTCATGCATCCAAGAGTCGCGACCTGCAGTCATCGGGATATTGCCGCCAGTACGCTTATACACGATGACATTCTTGACTTTTTCGCACTCACCTAAGGCAATGGCTTCATCCACAATCACCTTCAGTGGTAATGCTTTACCGCCGCGGAACTGCTCATCAGCAGTGATCACTGCGCATGCACCAACGTCAACAATACGTTCTTGCAAGGATTTAGCTGAGAAGCCACCAAATACTACTGAGTGAATTGCACCGATACGTGCACATGCTTGCATCGCCACAATGCCTTCAATAGACATCGACATATAAATAATGACACGGTCACCAGACTTGATGCCCATTTTGCGAAGCGCATTTGCCATTTTGCAAACACGATCAAGCATCTCTTTGTAGGTCACATTTGTTACTGTGCCATCATCAGCTTCAAAAATGATCGCCTTCTTATCGCCAAGACCATTTTCAACTTGACGGTCTAAACAGTTATAAGAGGCATTCGTTGTGCCATCTTCAAACCATTTATAAAAAGGTGCCTTGGATTCGTCCAAGACTTTAGTAAACGGCTTCTTCCAGTAAATATTTTCTGTAGCAAGACGACCCCAAAAACCATCGTAGTCTTTTTCAGCCTCAGCACAGAGCTTCTTGTAAGCGTCCATACCTGGAATGGCGGCACCCTTTACAAAGTCAGCGGATGGGTGAAAAACGCGATTTTCTTGCATTAATGGTTCCATGCTTTACAGCCCTCTATGTAATTATGAATAGTCTCATTCTGCGAAAATGGCGCAAAATGATGTATTTATTCCTTTGAGACCCTTGAAGATAAGGGAAAACGCGTGGGATTTGCTCTATGGCAAACCCTTAAAATAGGTCAAACCTGACGAATTAGCTAAAAATATGACAAATATCAAACAAAACGACCTCATTCAAAGCGTTGCTGATGCCTTCCAATTCATCTCCTACTACCACCCCAAAGACTTTATTACAGCAATGGGCAAAGCTTACGAGCTTGAACAAGGTGCTGCTGCCAAGGATGCTATTGCACAAATTTTGACCAATAGCCGCATGTGCGCTGAAGGCCATCGCCCAATGTGTCAGGACACTGGAATTGCAGTCGTTTTCTTAAAGATTGGCATGAATGTGCAATGGTCAGATGCTACGATGAGTGTTTCTGACATGGTCAATGAAGGTGTACGTCGCGCTTATCTCAACCCAGATAATATGTTGCGCGCTTCTGTTTTGGCAGACCCAGCTGGTAAACGTAAAAATACTGGCGATAACACTCCTGCTGTAATTCATTATGAAATTGTTCCTGGTGATGATGTTGAAGTCATCTGCGCCGCTAAAGGTGGCGGCTCTGAAAACAAAGCCAAGATGGTCATGCTCAATCCATCAGACTCGATTGTTGATTGGGTTCTCAAAACCGTTCCCACTATGGGTGCTGGTTGGTGCCCTCCTGGCATTTTAGGAATTGGCATTGGCGGCACACCAGAAAAAGCCATGCTCATGGCAAAAGAATCGCTCATGGGTCCCGTAGATATTCAGGAGCTGATTACTCGTGGCGCCAAAACACGGGCAGAAGAATTGCGCCTCGAGTTATATGAAAAAGTAAATAAGCTTGGCATTGGCGCGCAAGGCTTAGGTGGTTTAGCTACCGTGCTAGATGTCAAGATCATGGAATATCCAACCCATGCAGCCTCTTTGCCAGTTGCGATGATCCCTAACTGTGCAGCGACCCGCCATGTTCACTTCCACTTACATGGTGATGGCCCTGCTAAGTTAGAAAAACCCGCTCTTGCAGATTGGCCAAACGTTACTTGGACCCCAGATGTACAAAAGTCTAAGCGTATTAATTTAGAAACTCTGACTGCTCAAGAGGTTGCTGCCTGGAAACCAGGTGAGACCCTATTATTAAACGGCAAGATTTTGACTGGTCGCGATGCTGCTCATAAGCGAATTCAGGACATGCTTGCTAAAGGTGAAGAATTACCGGTGAGCTTTAAAAACCGTGTGATCTATTATGTTGGCCCAGTAGACCCTGTGCGTGATGAAGTCGTTGGCCCAGCCGGCCCCACTACTTCTACCCGTATGGATAAGTTCACTGAGATGATGTTGGCCAAGACCGGCTTGATCTCGATGATTGGCAAAGCAGAACGCGGACCAACAGCAATCGAAGCCATTAAGAAACATAAATCAGCCTATCTCATGGCTGTAGGCGGCGCCGCTTACTTAGTATCTAAAGCAATTCAGTCGGCTAAGGTTGTTGGTTTTGCTGATCTAGGTATGGAAGCCATTTATGAATTCGATGTTAAGGATATGCCAGTAACTGTTGCGGTGAACTCTGAAGGCATTTCCATGCATGAAACTGGGCCAAAAGAATGGCAAGCCAAAATTGGCAATATCCCAGTCAAGATTGCTTAATCTAAGTTACATTGGCACTCATTGGGGTATTTGATTCTGGCGTTGGTGGCCTCTCCATTTTGGATGAGGCCCTGCGGCAGCTTCCCCAACACGATTACATCTATCTTGCTGATTCCGTAAATGCACCCTATGGTGAAAAATCCAGTGACTGGATTGCAGCACGTAGCTTAGCACTTTGCAAGCATCTCGAGAGCCAAGGTTGCGAAGCGATTGTGGTGGCATGTAATACCGCCACTGCCGAAGCAATCAAACAAATCCGTGCTGAGTTACGAATTCCTATTATTGGTGTTGAGCCAGGCATTAAGCCAGCTGCTATGCAAAGCCAAAACGGCATTGTTGGCGTCTTAGCTACTGAAGCCACACTCAAGAGCGATAAATTTAATGCATTACTTGCTACCCTACCCAGTCATTGTGAGTTCATTAAACAAGCGGGTGCTGGATTAGTTCCTCTCATTGAGGCTGGGCAGGGAGATAGCACACAAACACTAGAACTACTAGCAAAACATCTTCAGCCGATACAGGATGCGGGTGCCGATACGCTGGTGCTTGGTTGTACCCATTACCCCTTTTTAAGAAAAGCAATCCGTCGATTGCTCGGCGACTCAATCACGCTCATCGATACTAGTGAAGCAGTTGTGAGACAACTCAAGCGCCAGCTAGAGTCACAGGGTAAGTTATCTGCGCAAGCTAGTCATGGTGCGGTGATCTTTATTAGCAGCAAGAATGCCCAGACACTCATGGCTATGGCGCAAGACTTGATGACGAGCGATCTGGCTGCACACCAGTTGAGCTCAGCTGCGTTGGAAGCAATATCATGAGCGCCTTTTTACAAAAGCTTGATACCCATTTGCCGTTCACCAAATCAGAACGCATCATTATTGGCATCGTGCTCCTATTGCATGCCATACCGGTTCTTCAATTTTTGCATTTCAGTCCACGTGCCCCACAAATGGATGATGAGCGCGTCATGGCAAATCTCATTAGCCCCGAATCCGTTAGCAAACCGCAAGCGGCGCCTGCAGCACCCCCCCAACCAAAGCAAGAAGAGAAAAAGAAGTTAGTCGAAGATAAGTCTTCCCAAAAACCAACTCCACCCCAAACTCCACAAACTCAAACTCCGCCTAATCCAGCGCAAAATAAGAGCGACTCGCAAACTCAGAATGCGGCTGTAGCCCCATCCACCAGCAGTGGAGCTAGCGGCACCCCCATTCAGACGGACATTGGTAAACTGGTTGTCGTATACCAACCTGATGCAGATGCGTATTACCCCTCTTTCTCCAAAAGATCGGGGGAGCAAGGCACTGCAGTAGTACGTTTAATCATTGATGAAACTGGCGCTGTTGAAGATATTGCCTTACTGCAATCGAGTACCTACCCAAGATTAGATCGTGCCGCGAGCGAAATTGGCAGACGTTATCGCTTCAAACCATTTTTAGTAAACGGCACACCGCAAAAAATTTCGACCAACCTTTTAATTAAATTTAACCTCAAGAATTAACCACTATGAATACACCATTTGGATTTGCAAATCTTTGGCTTGAGGGTGATGCCATTACTCGCTTTGTGGCCCTAGCATTACTAGCTTGTTCGATCATCACCTGGGTGATCTTGCTGACGCGTTTTTGGGATTTGCGTAATCTGCGTAAATTTCAGCCAGAACTAGAACAGTTTTGGCGTGCCACTTCCTTTGATCAAGGCATGCAATGCTTTAGTAAACATGGCAGCAATCCTTTTTATCAAGTTGCTAAGTCCGCTAGTAAAGCTTCAGAGCATCACCAAAGCCAATCAACCAATCATCGTGAGTTGCTGCAAACCTTGAACTATTCAGAGTGGATGGCTAGAAGCGTAAAAAATAGCATCGACAGCATTGCGGCAGGCTTACAAAAAGGCTTAACCTTCTTGGGCTCTACTGGCGCTACTGCCCCTTTTATTGGCCTCTTCGGGACGGTATGGGGTATCTATCACGCCCTCATCTCGATTAGCAGCTCTGGTAGCGCTCAGATTGACCAGGTAGCCGGCCCTATTGGTGAGGCGCTCATCATGACTGCTTTAGGCTTAGCGGTTGCGATCCCGGCGGTGCTTGGATTTAATGCCCTTAATCGCGCTAATAAATTACTCGTTGCCGATCTCAACCGCTTTGGCAATGACTTGCTTGCTTATTTTGTCACCGGTGCACGCGTTAAATCTGGAGAATAAAGATGTCTTTTCATCTACCGGACGACCAGAACGAAGACGGCATCATGGCCGAAATCAACATGACACCCATGGTGGACGTCATGTTGGTATTGCTCATTATCTTCATCATCACTCTACCTGTGATTCAGCAAGCTGTAAAAGTAGAGTTACCAAAAGCCAATAGCGTTCGCAATGAAGTCAAGCCCGAGTCAATACAGCTATCCATTGATGCTAATGGTCAAATCTTTTGGAATAGCACCGCAATTGATCTGAAAACCTTTGATGGTTATGCAGAGAAAGCCGCCCAGAAAGACCCTCAGCCAGAAATTAATTTACGTGCTGATAAGTCGGTGAAGTATGAATATGTTGCACAAGTGCTCGCCGCATCAAGGCGCGCTGGATTAACTAAGCTTGGGTTTGTTACAGAGCCTAATTAACTGCAAGAATTGATTCTGCCCTCCTAGAGCGAGCATTTTTCAGTATATATTTTGGTACCCTCACCCATTGAGGAACCCAAAAAACCACCGTGAATCGTTTCCACTCTCTTTAGCAACCCAGATGATCTAGAAATGGTTGTCAAAGCTATTACGGAACCAGCGCCATAAGAATTGCCCTCGAACTGCTCTGGGGAAAAATACGTATCAATCAGAAATATGACCTTGTCATTGCTAATAGAGACGCTTTTAATTTCTTGGCGCACATCATCATTACTTGTCTGACTCAAATCTCGACCATCTACAAATATCTTACCCCTGATTCCCCTACGGGCATCAGCAGAAACCACTTTAAGCTCATAATCTTCAGTGTAATTATGTTCAGTCCGAGTACATTTAAAGATAATTTCCTCAGCATTTACCACGCCAGAAATGGAAATAATGCCCGATAAGACAAAAAATAGTGGCATTAGAATTCTATAAAAACACATTTTGTTAGGTAGCCAGATTTACGCAGATAGCATATTTAAAGAGTAATCATAATAAACTTAATAATATTTTTAGAAAAAAACTAAATTTAGAGTATGGATACCAATATAAAAAAATCGCTTGAACATGCAGTCAAATTGCATGAATCGGGAAAAATTTCCGAAGCTCTAGAAATTTATGAAAAACTTAACGCCCAATTACCAAATGAAGCAGATATTCTTTCGTTGCTGGGTACAGCCCAGTATCAAATGGGTGATTACCAAATAGGCATGCAAACTTTACATGCAGCCCTCAAAATTAATCCGACCAATGCACTCGTCTATAACAATCTAGGCAACGCTCTTCGCGAGCTAAACCTCTTTGCTGATGCACTTCAGTGCTATGACATAGCCATATCGCAAAAACAGGATTATGCACACGCCCATCATAATCGCGGTTTAGCCCTTAAAGATCTTGGTCGCATAGATGAAGCGATGCAGAGCTACAAAAAAGCGATTGAGTACAAAATTGATTATGCCGAGCCTTATAACAACATAGCTAATATTTATGCTGACCAAAAAGATTTTGACCTTGCTTTAGAGTTTTACAACAAGGCAATTGAAATTAATCCCAAGTATGCAATCGCATATTTTAACAAAGCGCTTTTGAAGTTACTTAATGGCGAATTCGAAGATGGTTGGAGGCTATACGAATGGCGCTGGGAAGCAACGGGATTGAAGAAGGTAGAAAAACCTGAAGCGACCCTATGGCTTGGAAAAGAGGATATTGCAGGCAAAAAAATACTTGTCTACGCAGAACAGGGCCTAGGAGATACCTTGCAATTTGTTAGGTATATCAAGCTACTAAAAGAGTGTGGTGCGTTCATCACCTTGGTAGTTCAACCACAACTTCTCGCAACTTTAGAGGGTTATGAAGGTATTCAGGTTATAAAAAATGGTGATCCAGTACCCAAACATGATTTTTACTGCCCTTTGTTAAGCCTGCCGTTAGCATTTAATACAGCCCTGGAAACTATTCCATCTGATATTCCCTACCTTAAAGCTGACCCAAAAAAAGTAGCGTTATGGAAAGCAAAGTTAGGGCTAAAAACTAAGCTCAGAATTGGCTTAGTATGGTCTGGGGGATTTAGGCCGGATCAGCCTGAAGTATGGGCAATTAATAAAAGACGTAATATCCCGCTCAATCTTTTTGAGCCCCTGAAAGATATTGATGCAGAATTTTTTAGTCTTCAAAAAGGCGATGCTGCGGAACGCGAGTTGGTACAACTAAAGAATGTCTCCTGGGATGGTCCAGAAATCATTGACTACACAAAAGAAATAAACGATTTCTCGGATACGGCAGCATTCATCGAAAATCTAGATCTCATAATATCCGTGGATACCTCAACACCTCACATGGCAGGCGCACTTGGTAAAAACGTATGGATACTTAGTCGTTATGACAATTGCTGGAGATGGCTTATTAATCGTAAAGATTCACCATGGTACCCAACCGCAACCATTTTTCGGCAACCAACTCCGGGAGACTGGGGTAGCGTAATTAAAGAGGTGAATAAATTATTAACCAACCTAACCAGAATGGGTAAAGTCAACAAAGTATGATCAAATTTTACTATCCATATATCGTTTTTTTTAGCACTTTTTCTTCGGGCACTTTTTTAAGCACTGCTTCTAAGTGATGACCGGTAATACCCTGTTCAATAATTTCGAAAGCTCCTATAAAACCATACATGGCAGCCCATCGATTAGTATTATCAAAATATAGTGGGAATGTTTCATCAGAAATAATATTTACATGGGTTGGGTCTCGCCATGCATCTCCAAAAGGAAAGCATGGAGTTTTTGAATAGAATAACCCGCCAGAATCCGATGCCTTAAGCACTCGGTATATCTCATTCATAAGGTTGATAAAAGGATGCGTACGATGGGGGTTATAGAGGAGCCTAGGAATATGCTCCAAGAAGTCATGGGCTGTTACGTAATCTAGGGATCCGCTATCAAAAGGGATGGGCTCTACTACCAAATCAGCTTTATAAATAGAATTAGAGACTTCTTCCCTTATATCAATTCCATAAACCTCATCAGCATTAAAAGGGTTCTTGGGAGAAATTCCAGAACCTAAATCGAGAGATTTAGTCATATTAATACCCTTCTAGCGCTAAAAACCTTAGTCCTGAGAATTTTGGAAAATTAAGAACCATTTCCCACACTAATTATATGATTTACAAAATTAGTATCTTTAATAAAACGACTTAAGTGTATCTGAATATCACTACTACCTAGCTGCTTTATAAGATGTATATACATATTTTTATAGACAGAAAATTTTTTCTGCTGAAGATATGTGATCATTAACTCCAAATATTCTATAGAGAGGTAAGTTTCTGGCCCCAAATTTGCTACTAGTCCCATCATCTTAGAATCATCGCAATGACGCCACATGTTAAAAAACCCATGAAATCCAAAGGTTTCAACATCGGGTAGCTCTCGCTCATAGGAGAATTTATCAGCAATCTCCGCTGACGCAAATTTAATATTTTTCTTCTCTAATTCCAACCTAAATGCTCGACAAATAATTTCATCTTCGTTGAGTGAATAGTCTATATCGGCTTTTAATCCTAGAAATTCTTGCATCAGTTTTTTAGACCTTAAGGAAAATCCGCCATTACCTACAGATAATCCATCCTTATGCCACGGCCAGCGAGCACCAATATAGTCATAGCCCAAAAAGGAAGGCTCCCAGGAATGTGGCGCGGTCACATAACCATCCCACTGCACAATCAATACAAATTGAGTATCAACATAATCTATAAGGCTCTCAATTACAAATTTAGAATATTCTTCTCTAGAATTAATTTTAGGAATTTCTACTGATCTGAATTGGCCACTAATTACCTTATTTGAAAATAAGATAGCATCTCCGAAAGATATTTTTCTTGAAGATATATTGATAGCTTCTGCAGCCATATCTGGCGTGACACAATCAATCGAGCAAATTGTTATATCTTTTAAGTTCATAAGACCAATCCAGCTTTTAAGTAATTAAAATAGCTTATATGTCTTTATAAACTCTTTTATTGCCAAAGTGAAAGTGCTCATATTATTTGGAAGCAAGTAAAGAATATCACCAAGTTAACTTGTCGATATTTGATGGTGCCCGAGGCCGGAATCGAACCGGCACGACTTTTTTGAGTCGGCAGATTTTAAATCTGCTGTGTCTACCGATTTCACCACTCGGGCTCGCACTAGCAGGAACTGCCGCGCTAAATAAATCAAGACATGGATATTTTAGCATGTTAAAGGGGGTCCAGGCTTTGAGGTTCCTACGCCTCAGGTCCTACAGCTTTAGCTACAAAAGCACTAAACTATTGCCATGAAATTGCTTCCAAAAGCGAAAAGTATGAGCTCTATATTGCGAGTCTCCCTATGGGTGGGCGGCAATCTATTGGCCCTGATCATTTTAATTGTCATAGCATACTTATTCTTTGCCCAATCCTCCCCCTCGGGCAAGCGCGTTATCAAAAATTTAAGCGACAACGTAGTAATTACTTTTGATGCAAGTGACGTACCGCACATTAAGGCCAACAGTCCCGGCGATGCTTTATTTGCCTTGGGCTATCTTCACGCAACCGAGCGCTCATGGCAATTAGAAATGAATCGCCGTATAGCAAGCGGTCGCCTCTCAGAAATTTTGGGTAACGAGACTGTTGCAATAGATCGCTTTATTCGCACCCTTGGTATTAAGCGAGCTGCTGAGCGCCAATTTGATCGCTACCCCGTTTCTGCTAAACGCTTACTACAAGCTTATGCCGATGGCGTGAATGCAGGCAATGCTAACTTGGGTTGGGCATTACCTGCAGAATATTTATTGACTGGCTCTAAACCTGGCTACTGGTCTCCAACCGATAGCGTTGCCTGGATGCTCATGATGGCAATGGATCTGGGAGGCAATTGGCAAAAAGAATTGCAGAGATTAGAGCTCTCGCAGTTCCTCACGACAGAGCAAGTGTGGGAAGTAATACCGCCATTTGTGGCTGGCAACCCAGTAACGCGGATGGACTTTGCCAAGATGTATCGAGGACTGGGAGTATTTAATGATAGCCTCAAGCCATCAGGGGGCGCATCTTCATCTCTACCGGCCAATGAACTCTCAGAATTGAGAACTAATGATCTGCCAGGCGGTAAAGACGGTATCGGTTCAAATAACTGGGCTTTAAGTGGTAAACGTACTGCCACAGGAAAACCACTACTTGCCAATGATCCTCACCTAGGCTTGTCAGCACCAGCAGTTTGGTATTTTGCCCATCTCGATGCACCGGGACTAAATGTATTGGGCGGCACACTCCCTGGTATTCCTGCAGTGGTTCTAGGTAGAACGGAAAAGTTTGCCTGGAGTTTTACCAATACCAACCCTGACGTACAAGATCTTTATCTAGAACAGTTGGATGAAAAATCTCCTGGCATGTATCGTGGCCCTGATGGTCCCCTACCATTTAAAGTGCATCAAGAAATTATTGATGTCAAAGGCGCTGCGCCAGTTCGCTTTCTGGTGAAAGAAACCAGACATGGCCCAGTGATTTCTGATTCTTACTCGCGAGCCAAACGCGCCATCAATACTGATAAATATGCTTTGGCCTTGCGCTGGACTGCTTTAGACCAAGAGAACCAATCGGTTTTGGGTCTACTAGAGATGAATCGCGCTCCAGACCTAGAATCCTTTAAAGCTGCGCTTCGCAAAAACTATGCACCCATGCAAAACGTTGTCATGGCAGATATCGATGGGAATATTTTTTACCAAGCAGCTGGTGTAGCTCCTAAAAGAACACTTTACCAAGGTCTCTATGGTGTTGCTCCTGGATTAGGGTGGGATAAGCAATACGACTGGCATGGTTACGTTCCATTTGAGCAACTCCCCTCTAGCAATAATCCTGAGCAAGGCTGGCTGGCAACTGCCAATCAGCCCATCATCGCCAGCAATGATCCTAACCCTCTAACTGCAGACTGGGATCTACCAACCCGCTATGACCGTATCGTCGATTTGATTCAGGCAAAGGATGTACATGACTTCAATTCCATGAAAGTGATTCAAGGCGATACTTTATCGCTGGGCGCCAAACCTCTCCTGGAATTTTTTAAAGCTAGCCAGCCAAACCACAAGCTTGCTCCAGCAGCCCTAGAAATTTCCAAAGACTTTGATGGCAATATGAAAGTAGATAGCGCAGCAGCATTAATATTCAATGCCTGGGCCGATCAGCTTACCCGCAATCTTTTTTCTCGATTAAGTTATTTATTTGTTGATAACTACGGCGCCAGAAACTTTAGAACGCCACTGGTTTTACAACTTCAAAACCCGAATAGTCCTTGGTGTGATATACCAGGCACTACAAAAGTAGAGACCTGCGCTGAGTCCTCAAATGATGCATTTGAAAAGGCATTAGACGAGCTCAGCACACGCTACGGCAATGATCCAAAGAAATGGTCTTGGGGTGAAGGGCACATTGCCATCTCTGAGCACCGCCCTTTTAGTAAGATACCTGTACTGGGACGTATATTTAATCTAAAGACACCTTTTCCTGGTGATAGCTTCACAGTGAACGTTGGCAGGCTCGAGTTATTGCAAAGCGGTAATCCTTTTGAAACAAGACAAGCCCCAAGCCTGCGCACCATTTACGATTTATCCGATCTAGAAAAATCCGTATTTGTCTATCAAAGCGGTCAATCGGGCTGGATTCAAAGTAGCCTCTATCGTAATATGCTCCCGCTTTGGGCAACTAATGAATATCTGCCATTGCAAATGAAACCAACAAATATTAAGCGCCAACTCGAGTTAAATAATAAATAAAAGATATCTTATCCATGAAAAAAATTACCCTTCTGTCATTAGTAACTTTTATGTTTCTTCTTACTGCAAATGCTTATGCAGCATGGCAAGAGATTGGTCAAAATGAACAATCCACTGTATCCGTTGACAGAGCTACCCTAAAAACCCAAGGCAACACCGCACAAATTCTTTCTATGCTGGACTTTAAGCAACCTGGCCAAGATCCACAAACCAAAGAAACCATTAAATCCATCATTGGCCTAAATGAATACGATTGCAATAGCGGCCAATATCGCCCAATTGAATTTAAGTTATTCACCGGTAATCGCGGCAAAGGAAAAGTCATCCAAGATCAAAAATCTCCTGATAGTCCTTATGAAAGTATTCCAAATGGATCATGGGCGGCCGGTGTTTTTAATGTTGCTTGTCGCAACAAATAATTGATGTCTTGGTACTTGCTCATTCTCAGAGTTGGCTTACTTTGCTCTACTAGCCTTCTCATTGGATGTGCAGCTCCACTTGTCGCCTTAACGAGTACCGGTTCTGCCGCTGCAAGTACTGCCGGTACTGCAGCAGTAGCAAACCCTGCTACTGCTGCGAGCGTTGCATCTACTGCAACAACTGGCAAATCTCCTTTAGAACATGCTGCATCTGCAGCTACTAAAAAAGAATGTAGCTTTTTTAATCCCCTAAGTGCAAAACCAATCTGTATAGATGTCGTAATACCTACCGTGACAGATAAAAGTGAACCTCTACCAGGCCTAGCAGACAAAGCTGTAGAGACCCCTAAGTAAATCAGACTCAGTTAATTAGGGTCTTACTCCTGGGGACTCCATAGGCATCCCTCTGGCTCGCCACATGAGAAATAGCTCTAATTGAGCCATCTCTGGCGACCCATATTCAAATTGCTGAGCTCGCACACCGCTCATACAGTTACGCAGGCGACGCTGCAAAGATCCCAGGGTTTGCCACTCCAAACGATAAATAGGATAAGCATTGGGATGTCCTTGCGGGATATAGCTGCCACCTAGCTTCAGTCCAGCGCGATCCTCATGACACTGGGCGCAAGATAAATTGAGTTGCCCCATACGTTTATAAAAATATTGGCGCCCTTGCTGTAAAAATACCTTATTTTGCGCAGTCTCTTTGACGACAATAGGCATACCCTTTGACTGGGCAGCGATCAATGCCGTGAGTGACAACAAATTCTTGCTCTCATAAGCCAAGGTAGAGGAGTTTTGTCTATTCACGCGGCAACTATTAATTTGCCCTTCTAGGGTTTGGAGCTTGCCATTCATCACTTTTGGGAAGCTTGCTGCAACACCACGCATCGATTTTTGAGCAGCATTATGACAACTGGCACAGGCCAAATTCTTGTTACCCGCCTTTTCTTGCCAGAGCTGTTCACCATCACCAACCCAAAACATTGCTGGATTTAAGCTAGGATCATCTTGCATCGCTTTATTTTCTGACGACATAAGCTCATAGCTAGATTGTCGATTGACTAGTAAAGCATCAGTAGTGCTCCAAGCCACTGGACCCCATAAGGCTAGAGCTATACACCCAATCAGAATCAGTAGAGACTGCTTTTTCACGAGACCGTAATGCGCGCCTGATTCACTGCTTCATAACCATCATCACCGACCCACCGAAACTCCAACATGCCAGACTCGGTAGCGATCGCTGTAAAAATCATTAAAGGGTTGGCACCGACTCCGGGATGAAGATCAGCTTTAAAAATCTCTTCATTGTTATAGCTGCAGGTGAAAGTACGAATAATGTCGCGCGGTATTAATTTTCCTGATTCTGTATAACGAAAGCCTGACTCCATATCGTGTTGAGCAATCGCACGAATCTCAATCACAGCACCTTTCTTGGCAGTGGCAGGCATCGTAATTTGGGTGCGAGAAGTTTTACTCATACCATCTCCGTGCAAGCTGAAAGCGTCACTAAAGTCTCCGCAGACCCACGCCAAAAACTACCATTACTCATCTGGGCAACTGCCCAAACAGTTTGGCTATCGGCTAGGCGCACTCGCGTAGTGATATTAGCTGTGCCACAGCGAGGCGTTAAATAAGCGGTAAAGATATTGGGTAAGGGATTGCCTTCAGCGATCACATGAATGGCTTTGACATAGTCATTGGCAGACATTGGGCTCTCAACACTCACCTTTAGCACTACTAAATTACCATTTTCTACAAGAGGTGGAATCACCAAGGTGACTTTACCGTCTTGCACTTTTGCTCCACTAGTGATTTTTTGAATAGCCTGCTCGGCATCTTCCTTCTTGGCAAAAACGAAACCTGGAGTAAACCAAGTGCCCAAGGTCATCAGCCCCATTTTTCCAAACCGGGTGATCCAGGCTCTACGGTAATTATTCTTAACTCGATTCATATTCATCATCATTACATGCTTTTGTGATTCAAGCTCAACAAGAAGGCAATGACATCTTCGATCTCTTGACCATTTAAGATGGTTTGCCCTGCAAACTTCGGCGCAACTTGAGATAGATTATCAGACCGATAGTAAGCGGGCATGATGGTGTTGGGATTAAAACGGCTGGCATCCACAATACGGGCCCTTAACTGCGCTGCATTCAGACGCGCAATACTGGCTCCAAGCTCTGGCGCTAAATTTCCTTGAAAACGCTCCTCAGGAAAAGGGCCGCTATGACACAGCAGGCACAAACCCGTCTGTCGACTAGCGACGATTACCCTACCTCGAATAGGATCGCCAGGAGAAGCTGAAAGGGATTCAACAATAGAATCCCCCATGACATTCTGAGCGGGCGCCACACTGAGATTGAGGAAGACTAGCAAGGCTCCTACTAGTGCAAACCTCGTTCTCATTGGTGCGATATCACAGCAATTTAGACCAGCTTGAAGCCGCTGTTCTTCAATGGCACTGTCCGCAAACGTTTACCTGTTGCGCGATAGATTGCATTCAGTACTGCAGGAGCTGCCACTGCAATCGTAGGCTCACCCACTCCGCCCCAATCCTTACCGCCACCTTCAATGATGATGATTTCTACTTTAGGCATCTGAGATAAGCGGATAGATCCGAAGGTATCAAAGTTCTTCTGTACTACAGCGCCCTTTTCAATCGTGATTTCTTCTTCAAAAAGTGCTGATAGGCCATATACGAAAGATCCAGAAACCTGGCGAGCCACTTGAGCTGGGTTAACAACATAACCAGGATCGGTGGCAGCAACGATGCGATGAATTTTCACCTCATTGCCATTACTGACAGATAGCTCGCACGCTGCAGCAACATAGCTACCAAAAGAGCGCATTTGGGCAACTCCGCGAAATACCCCGGGAGCGGCTGGTTTATTCCAGCCAATACCATCAGCAACTGCATTGAGCACTGCAACGGCGCGTGGGAACTCTTTCATATGCTTGCGACGAAACTCAACAGAATCCATGCCGGTAACTTCTGCCAGCTCATCCATGAAGGTTTCAATAAACACAGCATTTTGGTTCACGTTTACACCACGCCAGAAGCCTGGTGGAACATGGGTATTGCGCATTGCATGATCAATCGTCAGATTAGGGAAGCTATAAGTAATACCGTGCTCTCCAATAGGCTCAACCCCCTGGAATGCCAGTGGGTCCTTACCTTTATTGGCCGCTACTACTGCAGGACGAACGGCTGCCAAGATAGACTGGCCTGACAAACGCATATTCAGGCCAGTGACATTTTTCTTGTCATCAATAGCAGCAGACATCTTACACATCATGACAGGATGGTAACGACCTTGTGTCATATCTTCTTCACGTGTCCAAATCAGCTTGATATGTGTTCCAGGCATTTGCTTAGCAATATTGACCGCTTGTGTGGTGTAGTCCTGGAAAGCACCGCGACGACCAAAGCCACCGCCTAAGTTCACTTTATAAACATTGCATTTTTCTGCAGGCAATCCAGACGCAGCAATCACAGCTGCTAAGGAAGCTTCACCATCTTGCGTTGGTACCCAAGCTTCACAGGAATCTGCTGTCCACTTCGCAGTTGCAGTTTGTGGCTCTAGAGTTGCATGATTTAAGAATGGATAGAAATAAGTCGCCTCTACTTTTTTGGATGCGTTAGAAAATGCATCTTTTGTATTACCATTTTCGTTATGCACAAAGGCATCATCAGCATTTAAACCATCTTCCAACATCTTTTTAATAGATGCACTAGACACATTGGCATTCGCACCACTATCCCAAACGATATTGACTTGCTCTAAAGCAGTTTTAGCCTGCCAAAAGGTTTCAGCTACAACTGCAACGGCTGTATCACCTACTTGAACTACTCTTTTAACACCTTTCATACTTTGTGCTTTAGCGGCATCGTAGCTTTTTACCTTGCCGCCAAATACTGGTGATTCTTTGATATTGGCTACCAGCATGCCTGGAAATTTCAAATCAATTGCATAGATTTGCTTACCGGTGACCTTATCGGCAACACCATCAATACGGTTTACTGATTTACCGATCAACTTCCACTCTTTTGGATCCTTCAAGACAATATCTTTTGGGACCTCTAATTGAGACGCTGCTACTGAAACCTTGCCGAAGCTTGTTTTACGGCCAGAAGGTGTATGGGTAATGATGCTATTTTTTGCCACACATTCTGAGGCTGGCACATTCCATTGATTAGCAGCAGCCTGGATCAGCATCATACGGGCAGCGACACCACCTTTACGAACATACTGCTCTGAAGTACGAATACCGCGGCTACCACCAGTAGAGTAACTACCCCAAGCTTGTTTACGCTTTAAGCTCTCTGCAGGCGATGGATATTCATAGCTGACTTTTTTCCAATCGCACTCGAGCTCTTCAGCAACCATCTGTGCCAAGCCAGTAATAGTGCCTTGACCCATCTCTGAACGCACGATACGAACGATCACATCGTCATTAGGTTTAATCACAACCCACACACCGATTTCAGGTGTGGCTAGCGGAGTCATTGCGGAAGTGCCGGTGCCCATCGCTGCATGTGCTGCAGACATGAATGAAAGATCAAAACCAATTGCCAAGCCTGTGGCAATGGCACTGGAGCCAACAATAAAGTGGCGACGAGAAGTATTTGTAGTTGTTGTCATTGTGCTCTCCCTTTATGCCTTGCTTACAGCATGAATTGCTTCACGCACTTGTTGGAAGGTACCGCAACGACAGATGTTAGTAACCGCCGCATCAATCTGAGCATCCGTTGGTTTTGGGGTATTGCGCAACAGAGCAGTAGTAGCCATCACCATACCTGACTGGCAATAGCCGCACTGAGGAACTTGGTTGTCAACCCAAGCTTTTTGTACTTTAGAAAGCTGGCCACTCTTCTCCAAGCTTTCGATGGTTTCAATCTTCTTGCCCTCAGCAGCGGAAACTGGCAGCGAGCAACTACGCATGGCCTGGCCTTCAAATAACACTGTGCAGGCACCACAGACACCAATGCCACAGCCATATTTAGTGCCTGTCAAACCAATCTGCTCCCGAATGACCCACAGTAATGGAGTGTCTGGATCTACATCCACCTTGTATTTCTTGCCATTGACGTTTAACTCAGCCATGAGTGGTCTCCTAAAGGTTTTTTAATAAAGGGGGTTCTTTGAAGAATTCCCACCTGTTTTGGTTTTTATACCCTACTTATGTTGTGCCTATATTAAACAAGATTGTATTTATTGCTATGCAACATAATTTTCAGCGGCACTCAGCAAACAGTAAGATGGCAGGATGATTTCTGGACTCGTACAAATACTCCTATTCCAAAGTCTTGGTGAATTGATCTCCAAGCTGCTACTGCCAACCCTGCCAGGGCCCGTCATCGGCTTAGTACTACTCGTTTTATGGCTTGTACTACGCAAAGGTGTCAATGCAGAACTGGCGATGGTTGCCGATGGCTTTAGTCAATACCTAGGTTTATTGTTTGTACCCGCAGCGGTTGGCGTAGTTTTATTTCTGCCGCAATTAAAAGCCAATGCGCTTGCCATTATTAGTGCTCTCGTTGGAAGCGTCATTCTCACTATTGCCTCTAGCGCGATAGTGGCACGTGCTTTGAGCAAGCGAGATAGCCATGAGTGAAAAACATTCCATTGTAGAAATCTGGGTATATCTATCTGGCAGCCCCCTCTTCGCGCTTTTCATTACCTTAGCGGCCTATCAAGTTGGACTGAGCATCTATAAGTCTGCCAAACAAAATCCTTTAGCCAACCCCGTTGCCATTGCGATTGTGCTAGTTGCTAGTAGCATCCAAATCATTGAGATGCCCTATTCCACCTATTTCGAAGGCGCCCAATTCATTCACTTCCTTTTAGGTTCAGCAACAGTATCTCTTGCGATTCCGATCTATCGCGGCCTAGGCAGCCTAAAGGGACGCTCTATCCCCCTGTGCCTTTCTCTTGTAAGCGGTGGCCTCATCTCTATTATTAGCGGCGTTGGTATAGCGACCCTCTTAGGTGCAGATTCGAGTATCACTGGTGCCATGTACCCGAAGTCTGTAACTGCACCAATTGCCATGGGTATTGCAGAACGAATTGGAGTATCACCGACATTGACAGCAATCTTTGCTGTGAGCACCGGCATTCTTGGTGCCATCTTAGCGCCCTTTATTTTGAATGCATTGGGTATTAAAGCTTGGTGGCAAAGAGGCTTTGCCATTGGCATCGGCGCCCACGGAATCGGTACATCACGTGCCTTTAGCATTCATCCAGAAGCAGGTACCTATGCCAGCCTAGCGATGGGAATGAACGGTGTCATTAGCGCCATTGCCATCCCCATCATCTATCACGTATTGAATAAGTAAGCCAGATCTTGTAACTTAGGCATTTACTCCGTCTTGATTTGAGCGGCTTTCACAATCGGGGCAAATCGGATCAAGTCACCCTTAATTTGTTCGCCAAATTTTTCAGGAGTACCGGGAGATGCAAAGATGCCCATCGATAAAAGCTTAGCCTTACCTTCTGGAGAATTCAAAATCTCATTGAGCGCTTGATTCAATTTAGCAATGATCGGTTTAGGTGTTTTTGCTGGAGCCAATAAACCAACCCAATCATCAATTACAAAGTCCTTTACACCACTCTCTATGAAAGTAGGTACGTCAGGCATGCTGGGGCTTCTTTTTGCACTAGATACTGCAATAGCTTTAATCCGCCCCGTAGCAACATATTGATTGGCGCCTGCGACTGCCGTATAGACCAAAGGAATATTTCCTCCAAGTAAATCGAGTAAAGCTTGGCCACCACCTTTATAAGGGACATGCACTAAATTAGCGCCTGTTTTTTGCTTGAATAATTCACCGGCAATATGTGGCGTTCCTCCAGTTCCAGAGGTGCCATAAGATAAGCCGTTCGTATCCTTTTTAGAGATCGCAATTACATCAGCCAAAGTTTTTCCTTGGAAATCGTTATTAGCGACCAGAATAAGTATGGCGTCACCAATCTTGCCAATAGGCGCAAAGTCTTTCACACTATCAAAAGGAACCTTATCGAAGAGAGCGGGATTAATCGACAACGTACCTGCATACCCCAACAACAAGGTGTAACCATCCGGCTCTGCACTGGCAACCATTTGTGAACCAATGTTTCCAGAGGCACCTGGTTTGTTATCGGCAATCACTTGCTGACCGAGTTTCAAAGTTAGTTGTTCTGCAATATAGCGCCCAGAGGTATCCGTGACACCACCTGGTGTGAACGGAATGATCAGTCGTATTGGTCGATTAGGATAATTATTCTGCGCATAACTTGAAAGTGGCATCGTCAAGCAAACAAGGCAAAAAGCCATTAGTAATTTGTAATTCAATTTCATATCACTCTCCAGTTAAATACTTTGAAACCAATTCCATTGAAGCATTAAGCAATATCTAATACTATATTACTCATCCTCCCTCTGGAACGCTCTATGAAATTGTTCAATCGCTTACTCTTGATGATTTCCTGCCTCCCATGTCTTTCTAGCCTGGTTAGTGCAGCCCCAGACATTGATTGGCCAAAAAAGCCCATCGTTGCAGTGCTCACCTTCCCTGCCGGTGGCTCGACAGATGTATTTGCACGCTCTATTACTGCGCCTCTTGCAGAAGCTCTTGGCCAGTCAATCGTGGTAGAAAATAAACCTGGTGCTGGTGGCATGATTGGACTGGGGGCAGCAGCTAAAGCTGTGCCAGATGGCTATACCATTCACTTTAGCGCCCTCACCAACCAATCCATCTCGCAGGCTTTATTTAAAAATCCTCCTGCCGACCTGCGCAAAGATTTTGAACCAGTTGCATTAGTGGGCACCATTCCACATTTAATTGTGGTCAACCCTAGTGTGCCTGCTAAAAATGTCCCTGAGCTGATCGCATTCATCAAGTCTAAAAAGGGTGACTTTAATTACGCTTCGCAAGGCAATGGCAGTCTCTCTCATCTCGAATCCACTCTATTTATGCAAAGAATTGGTGCGACTGGCACCCACATACCCTATAAAGGTAGCAGCTTTGCTTTGCCAGACTTAATTGCGGGCAATACATTAATGATGTTTGATAGTGTCACTGCTTCGCTACCCCATATTCAAAGTGGTAAGTTACGCCCGATTGCTATTGCTGCCGCTGAGCGCTCTCCTCTGATGCCCAATGTCCCAACACTGGGACAAGATGGCATGAAACAATTTGATGTCGAAAATTTCTACGCTATCTATGTACCCAAAGGTACTTCCCCTGCCATTGTTAGCAAACTTGAAAGAGAAATTCGTAAGATTTTGACTAATCCGGATTTCAAGGCCCGCATGGCAAGTCAAGGGATACATCCACAGTTCGCTAATTCTGAGCAATTAGCAGAAATTACCGCCAGTGAACATGCAAAGTGGGAGAAAGTAGTAAAGTCAGCGAATGTCAAAGTTGATTAAATACCCACTATGTTGATTTCCCCACCATTTGGCGGTGGCCGCGCTCCCGTCCTCGCCAGAAATACTGTCGCCAGTTCACAACCCCTAGCAACTCAGGCTGGCATAGAAGCTCTACAAAATGGTGGCAATGCTGTCGATGCAGCCCTTGCAACAGCTATAACCTTAACCGTCGTTGAGCCAACGATGAATGGCATAGGGGGTGATGGCTTTGCCATTATTTGGGATGGCAAAAAACTCCATGGTCTCAATGCCTCTGGTCGTGCACCAGCCGCTTGGACTCCGCAATATTTTGCTGGTCAATCAGCCATGGACCCCATTGGCTGGAAAACAGTCACCGTACCAGGCGTAATTGCTGGCTGGGTAGAGTTATCAAAAAAATTCGGCAAGTTACCCTTTGCACAATTATTTAAACGCGCTATTGACTATGCAGAAAATGGTTATCCGGTTTCACCTGTGATTGCGCGCCAATGGCGCGAAGCTGTTCCCATTCTGAAAAATCAACCAGGCTTTAGTGAATCCTTTCTCATTGACGGCAAAGCTCCACAATCTGGACAAATCTGGCGCCACCCCGAACAGGCTAATACCCTCAAAGAAATTGCCTCGTCCCAAGGCAAGTCGTTTTATCACGGTACCTTAGCAAAAAGCATGGTGGATTTTTCCCAGGCTACTGGTGGCTGCTTCACCATGCAAGACTTTGCGGATAACAAACCAGAGTGGGTAGACCCTCTGGCCTTTGATTATGGGGATTACACCCTATATGAGATTCCCCCCAATGGTTCAGGCATCGCCGCACAAATGGCGCTAGGCATTTTGCAAGCTGCAAACATTAAACAATATCCTGCGAACTCTGCGCAACGCATTCATTTGCAAGTAGAAGCTATGCGTATTGCATTTGCAGATGCCTATGCCCATGTCTCTGATGCACGCTCTATGACAGTTTCTGTAAGCGCTCTACTGGATAGGAATTATTTAGCAAGTCGTGCCGCCTTAATTGATCATCATAAAGCTGGCTCTTACGGACCTGGTGATCCTCACTCCGGCGGGACAGTGTATCTATGTGCAGCCGACTCCTCTGGCATGATGATTTCTTATATTCAGTCTAACTTCAAAGGCTTTGGTTCAGGCGTAGTAGCGCCTGGTGGCATTGCTTTTCATAATCGTGGCATGAGTTTTAGCTTGGTTGATGGGCACCCTAATCAAGTGGCACCGGGTAAGCGTCCTTTCCATACGATTCTTCCTGCGTTTCTTAGCAAGAGCGGTAAACCAACCATGGCATTTGGTGTCATGGGTGGCAATATGCAACCTCAAGGCCACATTCAATTTGTCATGCGCTTTGTTGATGAATACCTCAATCCCCAAGCCTGCTCTGATGCTCCACGTTGGCGGATTGATGAATTCGGCAAATTGACTGTTGAAGCGGCGATGCCTAAAAGCGTTGTGGAAGGGCTAATCAATATGGGTCATGATGTATCGGTGATGCCTGCCGATAGTCTTGATTTTGGTAGTGCTCAAGCCATTTCAGTATTGAGTGATGATGCCCAATCCGCTTACATTGCTGGTAGCGATCATCGCCGCGATGGTTTGGCAGCAGGCTTCTAAAAATTTACTGCGCACGCTGTAAATAATAAAGCCACCCGTAGGTGGCTTTATTATTTAGGAAGATTAGCTTTAGAAATTGATTGTTGCTGATAGTTGTGGGCCCGCATTGGTGTATTTAGTCACGCTATAGCTTGACTTCAGATCAAAGCCCATTGCCCTGTATGCCAAAGTAATATCACCCCAAGAAAATGCATCGCCTACACCAATCAAAGTCTGCCAAGTTGTGTTATTTGAACCAGGGCCTTTACCAGCATCAGCGTAGAACGGAATAAACCAAGATGTATTAGCGATTCTTGCTCTACCTTTAAAACCAATCACTGGGTCAGTAGTTTGATTAGTGTAAGAAGGATTAATAGAAGTGTCCAGTTTAGTTGTACCGTTAACAGAGTATTGACCTGTGGCTTGTATTGTCGTTGTCGATGAGATGTAGCGGGCGCCAAGTAAACCATCTAAATATAAGCCTGGTGTGTTGTAGGCGGTGTAAGTCCCCGCCATAGTCAACATCGTTTGGGTTTGCTGTGCGTTACCACCAACATATAAAGTTTTATTTCGGTCCGGGACTATTGCATTTTTTTTACCAAAAGTAGTACTACCACCGCCGGCTAGTTGCCAATACACGATATCTCCCATGACGCCCCAATTACCCTTGTGTGCCTCTAGTGTGAACATGCCAACTGCACCAGCGCTATTTAGGTTATCGCTGATAGATGTATCTGCTGTTCCAGATAGATTGCCAACTGATGTAGTTGTCCAGCTCGCCGGTATCCAAGCTGAAGCTGTTCCAGAAAAACGCCAATCATTATTGACCTTTGGCATCGGGTTAACAGTTTGCGCTTGAGCATTGGCGAATAAACCAAAGGTCAGTCCAAGGAGAATGATTTTGATGAGTTTCATGAAGAGGTCCGGTAGATAAATAAACTTATACGACATCATATAGAAGCTAACAATGAATTAGCGTCTTACTTTAGTAGGATATGCTATAAAAGGGACCTTATTCCCTGTTATGGGGCAGGCAATGAAGATAAAACCGCTTAATTTCTTGATCGCAGCTCACATCTCTGGGCTCAATAGGTCGTTGCAATGAAATACCCTCTATGGTTTTGCAACGACTGAGGGCTACATAAACCTGTCCTGATGCAAACGCCCCAGAGGAAAGATCCACCCTCACCTTGTCTAGCGTCTTACCTTGACTTTTATGGATCGTGACAGCCCATGCAAGCATCAACGGAATTTGTTCATACGTACCAATAGTCTGTGGAGAGATTTTTCCAGACATCATGTCATGATCGTAGCGATAGGATTCCCACTGATAAGCAGCCACCTCAACAGTATTTGAGTAAGGGCCGTTTTGTATCATGACCTTAACTTTATCTGCCAATAGTTCTCGCACTACCCCAATACTGCCGTTCACCCAACGTTTTGGAAAGCCGCTATCAGTAGCAGTGAACATTACCTTAGCACCAACCTTCAGAGTCAGATTATTTGGGGATGGCAAATTACGCTCATCAACATTAAACTTGCCCGTTATTTTTCCGGCATAGACTTTGATATCGGCTGCAATTGCCCTAAGGCCTGCGCCATTAATTTGATCTGCTCTCGCATTGGTCGTTGTCAGCGTAATCGTTTGTTCATCTAATATTGGATTCTCTTGGTAGCACCGCGCATTGAGCGTATCAATTGCCTCATCTACATCATGATTGATCCGTATACGATTGAGTAGTTCTGCAAAATGCTCATCTTTTTGACGAAATATTTTAGAGAGCTCAATCATGGTTACCTCTTTGCGATGCAGAGCCATTGCACAAAAGAAATAGGGGCCTTCATACCCCCTATCAGACAGCACTTGCATATCACTGCTTGATACCACTGGCGGCAATTGGAAGAGATCCCCCACAAACATAACCTGAATACC
>CANGHN010000022.1 GCA_947453825.1 Betaproteobacteria bacterium
CGTGGCTTAAGTCTTGGCATGAAACTCGAAAGCTGGCCTCCAGCTAACCTCGAGAAATAATTAGAAAGGAAGCATCATGCGTCACGGAAACGGCTTACGCAAACTAAACAGAACATCCTCACATCGCTTAGCGATGCTGCGCAACATGTCCAATTCTCTTTTGGAGCACGAAGTCATTAAAACGACTTTGCCAAAAGCAAAAGAATTGCGCATGGTTGTTGAGCCTTTAATTACCTTGGGTAAAAAAGATAACTTGGCAAACCGTCGCTTGGCATTTAATCGCACACGTGATCGCGATATCGTAGCTAAACTCTTTACAGAGCTTGGTCCACGTTATGCAACACGTCCAGGCGGCTACCTTCGCATTTTGAAGTTTGGCTTCCGTCATGGTGATAACGCTCCAATGGCATTAGTAGAGTTGGTAGATCGCCCAGAAGTAGAAGAAACAGCAGTAACTGAAGAGGCTTAAGTCTCTGGGTTACAAAAGAAAGCCAGGCTTCGGTCTGGCTTTTTTCATTTACGGGTTATAAATACGGTATGCCTCAAAACACCACAGTTAGCCCGTCAGCCAGCTCCAGTCAGCTTATGGTGGTCCTTACAAGCCTTCCGAATATCGAGCTTGCTAAGGCCTTGGCTCACGCTCTGCTTGAGGAAAAGCTGGCTGCTTGCGTGCAATTAATAGAGGGTGTGCAATCTATATATCGCTGGGAGGGGAAGGTTTGCGAAGAGCATGAAGTCCTTTTGTCTGCAAAAACCAGCGCAAGTCATTGGACAGCAATTTCTAGCTTTATTCAGGCGCAGCATCCTTATGACCTTCCAGAGATTCTGGCTTTTTCACCAGAACAATACGAACAGCATTATGGAGAATGGGTGCAGTCTGAGGTAAATTCTAAGACATGAGATTACATTTTTTTCTTGCAAAGATTGTTGCGTTATTGATCTTTCTATCGGCCAATGTATTTGCCGCCCAAGATTTTTTATCCCCAGAAAAAGCATTTCGAGTTGAGGCTAATTGGTTAGAAAATTCTAAGAAAGTTGAGCTAGAGTTTTTCCCTGCAAAGGGCTATTACATCTATCAAGAGTCACTTCAATTTGAGGCGGGTAATCAGCCTGGAAAGCTATTATCTATAAGGCCTTCACTGCCTGTAGGCATTGAAAAATTTGATGCAACTTTTCAGAAAAAATTACAGGTCTATAAGCAGCCCTTTATCGTTGCCTTAGATATTCGACCTGAACTTGAAAAACCAATGCACATTACTGCAACCCTACAGGGTTGTGCAGAGGCCGGAATTTGTTATCCGCCGATGACCTTAAAGTTTTTACTTGCAGCACCAGGCGTTAAGGCTGGGCCAATTCCTGAAGTGCTTGAGAGTTCGCCAATCACTACAAGCCAAAATGAATTGAGTTTGACTGACTTATGGCGAGAGCGTGACGATATCAATGCCATTAGCCGTTTTTTAGAAAATACCTCCACGGCCTATTTGTTCTTGGCATTTTTTGTACTAGGGCTTGCCTTAGCCTTTACACCCTGTGTGTTGCCGATGCTGCCGATTTTGTCTAGTGTCATTTTCGGCTCTCAGGGCGGTAAAACTATTTCTAAGGGTCGCGCAAGTTTGCTGGCGATCTCTTATGTATTCGGTATGGCCATGGTTTATGCCTTGGCTGGTGTGCTCATGGCAGCCCTAGGGGGCAGTGTTCAAAGAGCCCTCCAAAGCCCAATTGCCCTCATAGGTTTTGCTCTGCTTCTACTAGCCCTATCAGGCAGCCTATTTGGCCTCTATGACCTTCGCTTGCCACAAGCGTGGCACCAACATATCGACCGCATTGCTGGTCGCCAGAAGGGCGGTAGCGTATTTGGGGCGTTTGCCTTGGGCGGCATCTCAACCTTAGTTGCTAGCCCCTGTATTACTGCTCCTTTAGCCGGTGTCTTAGCCTTTATTGCTCAAACGGGGTCTATGAGCTTAGGTGCTGGATTGCTATTTGTCATGGCTTTAGGAATGGGTCTGCCACTTCTTTTTATTGCGATTGAAGCGCGCATTTTGATTCCATCAACCGGCATTTGGATGGTTTGGTTACAACGCACTTTGGGGGTTTTATTGGTGGCCACCGCAGCTTGGATCGCCTCTCCTGTATTGCAAAAAAATGATTCGACTGGCCTTACAACAACGAAGAATGGACAAAGCGTTCATCGGATTGGCGACCTGTCTTTTGCAATCATCCATTCTCCAGCAGAGCTTGATAGTCAATTAAGCAAAGCGAAAGAAGAGAAAAAATTAGTACTGCTCGATTTTTATGCGGACTGGTGTATCAGTTGTAAGGAAATGGAAGTCAATACTTTTGCAAATCTAGAAGTGAGCAAAGAGTTAAAGCAGTTTGTTTTATTACAAGCAGATGTAACTGCGAATAGCCCCGAGAATCAGGCCTTGCTCAAGCGCTTTGGACTATTTGGGCCGCCCGGTATTTTGATCTTTAATTCGGATTCGCAAGAGTTAAAGGATCAACGCATTATTGGTTATATGCCGCCTCAACGTTTTATTGAGCGCTTACAAAAGATATTGTCGAACTAATTACCATGTCCAAAATACACTCGATTTATATTGCCTCTCAAGCCGGTGAGCCAATGAATCAAAGGGATGCCGCGAGACTTCGTGCTGGGGTGGGAATTGAGGGGGATAGATATGCGCTTGGTATTGGTGCCTTCTCGGGCTCTACCCCAGTAAAAATCAGAGACATTTCTCTAATTACACTTTCAGGAATTGAGGCTGCTAACCAAGAGTTAGAAGCAGGCGGATTTAAGGCTTATTTTCCGAACGAAGTAAGAAGAAATATCGTCGTTGAAGGTGTGAGTCCAGAAGACCTTAATCAATTACTTGGGAAAGAATTTTTCCTGGGCTCAATCAGGCTTAAAGCGACAGAGTTGTGTGTCCCTTGCGAGCGCCCAGCAAATCTGAGTGACAAGTCTCATTTTCTTTCCGCCTTCAAAAATAGGGGCGGTATTAGGGCCCAAATTTTAGACTCCGGTGAAATCAGAGTTGGCGATCAATTTAAAGAAGTATTAATTGCCTGACTTCATCAGTCTTGCTGCTTCAAGTGCAAAGTAAGTCAGGACGCCATTAGCGCCAGCACGTTTGAAGGCAAGTAATGATTCCATCATGACGGCATCGTGATCTAGCCAACCGTTTTGGGCAGCCGCTTTAAGCATTGCATATTCACCGCTGACTTGATAGGCGTAAGTGGGGTAATTAAATTCTTCTTTTGCACGGCGCACGATATCCAAATAGGGCATGCCTGGCTTAACCATCACCATATCTGCACCTTCGCTAATATCGAGCGCAAGCTCTCGCAATGCCTCGTCACTATTGGCGCAATCCATTTGATAAGTTTTTTTATCTGCTTTACCAAGATTTTTTGCTGAGCCTACTGCATCTCTGAAAGGACCATAAAATGCAGACGCATATTTAGCGGAATAAGCCATGATGCGCGTGTGAATTAAATTCTTTTGTTCTAGCGCTTCACGAATTTTGCCGATGCGACCATCCATCATGTCAGAGGGTGCAACAATATCTACGCCAGCTTCCGCTTGTATAATCGCTTGCTTGACTAAGATCGCCGTAGTTTCATCATTCAGAATACGACCTTGTTCGTCCAGCACACCGTCTTGACCATGGCTGGTATATGGGTCTAGCGCAACGTCTGTCATGATTCCTAAATTCGGGAAGCGTTTTTTGAGTTCACGAACTGCATTCGGAATCAACCCTTTTGGATTAAACGCTTCTTTACCGTCGGGTGTTTTTAATGCGGCATCAATCACTGGAAAAAGTGCTAGAACTGGTATCCCGAGGTCAACACACTCTTGTGCAACAGGCAGCAATAAATCTAATGAAACGCGATTAACGCCAGGCATAGAAGCCACTGCCTCTGATTTACCTTGACCCTCTAATAAGAAGACCGGATAAATCAAATCGCTTGCAGAAACAGAGTTTTCTTGCATGAGGCGTCGAGACCAATCATCACGACGCATGCGACGTGGACGATGAGCTGGAAAGTTGAGTAATGAGTTAGCTGGTGATTTCATCTTCGTGGGTTTCTGCTTCAAATAGCCATTTAATCACTAAATTATCTGCTTCTTCAAGTCCAATGCGCTTGGTGCTAGAAAACAATTGTGCCGTAAGTTGCTTGGACTCCCCCGTCCCTTCAGGCAAGGACGGGTCATACTGCTGGAGTTGCTTTTTGACGGCCTCTAGAGCATGTTTACATTCACTCTTATTAAGCTTGTCGCATTTGCTCAACAAAATATGGATCGGCTTGCCCGTAGGCACAAACCACTGAATCATTTGTTCATCTAGGTCGGTAATACCGCGCCTGGCGTCCACAATAAGGACCATACCGACCAACTGTTCACGTTCTTGTAAGTAGTCGCTAAGAAGGGTGTTCCAGTGATATTTGGTCTCATGGTTGACTGCGGCATAGCCATAACCAGGCAAATCTACTAAATAGGCTAAAAGATCATCTTTTGCAAATAATCCGAAATAGTTGATATGTTGGGTGCGACCAGGCGTTTTACTGGCAAAAGCCAGTCTTTTTTGATTGCAAAGGACATTGATAGCGCTCGATTTACCCGCATTTGACCGGCCGGCAAAGGCAACCTCACGCAGGGGTGTGGCAGGCAGGCAATGGGTGTCATTGACTGTGGTGGCAAATCGGGCTTGAAAGAGTTTAGACATGTCCAGATATTGTAAAATCACGCAAAATCATGAAATATCTCATGGTGTTGGGTAAAAAGGTTGTAAATGCAGGGCCCAAACACTTTTAGGAATTTTTGCCAAGGTAAACATAATGCGTCAAACCTCCCAAATCTCCAAATTAACTAGCTTACGTGCTGGTTTTGCGGTTCTCTCTATTTTCGCTCTAATTGGCGTTTCAGGTCTGGCAATTGCTGCTGATGCTGCGCCAGCTGCTCCTGCTGCTGAAGCAAAACCAGCGGCTCCAGGAAAGACTAAGGTGGATCCTGTTGTTGGTGAAACACTTTACTCAAATGGAGATCCGACACGCGGTGTAGTCGCCTGCATTACTTGTCATGGTCCTAAAGGCCAAAGTGCAATAGGTACGTGGCCCAAATTATCGGCACAGCACGCCGCCTATACAAGCAGGCAATTGAAAAGCTTCAAAGAAGGGGTTCGTGCTAACGCCATCATGATGGGCATGGCCGCTGCCTTGACCGATCAAGATATGCAAAATATTTCTGCTTATTTAGCCCAACAACAGCCCTCACAAGGTATGGCTCAAAATAAAGAGACCATTGAGTTGGGTCAAAGCATCTATCGTGGTGGCATTGCTGCAAAAGGTGTTCCAGCTTGTGCCGCATGCCATAGCCCTAACGGAGCCGGCATTCCTGCCCAGTATCCGCTTCTAGGCGGCCAATGGGCAGACTACTCCAATTCTCAATTAATGTCGTTTCGCGAAGGTACCCGCAAAAATATTCAAATGAATACGATTGCAGCTAAGCTTTCTGATGCAGAAATGAAAGCAGTTGCTGATTACATGGCTGGTTTGCATTAAGAAACTACACTCAGTTCAAATAAAAACCCCGCTCATGTAGCGGGGTTTTTATTTGTCTTAAGGGTCAATTTTATTTCGGTAAAACATTTTCACTTGCAAATAAGTCAGCTGTCTTTTCACGGGCACGTATGACATAGGCATTGTTTCCATCAACCATAATCTCTGCTGGTTTTGGACGTGTGTTGTAGTTTGAGGCCATAACAAAACCATAAGCACCGGCTGACAGAATAGCCAGCAGATCGCCTTCTTCAACCGCTAGTGCGCGATCTCTACCAAGCCAGTCACCAGATTCACAAACAGGACCAACTACATCGTAGGTCATGCTTTTTGCTGATTTGGTTTGAACGGGAACAATACCGTGATGGGCTTCGTATAAGGCGGGACGCATGAGCTCTGTCATTGCTGCATCCACAATACAAAAGTTTTTCTCAGCACCTGGCTTGAGATATTCAACGGTAGTCAGAAGTACGCCAGCATTACCCACTAAGGATCTACCGGGTTCGAGAACGATATCTAGATGGGCAAAACCACGTTCAGCAACACGATTTAACAGGGTGTTTGTGAACTCAGTAATATCCGGTGGAGTTTCATCGCTATAGGAGATTCCTAGTCCACCACCGAGGTCAAGATGGTGAATATTGATGCCTTCCTTTTTCAATTGATCAACTAGGTCTAATACTTTATCTAGCGCATCTAAGTAGGGTGCAGTTGTAGTGATCTGGGAGCCAATATGACAATCAATACCAACCACATCAATTTGAGGAAGTAAGGATGCTTCACGATAGGTTTTTAAAACCTCGTGATACGCAATACCAAATTTATTACCTTTTAATCCCGTAGAAATATACGGATGTGTTTGTGCATCGACATCAGGATTAACACGCAAAGAAATAGGTGCGCGGATATTCAACTTGCTTGCGATGCGATTAATGTTGTGGAGTTCTGCAATAGATTCCACATTGATACATTTCACTCCAGCTTCTAGAGCTAGAGCGATTTCTTGAGAGGACTTACCAACGCCTGCAAATACCAGGCTTTTAGGATCTGCGCCAATCGCCAATGCGCGGGCTAATTCACCGCCGCTGACCAAGTCAAAGCCTGCGCCGAGTTTTTTTAAGCAATCAATGACCGCTAAATTGCTATTGGCTTTCATAGCGTAATGCACGCGTGCACGACGTTTACCTTTGCTATCGACACAAGCCTTGTCATAAGCTTGATAAGCTTCACTTAATGCTTTTTTGCTGTACACGTAAAGAGGCGTGCCAAATTCTTTTGCTAAATCGGCTAGCGGGATATCTTCGGCATACCAGTTACCGTTACGTTCAGTAAATCCGGATAACTGAGGAATTGGAATGGCTTTACTTGTCATTGCTTGCTCGTAGATGAACTGCTTGTGCTGGCAGGGGTTTGTGGCGGGTATAGCTTACCTTTAGGCTCAGGCTCTGTAGGGGCCGAAGGGGCTGGCGGCACATTGGGCATATATAAAGGACCTCTAACCCCACATCCAAAAAGGGATATTAAAAGGCCAATGCCGAGGGCTCTGTGAAGAATCGCTATCATGAATGTCTCTAAAACGAATGATTGAATATAGCATGCAGGGCTCCGGTATGAATCCAAATAATTTGACTGTAGAAACCATTGATGACAAGCAGTTTTATCAGCTGGGCAGCAATGTATTGCAGTCAATTGAAGTTGCTTTAGAGGCTGCTGACGATGCCTTAGATTTAGATTTGGACGTTGAGCGTCAGGGTGGCAATGTCATCAATATTCGCTTTCGGGATAAAAGCGTCATTGTGGTCAATACTCAACCCCCCCTTCATGAAATTTGGGTAGCAGCTAAGTCTGGTGGCTATCACTATCGCTGGGCTGGAACGCTGGCCCAACCATTATGGTTAGATACTAAAACTGGCAAAGAGTTACTAAGCGACCTATCGGATTTTGCGAGTGCCCAAGCGGGTCAGGCAGTCAAGATCAGGCTCATTTGATTTCAGGCTGCTCCAGTAGCAGCTAGAGTTTCCATTACTAGCGCATCGGGAACGCTCTTCATTTGGGCTTTACCAATCTTCTCTAAGACAACATAACGAATTTGTCCGCCCTCGGTTTTTTTATCAACCTGCATTAGCTCTATATAGCGAGCAGCGCCAAATTTTGGAGGTGTAATCGGCAGGTTCATCGCTTGGATGATCTTGGTAAGTCGCTCTAGCTCTGTTTTGCTAATTTGATTCAGGCGACAAGAGAGGTCGGCGCCCATGACCATGCCGCAGCCTACGGCTTCACCATGAAGCCACTCGCCGTAACCCATGCCCGCTTCAATCGCATGACCAAAGGTGTGGCCAAAGTTAAGAGTGGCACGAATACCGCCCTCTCTTTCATCGGCAGAGACTACGGCTGATTTAATTTCGCAAGAACGTAGTACTGCATGCCCCATTGCATCGGTATCGCAGGCCAACAATGCTTTCGCATGCGCTTCGATCCAATCTAAAAATTGGGCATCTGCAATCGCGCCATGTTTCACAACTTCTGCTAGGCCAGCAGAGAGTTCTCTTGGTGGTAATGTCTTCAGAGTATTCAGGTCAGCAATTACGGCAACTGGCTGATGAAAGGCGCCAATCATATTTTTCCCCAGCGGATGATTGATACCCGTCTTACCGCCAACAGAAGAATCTACTTGAGATAGCAGGGTTGTTGGTACTTGGATAAAACGAATGCCGCGCATAAAGCTGGCAGCTGCAAAGCCAGTCATATCGCCGATCACGCCACCGCCTAGGGCAACCAATATAGTTTGACGATCTGCGCCAAACTTTAAGAGGTCATCAAAGATGAGCTGGAGATTTTTCCAGTCTTTATAGGATTCGCCATCTGGCAGGGTAATTGTTCTGACCGGTTTACCAAAGGTATCTAGAGTCGCAGTAAGGCGTGCGGCATAGAGTGGCGCCACAGTCGTATTGCTGACGATATAGATTGAAGTCGCCTTTTCACAAGCATTAAATAACTTGGCCTGATCAATTAGGTCAGTGCCAATATAAATTGGATAACTGCGTGTGCCAAGATCGACTTCAAGTGTTTTCATCATCGTATTTAGTTAGAAAGTTCAAGCTGCATGATTAAGGTATTGACCAATTGGTTGACGCTAGGTTTGCCAGTTTCAATCACATGGTCAGCAATTTCACGATATAAAGGATCGCGAATCGTATATAAGTGCTCTAAAATTTTTTTCGCATCACCGTTGCGCAGTAAAGGCCGCCCTTCCCCGCCTTTAGTGCGATGCCAAAGTTCCGCAGAGTTTGCGTGAAGATAAATTACTGTACCGTTTTCACTTAAGGCTGCCCGATTCTCTGGCAGCAATATAGCGCCACCACCAGTTGCCAAAACAATATCGCGTTCTGCGGTAATGTCGCGTATTGCTTGAGCCTCCCTTTTGCGGAAGCCTTCTTCGCCTTCCATCTCAAAAATCACTGGAATTTTTACGCCACAACGTTCTTCAATCACATGATCCGCATCCAAAAAACGGCGCCCTAATTTTTTAGCCAGAACTTTACCGACGGTCGATTTACCGGCGCCCATAAGTCCAACTAGAAAGATATTGTTGCTTGCAGAGTTCACCCCTCGATTTTATTAGGGTTTATCTAGAACTGTGGGGGTTAGGAAGACAAGAAGCTCAGTTTTATCTTGTAATTTTGATTTATGACGAAATAAATGGCCAATTAGCGGGATATCTCCTAATAGAGGAACCTTGACCTCGTCCTCGCGTTCGGTGGTTTGAAAGATGCCTCCAATAATCGCGGTTCCGCCATTTTCAACGGTGACCTCTGAGCTGAGACTTTTGGTATCAATAGCATAGCCCTGCTCAGTTTTCATGCCAATGGTGTCTTTATTGATTCCCACCAGCATAGAAATTTTTCCGTCAGGATGTATTTTAGGTAATACCTCTAGTTTTAAGTTTGCCTTCCTAAATTGCAATTTGCTGCCATTTTGCGTAGACGTCTGATACGGTAGTTCAGTGCCTTGTTCAATTGTGGCTTTGACCTGATCCCCAGTCATGATGCGTGGATTCGATAGAATTTTTCCTTGACCTTCTGATTCCAAAGCGGAAAGCTCAAGCTGCAAAAGTCGACTAGCGCCTCTAGAAACTAAAGTGGCAGCAACTGTAGCGGGGTTAAAGCCACTTAAACCAGATCCGCCCAAATCAAGATTGCTATTGAGTTTGCGATCTGGAGTTTGGCCAGTGGAGTTCGCTTGGTAGCCAAGCTTGGCGCCCAGCTCTCTGGCAAAGCGCTCATCTGCCTCCACAATCCTAGCTTCAATCAAGATTTGTCTTGGGCTGTTGATATGGTCACCTCCGAAGGGGAGGGCTGCATCTTCACGACGATACTTTTGAAATGCTTGAATTTCTGCATGAGGACCGATCCAGTAAATATCGCCATTTCTGACTAAGCGCAAACCTCTACTGGCCAAAATAGAATGCAATGCAGTTTGCCAAGGGGTCTTGTTGAGTTCAACGGAGATTTTTCCTTTAATGGAGTCGCTTAATAAAAAGTTGGTATTTCCTATCTTGGCCAAAACTTGTAAAAGCTCCACCACTTCAATCTCTTGAAATTGAAGGCTGATCTGCGCGTTATTGAATTCTGGTGGGTCGCTATTTTCGTGGGCATGGCATATCAACAAATGCGTTGATATCACAATGGCAAGTACGAGTTGAGAGAGTGGGTTGCAGATTTTGTTTTGAATCATTCGCTTTTGGATGACTTCAGGATGAGAGATTTGCCATGAGGATGAGTGAGGGTGGCCGCTTCCTTGTCCATATGACTGAGGCGCCAATCACCCAAAACCAAGACGCCTTTTTCGAGCATGACTTGACCACGGGCGTGATGAAAAAAAGCACTTTGCGTGTGCCCCATTTGGCTAAGGCCCAAGTAGCGCCAGCGGCCCAATTCAAGCTCATAAAGAAGGGGTTTAGGCTTGGCAGTAGGCTTCTTAATCAATTTATTCTCCTTTAATGAGTGAATACTCACTTCTAATAAGTCTATTTCCTCATATACAGAGTCTTGCCCATCGGCAAATTCTCGACGCAATAATTCCAGGTCTTTTTTAAGCTCCGCAATTTGCTTTGGTAAGTCTTCAGCGCCAACTTGAGGGGAGCTCTTAAGGTGCTCATAAGCAAACAGGAGGGCAATTGCCAGAACCAAAAGAATCAGTCCGATTGCAAGTAGCCCACCCAATTTCTGGATTTGATCGCCGGCAATCAGGGGGCTGAATAGACTTGTAGGTGGGGCTGCAACCCCAGGACGCTGGGAGTGTGGAGGGTTATGTTTAGGGGAGGATGTTTTGCGAATCCCATGAGGGTCCTGAATGGCGGGGTCGTCACCCAACTCACTCAAAATTTCATCAAAGGATTGGGGGGAAATTTGGCGTGATGGCATGCCCCTATTGTTGAATTTTGGGTATGTGAAAACTATCGGCTAGATCTGCAAGGCCTGTCAGAAAAGTATCTAAAAACAAGCAAAACAGGCTTTTCCAAGCTTTTAGGGAAATTGAATAAGCCCCCTATAATTTGAACTTATGGCTCTACCCCCAAAAGACAAGCCGACGCTCAATCAGCGTTCAATTCGTCCGCCTAATAGACGTCCTCCGCAATCTCGACTTGGCCCAGGTGCGCCACGCAAATCTTCAAGCAATCCACTAATTAAAGCTTTGCTGATCGTGGGTGTTGCAGTTGCGCTGGTGGTGACGATGTTGATGGGCTATGCATTTTTAGTAGCCAAGCCTAATTTGCCCAAAATATCTGCTTTGACGGATTACAACCCCAAGACTCCGCTGCGGATTTACACCGCCGATAAGGTCCTGATTGGTGAGTTCGGTGAAGAGCGCCGCAAAGTGATTCCCTTAAATGAAATTCCAATCAATATGCGTAACGCAGTACTAGCGATTGAGGATGATCGTTTTTATTCGCACGGCGGAGTTGATTATGTCGGGATTTTGAGGGCTGCCATGACCAATTTGCGCGGGCATCTCTCGCAAGGCGCATCGACCATCACGATGCAGGTAGCGCGTAATTTCTTTCTAAGCAATGAGAAAACCTTTAGTCGAAAAATTTATGAGGTGTTATTAGCATGGGAAATTGAATCACAGCTCACCAAAGACAAAATTCTGGAAATCTATATGAACCAGATTTTTTTAGGTCAACGGGCTTACGGATTTTCTAGTGCAGCGCAGATTTATTTTGGCAAAGAACTCAAAGATATTTCGATTGCAGAGTCAGCGATGTTGGCAGGTTTGCCAAAAGCGCCTTCAGCTTACAACCCAGTAAGCAATTATCGACGTGCCAAGATTCGCCAAGAATATATTTTGCAACGTATGCGTGATCTGGGATACATCTCATCAGATGAGTATCAAAATGCCATGATTGAGGAGTTGCGCATTCGGGGTCTGGGTAATGAATTTGCGGTCCGCGCTGACTTCCCGGCAGAGATGGTCCGCCAACTCCTATTTACTCAGTATGGTGATGCAATTTATTCACAGGGTATTGATGTCTACACCACCATCTTGAAAGCGGATCAAGATGCCGCCTATAAAGCAGTACGCCGCGGCATTTTTGAGTATGACCTGCGCCACGCCTATCGTGGACCCGAAGGATTTATTGAGCTTCCAGAGGATCTAGTTAAGCGTCAACGTGCAATTGATGAAGCCTTATTGGCTTATCCACAGTTAGATGATTTGCAGTCGGGGGTTGTGCTTGATATCAAGCCAAAGGAAATGCAGGTCATGATTTCTACAGGAGATACCATCACCATTAAAGGCGATGGCATGAAGTTAGCTTCAGCATCTTTGACGGATAGTACGCAACCCAAAAAACGTTTGCGTCCTGGCGCAGTGGTGAGACTTCTTTCAGATGGCGGTATTTGGAAATTAGCCCAATTGCCACAAGTTGAGGCAGCTTTTGTTTCGATGAATGCTGAAACGGGCGCGATTCTATCTTTAGTAGGTGGTTTCGATTTCCGCCGCAATCAGTTCAATCACGTTACTCAAGCTTTGCGCCAACCAGGCTCATCCTTTAAGCCATTTATTTATGCAGCAGCTATCGAAAAAGGCTTTACTCCAAGCACGATGGTGAATGATGCACCATTGTCGATTGGTAGCCTGGAGACCGGTAGTCAAGCTTGGGAACCAAAAAACTATGACGGCAAATATGACGGCATGATGCGTTTGCGCACTGCCTTAGCTAAATCTAAGAACTTGGTTTCTGTCCGGATCATCCGTGCCATTGGCCCTTCTTATGCTCAAGAATATATTCAACGTTTTGGTTTTGAACCAGAAAAGCACCCGCCTTATTTGACAATGGCTTTGGGAGCCGGTTCCGTTACACCATTACAAATGGCTTCTGCCTATAGTGTGTTTGCAAATGGTGGCTATCGTGTCGACCCTTTCTTAATCAATAAGATGATCGATTCCAAAGGTAATGTATTGTTTGAAGCAAAACCAACTCACGCTGGCGAAGATGCTCCAAGGGTATTGGATGCTCGTACTGCATTTGTGATGGATAGCATGTTGCAGGAAGTAACCAAGAGTGGTACTGCCGCTTCGGCCCGACCTAAGTTGGGCCGCACTGATATTGCCGGTAAAACTGGTACGACCAATGAATCGCATGATGCTTGGTTTGCGGGCTACAACCCTAAGGTAGTTGCAATCGCCTGGATTGGTTTTGATAAGCCTGCGAGCCTAGGTGATCGTGAGACGGGCGGTGGTCTTGCGCTTCCAATGTGGATTTCTTATATGGCTACTGCATTAAAAGATTCACCACAAGAGTCACGCGAGGTGCCTGAGGGTGTTACTCAAGTTGATGGAGATTGGTTTATTCCAGAATTTTCTCGCAATAGTGGGCCACGCGAACTTCAGTAGTTCGATCACCATATGGCACGGCAAGCTCGCACGGTAATACCAGGCCAAGCAATGCATGTGATGGTCCGTGGCAACAATCGCGAAACCATTTTCTTTAGTGATGAAGATCGTCGGATTTATTTGGAATGGTTGCGTGAAGCGGCGAAGCAGTTTGCCTGCGCGGTTCATGCATTTGCTCTGATGCCCAATCATGTTCATTTATTAATGACACCGCAAAATGAAGATTCCCTTGCAAAAACGATGCAGTCTTTAGGTCGACGTTACGCGCAATATTTCAATCAACAACATCACCGCTCCGGAACTATTTGGGAGGGCCGTTACCGCTCTTCTTTAATTGATCCCGACTATTTTTTACGCTGCCAGCGTTATATAGAATTAAATCCCGTCCGGGCCGGGCATGAATCAAGCCCTCAGGATTCCTCATGGACGAGCTTCCTAACGCATATTGGAGGAAAAGCTGAACCCTGGTTGGTTGACCACCCGCACTTTTGGAAATTAGGTAATACCCCTTTTGAGCGTCAAATAGGTTGGGCGAACTTTGTGAAGGAGGGGGCGCCCCATTGGGAGGATAGGCAAATTACGGAAGCCTTGACGCGTTCAAAGCCCTGGGTGAGTGATATCTACGCTAAAAAGCTTTTTAAAGACAACCCCGAGCTAGCCCAGATTCGTTATCGTGGCCGTCCTAAGAAAATAAATCCTTTAAATTCAGTAGCTTAGATATTCGCTTAGCTAAGTTTGGCGATCTTAGGTGGATCTGGATGATTGACTCTGTCCCCATTTAAGTAATACATTTTGGTGCGAGCTCTAAATAAATGGGACAGATTGATTTTATTTCTATTGCATCGTTATGGGTATTCACCTATATTTGATCCTCCAAAAGTTATCAGGCCCTTGTCGCCCCTCGGAAATACTATGACTACACAACTCAATTCCAATCTACGCCCAGTCGCTCAGGGTTTATATGATCCGCAAAATGAGCATGATGCTTGCGGCGTAGGATTCGTGGCCCATATCAAAGGAAAAAAATCCCATGAGATCGTTTCTCAGGGGTTAAAGATTCTGGAGAACTTAGATCATCGGGGTGCAGTTGGTGCTGATCCATTAATGGGTGATGGCGCCGGTATTTTGATACAAGTTCCGGACACGCTCTATCGCGAAGAGATGGCAAAACAAGGCGTCACCTTGCCTCCATTTGGCGAATATGGCGTTGGCATGATTTTCTTGCCAAAAGAGCAAGCTTCACGTTTAGCATGCGAGCAAGAGTTAGAGCGCACTGTACGCCTAGAAGGTCAGGTCGTTTTAGGTTGGAGAGATGTTCCGGTTGATGTGAAGTTACCGATGTCTCCAACAGTACAAATGACCGAACCCTTCATACGTCAAATTTTTATTGGCCGCGGTCGTGACATCATGACCACTGATGCATTAGAGCGCAAGTTATATGTCATTCGTAAAACAGCAAGTCACGCTATTCAAGATTTACATCTAAAGCATGGCAAAGAATATTTTGTTGCCTCAATGTCTGCGCGCACCATTGTTTATAAAGGCTTGCTCTTAGCAAATCAGGTTGGCGCTTACTACCAAGACCTGCAAGATCCACGTACTGTATCGGCTCTGGCTTTGGTGCATCAACGCTTCTCTACCAACACTTTCCCAGCTTGGGAGTTAGCCCACCCATATCGCATGATTGCGCATAACGGTGAGATCAATACCGTTAAAGGTAACGTCAACTGGGTAAACGCTCGCGAGGGTGCTATTAGTTCACCAGTATTGGGTGATGATTTACAAAAACTATGGCCATTAATTTATCCAGGTCAATCTGACACAGCCTGTTTCGATAACTGTTTAGAGTTATTGGTAATGGCTGGTTATCCATTGGCTCAAGCCATGATGATGATGATTCCAGAGGCATGGGAGCAGCACACCTTGATGGACGATAACCGTCGTGCCTTTTATGAATATCACGCTGCAATGATGGAGCCATGGGATGGCCCTGCTGCGATGGCCTTCACTGATGGTCGTCAAATTGGCGCAACTCTGGACCGCAATGGTTTGCGTCCTGCACGTTATTACGTGACCGATGATGACCTAGTCATCATGGCCTCTGAAGCTGGTGTACTGCCAATTCCTGAGAGCAAGATTGTGCAAAAGTGGCGTTTGCAACCTGGCAAGATGTTCATGATCGACATGGAGCAAGGTCGTATCATCGATGACGTTGAACTCAAGAATGCGGTATCCAAAGCCAAGCCCTATAAGAGTTGGATTGATGCAGTACGCGTGAAGTTGGACGAAGTGGATGCTAGCAAAGCAGATTTAGTAGATGAAAAAACGACTATTCGTCCAGCAGCCAAACTGTTAGACCGCCAGCAGGCTTTTGGATACACGCAAGAAGACATTAAATTCTTGATGGCCCCAATGGCTACGAACGGTGAAGAGGCAATTGGCTCTATGGGCAATGACAGCCCATTGGCCGTTCTTTCTAATAAGAATAAGCCTCTATATAACTACTTTAAGCAGTTGTTTGCGCAGGTGACCAATCCTCCGATTGACCCAATCCGTGAAAACATGGTGATGTCATTGGTTTCATTTATTGGGCCTAAGCCTAATTTGCTCGATACCAACAACATCAACCCTCCAATGCGCCTAGAAGTTAGTCAGCCTATTTTGGATTTTGATGACATCACGAAGATTCGCCATATTGGTCATTACACCAATGGTAAGTTCCGTTCATACGAACTGGATATTTGCTACCCAGTAGCATGGGGTAAAGATGGTATCGAAGCACGCTTAGCATCCTTGTGTGCAGAAGCGGCTGATGCTGTGCGCTCTGGCTACAACATCTTGATCGTGAGTGATCGTCAGGTTGATGAGAAGCATGTAGCGATTCCTGCCTTGTTGGCAACCTCTGCAATTCATCAACATTTGGTGGAAAAAGGTTTGCGTACTAGCGTTGGTCTTGTTGTTGAGACAGGCAGTGCTCGTGAAACGCATCACTTTGCGCTCTTGGCTGGCTATGGCGCAGAAGCAATTCATCCCTACCTCGCTATGGAAACTTTGGCTGAATTTGCTAAAGGCTTATCAGGTGATTTATCTACTGAAAAAGCAGTGAAAAACTTTGTAAAAGCGGTTGGTAAAGGCTTGCAAAAAGTAATGTCCAAAATGGGCATCTCTACTTATATGTCTTACACCGGCTCACAAATTTTTGAAGCAATTGGCTTGAATCATGATGTGATTGATCACTATTTCAAGGGCACTCCATCTAACGTTGGTGGCATTGGAGTTTTTGAAATCGCTGAGGAAGCTATGCGCATGCACACTGCTGCATTTAGTGATGATCCTGTATTGACCAATATGCTTGATGCTGGTGGCGAATATGCATTCCGCATTCGTGGTGAGAACCATATGTGGACTCCTGACACGATTGCAAAGTTACAGCACTCAACACGCATTGGTGCAGAGAAGGGCTATCAGACCTATAAAGAGTACGCCAACATTATTAATGATCAAACTAAGCGTCAAATGACTTTGCGTGGGTTGTTTGAGTTCAAGATTGATCCAGCAAAAGCAATTCCATTGGATGAGGTAGAGCCTGCAAAAGAAATCGTGAAACGTTTTGCAACGGGCGCGATGTCTTTGGGCTCTATTTCTACGGAAGCACATGCCACTTTAGCGATTGCAATGAACCGTATTGGCGGTAAGTCCAATACCGGTGAGGGCGGTGAAGATCCAAACCGCTATGTGAATGAACTCAAAGGTATTCCAATCAAAAAAGGTGAAACCCTTTCTAGCATTTTGGGTAGCGATGTTGTAGAAGCCAATATCCCATTGCTCGATGGTGACTCATTGCGTTCAAAGATTAAACAAGTTGCTTCTGGTCGTTTCGGCGTGACTACTGAGTACTTGCGCTCTGCTGATCAATTGCAGATAAAGATGGCGCAAGGTGCTAAGCCAGGCGAAGGCGGTCAATTGCCTGGTGGTAAGGTCTCTGATTATATTGGTAAGTTACGTTTTTCAGTACCAGGCGTTGGTTTGATTTCTCCACCTCCACACCATGATATTTACTCCATCGAAGATATTGCTCAGTTAATTCATGACTTGAAGAACGTCAATCCAAAAGCGGACGTTTCTGTGAAGCTAGTATCTGAAGTGGGTGTTGGTACGGTTGCTGCTGGTGTTGCGAAAGCTAAAGCAGATCACGTCGTGATTGCTGGTCACGATGGTGGTACTGGTGCATCACCGCTTTCTTCTATTAAGCATGCTGGCTCACCATGGGAATTGGGTTTAGCTGAAACCCAGCAAACCCTGGTACTTAATGGCTTACGTAGCCGTATTCGCGTTCAAGCTGACGGTCAAATGAAGACAGGTCGCGACGTTGTCATTGGCGCTTTATTGGGCGCAGATGAGTTTGGCTTCGCAACTGCTCCATTGGTCGTTGAAGGTTGCATCATGATGCGTAAGTGTCATTTAAATACCTGCCCAGTTGGCGTAGCAACTCAAGATCCAGAATTACGCAAAAAGTTCTCTGGCAAACCAGAGCATGTTGTGAACTTCTTCTTCTTTATTGCAGAAGAGGCTCGTGAGATCATGGCGCAACTTGGTATTCGTAAGTTTGATGACTTAATCGGCCGTGTTGATTTATTAGATACCCGTAAAGGTATCGAGAACTGGAAAGTTCACGGCTTAGATTTCAGTAAGATTTTTGCAGAGCCTCAAGTAGCAAGCGATGTGCCACGATATCAAGTGCTTACTCAAGATCACGGCTTAGCAAGTGCGCTTGACAACATCTTGATTGAAAAGAGTGAGCCTGCAATAGAGCGCGGTGAAAAAGTTTCATTCATTGTTCCAGTGAAGAACGTAAACCGTACGGTTGGTGCAATGCTTTCAGGTGAGATTGCACAACGTTATGGTCATGCAGGCTTGCCAGACGACACCATTCATATTCAATTAAATGGCACTGCCGGCCAAAGCTTTGCAGCCTTCTTAGCTCGCGGCATCACTTTGGACCTAGTGGGCGATGGTAATGACTATGTTGGTAAAGGCCTGTCTGGTGGCCGCGTGATTGTTCGTGCTCCGCATGAGTTCCGTGGTGATACTGCTAAGAACATCATTGTTGGCAATACTGTTCTATACGGTGCAATCGCTGGCGAAGCCTTCTTTAATGGTGTTGCTGGAGAACGTTTTGCAGTTCGTAACTCTGGTGCAACTACCGTAGTCGAAGGCACTGGCGATCATGGTTGCGAGTACATGACGGGCGGAACTGTTGTGGTGTTAGGCACAACCGGCCGTAACTTTGCCGCAGGTATGAGTGGCGGTATTGCTTATGTTTACGACGAAGACGGTATTTTTGATAAGCGCTGTAACACCAGCATGGCTACTCTTGAGAAAGTACTGCCCTCTGCAGAGCAGATCGCCAAGATGCCGAAGTCTGAGTGGCATGCCCCATTGGATGTGAAAGATGGTGGCGAACGCTTAACTGATGAGCAAATTTTGAAGGGCTTAATTGAGCGTCATTTCCGTTATACCGGCTCAGAGCGCGCTAAAGCACTCTTAGCCGATTGGGAAAATGCTCGTAGTCGTTTTGTGAAGGTCCTTCCAACAGAGTACAAGCGTGCTCTAGGTGAGTTGTGGGAAAAGGATCAAAAGAAGACAGTTGCTGCTTAAGTAGCTTAATCAGACACACGGATATTAAGAAAAGATACTAAGGATTAGATATGGGTAAGGTCACTGGATTTATGGAGTTTGAGCGCGTTGATGAAACATATGAAGCGCCTGTCAAACGTCTGCACCATTATAAAGAGTTCGTTGCTGCTTTAACTGATGAAGAAGCCAAAGTACAAGGTGCGCGCTGTATGGACTGCGGTATTCCATTCTGTAATAACGGTTGCCCAGTCAACAACATCATTCCTGATTTCAATGACTTGGTATTTCATAACGATTGGAAGAATGCATTAGATGTTTTGCAATCTACCAATAACTTCCCTGAGTTCACTGGTCGTATTTGCCCAGCGCCTTGCGAAGCGGCTTGTACTCTTGGGATCAATAGCACAGCGGTTGGTATCAAATCCATTGAGCACGCCATTATTGATAAAGGCTGGGAAAGTGGTTGGGTAAAACCACAGCCATCTAAAACCAAGACTGGTAAGAAGGTGGCGATTGTTGGTGGTGGCCCTGCAGGCATGGCAGCGGCACAGCAATTAGCGCGTGTAGGTCATGATGTCACTGTATTTGAAAAGAATGATCGCGTTGGCGGTTTATTGCGCTACGGTATTCCCGACTTCAAGATGGAGAAGTGGCTCATTGATCGTCGTGTTGAGCAGATGCAAGCTGAAGGCGTGAAATTTGAAACCGGTGTGTTTATTGGTAAAGAAGCTATCGGTACGGAAGTAAAAAATTACTCTACCAAAACCGTTTCGCCAGATCAGCTCATGAAGGATTTTGATGCTGTTGTGATTAGCGGTGGTGCAGAGCAGCCCCGTGATCTCCCGGTGCCAGGCCGTGAATTAGCCGGAGTTCACTATGCATTGGAATTTTTGATCCCACAGAACAAAGAAAATGCTGGCGATTTCAAAAATGAAATCCGTGCAACCGATAAACACGTTGTTGTGATTGGTGGTGGTGATACCGGTTCAGATTGTGTGGGCACATCAAACCGTCATGGCGCAAGCAAGATTACGCAGTTTGAGTTATTGCCACAACCCCCAGAAGTTGAAAACGTGCCTTTGGTATGGCCTTATTGGCCAACTAAGCTACGCACTTCCTCATCGCATGAGGAAGGTTGCGATCGCGATTGGTCTGTGGGCACAAAGCGTTTTGAAGGTAAAAATGGCAAAGTCGAGAAGCTCATCGGTGTGCGTTTGGAGTGGAAAGACGGCAAGATGGCTGAGATGCCAAATTCTGAATTTGAGATTAAGGCGGATTTAGTACTTTTGGCCATGGGCTTTGTTTCCCCAGCTCAGCAAGTATTAAATGCCTTCGGTATTGAAAAGGATGCCCGTGGCAATGCTAAAGCGACTGTAGAAGGTCAAAATGCCTATCAAACGAACGTTCCTAAGGTATTTGCGGCAGGCGATATGCGTCGCGGACAGTCCTTAGTCGTTTGGGCGATTCGTGAAGGTCGTCAATGTGCCCATGCAGTTGATGAGTATTTGATGGGGTCATCTGTTTTGCCCCGATAATATCGGGGATATGAACAGTGGTCAGCCAAACTCTTTGGATGTAAGCAAACATACCGCAGGAGAAGTTGTCGTTTCTATTAAGGACGTCAACTTTTCTTATGCGCCAGGTGAGCGACAAATTCTGTCGGGACTCAATATGGAGTTCCGTCGTGGCCAAGTAGTTGCCGTGATGGGCGGTTCTGGTTGTGGCAAGACCACGATTTTGCGTTTGATTGGCGGGCAATTTACAGCGCAATCAGGACAGGTGTTATTTGAGGGCCAAGATATTGGCAAGATGAACAATCTTCAACTCATGGCAGCTCGTCGTCGTATGGGGATGCTGTTTCAGTTTGGCGCTTTATTCACAGACCTCAGTGTTTTTGAAAATGTTGCTTTCCCATTGCGTGAACATACTGATTTAAGCGAGGAGTTATTACGCTCTTTAGTATTGATGAAACTCAATGCAGTCGGTTTAAGGGGTGCGCGTGATTTGATGCCCTCACAAATTTCAGGTGGTATGGCAAGACGTGTTGCACTAGCTCGAGCAATTGCTTTAGATCCTCCGCTCATCATGTACGACGAGCCTTTTGCAGGCTTGGACCCTATTTCTCTTGGGATCACTGCAAGGTTAATTAGAGACCTTAACAATGCCTTGGGTGCAACGAGTCTATTAGTCACTCATGATGTTGAAGAGACTTTTGAAATTGCTGACTATGTTTATTTCATTGCGAATGGACAGATTGGAGCGCAGGGCACGCCTGAAGAACTGAGCCGCTCAAGCGATCCTTTTGTTAGACAGTTTTTGGATGCTGCTCCCGATGGTCCAGTACCTTTCCATTACCCAGGAATGAGTTTGGCTGAAGATTTTGGAGTGAAGGTTTGATGACGGCACTTCATCAATTATTAGATCTTTTCGGCGATCTCGGTTTTTTTATCCGCCGTAATTTAGCTAGCCTTGGACTAGCTGCGCGCATGTTTGCTGCAGTCATTTGGCGCTCAGGCTTCTTATTAAAAAGACCGCGTTTAGTCCTCGATCAAATTCTATTTGTAGGTAATCACTCCTTTGTGATCATTGCTGTATCCGGTTTATTCGTTGGATTCGTTCTGGGTTTGCAGGGCTACTACACGCTTAATCGTTATGGATCAGAGCAAGCTTTAGGTCTTTTAGTTGCCTTATCTCTTACCCGTGAACTGGGACCAGTAATTACTGCTCTATTGTTTGCAGGACGCGCCGGCACTTCATTAACGGCGGAGATTGGTTTAATGAAAGCCGGTGAGCAGTTAAGCGCTATGGAGATGATGGCTGTGGATCCTTTAGGCCGTGTGATTGCGCCACGTCTTTGGGCGGGCATTATTTCTATGCCGATTTTGGCGACGATCTTTACTGCGGTAGGTGTGATGGGGGGCTATTTTGTTGGTGTGCCCTTGATTGGCGTAGATTCTGGGGCTTTCTGGTCACAAATGCAGGGCGGGGTAGATTTATTTTCTGATATCGGTAATGGATTAATAAAGAGCGTCGTATTTGGCGTAGCAGTGACCTTTATCGCCCTGTATCAGGGATTTGAAGCAAAACCCACGCCAGAGGGTGTATCGCAAGCAACTACGCGTACGGTTGTGATCTCTTCTTTATCGGTTCTGGCATTAGATTTCTTGCTAACCGCAATGATGTTCTCAAACTAAAAAGAATAAACTGGGGCTCTTATGAGAAAAAGTGCAATTGATATTTGGGTAGGAATTTTTGTTGCCATTGGACTATTGGCCGCACTATTTTTGGCATTGAAAGTGGGCAATATGAACGCAGTATCGTTTGCGCCGACTTATAAAATTTCTGCACGCTTTGACAATATCGGCGGCTTAAAGCCCCGTGCTCCAGTGAAAAGCGCAGGCGTTGTCGTGGGTCGTATTGCCAGCATTTCTTTTGACGATAAAACGTATCAAGCAACTGTTGTGATGACGGTAGAAGATGTCTATAAATTTCCGAAAGACTCCTCGGCTAAGATTTTGACCTCCGGATTATTGGGCGAACAATATATTGGTCTTGAGGCTGGAGGAGCCGATGACATGTTGGCTGATGGTGGAAAAATTACCCAAACTCAATCTGCGATTGTTTTGGAGAATTTGATTAGTCAATTCCTTTACAACAAGGCAGCTGATAGTGGCCAGGATAAGGGCGCAGCAAAATGATGCTGTGGGTGGTAAGACTGCAAAGTAAGATAAAGTTTTTAGTCTTGCTGAGCATGACAGCCACCCTAATTGGGTGCGCCTCGATTCCTGCTGGTGTAGAGCGCTCTCCGCAAGACCCTTGGGAGCCCTTCAATCGCTCAGTCTTTGAATTTAACGAAGGCTTAGATGCTTATGTATTAAAGCCAGTAGTCACTGGCTATCGCTTTGTCTTGCCCGAGTTTGTGCGTGATGGCATTTACAACTTCTTCAGTAACTATAACGATATCTACACTGCACTACAGAATCTTCTGCAAGGCAAACCGAGTTTTGCATTTAATGATTTCATGCGGGTATTCGTGAACACCACCATGGGTTTAGGTGGCTTGATTGATTTGGCTACCCCAGGTGGACTGGAAAAGCACAAAGAAGATTGGGGCCAAACCTTTGGCGTGTGGGGAGTGCCTGCCGGCCCTTATGTGGTTTTACCTTTCTTTGGCCCAAGTAATGTACGAGATACTTTTGGAACGGTCGCTGACTTGGAGTCAGATTACCTCTTTAAGTATGTAAAAGATGTTGGCTTACGTAACAGTATTACTGGCTTACGCGTGATCAATGGCCGCAATACCTATTACGAAGCGGGTGACTTATTAGATGGGGCTGCAATTGATAAATACAGCTTTATGCGTGATGCATACATTCAAAGGCGTGCTTATCAGATCAATGAGGGTCGTGAAGATGAAGAGCCTCTCATGCCGCCTTACGAGAATCCTTACCAATAAGCAATTGGCCTAAAAGGGCTAAAATTAGCTCTAATCTAAATAAAGATAGAGAGACCAGGTTATATGAATCGCTTCACCAGAATTTCTCATTACTTGATGGCAGGTCTATTGCTGATCTCAAGTACTACTTTTGCTCAAACACCCGATCAAGCAACTAGTCCAGATGCCTTGATCAAAATGGTGGTGAGCGATGTCATGACTTCAGTTAAGGCTGACCCGGATATTCAAAAAGGCAATATCCCGAAGATCGTGGAGTTAGTCGAGAAGAAAATTGTTCCGTATACCGATATGCGGCGTACTACTGAAATGGCAATGGGCCCAAATTGGAAAAAGGCTAGCGCAGAACAACAAAATCAATTGGTGATGGAGTTTAAGAATTTATTAATCCGCACTTATTCTGGTGCCTTGAGTCAGTTGCGCGATCAGACCGTGCAATTTAAGGCATTACGCGCAGCGCCTGATGATCAGGAGGTGGTAGTTAAAACGGTGGTCTTGGGTCGTGGGGATCCTGTGCCATTAGATTACCGTCTTGAGAAAACCGATAAGGGCTGGAAAGTGTATGACATGAACATCATGGGCGTATGGTTGGTAGAGGCTTATCGCAATCAGTTCTCTAATCAGATTAGCCAAAATGGCATTGACGGCCTTGTGAAGTTTTTACAAGATCGTAATAAGCAGTTGGCCGCCGCCAAACCTGCTAATTAGTAGCAAATTGAGATCGAAATCATGCCCTTTCTTTTGCCTAAAACCGTGACGCAAGAAAATGCTCTGCAGTTACAGAAAGAGGGCCTATTAAATGCAGCAACTTTGAGAACCGTAGATTGTTCTTCATTAAAAGATTTTGATTCAACAGTATTAACGGTTTTACTTGCTTGGCAGAAAAAAATGCAGGCAGATGGACAATCCATTTCAGTAGAGCATGCCCCTGAAAAGCTCAAGGTCTTAGCTGGTGTATACGGTGTTTCTGCATTGCTAGGTTTGTAATAGCATGCAAGCTGCAATCTCAATTAAAAACATATCAAAACACTACGGCGCTCTTCAAGCCCTAGATGATGTCTCTTTAGCAATTGAGCCTGGAGAGTTTTTTGGCTTGCTGGGTCCAAATGGCGCAGGGAAGACCACTTTGATTTCTATCTTGGCTGGTTTGGTTACCCCGAACCATGGTCACGCAGCCATTATGGGTGCTGATGTACAGAAGGCTTTCCGTGATGCGCGTCGTAGCTTGGGCGTGGTGCCGCAAGAGTTGGTATTTGACCCCTTCTTTACCGTTCGAGAAACTCTGCGTTTTCAGTCGGGCTACTTTGGAATTTGTAATAACGATGCATGGATAGACGAGATCATGGCCAATTTAGATCTCACTTCAAAAGCGGATAGCAATATGCGTGCATTGTCTGGCGGCATGAAACGACGAGTCTTGGTTGCACAGGCTTTAGTCCATAGACCACCGGTGATTATTTTGGATGAGCCTACTGCTGGTGTAGATGTAGAGTTGCGCCAATCCTTATGGCAGTTTATTAGTCGTCTTAATCAAGATGGCCACACCATAGTGTTGACTACGCACTATCTAGAAGAGGCCGAGGCTTTATGCCAGCGTATTGCCATGCTCAAGCAAGGCAAGATTGTTGCTTTAGATACCACCGCAAATTTATTGACACGTTACGGTACAGTCAAAAAAGATGGTGAAGGTAAAACCGATTTAGAAGATGTCTTTGTGAACATTATGTCGGGGGGTGCGCGATGAAGCATCCGCTCAATCGGCCAGCCCTGGAGTACGGCAGCGGCTTTCCGACTTTATTAGCTAAAGAAGTAAAACGTTTTTATAAAGTTGGTTTTCAGACGGTAGCTGCACCAGTGCTGACAGCGGTTTTGTATCTGATGATTTTTGGGCACGTTTTGGAAGGTAGGGAGGTATACGGGCGCTTAAGTTATACGGCGTTTTTAATCCCGGGCTTGGTGATGATGAGTGTTTTACAAAATGCTTTTGCAAATACCTCCTCTTCTTTAATACAGTCCAAGGTCACAGGCAATCTCGTTTTTGTCTTGTTAGCCCCTTTAAGTCACTTTGAGTTCTATGCGGCCTATATCTTGGCTGCAGTTTTTCGGGGTATTGTTGTTGGTCTAGGCGTATTTTTAATTACCGCTTGGTTCGGATTGCCCTCATTGGAATACCCACTATGGATTTTGGTCTTTGCTTTTTTGGGCGCAGCTATTTTAGGAAGCCTAGGATTGATTGCTGGTATCTGGGCAGATAAATACGACCAGTTGGCAGCTTTTCAGAATTTCATCATCATGCCTGCCACCATGCTATCGGGGGTTTTCTACTCCATTCATTCTTTACCGCCAGCATGGCAGGTGGTATCCCATCTCAATCCATTCTTTTATATGATTGATGGCTTCCGTTATGGATTTTTTGGAGTATCAGATATATCGCCTTGGAATAGCTTGGCAATTGTGGGGTGCTTCTTTGTGTTGGTCGCAGCAGTCGCTACACGCTTGCTGCAAAAGGGCTATAAGCTCAGATATTAAGTTTAGGAGAAGAGGATGTTTCCAACCCCAGAGCAAATCGAGGGCTATATCAAGCAGGGTATTGCTTGTACCTATATTCAGGTAGAGGGAGATGGCCAGCATTTTTTTGCAACCATTGTCAGTCCAGATTTTGATGGCAAACGCTTAGTGCAGCGTCATCAATTAGTCTACGCTGCAATGGGTGATCGTATGAAGGCAGAAGTACATGCTTTATCTATCAAGGCATTTACCCCGGAAGAGTATGCGCAGAACTCTGCTGCATAAAAGTACCCATCAATAACGGCATCACCAAGACTTCACTGGAAATGTTTCATGGATAAATTAAGAATGGTTGGCGGAACACCTCTTAAAGGAGAGGTGGCGATAGCTGGCGCTAAGAACGCTGCTTTGCCAATTTTGTGTGCCTGCCTATTAACTGATGAGCCAGTGGTATTGCGCAATGTTCCTGATTTACAAGATGTGCGCACGATGCTCAAGCTCTTGCAAGAAATTGGTGTCACAGTGAGCTTTCCAGATGCCGCAGATCGTAGTCATTTAGTGTTAAATGCGGCGGTGATTAAAAGTTCAGAGGCAACCTATGAGATGGTGAAGACCATGCGCGCCTCGATCTTGGTGCTCGGCCCACTCTTAGCCAGAATGCATAGCGCTAAAGTTTCTTTGCCAGGAGGTTGCGCTATCGGTGCACGCCCTGTAGACCAGCATATTAAAGGTCTGAAGGCGATGGGCGCCAACATCAAAATCAAGAGTGGCTATATCCAGGCAGAAACAAAACCGCAGGGTGATCGCTTAAAGGGCGCATCGATTTTGACGGACATGATTACCGTTACTGGTACAGAAAATTTATTGATGGCAGCCACCTTAGCTTCCGGCACTACGATTTTGGAAAACGCCGCGCGTGAGCCAGAAGTTGGTGACTTAGCTGAGCTTTTGGTCAAGATGGGCGCAAAGATTTCCGGAATTGGGACAGATCGGCTTGTCATTGAAGGCGTAGAAAAATTATATAGTGCTGAGCATTCGGTAATTCCAGATCGTATTGAGGCCGGCACTTTCTTATGTGCTGTTGCTGCTGCGGGTGGTGAGGTGCTAGTCAAGCACTGTCGCCCCGACACTTTAGATGCAGTGATGGTCAAGCTTAAAGAAGCTGGCTTAGAAATGGAAGTTGGTCCTGATTGGATTAAAGCTTCTATGCAAGGCCGCCCTAAAGCAGTGAGTTTTCGCACTTCTGAATATCCTGCTTTCCCCACAGATATGCAGGCGCAGTTAATGGCAGTCAATGCAGTCGCTAGTGGCAGCTCAATGATTACGGAAACGATTTTTGAGAACCGCTTTATGCACGTTCAAGAATTAAATCGTTTGGGTGCCGATATTGCGATTGAGGGTAATACTGCAATTGCCCAGGGTGTGGAAAAGCTCTCGGGGGCGATTGTGATGGCTACTGATCTTCGTGCGTCGGCTAGTTTGGTTATTGCAGGTTTGGCTGCGCAAGGGGAGACCCAGGTTGATCGGATCTACCATTTAGATCGTGGCTATGACCGTATGGAGCAGAAGTTAACCCTCCTAGGCGCTAACATTGAGCGCGTGAAGTAAGCCTAGTGGATAATTGATCCATGAAATTGACTTTAGCCCTCTCCAAGGGTCGCATCTTCGAAGAAACTGCTGGGATCTTGTCCAGGATCGGCATCGTGCCGCTTGAGGATCCTGAAAAGTCACGCAAACTCATTATTGAAACTTCAAATCCAGATGTGCGCCTGATTATTGTGCGTGCTTCCGATGTGCCAACGTATGTGCAGTTTGGCGGCGCTGATTTTGGAGTTGCCGGTTTGGATGTGTTAATGGAAAAAGGTAGCGATGGTCTTTACGTCCCATTTGATTTAAATATTGCTAAATGCAGAATGTCCGTAGCAGTGCGTGAAGGTTTTGATTACGCTGCTGCTGTCAAACAAGGCTCTCGCTTAAAAGTAGCTACGAAGTATGTCAATTGTGCGCGCGAGCACTTTGCAAATAAAGGCGTGCACATTGATACGATTCAGCTTTACGGCTCAATGGAGTTGGCGCCACTAGTAGGTATGGCTGATGCGATTGTGGACTTAGTTTCCACAGGAAATACCTTGCGTGCTAATGGCCTGGTAGAGGTAGAACCTATCGCCGATATCAGCGCACGTTTAGTAGTGAATCAAGCTTCGTACAAGCGTAAGCGTGCTCAGCTCCAACCTATTTTTGAGTTACTGAAGTAAGCAGCAACTCATTACGCAATATTTAGATGCCCTTAATCCATGTCTTCATCAATTCAAATTAAGCGCCTCAATAGCCAAGATGTAGGCTTTAGAGAAACCCTGCTATCGAGCCTTTCCCTGCCTATGGGGGATGACGAGGCAATCGATGCTGCGGTCGTCAAGATTTTGGTAGCAGTCAAAGAGCGCGGTGATGAAGCGGTATTGGCCTTTACAACACAGTTTGATCGCTTAAATGTAGCAAGCGTTTCTCAGTTAGAGATTCCGCCTAAAGACTTAGAGCAAGCTTATCAATCCTTATCTGTAGAACAAAAAAATGCGCTTGATATTGCTGCACAAAGAGTGCGCGCTTACCACGAGAGGCAAAAGCTAGAAGCGGGTTGTCATTCCTGGGAATATGAAGAGGCAGATGGCACACGTCTTGGGCAAAAGGTAACGCCCTTAGATCGCGTGGGTATTTATGTTCCTGGTGGTAAGGCGGCTTACCCATCTTCGGTGTTGATGAATGCCATTCCTGCCAAGGTAGCTGGTGTTGAGCAAGTCATCATGGTGGTCCCTACTCCAGATGGTGCTCGAAATCCATTGGTCTTGGCTGCAGCCTTTCTGGCGGGCGTTGATCGTGTCTTTACTGTTGGTGGTGCACAAGCAGTTGGTGCACTGGCATATGGCACTAAGACGATTCCCGCAGTCGACAAAATTGTGGGCCCAGGGAATGCCTATGTCGCAGCTGCTAAGCGCAGGGTGTTTGGCACGGTGGGCATTGACATGATTGCCGGTCCTTCAGAAATCTTAGTTCTGTGTGACGGCTCTAGCAATCCTGACTGGGTTGCTATGGATTTGTTCTCGCAGGCTGAGCATGATGAGCAGGCCCAGTCTATTTTGTTATGCCCTGATGCTGCATTTATTGAGCAGGTTCAAGCCAGTATTAATAAGCTGCTTCCTGAAATGCCAAGAGCGAAGGTGATTGAAGCTTCGCTGACGAATCGTGCTCTGTTGATTCAGGTAAAAGATATGAGCGAAGCCTGTGAGATTGCTAATGCGATTGCTGCAGAACACTTAGAGATTTGCGCTGTCAATCCCCGTCAGTGGGCAGAGCAGATTCGTCATGCAGGCGCCATTTTTATGGGCAACTACACTAGTGAATCCCTTGGTGATTATTGTGCTGGACCAAATCACGTTTTGCCGACAGCGCGTACCGCACGTTTTTCATCACCACTGGGCGTGTATGACTTCATCAAGCGTTCTAGCATGATCGAAGTGAGTGAGGCTGGTGCACAAACCTTGGGTGCTGTTGCTAGCACCTTAGCTCATGGCGAAGGCTTACAAGCTCACGCGCGTGCTGCTGAGATGCGTCTTAAAAAGTAATCCACTAGCAACTTAGCAATTCATGTGGCAAGAATTTCTTTTAAAGCGGTGACAAGTTCGCTGGTTTGTTCATCCGTGCCGACTGTAATGCGTAAGAAATTATCAATCCGTGCTACTTTGAAATGACGCACGATGATGCCGCGATCTCGCAAGGCTTGATACAGCACGGCACCGGCATGTTTAGGATGACGGGTAAAAATAAAGTTCGCACTCGAAGGTAAAGTCTCAAATCCTAGAGCGCTCAAGTCATTTACTAACTTGCTACGTGTTTGCATCAC
>CANGHN010000023.1 GCA_947453825.1 Betaproteobacteria bacterium
AATGTTGTATGCAGGTTTGTAGTATAGGTTTATTCTGCAAGTATCGGAGAGGTGGCAGAGTGGTCGAATGTACCTGACTCGAAATCAGGCGTAGGGTCAAACCTACCGAGGGTTCGAATCCCTCCCTCTCCGCCAAGTCAATAGGTATTGCAAGGGTTTGCGGTAATACAACAGCCTTGTTACCAAAATCGTTACCAAAGCGACTGCCTTTATAAAGGATAGACGCTGATCTAAGCGTTCTGTTTTGCTCAATACCCGACGATCGTAGGGTATTAAAATCATATCGTCAGTTTCAAACTAAAAATTTACGCGTCTATTGCTGTGCCTATGCGATTGGCAAACTATTCCCATTTATTGCTTGTTTTACAACTACTCCTTCTGGTTGGGAAAGCTAGCGCCCATAGCGACCTACAATTCGATGGTTTTTTTGCGGATGTTGGGGCTGGCTATCGAAATGTAACCGCTGGAAGTAGTTCGACTTTGACTTTCAGAGGTAATCCCATTCCCTATAGCATGAGCTCAAGCACGCCTAGTAATTCAATGGCGATTGTTAGTGCAGGATATAACTTCGCTCTAGCCCCTAATTACTATTTAGGAATAGGTGCCAATATATCGCCAGCAAGCGGCCTAGCGCAACAAACTTCTATAGTTGCATTCAATAAGACATACTCAGTGACGGGTGTCAAACCGCTCTATAACTATGGTGTCTTTTTAGCCCCGGGCATGTTGCTTGGATCTGGCTTAATTTATGCCAAAGTTGGCAGTCAAACCCAAGTTGTCAATTCCAATACAGGCTCGAATTTCATGGGTTATCTGCTTGGGCTTGGGTATAAGCAGCCAATTTATGAATCCATCTACGCTTTTGGTGAGTTTGATTATTCAAAATACCAGAGCCAAACAATTACACGTAGTATTGGCACTAGTAGTGGCACCATCAATGCTTCAATTAACTCAGCACCGCAAAATATTCGATTTCTGCTAGGTCTTGGCTATCAATTTTGAATGCTTACCCTTAGTACAAGTCTCATTATTCGATATCATTAATTTGTGATGATGCCTAGTAGATCAATATGAGTCCATTTTTTTTGGGTTTTAGTTTCTTAATCGGGGGAATAGCAATCGCTATTTTCTCTGTTGGCATTCCCATGTTTATTCGGTCTCCGAAAAATGAGCCAACTATTATTTGGATCGCCGGATTATCTTTTGCATTTGCAACACTTTGTCTAGCTATTTTCTTTGTGGCACAGGGCACTTACTTTCATAATCAGCCACCATTCTTTAGATCCCACGCCATATTGTTAGGACCTCTTTTTTATACCAGTCAATTTCTGCAGCCTTTATTTCTAAGATCTGCTCGTAAGAGGGTATTTGGTTGCCAACTCTTTTTATGTGGGCTGCCATTAATTTTGCAATTTGGGTTGGCTATATTTTTCATCGTAAAACCCGACGCCTTTTTGGAATACGAAGCCTTCAACTCTGGTGGCCTATTTAGCTTACACCTATCCATCGGCTTCCTCATTATCATCACTTGGATTTTCTATGAAGCAACTAAAATACTAAAAGAGGGCAATAGTTTTTTGCTTAGAGTTATTCAAGTGTTTTCGACCTTTATGGTTCTGCATACCATTGCCTACATTATATTTTTATTGATTGATTTCCAGTACAGCCAATCAAATTCAAGTCACTTTGGTGGCCTGAGCAACTTCGAGTTCATCAATCGAATTCTGCGTATGGGTACTTTTTGTATATTTGAGGTGCTCTTATCGGTTTACTGGTTTCAAACTTTTTCTTCAAAGGCAATTTACGAGCGTTTGCAGCATGAAAAAATATTGATGCTTTTGAGTGAGAAAGATAAATTAATTGAAAATCTAGCCAATAGCAGCACTTTGGTTGAGACTGGTGCATTGTCAGCCGGATTAGCTCATGAATTAAATCAGTTTCTAGCTCGAATTGAGATGAATAGCGATGAGGCCTTACATCGCATTCTTGACCCAAGTGTTTCCGCGAATGATTTAAAGCCATTTTTAGAAAATACGCTAGTGGCAAATCAATCAGCAGCAAGATTAATTACCAGTCTGAAAAAGCTTTTTTATAGCAGCGAGGAGCGATCATCTCTTTGCAACTTAGATTCCCTAGTGAGGGATACAGTCCTCCTGTACAAAGATCGAGCTCGAAAATCTGGGGTTACCATTGAGCAGAATTTAAAAGCGACAGAACAATACCTAGTTTGGGATTCATTATTTCGTCAGGTTATTTCTAATCTTATTTCGAATGCTATTGATGCCCTTGACATAGTTTCTAATAAGGATAGATCTATATCCATCGAAAGTTGGATTGATCTAGACCAAAACTACTGCCTAACTGTTTCAGACAATGGACTGGGAATAAGCTCTGACCAAGATCAAATCTTTAGTTTGTTTAAGACTACCAAAAGTGCTGGAAGTGGTATTGGCCTCTGGTTGTCTCGGTACATCATTGAAAGACACCATGGAACAATTCGTTATCAAAATTTGCCAGACCAAGGCGGGGTTGTATTTTCAATCACCATTCCCGCAGATTCAAAATTATCCATTGAAAAGATATGATAGTAAGCAACTCCAATAGCAGTAAATTTGCCTTACCCTACATTCGAAGGGTGCATATATTGCGACTCATTGATCATAGTTTAGGGGGGGTAACTACATCCGACATACGATTCGCCGTGAATGCCAAATTGCAAGATGAGTATCTTAATTAAATATGACGCAGTATAAAAAATATGTTTTTTTGGTGGAGGATGATGAAGGCTTGCGTCTTGATTTAGAGGCCACCCTTGGTTTTATGGGTTATGTCGTCCATTCTTATGCCAATCCAGAGAGCTTCTTAAATGAATTTAAGCCGCTAGCTCCTGCCGTGCTTGTGACAGATATGCGCATGCCACAAAAGTCTGGTGTTGAACTCCAGGCAGACATACTGTCTAGGGGTCATAAGATACCAATGATCTTTATCAGTGGCGAGAGTTCAGATGAGCAAATCATTCGGGCCTTTAAAAATGGTGCCGTTGACTTTCTGCTAAAACCATTTAGTCGCGAGCTATTTTTAGCCGCGGTTGCAAAAGCGATTGAGCTAGATGCGATTGAGATGCAGGAGATTATCCGAAAAAATCAATTAGCTGAAGCATTAAAAACGCTATCTCCACGAGAGCGACAAGTCTTTGAGCTCTTAGCAAAGGGTTATGGCAATAAGGAGCTTGTGGAAACTCTCGGTATTGCCTTATCAACCGCTAAAGAATACAAATCTGAGGTGATGTACAAACTACGATTACGCTCACTTTCTGAATTAATTTCATTAAATACTGCGTTAAATGCCAACTAAATAAACTACACCTATGTAGTTTTGCTGTAGATCCCTTCTTTCGAAGGGATGTCAAACCTTTTGCTCGTAGTGAAAATCAATAAGAACCGGAAGTACTTTTTGATAAGACTACAAATTGCATAAGGCTTAAAACACTATGAATCGCGTATACCGTCTCGTTTGGAGCAATCTGCACCAATGCTTGGTTACTGCTTCTGAAATCTCTAAAGCTGGAGGCAAGGGAAAGTCCAGTTCTTTGACGGCAGGTGCTTTGACAAGCTTGGAGAACGTAACAAGTAGTTCGAAAAAATCTGTCACAACTCTATTTCGTCAAAATACTCTCTACATTGCATTTGGGTTATCGGTTGGCTTATTTAATTTGTATGGTGGAGATGCGATTGCAGCTTGCGTGACATCTAGTGGCGACATGACTTGTACTGGCACAGTTGGCTCATCAAGCGATATTTTCGGGCTTGAAGTCGCCTCGCCAATTGGCACTCTAAACAATAATGGAACTATCCTTAGCCATCAAAGTGGCATCTTCCTTAACTCGGGCAGGACTATTACCACTTTTAATAATACAGGCACTCTTTCAAGTGATCGCTTAGCTCTTGAGATCTGGGGTAGCATTGGCACTCTTAATAATAGCGGGAGCATTACCAAAACCCCTGGTTTGTCTGGTGTAGTGGATCTGGGCGTTTATCACAGCAGGGGAACTATTGGTTTATTTAACAACATCAATACTGGAACTATTTCAGGGGTGCAAGTCGGTATCCAAAATGACTACGGCGGCACTATTACAGAACTTAGAAATTCAGGTTCAATTACAGCCAGCACTACGGCCATTCAAAATGGGGCAGGGACGACCATTACCACCATTAACAATAGTGGGTCCTTAACCGGAGGGGCATCAGGAAGCGGTATTGATAATCGTGGTTCGATTGGCGCCCTTAACAATAACTCAAGAGCTACTGTATCGTCGGATGGAAAGGGGCTCTATAACAGTGGCGCTATTACCACCATTAACAATAGTGGATCGATCGTTGGTGGCCTGTCTGGTTCTGGCTGGGGCATTCTAAATGATGGCACCATTGGCACTATTACTAACTCTAGTACAGGCCTAATTCAGGGCTACTATCTTGCGCTTGAGAACTTTGGAGCCATTGCAAGCATTGCCAACTCTGGCAGCATGATTGGAGTAAACGAGGGCATCTTTAATCAAGCCGGTCACAGCATAGGTCAAATTACCAATAATGCAGGTGGCACTATTTCGGGTACTAATAGCATCAACAGTCATGGCACCATTGATGCCATTACAAATAGCGGAACTATTTCTGGTAATACAGCAATTCACAGTTACAACACTATTGGATCGATTACCAATAACTCAGGCGGAACTATTTCTGGTAGTGATGTAGCAATTCACAGTTACAGCACTATTGGATCGATTACCAACAACTCAGGCGGCACTATTTCAGGTGGTACGGCTATCTATAACCAAGGTGGATCAATTACCGGCGCTATCACCAACACAGGCACAATCTCTGGTACGTCTGCTGGTATCAGTAATACTGGGACAATTGCATCAATTGTAAATAATGCGAGTGGCAGTATTTCGGGTGCTACGCAAATCGGCATCAACAATAGCGGAACTATTACCGCCCTTAGTAATGCTGGAACAATTTCGGGTACGGTAGCTGGGGTCTATAACACTGGTACGATTAGTTCGATTAGCAATACAGGCTCTGGCTCCTTTTCTTCAATCACTAACAGTGGAACAATTAGAGCTTATTCAGGCATCCTTCCTTCAAGCTACAAGATCTTATTTAGTGGCTCTAGCGTAGGAGAGTATGGCAAGATTAGTTTTGATACTGTTTCAGGTAGCTTAGGTTTTGGAATTTCAAGCAACTCCTCATTTAATGCGGAACCAACTACTTATTTGAATGTTTTATCAGGTATAGCATCAGCTAAATTAAGTGCGCTATCGGGATCCGTAGCTGGAACGAACTACACATGGCAACTGAGGCCAGAATTAACGCCCACCTCTTGGGATTTAGTTGTAAGTGCTGGCATATCTAGCGTGAGTCCAAGCCAAACTATTTCAGCTAGCGATTTATCAGGAAGCACAGCAGTGGCATTGACTGGCGGCACAATCACAGCCTCTGCTCCAAGTGCCACTATTGCTAATCCCCTAGCTATAAATTCTCCAAGTGTTATTGATACGCAAAATGGAGCAAGACTCATCATTAGTGGGGAGCTAAGTGGAGCAAGCAAGTTAAGCATCTCTAATTCTGCAGGAACTGGCGGAGTAATAGTGCTGGCAGCAGATAATCCCAACTTCTCTGGTGGCTTAAGCGTTGGTTCGGGCGCCAATGTTCAAGTGGGCTCAGCCCTGGCTCTAGGTACAGGAAGTCTTGAGTTAGTTGGTAGCGCTACTACGCCTGCTACCTTAACAACTACTGCTGATATGACCATTAGCAATCCAATTACAGTGTCCGGTGACCCTGTATTTAATGTGTCTTCTGGTACCACTACTACTGTATCTTCGCCCATCGCTGATGGTAGTTCATCTGGCGATGTTGTGGTTACTGGTGGCGGCACTTTGAATCTGACAGCTGTTAATACCTATACTGGCGCAACTAGCGTAAGTAGTGGCGCTACCTTAGCTCTATCTGGTAGCGGGGCGATTGCCACTTCAAGTGGTGTTACGAATAACGGTACCTTTGATATCTCCGCAACAACATCTGGCGCAACAGTCCAAGCAATCTCTGGTAGCGGTGCAGTAGCACTAGGCGCCAAGAGTCTTACAGTCTCTAATGCCAGCGGCGATCTCTCGGGTATTGTTGCTGGCACAGGTGGACTAAATATTACTGGCGGTAGCCAAACTCTCTCAGGTGCCAATACCTATACTGGCGCTACCAGTATTAGCAGTGGTGCAACCTTAGCCTTATCCGGTAGTGGTGCGATTGCCACTTCAAGTGGTGTTACGAATAGCGGTACTTTTAGTATTACTGGAAAAACTGCCAACGTGAGCGTAGCGAGCTATACCCAGGCTTCAACTGGCAACTTGGCCATGAATTATTCACCGACATCCAATCAGAAGTTATTAGTTACTGGTGCAGCTTCTCTAGCTGGTGGCTTAACCTTGACCGGAAGTTCTGGAACCTATAGCTCAGGTCGATATGCATTACTTACCGCTGGTAGTGTCTCAGGCGCATTTGGTTCATTAAGCTCTAACCTGAGCTCATTAACGACTCTAGGTTATTCATTGGCTTATGACTCTAGTAATGTGTACTTGGTCTTTACGCCGAATGCGGCCGATACTCAGCAATCATTGGTTAATACTGCTTCTGTGCTGCAAAACACCTATGCTCTGCAAAACTCCGTTTTGGCTAATAGCTTTAGTTATGACTGTACTGAGTTTGGCGTAAATAATGTATGTATCTCTGCGGGTGGACGCAATACTGCCGTCTCTGCGGCCAATGGTCTAAATAACACTAGTGCTCTGCTGATTGCCGCTTATCGGCCGCATCCAAACTATCGTATTGGCGCCTATGCTGACCAGAATTTATCTGTGAGTAATCCCGGTGGCACAGTCAATCTTGGCAACAACACGCCACTCATTGGTTTATTTGGTGCTTGGAATCAGCGCCTTGATGGCACCGGCACTGAGATTAAAGTCTCTGCTGCTTATGGTCAAAAGAATACTACTATCACCCGTTCAGTAGTGGGAACTTCGGAACCTGGTACAGGTTCATCACAACTAAATAGCCAGGGCGCTCAATTAACAGCTAAATATGGCTTTGCCGTAAGTCCAGCAGTAATCGTCTCGCCATATGCGGGAATCCGTTATACCCAAAATAATATGAATGGCTATACAGAGGCTACGAGCGCAACCGTGACTGCACCATTAACTTACGCAGCGCTCAACACTAACGCAACGACTGCATTGGCAGGATTAGGGGCTTCTTATAAAGTCACTCCAGTAGTAACCACATTTGCTGGCGCTGGTATTGAGACTGACACCAATACATCTAATGGCACTTACTCAGCTACTGGTATCAGTGGTTTAACACCGATTAACTTTAACGCTAATCCAGTCAAAACCAGACCAACTGCAACATTGGGTGCTTACTACGATGTTGCCAAGAATCAACGCTTGGGAGTCACTGGTATCTATCGTCAGGAACCGTATCAAGCAGTATCAACAACGACGGTGATGGCTACTTATACGATTGGTTTGTAAATAGGTTGACCTCGATTAATAATGTTTAGTTGTGGCAAATGCATATATTCATTTCATAGACATCGTTGAAGACTCAAAGCGGGTAAATCCTGCCGCCTCTTTAGGGAATATTGAGCTCCAACTCCTGCAACTTATCTTGTTGGAGCATAGCAAGGGCCAATCACTATTGGTTGGGAATCTGATTTCTTTGAGTCACATAGGATCTCCAGCTACTTTGCATGGCAGAATCAAAAGCCTGATTTCTCTTGGGTATCTAAAGTTGGTACAAGATCAGAGCGATGCTCGTAAGAAGTTCGTGGCCCCAACAAATCTCGCTGAGAAGTACTCGGTTTTTATGTCTCAGTGCTTAGTTAAGGCTGCTAAAAAGGGTAAATAAATTTAGGCTCCCAATGTCTGCTTGGGGTCGGGGCAGTCATTGAGGAGGTAGCGGCCAATACAACACCTCAGTTTGGCACTCAAAGCGGCTACTTGTTTGGATTTGGGTTTAAGCATGGTTTAAATGCAGCCCATCCAAATGTGTTCTGGGGTATTGAGGCGTATCAAATCAATATGAATAGTAAATCAGTACAAGATGCCAATGGCCTTACATGGACCAGTAAGCCAACTTTAGTATTCGGCAAGGTACATCTAGGATATATGTTCTAAATACTGATGCGTTAATCAAAAAGCCACCTTCGGGTGGTTTTTTGCTGCTTAATGCAGGGGAAAAGATTTGAATAAAGTAGGGAAATAGCAAGCCTAATGGGGCTTAGACTTTTAGAAGTTTTGTCTTACCTCAGTTAATCTTCTGCTCAATCCTTTTGAGAGAAAAGCTTATCCACCTTATCGGTATAGGCATTCATTGTTTTAATCAGTTTTGGTGTGGGGCGAATGTATTTAATTCGTTTGTCAGCATTATCTAGGTAGTGCTCCACCCAACCCTCATTTACGAAGCGCAGGTAGTGCCCCCGGACTGCAGTATAGGAGTGGGGGACTGAAGCAAATAGTTCCTTTATCGAAATATGATTCTTGGCATAGTTATTAATAGCCAGCACCAGAATTAAGTCATAAGCAATGAGAGAGTTTTCAGTCGGCAAGTGATCTCGGCACCAGGACCTTAAGGCAAAGATGCTCTCAATCATTAATACGTGATTGTCACTAAACATCATTCTAATATAGGCTCTATCTATTGAAATAGATAGTCAAATAGACATCTTAAAAAGATGTAATAATTTGATATTACTTTTTATAAAAAGTTGATTGTGATTTGGAGCAAGTTGAGTAAGATGCCAGAAGTAACTCAATAGCTTGCTAAGATAGCTAAATGAACCCAAAATCTGCGCTCCTACCTTTAAGAAAGCCCCTCAGTTTAGGGGCCTTACTTTCTTTTGGGCTCACCCTAAGTGCTTGTGGCACTCCTCCAAGTGAATTTGGGGTCTATCAGCAATCGGATGGCTCAATTGGTGTTCATGCACCCAAGTCTGCAAAAGAGGATGAGGCGCAAGCTGCAGCCTTAGTGGAGTGCAAAAAACTGGGGAAGCGATCTGTCACTATTGTTGAGAGTCGCAAAACTGTCAACGACCGCTTTCCGATTACTTATATCTACTGGTGCCGATAAAGATGGGGTGTATTAGCTCAATAACCACTTCTTAATGGACTTATTGACGCACATTGCATCTAGAGCTAGACCAAAGAACTCAGATCCATTGGTAACCATGCTTTCAATGGCTTCTACCTTGCCAGACTTAATGCCCCGTAAATAGGTTGCCGCGCGATATCGCAAGAAATGCTCTGTTTCACCTTCTTCATTTTCAGTTGTACAAAGTTCTAGGCTGCCATAACGGGTTTCTGGATTGATATTCAAAATTGCCAAACCTAAAGCGCCAATCAATTTATCAGGAACTGGAATCGGCACATATGAATAGAGAGAGATAAGCATTTCTTCTTCATCCACTTCGATGATGTGATCGATATCGAGTACATCTTGTTCGGTCAACTCAGTTTCACCAGAGTCTCCGCCACCAAAGGTCGATTCAAACTGCAACATTGCGGTATTACTGCCTTTTGAGATTTCAATCATGTCTGGATAGCCAAGTAGACCTTTCCACCAATACATCAAAGAGAAAGTGCAGGGCTTTACTTCAACTAAACCTTTATTGGTGGATTTAGCAAAGTAGAGGCCGTAGAACTCATCATCCTGAGCGAGGCCATATTGATCAACTTTGGGCGATTTAACGGCCGGCTTTTTACTGGCTTTCTTAGCCACTTTTTTAGCTGCAGGTTTTTTTGCTGCGACTTTTTTCGTAGCGATCTTTTTTACTACTTTTGCTGCCGGTTTCTTGGTCGCAGCTTTCTTCACTACTTTCTTGACAGCTTTCTTAGTGGGGGCTTTTTTTACTATCTTCTTAGCTACTTTCTTTTTCGCCGGTGACTTCTTGGTAGCCATGGTGTATTACCCTTCTTTCGGTTTAATGGTATTTCCTACATCTATTGATGTTACTGCACTTTCTTTACGATCATGATGGTATTTATACGGGGTTTCTCCTGCTTATTTCATCAATATATGGCCATAGCCATTGTTCTGCGTGGGGAGCAGGACTACACTGAAATCAAGCAGTTCTATATAACCTGAGTGTAAAGAGAAAAAACTATGTTTCCTGAATATCGCGAATTAATCACTAAATTAAAAACTTCAGATCGTCATTTTTCTCATTTATTCGATAAGCACAATAATCTAGACCAGAAGATTCAAAGAATGGAGAACCATGCTGAGCCAGGCACTCCCGAGGAAATTGAAACCCTCAAAAAGGAGAAGCTGCTTTTAAAGGATCAAATCTACGGAGTTCTCAAAAAGGCAAGCGCCTAAACTATTTTTGAACGATTTAGAATGGATGGGTAATGCATAAATCCATCAAAATTGCGCTTGCTATTCTATGTTCCATTCTTGCCCTAGCGGCAATAGGGGCTTGGTATGCGATTTCTTCTATTAATCCTGCGCAGCTGACACAGTTACTGAGCTCTTCCGTAAGAGATGCCACGGGGCGCGATTTAAAAATTATCGGCCCAGTCAGCTTGAGTATATTTCCGGTAATTACTGTCAACGCAGAGCAGGTTTCCTTAAGCAATGCCAGCTGGGCAAGTGATCCTGAAATGCTGACCTTAAAAAGCATTGGCCTGGAAATGAAGTGGCTGCCTTTGCTGACAAAAAATGTTGAAATTAGCAGCATTCGTTTAAATGGCCTAGAGGCATATCTGCAAGTAAGTAAAGCGGGAATTGGTAACTGGGATATGTCTGTGCCTCAGACGCAGGCACCCGGATCATCGGCTGCGGCAAGTGCTAGTAACTCAAGCCCATCCGATGACAGTAATTTTGTTGGTATCGAGACGATCAACATTACTGATGCACGTGTGACTTATCGAGATGGCACCAAACTCGCCAAGGTGGTGGTGTTACCTAAACTCGAATTCAACGGCGGGGGCGGCAAAACATCTGTCTTGATTGATCTTGCGTATGCCAATTACAAGTTGGGCCTAAAGGGTAAGATAAGCTCGCTGCGTCAAAGCATCATTGATTGGGATCAAAAGCCTGTAAAAATGGATCTGGATCTGGTTTTTACATCCAACGGAAAGGCTTTAGATATTTCAGGGGTCATCGATAAGAAGCCCAAGACCTTGCCGCAGTTTGATATCAAACTCCAATCGAAATCTTTTGACTTGTTGCCATTGGCGGGAGCCTCTATGGCGGCTTCTGGAGCAAACGGATCTAAGCCCACCAGTAAGGCCGATGGAAAATACGTATTTAGCGATGATGCATTGCCATTTGACCTCATACCAGAAGCCAGTGGCAAGATTGCAATCAATATTGCCCAGCTCACGCTACCAGAGGGCGTTCCCTTAACCAATCTCAAAACCAATTTGCTTTTTGATGGCGACAAGTTAGATGTCAATGATTTAAGTTTTGAGCTAGGCAAAGGAAGTGCACAAATGCAAGCTTCACTGTCTGGAATTTATAGTTCTGCACCATCGTTATCTATGAAAGGCCTGGCAAAGGGCTTTACGATGGAGCAAATTATTGCCAGTGCCGATGCTTCTGCTAAGGTCAGCGGAGGCGATACCCAGATTGCATTGAATTTACGCAGTAACGGGGCTAGCTTGCATCAGTTAGCAGCTAGAGCGAATGGGGCCATGCAAATTTCGATGGGGCAAGGAAAGCTTGATTCCAAATTTCTCAATGCAGGCGGTGATTTTGTGATGACAGTCCTCGATGCGGTGAACCCAATGCGCAAGAAAACCAGCCAAACTGTCATAGAGTGTGCCGTTGCCTATTTGCCCATGAGTAATGGTATGGTCAACATCAAGGATAGCGTTGGAGTGGAAACCGATCGCTTAAATATTGTCTTATCGGGATCAATCAATCTCAATACTGAGGCAATTAATTTAACAATTGATCCCAAGGAAAAATCTGGACTGACTACGGGCTTAGATTTAGGAAGCCTGGTAAAGCTCGAAGGTACTCTGCAAAATCCCAAGGCAGGAATCAATCAAGTAGGCGTGGTGAATAGTGCAGTCTCGATTGGGCTAGGCATCTTGACGGGCGGCATTAGTATTGCCGCCGAGAATGCGAAGTCTCTTGCAAACAAGTCACAGCCCTGCAAAACAGCACTTCACTCTTGGTCAGATATTTATCCAGGCAATTAAAGCGTCTCTTAAATCACTAGCCCGCTTACAAAGAGGCTAAAGAGAGAAATAAAGATACTGGCAAAGAATGCGGTCCAAAAGCTTGAGATCGTAAAGCCGCTGACTAGTGCAGATACCAGCATTAAGACCAAAGCGTTAATGACTAGTAAAAATAAACCCATGGTCACTACTGTGAGTGGCAGAGTGAACAAAATGAGCAGGGGTTTCACAATCGCGTTAGCAAAACCCAGCAACAGGGCGGCAATGAGCAAGGAGCCGCCATCGGCAAAGCGTAAGCCACTAAAAATATAGCTAGCCACCCACAGGGATAAAGAAGTTAAGCCCCACTGAATTAAAAACGGTACTAAGTTACCCATCTTGAACTCCTTTAGAAATAGTTCATTTTGCTAGATCTACTGATCTTAGCAGTTACTTAATAGTGTGGCGGAATATCATCCTTTAAGCTAGCGCCAGAGCCGCTGCTGCTAGCTTGTTCCTTGATGGCTTTAAGTTCTCTATATAAAAACTCAATTTGCTGCTGTTGTTTGTACACAGTCTCATTCAGTTTTTCAATCAGGTCCTCGGTAAAGCTGAGTTTAATTTCTAAATTGGTTATTCTGTCATCGGTCATTTTTCTTGATCTCTTTAGTTCGCAATAAGCTCAAAACGCCCATCTTCCATTTCTGTTTTTGGCCTGATCCAAAAATCATGGGATTGCATAGATTCATAAACATAGGCAGGTTCTAAAGTCGCTTCAATATTAGCCAATAGAACAACCTTATACAAACCGCCGGTCTTGATGTGTTTCAATTTACTGCCTGGTTTGAAGAGGCCGTCATCAGATGCGGCCATTTTTTGCTTACTCATGTCAAAAGGCTACTTTCTCGGTATGATCTGGTGATGGCTCATTCCATCCCATACTCCATTCTAGATATATCTCCCATCCCTCAGGGATTTACTGCTGCTGATGCCTTGCGTAATTCTTTAGATATTGCGCAGCACGCAGAGAAGTGGGGATATACGCGTTATTGGGTGGCAGAGCATCACAATATGACTGGTAATGCGAGTTCTGCTACGGCGGTGTTGATAGGGTACTTGGCGGCTGGTACAAGCCGGATACGGGTCGGTTCGGGCGGAGTAATGCTGCCTAATCATGCGCCTTTAGTGATTGCAGAACAGTTCGGTACTCTGGAGTCTTTATACCCAGGGCGCATTGATTTGGGTATCGGTAGGGCGCCCGGTACAGACCAAATGACCGCGAGAGCCCTGCGTCGAGATTTATTGGGAAGTGATGACCGCTTTCCGCAAGATGTGCGCGAGCTGCAACATTATTTTGGTCCGATCCAAGAAGGACAATCAATCAAAGCGATTCCGGGTGCCAACACCGAAGTGCCTATTTGGATTTTAGGTTCCAGCTTATATGGTGCGCAATTAGCCGCGCACTTTGGTTTGCCATATGCATTTGCTTCTCACTTTGCACCCGAGCAATTGTTAGAAGCCATGAAAATTTATCGCGAACTCTTTAAGCCATCGAGCAAATTAGATAAACCCTACGCTGCTTTTCTGATGAATGTAGTTGCGGCTGACACAGATGCACAAGCCCAACATCTTTTTACAACCTTGCAACAAAACGTGGTCAGAATGCGGCGCAACACCCGCGGCCAATTACCGCCCCCAATTGCAGACCTAGATGATTTTTGTGAGCCTCATGAGCAGGCAGCTGCGGCGCAGACTTTACAGGTTTCTGCAGTAGGAGCATTAGAAACTGTCCAAAAGCAGATGCGTCGCTGGCTAGATGCAACGGGCGCTGATGAAATCATCCTGACGGGACAGATCTTTGACCATCAGGCTCGCCTCAAGTCATTTGAGGTTGCCGCACAAGCAGCCCAAGGTTTATAAGCTGCTGTAGTCGGCGGTAATCAGCACACCTTCTTTTGCAGCACGACTGGCCAATTTCAGTACTTCATTATCTTTGCTAATTAAGGCACAAGGTTTGCTTGTATAGGCGAGATTCAGAAATATTTGGTCATCGCCATCACGACATTTCCAAGGGGCGACAAGGATTTTATTGTCATCCACTATATGAGCGAGTGATTGCCATTCTTTGATGATTCTTTCTTGAGCACTTTGCTCTAAAGAAAATAGTGGACGCGAGATGACGTCTAAAAATTCTTCAAGTGTTTGACGGCTAGCCAGGGCATCTATTTTTTGATCAATGAGGGCTTGTTTGATGTGAAGAGCCCTAAAGTCATTAAAGACAAAAATATCTAACAAAACATTAGTATCAAAGACGATCGTCTTCATTATTCTGGATGATTGCGCCAGATCTCGGGGGTAATCGTGACCTGGCCTTGCTCAGAAGAAACGTAGGCTTCCCCATCCTGAACATTGACATGCAAAACCATGCTGCGTTCAACTAGCTTATTAAGATCATGCGCTTGTTCGGCTGGAATGGAGATGACTTGTAGATTTTTTGCTCTAGTGAGCTTATTGGCAATGCCATCCCACCAGATTTTGCTAGTGTGACCACCATAGCAATAAACAATCACCTGATCTGATCTACCGCAGGCTTTCAGGATCCGGCGTTCATCGGGTTGACCAATCTCAATCCAGAGCTTGATGGAGTCGGTGAGGTCCTTGATCCATAAATCAGGCTCGTCGGTATCGCTCAGACCCTTAGTAAAGACTAAATCTTCATGGGCCTGGAGGGCAAAAGCAATGATCCTCACCATCATCCTTTCCTCGGTTTCTGAGGGGTGTTTGGCGATCGTTAGGGAGTGGCTGCCATAGTAATGGCGGTCTGAATCAGCGACGTGAAGGTCAGCCTTGTGGATAGTTGCGCGAAGAGCCATGGCGCATTATCGCCTTTTACTGAAAATACAGAAGGAATGGCCATATACCCAGTATCATTTTGGGAATTTGTTCAACTTCCTGGAGCATTCAATGACGCCTTGCCCGATGAAGAAAATCCGTTTTGCTGCAAGCCTTTTAGGTGGTCTATTGCTAGCCTTCTCATTTCATTTTGCAGCTGCTGCTACTCCATGGCCAACGAAGCCTATCAAGATCATCGTGCCGTTTTCTCCAGGTAGTGTTCAGGATGCCTTAGCGCGCTCATTTTCAAATGAATTGGGTCTAGCGCTTGGTGAGACAGTTTTGGTAGAAAACAAAGCTGGAGCAGGCGGTACAGTGGGTACCGGAGTGGTAGCAAAGTCTCCGGCTGACGGTTACACCTTAGTGATGGCAGCCGCTAGCCACAATATCAATGGCACCTTGTTCCCAAAATTGAGTTTTGATCCAAAAAAAGATTTCACTGCTGCTGCCTATATTGGTACTAGTGGCTATGTCATGATGACCAACTCTGAGTTTCCAGCCAAGAACGTTGCAGAATTCATCGCTTTAGCAAAAGCGAAACCAGGTCAATATAACTATGCAAGCGCTGGCAATGGAAGCGCCTCTCATTTAGCGATGGCGTACTTTGACAGCATGGCAGGCATAGATTTGGTTCATATACCCACGAAGGGGACCGGTGATGCGATCACTGAACTCTTGGCAGGTCGTGCACAAGCAGTCATTGCTGCCAATGTGGCTGCATTGCCTTTTGCAAATGATCCTCGCATCCGTTTTTTAGGAGTTTCGTCAGAAAAGCCTTCCCCGTTTGTTCCAGGTATACCGCCAATTGGCAATACTGTGAAGGGTTATGTTTTTGATAGCTGGTTCGGTTTGCTAGCTCCAGCGGGCACGCCAAAAGAGATCATCAATAAAATCTCCACAGAAATGACCAATCTCTTAAAGCAGCCAGAGATTATCGAGCGTATGCGTCGCCAAGGAATTGAAATTGGCAACTTAACGCCAATCGAGTTCAATCTGTTGTTAGCAAAAGATTTTGATCGTATGGCTAATGTGGTGAAGAGCTCAGGAGCCAAGGCTGAATAAGTTTTTCTCATGATCCGCATTACTGAGCTCCGTTTACCAATTAGTCATGCACCTGAGGCGCTTGAGGAGGCAATTCTTAAGCGTTTAGATTTGTCTGCGCAGGACCTCATTACGTTTGATATTTTCAAGCGCAGCTATGACGCCAGAAAAAATGTCTCACTATCGTTTATCTATACGATAGATCTATCAGTCAAAAATGAAGAGGCCTTACTAAAGCAATTTGCTAACGATATCCATATCAGACCATCGCCAGATACAAGCTATCACTTTGTTGGTCAAGCCCCTGAATCGATCACCTCTGGCAAGGCTCTACGCCCTGTAGTCATTGGTTTTGGCCCCTGCGGAATATTTACTGCGCTTCTATTGGCGCAGATGGGCTTTAAGCCCATCGTACTTGAGCGTGGCAAAAAGGTGCGTGAACGTACTCAAGATACCTGGGGCTTATGGCGTAAAAATATTCTCAATCCAGAATCAAATGTGCAGTTTGGAGAAGGTGGAGCGGGTACGTTTTCTGATGGCAAGTTATATAGTCAGATTAAGGATCCCAAGTTTTATGGGCGCAAAGTCATTCATGAATTTATAAAGGCGGGCGCCCCAGCAGAAATCCGTTATGTTGCTAAGCCTCATATCGGTACTTTTCGCCTCGTTGGTGTAGTGGAAAAGATGCGACAAGAAATTATTGAGCTGGGTGGAGAGATTCGTTTTTCACAAAAGGTGATTGGCTTTGATATTCATGATCAGCAAATTACTGGTGTCAAGATTGAAGGACAAGAGGACTTGCCAGCAAGTCATGTCGTTCTCGCCCTGGGCCATAGTGCGCGCGATACCTTTGTAGCTTTGCATCAAGCAGGCGTCTTTATGGAAGCCAAGCCATTTTCAGTTGGTTTTCGGATTGAGCATCCGCAGTCATTAATTGATAAGGCGCGCTTAGGCCCCCATGCTGGTAATGCCTTGATTGGCGCAGCTGACTATAAGTTGGTTCACCACGCTAAAAATGGACGTTCTGTTTATAGTTTTTGTATGTGTCCAGGTGGCACGGTAGTGGCCGCTACATCAGAGCCTAATCGTGTGGTTACTAATGGCATGAGTCAATATTCACGTAATGAGCGCAATGCCAATGCGGGCATCGTAGTGGGCATTACTCCAGATGATTATCCAGGTGGTCCACTTGCTGGAATTGAGTTTCAACGTGCGATTGAGTCTAAGGCTTTTGAGTTGGGTGGTGGCACCTATGAAGCTCCAGGACAACTAGTGGGGGATTTTTTAGCAAACACTCCTTCAACTGAGTTCGGTACTGTATTACCTTCTTATAAGCCAGGCGTGCATCTCACCGATCTAGCCCAAAGCTTGCCTGCATATGCGATTGAAGCAATTCGTGAGGCGATCCCAGCATTTGAGAAACAAATTAAAGGTTTTTCAATGAAAGATGCCGTCTTAACTGGAGTCGAGACAAGAACCTCTTCACCATTAAGGATTACTCGTGGACCAAATTTTCAGAGTTTGAACATTAAAGGCCTCTATCCAGCTGGTGAGGGTGCTGGTTATGCTGGCGGAATATTATCGGCTGGTGTTGATGGCATTAAGGTAGCAGAAGCACTCGCTTTAGATTACCTCGCAAAGTAGCTCAAATTAAGACTGATTTGATCTAGATCTGAAATATGCAACCATGAGTGCTAATGTCACTTCGGTTTCAGGTGGAACTAATCTTGGCAAGTTGACATTAAATCCTTGGATGCCAGCCGTTAGTATTGCTTACAGGTTCTAAGAATTCAGTTCTCAGAGCTTGAGATAGGACCCCCTGGAGGTGTCCTTTTTTTAGCTTAGTAAGTGAGAAATGAGTTGCTCAAACGTGTCTTGTTCGAATACAAGATTATCAAAGCGATGGATGGATGGGTGGGTAGGCGCATGAACTCTCCGTTTAGCATACTGCTCCCAGTGCGCAAGCTTCCAATCATCTCTAGGATCGGCACGTTTTTGCATACGCCTCTTAGCTTCATCCTCCGCTAAATCAATCCAGGCTATCTGAATACGTGTTTGAGGTGGAATACCCAAGGCCGTAGGATCAAACATTCTGCCACTTTGAATTTCTTGGGAGAAGGGCCCAACTAAAATGACATTGACCCCAAGTTGTAGGTTTTCTCTAGCGATGTCTATCAGACCTTGATATTCCCAATTCCGCAGATTCTCAAGATAGTAGGGGCTATCTCGATCATGTGAGTCATGGGTGGTGAGTTCCATAACATGCGCACTATATGCGCCATAGACAGTATCTTTATCTAAAAAGAAGAAATCTTCCCCTGACTTGGCAACGATAAGGGGCAAAGCTTTCTTGGCAAGGGTCGATTTGCCTGTGCCAGCATGTCCTGCAAAGAGGATGAGACGGGGTGCAGATGAACTCAGTTTGCAGATCATTTGTTACTAGTCTCGCAGATTTTGATCAAAATATCCCCTCTTTTAGCGAAGTGACGATAATGTCGCCATGGCTTTAATCGTACTCACTGATGCAAAACTGGCTTTTGGCCACGTTGACCTCCTCGCAAACACTGCTTTTTCACTGGAATCCGGTGAACGTGTTGGCCTCATTGGTCGCAATGGCACTGGCAAATCTTCCTTATTGAAGATTTTGGCTGGTATTGAAAAAATGGATGATGGGCTTTTACAGTATCAACAAGGCCTACGCATTGCTTATGTTCCGCAAGAGCCTATATTTGATACTCATGAGACTGTCTTTGACGCTGTGGCTAAGGGTGTAGCGCAAGCAAAGGCTCTGCGTGAAGAGTATGAGGCCTTAAGCGTAGGCGAGTGGGATGATGCCTCCCATCACCGCTTAGATGAGGTGCAATCCCAATTAGAGGCGCTCAGTGGCTGGAACTGGGAGCAGCGCGTTCATGAAACCTTAGATCGTTTGCATTTAGATGCTGATGTGAAAATTGGCACGCTTTCAGGAGGAACCAAGAAACGCGTTGCACTAGCTCGCGCTTTGGTGGAGATGCCAGATGTTCTGCTGTTGGATGAGCCAACCAACCATCTGGATTTAGATTCGATTGCTTGGCTAGAAGAGCTTTTAAAAGAATATCAAGGCTCTGTAATTTTGATCACCCATGATCGCGCTTTTTTGGACAATGTGTGTACGCAAATTGTTGAGCTCGATCGGGGAATATTGCGTAGCTACCCAGGTAACTTCACTCAGTACGAAGTGCTCAAGGATCAAGAGCTTAATGCAGAATCCTTAGCAAATGCCAGGGCTGATAAGTTATTAGCGCAAGAAGAGGTCTGGATTCGTAAGGGGGTTGAAGCACGGCGGACACGCAGTGTTGCCCGTATCGCTCGCTTAGAGACATTACGTAGTAGTCGTGCAGAGCGCCGCGATGCAATCGGTCAGGTAAAGCTGGCGGTATCCGCAGGGGATCGCAGTGGCAAGATCGTTGCTGATTTACAAGACGTTAGTAAGTCCTACGATCGCCCAATTGTGAAAGACTTTACTGCAACCATTTTGCGTGGTGATAAGGTCGGTCTACTGGGCCCCAATGGTGCAGGTAAGACGACCTTATTAAAACTAATCCTTGGGACGATTACACCAGACTCTGGAACTGCTGCAATGGGAACACGCATCGAAGTGGCGTACTTTGATCAGATGCGTGAGGGACTCGATCTCAATGCCTCATTGGAAGATTACATTAGTCCTGGTAGCGAATGGATTGAAATTAATGGTAATAAAAAACACGTCAAGAGTTACCTGAGTGATTTTCTATTCGCGCCAGAGAGAACAAACTCTCCTGTCAGCACCTTATCAGGCGGTGAACGAAATCGTCTCTTACTTGCCCGTTTATTTGCAAGGCCGGCAAACGTGTTGGTGTTGGATGAACCTACCAATGATTTGGATATCGATACACTCGATTTGCTTGAGCAATTGCTCCAAGATTACAAAGGTACTGTTTTCTTGGTGAGTCACGATCGTTATTTCTTGGATAACGTTGTAACCAGCATTATTGCCCATGAGGGTGATGGCTTTTGGCGTGAATACGAAGGCGGCTATGAAGATTGGAAGATTCAGAAAGCCCGTTCTGAAAGTATTCGGGCGGCTAAGACTGAAGTAAAGCCCATTGTTAAAGCAGAAGCAAAAATCGATGCGAAAGTTGAAGTAAAGCCGATTGCCAAAAGTGGTGTGCAAAAACTCAACGGTAAAGAGCGCCAAGAGCTTGAATCATTACCATTGCAAATTGAAGAGCTAGAGACCGAACAGGCTGATATTGGTATTGCCATGAGCAACCCAGATCTTTATAAAAATGAACCTGAACTGGCGGCTAGTATGCAGGCCCGTTTAACAGAAATTACTGCAGTATTGGATCAAAAGCTTCAGCGCTGGGAACAGCTCTTAAGTCGCTCCGAGTCTTGAGCTAATCTAAGCTCTCACGCTTTAAACGTGAACGTAGCTCGGAGATTTCTTCTAGGAGGTCTAGCGCCAAGGCAACTCCAGGGACATTTAACTCTAAGTCATGCGTTAAATGTGCTGCCGTTTTCGCTCTTCTGAGTGAGTCACCGCTAAAGCGCCAATCTTCTGGAGATGATCCGGCGGGGCTCAAGACGCCTTCAGACACCCAGGTCATAATGAGTTCTTGAGGTGTGCGTGAGGCGTGTGAGAGTTCAACGATCGTCATATGCACTTCATTTTCTACGACGCTCGCTTCAATCCAGGTGGTATTGATTTGACTCATCATCATCCCTTCAGGTGTGTTCTGGGGTTGAAATCAAAAGCCTTTTCAAAGGTTTGATAGGCTTCTTTTTGTGCATCTGTCTGCGCAGGAGGTAATGCAATGCTTGGTACAACATATAAATCACCGGGTTCAGCGCTGGGGATGCCTTTACCTTTGAGGCGCATCTTACGACCAGCAATCGTGCCGGCAGGAATCTTTAGTTCTAAAGTGGACCCAGCAGGTGTTGGAATGTTCACAGTGGTACCCAGAGTTGCCTCCCAAGGTGCCAAAGGTATGTCGATGAATACATCTTTGCCATCCACGCGGTAAATGGGGTTGGGGTGAAAATCAATTTCTAAATAGAGGTCGCCAGCAGGACCTTCGCCTACCCCAGGACCGCCTTGTCCGCCCAACCTTAAATTCTGACCAGCCTTAATACCCTTCGGAATGCTGACATCGAGTTTACGTTCTTGCGTGCCGACGTGGCCATTAGCATCAAGTGTGGGCATATGTAATGCAATCGTGCGTTTAGCGCCGTTATACGCATCTGCAAGATCAATCAAAATTTTAGCGTGGTGATCTTGCCCTTTGAAGTTCATCCCTTGGCGTGAGTGAGTGCCGCGACCACCTTGACGGTGTTTGCCTCTACCAAAGAGAGATTCAAAAAATTCGCTTTGATCACCCTCAAACCCGCCACCATAACCAGGATTTGCACCGCCATAGTTATTGTCGGAGTATTCAAAACCTTCATTCCAATTCGGAGGAGGGGTGAAGTCCTGACCATTTTTCCAGTTGGCACCAAAACGATCGTAGGCTGCCCGTTTTTCAGTGTCTTTTAGGACGGCATATGCTTCACCAATTTCTTTGAATTGTTCCTCTGCACCAGCTTCTTTATTAACGTCTGGATGAAATTTACGGGCGAGCTTACGGTAAGCTGTTTTGATCTCTGCTTCCGAAGCAGTTCGAGCAATGCCTAATGTTTCGTAGTAGTCCCTAAATTTCATAAGCTAAGGTCGATTCTCAATAAGGAATAGATCAATTCTACCGTTCTATTAGCTCATCACGCCGATTTGCCAGGGCACAAATTCATAATCACCTAAACCGAGTAGCTCGCTCTTAGACGACTCTCCAGAAGCAGTTTTGAGGAATAACTCAAATATCCGTTGACCCATTTCCTGAACAGAGACCGTGCCATCCAGTATTTCGCCACAATTGATATCCATATCCTCAGTAAGACGTTGGTACATCGGGGTATTAGTAGCAAGTTTGATGCAAGGTGCTGGCTTAGAGCCGAACATGGAACCGCGACCCGTAGTAAAGGCAACTAAATTGGCACCACCTGCAATTTGTCCTGTTGCTGAGACTGGATCAAATCCTGGCGTGTCCATAAAAACAAAACCTTTAGCAGTCACTGGCTCAGCGTATTTATAGACTTCCATCAATGGGCCTGTGCCACCTTTCATAGAAGAGCCTAAAGATTTCTCAAAGATATTGGCTAGGCCACCAATCTGATTGCCGGGACTGACTTGCCCGTTAATTTGCACGTCTCTACCAACGGAGTACTCATCTTTCCACCAGCGAATGCGTTTGATTAGTTTTTCTCCAATTTCCTTGCTCGCTGCACGGCGGGTGAGCGTATGCTCTACACCATAGATCTCGGGAGTCTCCGACAGAATGCCGGTGCCACCATGACGTGACAGGATATCGATGGCTGCGCCTAAGGCAGGGTTAGCAGTGATGGAAGAGAAACCATCAGAGCCGCCACATTGCAAGCCTACGCATAAGTGGCTGGCAGAAACCGTTTCTCTCTTTGCTTTGTTGGCTTCAGGTAGTAGTGCTTTTACAGCCTCAATACCTGCCTCAATGGTTTTACGAGTGCCACCAGATTCTTGCATGATGAAAGTATGTAGATTACTTCCTGCTTTGAGATCTTCTTGATCCATTAAACCTTTAAGTTGATTGCGCTCACAGCCAAGACCCACAATCAATGCCGCTGCCAAGTTGGGGTGTCGGGCGTAGCCGGCCATAGTACGACGCAGTAGCTCCATCGGCTCGCCACTCATTTCCATGCCACAGCCAATGTCATGGCTAAATGCCACAACACCATCAATATTTGGGTAATCTTTGAGTCTTTCTGGTGTAAACCAGGCCGCAATTTTGTTAACTACGGTTGCCGAGCAATTGACGGTGGATAGAATCCCAATGAAGTTGCGTGTTCCAACTTTACCGTTTGATCTGACATAGCCCTGAAAAGTAGCGCGCTCAGATTCTGGCAGCATTACCGTGGGTTTGAATTCGCTTGCATAAGCGTAATCACGATCAAATTCACGGAACTCGGTATTGTGACTATGCACCATCGTGCCAGCTTCAATATCTGTGTTTGCAAAGCCAACAGTCACGTTGTATTTGAGAATCGGCTCACCTTTGAGAATCTTTTTAGTGGCAATTTTGTAGCCGGCAGGCACTTGACTGCGACTCGTAAAATGCTCGCTAGGTACTTCAGTTCCAATACTGACATCAACTCTAGCGACAACAATATTGTCATTCGGATGAAGGCGGATGATGGGCCCAATTAAACGCTTTTCGGAGATTTCAATCATGATGCTCTTTCAGTTGATATATAGAATTATTCGGCACTTGCGCCAGATTTCTTAACGATAGGGCCCCACTTTGCTACTTCAGACTTGATGTAGTCGCTAAGCTGGTGAGGTGTGCTGGTTACCACTTCAAAACCTTTGCTATTTAATTGGCTTTTGATTTCAGGATTATTTAGCACGCTAGTGAGCTGAGAGTTTAATTTATCCACTACAGCTTTTGGTGTGTCGGCTGGGGCCACGATGGCATAGACTAACTCCACTTCAAATTTTGGCAGGTACTCTGAGATAGCAGGAATTTCAGGGGCGTTTGGAGAACGTTTAAGGCTAGTGACACCAAGTGCTGTAAGTTTTCCAGACTTCACATAGGGCAATGCAGCAGGGGTACCTACGAGGGCTGTCTGAATTTGCCCACCTAAAACATCGGTCAAGGCAGGAGCGGCACCTTTATAAGGTACGTGCAGAATATCAGTGCCTGCTTGGGTATTAAATAACTCACCACCAAGGTGGAGAGGTGTACCGGCACCTGATGAACCAAAATTCACCTTACCTGGGTTAGCTTTGGCATAAGAGATTAATTCTGGAATCGTTTTGAATGGAGCTGATGGAGTCGCCACAAACATTAATGAAGATGAGCCCACTAAAGAGACGGGAGCAAAATCTTTAATTAAGTTGTAATTGAGTTTTTTGTATAAAGTCTCATTAATGGCCTGCGTACCAACCATCATTAAAAAGAGGGTGTAGCCATCCGGTTTTGAATTAGCAACATACTCAGCAGCAAGGTTAGCTCCAGCCCCAGGTTTATTCTCAATAATGATGGGTTGACCAAGGTTTTCACCAAGTTTAGGTGCAAAGCCTCTAGCTAGGACATCAGATGGTCCGCCAGCGGCAAACGGAATCACCAGTTTAATAGGTTGATTGGGGTAGGTTTGTGCAAAAGCTGGCAATGAGGCGCTAATCAACGACAATGCCAAAATAAATTTTCTCATGTAAGGCTCTCCTGAATTATTCTTATACGTTAATAGATTAAAACTGTTCTTCAAAAATGAAAATCACTCAGGCCACCATCTTCCCGCTGTCTATTCCGCTCATCGAACCGATGAAGATGTCGCACGATCTGATTACTGATGCCAAAACAGTCTTAATTTGTTTAACTGATGAAGAGGGTCGTACGGGATGGGGCGAGGCTTCAACTGCCCCATTAATGACGGGTGAAACTTTAGGCAGCTTATTAGCGAACGTGAAATATCTAGCAGATAAAGCGCGGGCACTGGAGTGGAATGATCCCAAGCGCTTTTCGGTCCTGTTAGATAGTCTGCTGTACGGTAATCCTTCAGCAAAGTCTTGTCTTGAAATGGCATTGCTAGATTTGTATACACAGAAAGAATCGATTTCTTTGTGGCGATACTTACGAGCACAAAGTGGTATGGCAGAACTTGAGACTCCAGCAAGTATTCCGCTGCTCAGGATGCTAGGTGGCTCCTTAGAAAAAGAGATAGCAGAGGCTAAAACATTTCGCGCGCTAGGATTTAGACATTGGAAAATCAAGATTGGCTCATTGCCATTAGCCGAGGATTTACATCGCGTTGAAACGCTCTCAGATGCATTAGAGGGTGATGTGATCTCAGTAGATGCCAATGGTGCAATGGGTTTGGCGAATGCAGTGCTGTTTTGTGAGTCCGCAGCAGCCCGTAGATTAGCCTTTGCTGAGCAACTAATTTCTGCTGATGTACCGATAGAAGATTTTGTTGCCTTGAGAAAAAAATCGGCCATTCCAATCGGTTTGGATGAGTCCATCCATGGCTTGGGTGAAATTTTGCAATTCATGAAAGCGGACGCTGTTGATGGTGCAAGCTTAAAGCTCATTAAAATAGGCGGAGTGTTAAAAGCTTTTGAGTGTGCGCAGGTTTTAAGTGTTAATGGGCTGAAAACCAATTTAGCATGCAAGGTTGCTGAAACCTCACTTTCTGCGGCTGCAACAGCATCCATTGGCTTTGCTATGGGAGATGTGCCTTGGGGTTTTAGCATGTCAAATCAGTATCTGCGTTTTGATATCTGCACTCAACCATTAGTTGCAGAGCAGGGACATTTGCCCGCATCCCAGTTGGCGGCTAGCGGAGTTGGGATTACGCCGGATATCCATCGAGTCAAAGATGCCATTGCCAAGGGATATTCTCTTATTCAATATTAAGCACATCAAAAGCTGCTTTCAGTCTGCGTGAGTACGATTCTGAAACTTGTGCAATTTCTTCGGGGGTCCATTTCTTAAAACCTTCACCTGCTTTTACACCGGTCTTGCCTTCGCTCATCATCTGAGCTAACTTGGGAGCCAAGGTTGTCATATTGGAAAGGGATGGGTAGATTTCCTTGGCAGCGCTAGCCATCGTATCCCAGCCAGATAGCTCTTTCTGGGTCATTGGTCCGACAGCCGCATAGCGAAAACCAAAGCTATAACGAACTGCATCATCCACGTCCTCAGGGCTGGCAATTCCTTGATCTACCAAATACAAGGCTTCGCGCATTAACGCATGTTGTATACGATTTGCTAAAAACCCCGGGATATCTTTTTTCACTAGCACCGGTTTTTTATTGACGCTCTTATAGAGTGAGTAGGCTTCTTGGGCATATTTCAGTTCTGTCTTCTGGCCCATCACAATTTCTACCAAAGGCACTACTTCAGCTGGCATGAAGTAGTGAGCACCCATCATACGATTAGCAGTCTTAAGTCCCTCAGCCATTTTGCTAATAGGAAAGCTTGAGCTATTGCTGCCAATTGGAATATGGGATGGCACCACTTGATCAAGATGCTCAAACACTTTTTTCTTAAGATCTAAATCTTCAGATACCGTTTCAATGACCCATTGAGTGTTTGCCCAGTCTTGCCAGCCATCCATCGCCCCAGTTTTTTGTTGTGACTTGATACTTGCTTGATCTAACTTGGTATTACTACCTGCATAGCCAATCTTGTTGGCTAGAGATAGCGCCTTATCTAAGCAGACATCTGCCTTTTCTTTTGTTCTACCAAGAATGATGACGGGGGTACTTTGAGCAATAAATCCAGCAGCAATGCCTGAGGCCATAATGCCGGTGCCAATAACGACTACATTTTTCATAGTTTGCAACCTATACGGTTAAGTAAAAGCAGGGTGAATATATTAGAGGTCCAATAATCACTTAAGATTAACATTAAATATGGTTTAATGATCCCAGAATAAAAAATAACTTGTCCGTATAACTTTAGATAGGAGTCGCTTGTATGACGATGCATAACCCTTTCCAGCCAGTAGAGAAAATTAAGACTGAAGTCTTCATGACCATGCCTGAAAAATTCCGCAAAAAATCACGCACTGGTTGGTCGGATCCAAATCGCCAGGGAGCTGAAGTGGAGTGTTTCTTGGAAGGCCCTTCCTTTGACCGTGAAGGTAATTTATGGTTTGTAGATATTCCGTTTGGACGTATTTTCCGAATTGATACCAAAGGAAATTGGGATTTAGTGACTCAATACGATGGCTGGCCAAATGGTTTGAAATTCCACAAAGATGGTCGTGCGTTTATTTGCGACTACAAAGCAGGGTTGTTGGCATTAGATACGAAGACTGGAAAGATCGAAACAATTTTAGGCTCGATGTACAGCGAAAATTTCAAGGGTTTAAATGATTTGCACTTTGCCTCTAATGGCGATTTGTACTTCACTGATCAGGGTCAGACTGGTATCGCTGATCCAACAGGTCGGGTATTTAGATTAAGCGCCAGTGGGAAGTTGGATCGCCTAGCTATCAATGTGCCTAGCCCGAATGGCATCACATTAAATACGCAAGAAAAGCATGTATTTGTGGCTGCTACTAGATCGCAGCAAATCTGGAGATTGCCTTTGATGGCCGATGGCTCTGTTTCAAAGACGGGCGTTGCAGTTCAGCTCACCGGCGGTGTAGCAGGTCCTGATGGTATTGAGATGGATTCTGAAAATGGCTTGTTGGTTTGCCATTTAGGTGTTGGTATTTGGAGATTTGATAGCAATATGTTGCCTACTCACTTGATTTACTCCGAGAACCCACATCACCATCATTTAGCAAATATGTGTTTTGGTGGTCCAGACGGAAAAGATCTTTACATCACTGAATCCTTATCAGGTGATATTTTGAAGGCACGCCTGCCGATTGCCGGTAAAAAGATGTTTGGGCTCTCATAGTTTGACTGTGCGCGCGCCGCTCTATCGTTTATTAGCAGATTCGCTCGAGCAGCGCATCTATAACGGCGATTGGCCTGTAGGGTCTGTCTTGCCTGCCGAGGCAGACCTTTGCAAAAATTTTGCTGCAAGTAGACATACCTTGCGACATGCATTGCAAATTCTGGAATCCAATGGCCTGATTTATCGACGCCAGGGCGCTCCTACCAAGGTGGTGTCTCGACAAAAGCTGCGGCGTTTTACGCAAAGTTTTAATTCTCCGATTGATATCTTGAGCTACCCTCGAGACACCTATCGGGTTAATATGATTGAAGAATTTATTGAGCTTGATAAGTCGCTTAGTCAAATTGTTGGCGGTGCTATTGGCTCTTCTTGGTATCACATCGGCGGTATTCGCAAGCAACAGACCTCTGAAGAAATGATTGCTTGGACCGATATTTATATCTTGCCGCAGTTTGCTTCACTTACTTCTGACCCTGAGCATAGTCAGGTAATGGTGTTTGAGCAAATCGAAAAGAAATATGGCACCAGAGTAGAGAGGGCAGAGCTTGATGTTTCTGTGATGGGCGCCTCTCCGATGATCTCTCAACGATTAGAGCTTAAGCCGCATGCACCTTGTCTTGTCATTATTCGGCGCTACTATGACGCCCAAGATAAATTATTTGAAGTTTCCGTAACTCATCACCCTGAAAATAAATATGTTTATAGCTTGGAATTTAGAGCGAGCTCAGAAATTTAAATGACTATGAGCAATTTAAAATACCTAGCAGTTTCAAAAGCAGAAGCTTTTATTTCTAAGGTGCTTCAGTCTGAGGGGGTTCCCTTGATTGATGCGGACTTAGTAGGCCAATTAATGGTGAAATCTGATTTGGTGGGGGCAGATGGCCATGGCATCTTTCGTTTGCCAGCCTATCTCAAAAGAATTCGGGCGGGCGGCGTTAATCTCAATCCCAATATTCGGATTGAACGAGAGCAGGGTGCCACAGCATTGATTAACGGAGATAATGCCTTGGGTCATCTGGTGATGAGCCGCGCTGTAGATCTCGCGATTCAAAAAGTTAAAGAACATAGTGTGTGTTGGATTGGCAGTCACTATGGCAATCACTCGGGTGCAGCGTCTGTTTATGTTCGTAAGTTGGCTGAACAAGGCTATGTTGGCATTTATATGGCAGTAGGTAATGCCAATCATATGGCCCCTTGGGGCGGCATTGATCTATTGTTATCAACTAATCCTATAGCGATTGCTGTTCCTGCTGGTGATAGTCCAATGGTTCTTTTGGATATTGCAACAACGGTAGCTGCTTATGGAAAAGTCAAAGTAGCTGCCCAAAAAGGTGAATCCATACCAAGTGATTGGATGATTGATCGCCAGGGCAAGCCAATTACTGATCCTAAAAAATCTGCTGAGGGATCCTTATTGCCAATTGGCGGATACAAAGGCTACGGCTTGGCGGTCATGATTGGATTACTTGCTGGAGCCTTGAATAATGCCGCCGTTGGTAAGGGGACAATTGATTTCAACGCCCATCATGATGTGATTACTAATACTGGGCAGACCATTATTGCTGTAGATCCAGCTGCCTTCGGCGATAAAGCTGCCTTTATTGACCGAGTGATTGAGTTGGTTCAAGATTTAAAGAGCTCATCAACCTTACCAGGCATTCAGGAAATTCGTGTTCCTGGCGAAGGGGCTGCAAAAGTGATGGCGCAAAGGTTGCAAGAGGGTATTCCGATGACGCCCGAGTTACTAGAGGCGCTCAATATCTGCGCCCAGGAATGCAAGATTGCGCCTATCAATATCTAAATGTACTGGAGGAGACAATATGTTTAATAAAACAATAAAAAACATTGTATTTAGCGCGGTGGTATTACCAGTAATGATAGGCGCAGCTGTAGCAGCCTATCCAGACAAACCAATCAAAATGATGATTGGATA
>CANGHN010000024.1 GCA_947453825.1 Betaproteobacteria bacterium
CTGGATGGAAATTCGCCGACCTTTTGCAGGCGTGAATAAGACTTTAGAATATCGTATGAAGCTCCAAGCAATAGAGAGACTAAAGCTGGGCTGACATCATCATGCGCTACGAGAGTAGCAGTAGCCGCAATCACCTGAATATCCTGACGCGGTAAGTCATGCTCGATGCTTAACAAACCCCTAGGTATACTTACTTTAGATAGATAACTTAAGTTACGTGTATACGCATCTGCCTGATCAAAACTCATCAAGCGAATACCGGGAATCGTATAAAACTTTTTCAGAATGGGTGCCTCTGCAGCCGCCACAATAAATACAGCGTCCAATTCACCCCGATTGAATTTCTCAATAGCTTCATCTGGTTTAAGTTTTTCAGCATGCAGGTCTTTTGCCTCAATACCGCTCGCCACTAATAAAGCATTACTGAGGGCTAAGGTACCGCTACCCTCATTGCCGATAGAAACTCGTTTACCTTTAAGCTGATTTAAGACTTTGAGTTGGCCACTTTCGTTTTTAAAAGCAGCTTCACGGTACCAAACCCAAATCGGCTCATAAAACATACCTGCAAGCGATACCAAATTGGGATACTGACTAATATCAGCTACCCCACCCTGCACCATTGCAAAATTGACTCCAGATTTGGGATCTTTTAAGAGCGCCAGATTATCAATAGTTCCACCAGTTTCCTTTACCTCTAGCTTGACACCCTCTTTTCCGAGCTCCACCTTCAGACGCTCAGCAAACTGGTAATAGAGGCCTGTAGGAAAGCCAGTAGCGATTTCAATCGATTTTGGAGGTGGTGGAACCAGAATCCAAAGGACACCAAAAATCAGGATTAATAGCAGCAAAAAGGCTGAGCCACTAGCCCAAGGGTTAAAAAGGTGTTTTTTGAGGGAGTTCATTCAAATCTCTTTTCTTTTTTGCATTATGCCCCGCCCCCAATAATAGGCAAAAGATTGGATTCTTGCCAAATAAATCGCGATAAGATGGTGTCTTTCTGAGACTGCAAAGATCACTATGAACACCACAATAACTAAAGTAGCCCTTGTCACTGGCGCCGGAACTGGCATTGGAAAAGCAGCCGCTAAAGCGCTGCTCAAAGGCGGATTCCAGGTCGTACTCACAGGCCGGCATCTTGAAAAACTTGAGAAGGCAATTACTGATATTGGCGGCAATGCTAATAATTGTCTTGCAGTAGCCTGCGACGTTGGTAAACCCGATCAGGTAAAACAACTCTTTGCAGCCTTGGGGAAAAAATTTGGCCGCATTGATGTACTGTTTAATAATGCTGGCATGGGAGCGCCTGCTATTCCCATGGAAGATCTCAGCTATGAACAGTGGATGAATGTAGTGAACGCCAATCTTTGCGGTGCGTTTCTTTGCTCACAAGAAGCGATTCGGATGATGAAATCCCAATCTCCGCAAGGCGGCAGAATTATTAACAATGGCTCCATCTCTGCGCATGCACCAAGACCCATGTCAGCACCTTATACCGCTACTAAACACGCCATCAGCGGGCTAACTAAAACCATCGCTTTAGATGGGCGTCCATTCAATATTGCTTGCGGTCAAATTGATATTGGTAATGCTGCTACTGAAATGACCGATCGTATGGCTGCTGGCATCATGCAGGCAGATCAATCTATCAAGATCGAACCACGCATGAATGTCGACCATGTTGGAGAAGCTGTTTTACACATGGCGCAGCTACCACCTGAGAGCAATATTCTATCGATGACCATCATGGCTACGAAGATGCCATTTGTTGGCAGGGGTTAAGACCTCAATATCAAGGTCTTATTTGATCAACAAGTATTTTGAGTTTATCTGTGCCCACTTTTACGGTCTGCACATCAGAGTAAAGATCACCGGGCTCAGGCTTTGCCTGCCCAGACTTAGAGATTCTTACTTCAACTGTAGCCTCGCTTAACTGAGAGATCAACATATTAGGCGTCATCGCCAAGGAATCATTTAGCACAAAGCGTAATGGCAGATCCGCTACTCGGCTACGCATAATCGCAACTGGCATACGAACTCCAGGGGCGCGTGCAATCACCATCACAATATCATCTGGCTTGACCCTAGATTTCAGATCTGCGCTCAGCTCCACTACTCCACCAATACTTTTCCCGCTCGCTGCAGTATTTGCTGGCGCAGGTTTACTAGATAAAGTCTCGGGAGGTAATTTTGCTTTATCACGTGCCTCTAAGATAGCCCCTTGAATCATCTTGGCATCCCCAGACTCAGGAGGAAGCAATTTACCTAAGCGCTCCCAAACTTGGACCGCACCCTTGTAATTACCCTGGTTGTAATCAGCTGTACCCGATAGCCAAAGTGCCATCATATTATTAGGGTCAGCTTTAAGAGCTCTTTTGATAATTGCTCTAGGCTTGCCCTCAAAATTTCCATTGGCATTATTGGCTGCAACATCTGCATAGTCTGCTAAGAGTTGAGCATCGCCATCCAAATAAGCGCCTGCACGATCGTAGGCTTTTTCAGCTTCTACTGGACGACCCATCACTTTATAAGAGCGCGCTAGCATTGCCCAGCCCTGGAGATTGCTGGGATCCGCTTCTAAGCTAGCAGCAAGGCTGGCAACCATTTTTTCAACATCTTGCTGGGTAACCTTTTGCTTAGCGCCACTATCAGCAATTTGCTGAGCGCTACCAAGCCACAAATACATCGACACTGCTAATACCGGTATAAATACAGATAAAGCAATCAAGGTCTTTTTAGGCGAACCCAGAACAGCAACTCCATCATCTTCACTGGTATCTTGAAAGAGGCGCTGCCGAATTTCAGCATGGGACATTTCATAAGTAAGCGCATCAATCAAACCATCGGCGCGCTCTTTCTCAAGCTTGACAAGTTCTTCTTTATAAATGGCCGCATTCAACTGCTGACGTGAAGCGTGAGCACTGTTTGATTTCCACAGAAATGGACGAAATAGCACTAGCAAGACTAGTAATATCAATACCAATGCTGCGATATAAAAAGTAATCATCGATCTTCCCGCAATAGAGCATCTATGCGCTTGTTGTCATCATCCGTTAGAGCAGTGCTAGGTACCTGAGTATTCCTGCGACGTAAATACATTAAGAGAGCAGCTATACCGCCAATCATCAATACAAAAGGTCCCATCCAGAGTAACCAAGTAGTTGGCTTTACTGGCGGGCGGTACAAAATGAAATCGCCATAGCGATCGACCATAAAGGTTCTGATTTCTGCATCTGTTTTTCCCTGCTGAATTAAATCTCGAATTTCTCTGCGAAGATCTTGAGCTAAATCTGAGCGAGAACCAGAGAGGGATTCATTCTGACAAACCAAACAACGCATTTCTTCAGAAATTGAAATTAAGCGCTTCTCTAAAACGGGATCCGCCGCTAAAGGTAGCGCCTCATCAGCTCGTACCAGACCAACAAAAGTCATCAGAAAAAGACAGGTCAATATTTTTTTGAACATTATCTAACTCTTTTTTAACTCAGCGATCATGGGATAGATAGACTTTTCCAGAACCTCTTTAGTAATTGGACCAATTTGCTTAAAGCGAATAATGCCGGACTTATCAATCACATAGGTCTCGGGCACACCATAAACACCGTAGTTAATGCCAACGCGGCCATCGCTATCAAATGCAGATAGTTTATAAGGATTGCCCTGTCTTGAAAGCATTTCCATCGCATCAGCACGCTTATCTTTGTAATCCAAGCCAATCAGCGGTGCTACTTGAGATTGACTCATCTCAACGAGCATAGGGTGTTCTTCACGGCACGCTACACACCATGAAGCCCAAACATTTAATACCCAGACTTGGCCTTTCATATCCTCGGGGGAGAAAGACTTATTGGGATCAGCTAACTGTGGAACATTAAACGCTGGCGCTAGTTTATTAATGAGAGGTGACGGGACTTCACGAGGATCACGACTTAAACCAAGTGCCAGAAAGCCTACCAAGATAACAAACAGCAGCAAAGGAATAATAAATTTTGCTTTCATCTTATTTCTTTAGTCGCAAACGATAGCGCTTATCAGAGACCGCAAATAATCCACCGATGGCCATTAATAGGCAACCGCCCCAAATCCAGTCTACAAAAGGTTTGTAGTAAACGCGCACAGCCCATGCCTTGCCTTCAAGGGGTTCACCAAGCGATACATAAATATCGCGCGTAAATCCAGCATCAATTGCCGCTTCTGTCATTGGCATCGTAGAAGAATCGTAAATACGCTTCTCGGGATGCATCACTTCATCCACCTTACCGTTTTGACTCAATTCGAATACACCACGCGTAGCTTGATAATTCGGCCCTTGTGCTGGCCTAACATCCATTAGCTGGATTTGATATCCACCAACTGAAACAGTATCTCCTGGTGCCATGCGGACATCTTTTTCTTCTTGATAAGCACCGACCATCGTGACACCAATGACAAAGACAGCAATACCAATGTGACCAAACTGCATACCAATGAAGGAGCGGGTAGGCTTGCCTGCTTTAATTTGCCGGACAACTTGCAGGATGCCTGAGGCGATAATCCAGAAGGCCAATAAGAAACCTAAACCCGTCAACATGGTGAACTCACCCATGATCTGCGGAATGATAAGCGCAGCAATCACTGCCACGATTGCTGCAATCCATAAGCGCTTTAATAAAGTCTTGAGATCAGTACTCTTCCAGCTTGACCAAGGGCCAACTGCCAATAGGAATAGAACCGGAACCATCATCGGCACAAATACCGCATTGAAGTAAGGAGGCCCAACAGAAATTTTTCCTAAGCCCAAGGTATCAATGAGCAATGGATACAGCGTACCTAATAAAATAGAACCCGCTGCTACAACTAAAAATACATTGCCCAGCAAAATCAAAGTTTCACGCGAAACTAATGAAAAAGCTCCGCCTAAAGTACTTTTAGGAGCACGCAGTGCGTATAAAAATAGAGAAGAACCAACTACAAGAGCTAACAAGATCAAAATAAAGATGCCACGACGTGGATCAGTAGCAAACGCATGCACAGAAGTTAATACTCCAGAACGTACCAAGAAAGTTCCAAGCAAGGACATTGAGAACGCCATGATTGCTAGGAGTACTGTCCAATTCTTAAAGCCACCGCGCTTCTCAGTAACCGCGAGAGAATGTAATAAAGCTGTACCAATTAACCAAGGCATAAACGAGGCATTTTCAACAGGGTCCCAGAACCACCATCCGCCCCAACCCAATTCGTAATAAGCCCACCAAGATCCGAGCGCAATACCCAGTGTTAGGAAAATCCATGCGGTAGTAGTCCATGGACGTGACCAGCGCGCCCAAGCTGCATCTAATTTGCCAGACAACAAAGAGGCAATTGCAAATGCAAACGCCACTGAAAACCCAACATAGCCCATATACAACATCGGTGGATGGAATACCAAACCAGGATCTTGCAATAAAGGATTTAATGAGCGGCCATCCTGAGCGGCAGGTAGTAAACGCTCAAAAGGATTGGATGTTGCCAGCACAAACAACAAGAGGCCAGTGGCTACTAAGCCCAATACGCCCAGTACGCGGGCTACCATAAACTCATCTAAGGTTTTAGACAGTTGCGCAACGGCGAAGGTCCAACCCGTCAACAAGAAGATCCACAAAAGTAAAGAGCCTTCATGACCGCCCCAAACCGCACCCAAACGGTAAACCGTTGGTAATTGTGAATTAGAGTGTTCGGCAACATAGAGAACCGAAAAGTCATTGACATAAAAACACCATGCCAGAGTAATAAAAGCAATCGTCAACAACAAAAAAGAAATTTGGGCAGCCGGCCTTGCCAATACCAACCATTCGCGCCGACCTTGCTGCGCCCCAATCAACGGTAAAACACCTTGGATGATCGAAACACACAAGGCTAAGATGAGCGCAAAATGTCCAATCTCAGGAATCATTGAATATCCCATTATTTGACACCATTCTTTTGGGCTTGCTCTAGGGCGTGTTTTGCTTCAGGCGGCATGTAGTTTTCATCATGCTTGGCAAGCACTTCACTTGCGATGAATTCCCCATCAGTATTGAGCTTACCCTGCACTACCGCGCCTTTACCTTCTTTAAATAAATCAGGAAGAATGCCTTTATAGGCAACCGGAATCTCTTTTACTAAATCAGTGATGATGAAGTGCACCACCAATTCATCGCGCTTGAGTGAGCCATCTTTCACCATACCGCCAATTCGAAAGGTTTGGCTTTTAGGGGCCTTTCCGGCAGCGACTTCACTAGGGGTCACATACAGTGCAATATTACTATTTAAGGCATTCAAAATTAATACTGCAGCAATCGCTAATGTAGCTAGAGCGCCAACAATGATCAGCGCTCGTTTATGTCTTGGTTTCACTTCATTCCTTCTTTATCGTATTTCTCAGCACGTATTTCGCGTTGCAATCTTTTGATAATCTCTTTACGACGACTGCGGATAAGAAGCGGCTCACATACTAATACCAATGCGCACATACCAAAGCTACACCAGACATATAGAGCATAGCCGCCCATCGCAAAAAATTCCGCTGGAGAGCTCCACGTCATTGTCTCACCTCTTCTAATGCTTTCACCCAGTCAGAATGGGACTCGCGCTCTAAAATAATAGTGCGCACACGCATTAATGCAATCGCAATGGAATACATCCAAAAGCATAGTGCCATCAATAGCATTCCCCAAAGCATCGTATGAGCCATGGCAGGTGCTTTATTAATAGAAACAGATGCGCCTTGATGCAAAGTATTCCACCACTTCACCGAGAAATAAATAATCGGTATATTCACAACGCCCACTAAAGCCAAGATGGCGCCGGCTTTATCTGCCCGGCGTCGATCGTCAATAGAGGCTTGCAAGGCAATAAACCCAAGATATAAAAATAAGAGGATTAACTCTGAGGTTAAGCGCGCATCCCAAACCCACCATGCACCCCACATGGGCTTACCCCAAAATGCCCCAGTCCAAAGAGATAAAAAAGCCATTAATGCACCCGTTGGAGCTAGTGCTTGAGCCATCATTGCTGACAAGCGGGTATTAAATACCAGGCCAAGTCCTGCCCAAGCTGCCATCACAATATAAATAAACATCGACATCCAAGATGCTGGGACGTGGACAAAAATAATCCGATAACCTTGACCTTGGACAGCGTCAACTGGAGCAACAAAGAAGCTAATCCATAAACCTGCAATACCAAAAATAGCGGCGAGTGCCCAAAAAAATGGGATCAACTTGCCAGCTAACGGATAAAAGCTTGCTGGGCTAGAAAACTTAAACCAGTGAATGATGCGGTTAGTAGACATCGTACTCATTCAATTGCAATCTTAATAGCCGCAGTAGTTGCCCAAGGAGCAAAAAAGAGAGATAAGACTAGCAGAGCAGCTAAGATAGAAAAATGCCCGCTGATGTCTAGTCCAACGCTCTGGGCGTATACAGCACCAGCACCGAAAATGAGAACAGGGATATAAAGCGGCAAAACTAAGAGACTTAAGAGCACGCCTCCACCCCTCACGCCCAAAGTGAGAGCAGCGCCAATCGCGCCTATCAATGACAAAATTGGTGTACCGATGAGTAAGGCCAAAATGAATACCCCTAATGTATTGGCATCCAGATCAAACTGAATACCAATGACTGGTGCCAATAACACTAAAGGCAAACCACAAACCAGCCAATGCGCAGTAATTTTACCCCCCACCAGTATTGGCAACGGTGTTGGAGAAAGGGTCATTTGCTCTAGCGTTCCATCCGCATAATCTGTTGCAAAAAGCCGTTGCAAACCCAGCATGGTGGACAATAAAGCAGCCACCCAGATGACCCCTGGGGCTATCTTCCGAAGCAAGGCAGAGTCAGCCCCAATACCCAATGGAAAAAGACTTGTCACAATCATAAAAAAGAACAAAATTGTCAGCACCTCGCTCTTACGGCGCATCACCAAGAGTAAGTCACGACGAATGATCGCTAAGAACGCATTCATAGCTGTATCACCCCGCCATTGGCAATCGGAATTTCTTGGTGACTAGTGAGTATTGCCGCTCCACCAGAGGTAATATGTTCAGAAATCAGTTCTGACAACATCTCAACTGCATGAGCATCTAAGGCATTAAAAGGCTCATCCAAAATCCATAGCTTTGCTTTACGTAATAGCAATCTGGCCAGAAGCACCCTACGCTTTTGGCCAGCTGATAAATAATTGACTGGAAGGTCTTCTCGCCCTCGTAAACCAAAACGATGAAGTGCATGCAGTGCTTCATCATGAGAAATAAGCAAACCATCAAGTGCAGTAGCTATCTCTAAGTTCTCAAGCGCTGTTAAATCCTCTTTCAAAGAATCGCGATGACCTAAGAAAAGAAGATGGCGATGATATTCAGATAAGTCGTCCTGAATGGAGATCTCACGCCAAAAAATAGTTCCTTCAGCAGGTTTGGATAAGCCGGCTAGTAAGCGCAATAGACTGGTTTTACCAACACCATTCTCGCCACGAATATGAAGCCACTGTCCTGCAGCCAAATCAAAACTGAGTCCAGAAAATAAGGCGCGATCTCCCCGAACACAGGTCAGCGTATCAGCACGTAAAAGGGTTGTATGCAAAGACAAATTAAAGGGCGCTAAATAAGAATTGACATCAATAAAATGGCTGGAATGAGCCATCCCAGCCATTGTCCAAGAGCCTTAAGAGACTGTCAAACCCTAATCCTCACCATATAACCCCTCAAGTTCCCCAGGGGTCAAGGAGTCGTTTCTCTGGCTCAAGGGTATTTAAGCAACTCTTTCATACTATTCAGGCTTGATGCCTGATTTTTTGATTAAGGAAGTCCATTGATCTAGCTCTAACTTTAAAAAGCTGATGTAGGCTGCCGATCCAGATGGCGGAATCACAAAGCCTACGGACTCTAGGCGCTGCTTCATATCAGGATTTTGTAGTGCCTGGGTCATTGCTGCCTCTAGCTTATCTAAAATGGGCTTTGGCGTTCCTTTGGGGGCGCTAATACCCGCCCAAGATAGCGCCTGAAATCCCGGATAACCACTTTCTGCGACTGTTGGTACATTTGGATACAAGGGATTGCGCTGCAAACTACTCACAGCAATTGGTCTTAACTTACCAGCCTGAATATAAGGTAGCGCTTGATCTTGATTAATAAACTCCATCGGTATTTCATTCGCAAGAATCGCATTCATCAAAGGGCCACCGCCGCGGTATGGGATACCAACAATTGGCAACGGATTGCAATTGGTTTTCTTTTTCGCATCCGCACAGGTTGCAGTAGCCTGTCTTAATAATTCCATCGCCATGTGACCCGATGAGGCGTAGGTATAGCCATAATCCAACTTACCGGGATTGGCTCTAGCGAAATCAATAATATCTTTTAGGTTTTTAAAGGGGCGATCAGGATTTACTACCAATACATTCGGACCTAAATCAATTAAAGAGATATGCGCAAAATCTTTTAAGGAGTCATACTTCATATTGGGGTCTAAGCCATGTGCTACGGCATTTTGTCCAACACCAGTCATGACTAATGTGTAACCATCTGGAGCGGCGTTAGCCCCCCTCTCAGCACCGATTACACCACCTCCACCAGGAATATTTTCAATCACAAAAGCTTGCTTCAAAATTCTGGTCAACTGCTCAGCAGAAATGCGCGCCATGATATCGGTGGTTCCGCCAGGCGGAAATGGCACGATAATTTTGACGGGCTTATTGGGATAATCCGATTGGGCAATGGCAGTGGTTAAGCCTGTAGCCAATAGGCAGCAAAGCAGTAATATTTTTGTAAGGCTATAAATCCTAGTCATTCATTTGTCCTTATGCATTGATATTTAACTCTATCTCCTCATATAAGGGTAAATAAGTAATCTCAATAAAACAAGTACAGATATACCCTTTCCTCTGCTACTAGCACTAATATATAAGGGTTAAAAACCTAAGAGCCTGAGTTCTATGCCAAAAAAAACTAAAGAATCCCTCCGTAGCGCGCGCTGGTTTGAACCAGATGACCTGAGATCATTTGGGCATCGCTCACGCGCAATGCAGATGGGTTATGGTCCCGAAGACTGGTCCGGGAAACCGGTTATTGCCATCGTTAATACTTGGTCAGATATTAATCCATGCCATACCCATTTCAAACAACGTGTAGAAGATGTGAAACGCGGCATCTTACAAGCCGGCGGATTTCCGGTGGAATTGCCTGCGATCTCTCTGGCGGAGCAGTACGTCAAACCCACCACCATGCTTTATAGAAATATGTTGGCGATGGAGACTGAAGAGTTAATTCGCTCTCATCCTGTGGATGGCGCAGTACTCATGGGTGGCTGCGATAAAACTACCCCGGGTCTTGTGATGGGCGCTCTATCAGCAGGACTGCCTTTTATCTATTTGCCTGCAGGCCCAATGCTACGAGGTAATTGGAAAGGTCAAGTATTAGGCTCCGGATCTGATGCCTGGAAATATTGGGATGAACGTCGCGCCGGTAATATTTCTGCAGCGCAATGGCTCGAGGTTGAGGGTGGTATCGCACGTAGTCATGGAACTTGCATGACTATGGGTACTGCAGCAACGATGATGGGGATCACAGAAGCTTTGGGCCTAAGTCTTCCGGGGGCATCTAGCATCCCCGCAGCCGATTCTAGTCACCCTCGCATGGCTGCTGCCTGCGGTAGAAGAATTGTTGAAATGGTTTGGGAAGATCTCACTCCGAACAAAATCTTAAGTAAAACAAGTTTCTTAAATGCAATTGCAACTGCAATGGCGATGGGCTGCAGTACCAATGCGATTATTCATTTAATCGCAATGTCACGAAGAGCTGGTGAGGCTTGTACTGTCACTTTGGATGACTTTGATGCAGCCAGCAGAAAAGTACCGGTGATTGCCAATATTAGACCTAGTGGCGACAAATACCTCATGGAAGATTTTTATTACGCTGGTGGATTACCTGCACTTCTCATGCAAATGAAGGGTCATTTAGACCACAAAGCAATGACAGTGACTGGCAAAACTATTGGTGAAAATATTCAAGGCGCCGAAGTTCATAACGCAGATGTCATTCGATCTCTAGAAGATCCCATCTATAAAGAAGGTGCGCTAGCCGTTTTACGTGGCAACCTAGCGCCAGGTGGTGCCGTGATCAAACCGAGTGCGTGTGCAGAAAAATTCTTAAAACATACTGGCCCTGCCATCGTCTTTGATAGCTATCCTGAAATGAAAAAAGCGGTTGAGGATGAAAATTTAGATGTCACTGAAGATCATATTTTGGTTCTCAGAAACGCAGGCCCTAAAGGTGGTCCAGGCATGCCAGAATGGGGCATGCTCCCTATCCCAGTCAAACTCGTTAAGCAAGGCGTCAGAGATATGCTGCGCTTATCAGATGCCCGTATGAGTGGTACCAGTTATGGGGCTTGCATTTTGCATGCTTCACCAGAGTCCTATATTGGTGGCCCATTAGCACTGGTAAAAACAGGTGACCTCATCACAGTAGATGTAGATACTAGAAAAATACAGCTTGAGATTAGTGCAGAAGAGTTTGCTGCCAGAAAAGCGCGGTGGGTAGCACCGACTCCTAAATATGAGCGCGGCTATGGGTGGATGTTTAGCCGTCACATCATGCAAGCTGAAGATGGTTGTGATTTTGACTTCTTAGAAAGTAGCTTTGGCGCCCCCGTACCGGAGCCGGATATTTTTTAAATATTTGCTAGAGTAAAAGTGAAGAAAAAGCCCCGCCGTAGCGGGGCTTTTAACTTGGCAGCTCTTAAAACTGAACCATCTCACCTTCAGTCATCGTAATAATCTTGATATTACTTCCTTTCATAGCCGCCTGAAATTCAGCTAAGGTTCCCTTGGCCATCGGATTGGAGTTGTAATGCATTGGAATCACCATCTTAGGCTTAATCCATGTACGCAATGCATACGCTGCATCATCTGGATCTAAAGTGAAATTGCCGCCGATAGGAACCATGACTAAATCTGGCTTGTAATACTCGCTAATAAATTTCATATCCCCAAACAAGCCGGTATCGCCCATATGCCAAATCTTAAAACCGTTTTCAAGTTCAATAATGTAGCCCATTGCTTCACCTGCGGCATGATGCTCCATCTTATCGGTACTGGCATTTTTCCAAACTAGTAATGAGGAATGTTCAGCCTTAACAGCAGTCACTTTAATTCCTGGTATTGGCGTTACACGGCCCGCTTTATTAAAGCGATGTCCCAGATCTGCAGGTATAGCGCCCAAAATAATTAATGGCGTCACCATATCAGCAGGTCCATACAGCTTTGTATTATTCAATTTGGCAATTGCAGGCGCATCACCAAGATGATCAACGTGTGCGTGTGTCACTAACAGTAAATCAATTGGGCCCAGTGCAGATAAATCACTCTTATATTTGGCAGGGGTTTTGGGTCCTCCGGTAATCCATGGGTCAATCAAAATGTTTTTACCACCTGGGCTCTTGATTAAAAATCCTGCTTGACCTAGCCATAAGATTTCAGTCTTGCCTTGTGCTCCAGTTGCATTCTGCGCTTGCGCAAGTATTGGAAACAGGGTCAATACCAGTAAAGAGAAGAAAAGTGCTAAGGTCTTCTGTAGGAATGATTGTTGCATCAGTATGTCTCCTGATATTTTTATAGATGAAAAGACTATATCCCAAAATAGGAAAAAATTGATACCGCAATGCATCAATTTATGGCTGGATACTCTGGATTTCTTTAAGTTTCAAGCGATAAGAAATATAGTACTTATAGACATTGCGCACATAAATCATAGGCTCATAGCCCATATGCTCGGCGGCAGTAAATTCCACATTACCAAACCATCGATTCGGATCAAAACCTTGCTTCTGAGCTTGATCTCTCGCCTTCGCAACATTATTCGGGCCAATATTATATGAAGCAACGGCAAATAAAGAGCGATTATTACCCTCAAATTGCGCATTCGGAAAATACTTATTAATCAGCTGATTCATATAATCGGCGCCAGCATGAATATTCGGCTCTAAAAGATGAATGTCGCCAACACCTAATGACGAACCTGTCGCAGGCATCAATTGCATGACGCCAATAGCACCAACCTGGCTCACAGCACTTTGGTTTAACAAGGTCTCCTGGAAACCTAAAGCCGCTATAAATAAGGGATTTAATTGGTATTCAGAACCATAGCGCTCAAATAAAGGACGCATCAATTCAAAACGAAACCATGATGTTTTATCAATCGGATCTTTTAAGCCCTTCAGATGCTGTTTATAGTCCTCTTGACGAAAAGCAGTAAGCGACTGAAGAAAACTATCACTTAGATAAAAAGCCGTTAAGTCATTATTGAAATCTGCATTGCTGGAGCGCACTGCCCATCCTATCCAACCTGAATCTTTAGCGGATAAATCTTCATGCATCAAAAGCCCTGTATAAATTGGCTGCCACAATTTATATTTCCAGTCACTAATAATGACATAAGGGATAAGCCCAGAATGAAGCATCTCTAAGAGATCTTCATCATCCAAATCGCCAAGCGGGGAGATTAAATTGATCGGCGGCTTGTTATCTTGTCGCAACTCTTTGTTAACCGTACTTAAAGTAGTATGGAAATTGGTATTACGACTACCGTAAATAGTTTGTCCAGAAAGATCAGTGAGTTGTCGAATGAGTGGAGAATTCGGCCCTGTGACTAATACCTCCCGTTCCTGCCTTGTTGCATGATTCACAATGAAATCTTTAGCATTCGGAATTTTTCCATACACACCAAAATCGCCAATAACTAAGTCGGCCTGACCCGAAGTTAAAGCGCTCAATAATTGAGTGCTTGTTGTGGGAACTAATCTCACTTCAAAGGTCTTACCTTTTAGCTGGCTAGCGTACTTTTCTGTTAACCACTTTCTTAAACCTTTGGAGACTTCAATCGACATGCCGCGTGGCACACCCTTATCGTTCACATAAATAGTGCGGTCATAGGGAACAGCAATACGAATTTCACCGCGCTCAATCATTTCTGAGTAAGTACCAAGCCAGGTAGCTTGGGCAAAACTCAATGTACTGATGAGTAAGCAAGCGACTGGCAGAATCAGTTTAAAGACTGGGTGCATGGCACTATATTATAGGGATCCATAAAAAAGCCCCACCGAGGTGGGGCTTGATTTAGGCAACATGAGAGTCCTTATGGAATCATCACAATCGCACCCATAACTTTTCTGCCTTCAGCAGCGCGATGGGCATCAGCAGCTTGCTCAAGAGGGAAAGTAGCGCCAATCTTGACCTTGACTTGCCCCTTAGCAATTGCATCAAATACCGCGCGCGCGTTTTCCTGCAATAAAGCAGGAGTGGCGTTATGCGGGAATACAGAAGGTCTCGTTAAGAAGAGGCAACCTTTCTTATTCAAGATTTCTGGTTGGATCTCTGGGGCCGGGCCTGAGGCGGCACCAAATAAAGCAACCATTCCAAAGGGAGCGGTGCAATCTAATGAGCCCAAGAAGGTATCTTTGGCCACAGAGTCATAAACCACATTAGCTTTTTTGCCGCCAGTAGCCTTCAGAAAATCCTCAACCCAATTCGGTTTTGAGTAGTCTAAGACAGCATCACAGCCAGCCTCTTTTGCGGCAGCTGCTTTAGCTTGGGAACCAACGGTGCCAACCACAAAAGCTCCCAAAGATTTTGCCCAGCCTGCCAAAATTTGACCAACACCACCAGCAGCAGCATGTACAAGCACTACATCACCCGCTTTAACTTTATAAGTCTTTTGTACTAAATACTGCGCAGTCATTGCTTTAAAGAATACAGCTGCGGCAACTTCATCAGATACATTACTTGGCACAGGCACTAATTTATCTGCCGCCACATTGCGCGCGCTAGCATAAGCACCAATACCAGCATTCATATACATGACACGGTCGCCTACTTTAAATCCGCTAACGTCTTCACCCAATGCTTCAACCACGCCTACAGCCTCATGGCCAAGGCCTGTGGGTAGCTCTAAGGGATAAAAACCTGAACGCTGATATACATCAATGAAGTTAAAACCAATTGCAGTTTGACGAATTTGCACTTCGCCTTTGGCGGGGGCAGGCAGTTCTATATCAATTAACTTGATTACGTCTGCGCTACCAAGTTCAGACAGACTAACAGCTCGAGCTTTTTTCACGTGTCACCTTATTATTATCTAAAAGAAAAACATCATACAGTAAGGGCATCTTCCTCAATAACAGCCCAAGTACTATCTCCTAACTTCTTCACTGCCATCAAATAATTCCAGCCATCAGGAATACCGCAACTCCACTCTTTTGGCCCATTCTGTATCAACACATTCGTCGCATTACGACTGTCGTAATACAGGTGATAAATTTTTCCATGGATAGGATTAAAACCAAATTTGGCACTATGTACCATTTCAGTAGCGTCCAATCTCGCTTGGAGTGCCCTTGCCTGCTTCATTAATACTTCAGCCTGCTCCATGATGCGCTCGTACTCTTGCTTGGCATTTTGCCGCGCAACATTAACAGCCTTATCTTTTTCTTCGACGACTTTAATAGGGGCGAATACAGGAGCACCAACCTCCATTGGATATTCAATACCGGCATGTCTTGCTGGATCTTTATCTTCTATTCTCATCGGAATCCTTGCTAACCCCTCATTTCATCTATAAATCGATGACGGAGAGAAAGTTTGACACAAATTGGAGGGTTTTGCTTAGCGCTTATAAAAGCTCAGGGTAACCTCTCCAAGCTCAATACCAAACTTACTCATTTTGGCTTTATTGAGCATGACCTTTGAGGTCACTAGGTACATCCAATCATTAAATTGCACATGGTAAGTCGTTCCATCAACCGGCAAAGCTAGGGTATAAGTCCAATTTAAGGCATTACCAGCTAACTCACCTTGCGCATCACCAACGACATCATCCGCTCTACCAATATATTTTCCAGGAGATTGCTCAATTAATGTCCAAATACGTTTTTGTTTCGTGCCGTCAGAGTAGTCAAAACTTTCATCTAGAGTGCCCACTTTTTTGCCGTCAACTATTTTCCAGTCAGCCTTAATCAATACTGTAAAGCGTTTCTTCACTTCGCCGCTTCGGTCTGTGAAGATTCCATAGGCATCAATGGTTCCTGAAAAATAGTCACTCAGATCTAATGTGGGTCTCTCATTTGTATACTGCTGGACTTTGGGTCCTGTACAGGCCAATAGCAGCAGCGTGCTTATGACCAATAAAAAAGACTTCAGGGTGAAATATTGTTTCACTTAACAGACCTCATTAAAAAGTGGTGGTGGGCAACCTTGACCCAATAATTCATTTCGCAGCTTAGGCACACTAGTTTTGGGATCTAACCAAATACCAAAAAAAGCTTTTGAAAATTCTATGCCAGAAATTTGGGCAATACGCTTGCCATCATGATAAAAAACAGTTCCCTGTTTGGGCATATATACAGCTGTTAAAGTGTCGCCAGACTCAATATTGGGCAAGATAGCAGCAAGCTCTCTACCCCACAGAGCGACCTGACTTTCGGGAACGCCCATTTTTTTCATTTCTTCGGCAGTTTTATTGGCTATAGAAACACCAGTAAATGATTTTTGATAGCGAACATCAAGCGCAAATTCTGCGGAAGCTGGAGTAGCCGCACGATAAAAAAATACGTCATAAATATGAAACCCCCACCAAGTGAGCTTACCGCTACCCTGCAGCTTTGCAGGACTCAATATGCTCTCAATATAAGTTACCTCTCGCGCAACACTATTCAAGGAGAGGCAGGCAATTAAGCCGCAAACTACCATCAGGATCTTTAGAAATTTCATGATGCGCGCTTTGAAGATGTCATCTTGACTAAATATAAGGCTGATGGGCCTAGCAAGCTAGAAATGGTGTGTCTATTCTTGGCAAAGAATCGGTAGCCCACTTGTAGCAAGGGCTGTAAAACTTTTCTTGAAAAGATCCAGGCCAATAGAGGAAGATTAGCTCTACGATAGGCCTCTGAGAAAACAGCAACCCCTTGAATTAAGGTGCCGTTAGCCAATTGCCCATACATTGCAGCCAAAGCAGCCTCACAAGACACGCCCACCTTTTGAGGATCAAAACGATCTGAATGAATATCTACAAACTCTAATAAGTCAGCCTGATTTCTGCGCGATAAGAAAAGTATTTCCGCCTGGCACAAAGGGCAAGCGCCATCGTAAAAGAGGGTGAGTTTACCTAGTGAATTCATGACTCAGCAAGTTTAAGCCTTATTGAATAAACTGGCTGGCAACAACACTATTTAAGGATGCCATGCAAAAAGAAGTTGCTTTAAACGTATTTGGGGAGCCTCTAATCCCCTGCTCTTTTGACCCGCTGACAGGATTCTTTAGGGATGGCTGCTGCAAAACCAATGAAGAGGATGTGGGGAGTCATTTGGTTTGTGCCGTGGTAACCAAAGAATTTTTGCAATTTAGCCTGGATAAGGGAAATGATCTCATTACCCCAAGACCGGAGTATCAATTTCCAGGACTGGTTGCAGGCGATCAATGGTGTCTGTGCATTAATCGTTGGATAGAAGCCGTCAATGCGCAATGTGCTCCTTTGATTAAATTGGAGAGCACTCACATTAACGCATTAGCAATAGTCCCTTTAGATGTCCTGCAACAGTATTCGAGTGAAGTGTGAAGGCGTTTTATACAGACCATTTTGTATTACCCCTACCAGCGGGCCACCGCTTCCCAATGGAAAAGTACTCTCGCTTACGGGATCTTGTAAAAACCCTTGTCGACATAGAGCTGGTTGAGGCTCCTGCCGCGAGTGACACTCAAATTCTGTATGCTCATGACCCAAACTACCTCATCAATATCATTGAAGGAAAGTTGAGTCTACAAGCACAAAGAGAAATTGGCTTTCCCTGGAGTGAAAAAATGGTGGAGCGTTCACGTCGCTCAGCAGGTGCCACCGTTGCTGCCGCACTAAACGCTCTCGAAGAGGGTATTGCAGTCAATCTAGCAGGTGGCACTCACCACGCTTATCGCGATATGGGAAGCGGCTTTTGCGTTTTTAATGATTCTGCTATTGCAGCGCGCGTACTGCAGAGAGAAATCAATTCAAAGCTGAAAATTGCTGTGATTGACTTAGACGTTCATCAAGGCAACGGAACTGCCGCTATTTTCCAAAATGATTCTTCTGTATTTACTCTGTCGCTTCATGGTGAAAATAACTTTCCTTTTAAGAAGGAGCAAAGTAATCTTGATTTAGGGTTGGTAGATGGTTGTGATGATCAAGCTTACTTATCCGCTTTACAACAAGCTCTAGATCAAATGCAATCTCGATTCAAGGCAGACTTCCTTGTCTATCTTGCTGGCGCTGACCCCCACGAAGGTGACCGCCTCGGACGACTGAAGATCAGCAAAACAGGAATGCGTCTCAGAGACGAAGCTGTCTTTCAATTTGCCGTAGAGAGAAATCTACCTGTTGCGATGTCAATGGCAGGGGGATACGGCAAGGAAATTGAATCTACCGTTGATATTCATTTTCAGACTATTGAGATCGCCCTACAATACCAACAGCAGTACTAAGCCTTTTTCTTGCCAGTCGATTTAGGGTTGGTGAGATTAGTAGCCTTCTCTACATTTTTCTCAAAGTTTGCCAATGAGTCTGCCATGGTAGCTCGAATTAATTCGAAATTTTGCAAGGCATTGTTAAATGAGTTTTTAAATACAGAGACATAATCTTCGCTACCCATAGGCGCATTATTGGTAGCATCATTTACAAAATGAATGAGATCCGCTTTTGAGTCCTGAATCATGACTTCGGCAATATCTGCTAATTCCTGATTACCGCTCTTGAGAACTGCAAGCAGTTGGTGATGATAATGAGTAACCTCTTTGGCGGCATCTTGGAGCACTTCTGCGTGAACAAAATCGAAAGCAGAACGGGGGTCTTGAGTATTCATAAGCTCTGACACTCGCTTTTGAACCATTGCAGCTAATTCTTGCGCGGCTTGTTGATTAATTTTGGCAATTGCTTGAGCACTTTCCATGGTGACCCGGCCGGCTGCCTGAGTTGCATCAATTGCTCTTTGGTGACCAGGTATAGGACTGGCGCCAAATACATTCTTGCTCATATAAACCCCCTCAGATTGGTAGACACTTCTACCAATCTACTCTCGTTTGGAGAGGTTTCTATAGAGGAATACCAGTAGAAGGCAAGCTGTAAGACCCAGGAGCTTTACCAGGATTGCTTCTTACCATCAATCCAAGTTTCTCTAACCTTAATAGAGGCAATTTTTTCTGGGGCACTCTTCCGTGGATTTTGATCCAGTATCACCATGTCAGCTTGCTTACCTATCTCAAGGCTACCAATCTTATCGTCAGACATCAACTGATAAGCAGCATTAATAGTGACGGCACGAATCGCATCATCTATAGTCACCCGCTCATTTGGACCCAAGACTTTACGAGGTGGTTTTTGCCACAAACGATCAACCCCCTCTGAAATATAGCGTAATGGGCCAACTGGAGAAATCGGTGAATCACTATGATAGGTAAAGCGTGCGCCCTCTTTCTTAAAAGAAGCGCTTGGTGCAATTCGGCTGGCGCGCTCAGGCCCAACGATATGATTATGGAAAGCCTCGCCCCAATAATCAACATGCCCTACAGTAAAGCCAGGCACCACTCCTAGCTTGATTGCTTTTTTGACTTGCTCGGGAGTATTGATCGTGAAATGCTCAATTCGTAAACGGCGACTTTCAGGTTTTGCATTACCAGCCAATAACTTGGCATAGTTATTTAAGGTTTGCTCGATTGCACGATCACCATTTGCATGAATAGAAAGTTGCCAACCTTGATCATAGAAAGGCTTAATCAAAGAAAAAATATCGTCATCTTTGTAATCTAAATTACCGCGCTCCTTTGTACCAATAGGATAGGCATAGGCTTCATTCAGAGCTGCCGTCAATCCCTGGGTGGATCCATCCGACACAAACTTGATACCAATAAACCGCAAGCGATCATCTCCATCATTGGGTTTAATTGCAGTAAATCCTTTGGGTACGGCTGGCCCATAAAGGTATCCCCTTAACCTCAGTGGCCAATCTTTTGTCGCCGTTGCAGCCTTCAATAGCTTGACTTCATTTTCTACGCCCATCATCGCACCCACCGTGATCTCAGTTGTAGTCGTGACACCGCGTGATGCAATCATCTTGGCAGCCTTTTGGACTGCTTTCATGACATCAGCATCAGAAGGGGGAGGCATCTTTTCTAAAAATGCAGCATACGAAGGGCCTTCAATGAGTATGCCTGTTAACTTACCTTGCGCATTCTTTTGATAAATACCGCCACCAGGAGGATTAGCTGTAGCATCAGTTACGCCAGCAATCTGAAAAGCTCTGTGATTCACGTAGGCGATATGCCCGGATTGATTCAGAATAAATATCGGCACCTCAGTGCTGACTTTATCTAAGACATCTGCGGTTAATTCAGTCATAAAGGGTTTTGTGCGCGAAGGATCAACACCAAAACCTACCAGCCACTGCCCCTTAGGCAAAGTCTTCAAGTGTGACTTTAATTTCTTACTTAGCGTCTCAACAGTATCGTAGTTAGTTGTAAAGTTAGAGAGATCAAGCCATACATACTCACTCATAGCCGTCAAGATAGTATGAATATGTGGATCTATTAACCCTGGCATCAAAGTCTTGCCCTGTAAGTTCACGATCTTTGTAGAGCTATCTTGCCACTCTTTTGTAACGGCAGCTTTAGAGCCGACACTAACAATCTTCCCACCTTTGATTGCTAAAGCCTCAACCTCTTCATTCTTAGCATTAACGGTCACAATAGGTCCACCGTAGAAAATAGTATCCGCACTATTTTGAGAAAACGCTAAAGAGTAAGGTAGTAGAAGTATTGCAAGAATGATTTTGGAAGAAATGTTCATGAACTAAACTCCGTTAGACTAAAAATGTATTTTGAGTACTTGAAACATCAGCTTCTGCTGGTTTGGTGATGAGATAGGCTAAAACACAAGCACTGATTAACAATAATGCACCAAGCCATAGCGCCCAGTTATTTTTATTTTCTTTCAACAGGATTCCTTTCGGGAAGTATTGGGATATTTTCCTTTGATTTTTTCTGAATGCAAGCCCACCATCCAGAATGCAGACAATACCTTAAGTTGGGTGCATACTTACCTCTATGAAAACTACCCACCGGACCCATTGGCATCAGATCAGCGCCAGCCTACGTTTATTAGTGATGGGTCTTGCTGGCCTATTATCCTTTCTAGTCATCGCCTCAAGTGCTAGCTTAGTTGTCCGTTTAACGATTTCTTGGGTTCTAGCCGGCAGCTTATATCTCGTACTGTCCTATCTGATGATGTACTTTTCCCCCAAGGAAAATATTTTAGCTCTGTCGAAAAAAGAAGATGATGGTGCTGCCATCATTTTGTTGATTACGGTATTAGCATCAGCCACTAGTCTCATTGCGATTGTCATTATTCTGTCTAATCTGAAGTCGCTCAGCACTCCGGAAGCTATCAATCACGCACTACTCGTATTTGCTACCTATACGATTTCTTGGCTAATAGTGCATACCACTTTTGCCCTGCACTATGCGCATACTTATTATCAAGAGCAAGAAAAAACAAAGGCGGCGCCATTACTCTTTTCTGGCAAGTTACACCCTGGCTATATTGATTTTCTATACTTCTCAATAGTGATTGGCATGACCTGTCAGACTGCTGACGTGAACATTGCCAGCACTAGAATGCGCTTTCTAGTAATGGTGCATGGCATGACTGCCTTTGCATTCAATGCCACACTACTGGTAATGGCAATGAATCTAATCTCTGGGGTCGTTGCTTTAAATTAATTCGTTTTCAGATTTTCTACAACTGCTGCCAAGAAATCTAAATCATCAATAGCTTGCTTGCCTACAGGCTTTGAGCGAGCACCTAAGCCAACAATTACGATATTGTGTTCGGGATTAATATAAAGATACTGACCGTGTATACCTCGGCCCATGAAAACACTCTCATGCACCTTGCCAGCCTCGGGTTTAACGGTCCACCATTGATAACCATAACCATTTTTACCAGTGACGCCCATGATCGGTTTGGCAGTCCCTGCATCAGCTAACCAGCCATCAGGAACAATACTTTTCCCGTTAACCTTGGCACCATCCAAGATAAATTGACCAAAGCGCCCAAAGTCACGTAATACCGCCAAGATCCCGCTGCCACCGACTTCATGGCCGCCAGGAGAATCTAGCCACCATAAACCATTAGCCTGCATCCCAACTGGTACCCAAACTTTTTGAGAGAGATAGTCAGCCAAAGGCATTTTGGTTGCCGACTGAACAACTTCACCAATCAACACGGTTTCGCCAGTACTGTAGTTAAAGTTTTTGCCAGGTTCAGAAGCTTTAGAGAGCGTTTTCATCACATCAAAAATTGCTCCCTGCTTGTTACTGGCAATTTGCAACTCTAATAGCTTTCTGCGATCAGAAGCAGGATCTGTATAAGTTTCATTCCACTTCACACCAGAAGCCATCATCAATAAATCTCGCACAGAAACGCCTTCATAAGCGCTGCCAGCAAGCTGAGGTAAGTACTTTGTCACAGGATCACTCAGGCTAGAGATATAGCCATCCTTAATTGCAGCCCCTACAAGCGTGGAGACAAATGATTTAGCAACTGACATCGACATCCAACGGGTATTTGGAGTAACTCCAAAATCATAGTGCTCATAGGCAATCTTGCCGTCTTTTAATACTAAAAGACCAACCATGCGATTCAACGCCACATAATCTGGCAAGTCGTAGGTTTTTCCTTCAGAAGTAAATTTAAGGCCAGTAAGCTGTTTATCGCTTAACAATAAAGGTGAAGCTTTTTTACCCGCCTTAATGACGCGCGTTGGGAAAATACGCTCTGTCTGACTATAAGTTTTGACTGCCTGATCTGGATAGAGAGAGCCATCATAAATATCTCTGGCGCCACCAATATCAGACTTTGTAGATTGTCCATGAGAAGCAAGACAGAATGTTGCCAGACTTACTAGCAATACTGATTTGAATATTTTAATTTTCATTTTTTCTCACACCTGGTCTTCAATAGAATTTCTTAAAATCCCAATACCTTCGATTTCAATCTCGCAAATATCGCCAGGCTTCATAAATACTGGCGGTGTTCTTGCGTAACCAACACCTGCAGGTGTACCCGTGATCACGACATCCCCTGGCTCTAATGTCATGCATTCGCTGATTAATACGATCATTTCCACAACATCCCACAAAAACTCTTTCGTATTGCCGTTTTGCATGAGTACACCATTTAAGCGTGACTGCACCTGTAAACCATGTGCACCTCTAGGAAGCTCATCTGGGGTCACTAGCCAAGGTCCAAAGCTTCCAGTCTGATCGAAGTTTTTACCAATCGTCCACTGCGTCGATTTACGTTGATAGTCTCTGATGCTGCCATCGTTAAAAATGCTATAGCCAGCAACACAATCGAGCGCATTTTCTCTGGTGAGATTGCGCCCTCTTTTACCAATCACAAATGCAAGCTCAGCTTCATAGTCTAATTTGTCTGAAACTTTGGGCTTAATCAGTGGGGCTAAATGAGGGGCTAATGAACTAGGAACTCGCATGAAAAATCCTGGGTACTCAGGACGAGCGTTACCACCCTCTTTTGCATGATCGGCATAGTTCAAGCCCATGCAAACTATTTTGCTGGGGTTGGCAATTAATGTATCAAAACGAATATCGGCAAGATCTTTAATGACTGCCTGAGGATTCTCGAGTGCATTTTTTGCCTTTAAGAGCTCAGGATCGATCGCCAGCAAGTCTCTCAAATTCGGGGGAATACTCGGGTCAGTAGCGCATAGATCAACAAAATTGCTCGAGTCTTTTGTACAAAGCACGCCAAGCCTTTTTTGATTGGCTTGATCTCGATAAGTAAACAGTCTCATATTGGCCTCTTATATTTGCATAAGGCATGTCTTTACTTGGCCTTATGTCATCTTTTAGCTAATATAAACTAAGTGAATGAGGGTCTCTTAAAAAAAATACCAACCAAGAGGTTGGTATTTTGATTTCTACTGCCGTAACACTGGGCATGGAGTTTATTGGGTGAAGCTGGGACTCAATACACCTCAAGCTCAACTGACAGCTTAGTATTTTCTAGAATAATTCCACCACGGTCGCCTGGAGTAGTTGCGCCCCACCTTGGAACAAAATACTCTGGCAATGGCCTGCCTTCTTTAGGCGCCATCCAAAGCCTCAAGAGATGACGATGACGCTCAGGCTCAGGCCAATTCTCAAAATCATTACGCGAGTGCAAAATTTGATGATTATGTAATAGCTGGATATCGCCTGGCTCAAAAGCCATTGGCAATACAAATCCGGGCTCCGCTAAGATTTCATCAATTAAATCCATGACGGCAATCTGCTCGCTAGTCAACCTTGGAGCTTGGGGAAAGTTTGCTTGAGCAGCCTCAATATATTGACGTATATAAACGCAAGACAGTTGATTCTGGTACCAAGTAAAGATCGGCATGTCATACCATGGGTTCAAACCTTGTGGCACTTCACCGCGTCGATCCGTTGCATAAGGCAGGAATAAAGCTGGTACTAAATCAGGGCGACGCTTCGCAATTTCGTTATAGAGCGCCATTGAACTAGCAATAAATGACTCACCACCTGCTTTAGCCTTTTGCAAACACAGCAGCCCCACAAAATCTACCGAATCAGTGTGGAACTCTAATTTCTTATTGGTTTGATAAAAGCGGCCACTCTCCTTGCTCATCTGAATGCCCTGATCTCTGACATGACCAAGCAAATGTCCCTTAGCATTACTACTACGCAAAGTACCCAGATGAACGCCAATTCCCATATAAACAATTGAAGAAAGCTTGATACCTAAATCCCATACAGGAATACCGCGCAACATCACAAAACCTTGGCCGCTTAACAATTGCTTGAGGATGCTCGCTAAATAGGGTTTCACCTTCTTTAAAGGAAAATTTTCTGTCGAAATTTGTTCTAAGGGAAGATTGAGTGACTGAAAGTGATTGGCTGCCTCAACCAATTCATTGATTTGCTCTTGATTCCATTGAGAAAGCCATTGATCAGGCCTTGCTAACAGCTCTTTGCCAGTCCATACGCTTGGGCCAGCTACAGATTCTGGAAGGTCCTGAGTATTCTGAAATTCCATCATCTATCTCCTAATTAATCTTATCAATTAAATCTAATTTTTTACCTAAATTAAAGTAGGTTTCATATTGTTGTTTTACAAATTGAGTGGCTTCTGGCCCCACGCGAATATTAGGAACAGACCCCATCTTTTCAGTGGTAGCACGCCAATTTGGATTTTTATCCAGCGCCAGAATTGCTTCTGTTAATTTATCTATTACAGGCTTAGGGGTACCAAGTGGAACAGAGATTCCACTCCAGCCAATAATCTGTTCCATATTCGCAATGCCCAACTCACTTGCCGTTGGCACATCAGGTAATTCTTTATAGCGGGTAGGAGTAGTAATTAAAAGGGCGCGTAATTTACCGGCCTTAATTAAGCTCAACATGGTCCCAATGCTGCCACAGGAAAAATCAATTTGACCAGCAAGCAATGCGGTAGCGGCTTCATTTGTGCCCTTAAATGGCACTTGCTGTGGCACCTTATCTCCTAAGTTCAACAGAGTGAATAAAAGGCGTGGACCCATATCATTTGTTGTTGCCGTTCCAGCTGTTCCGTAATTCAGGCTTGGACCTTTTGCTTTCAAAGCTGCTGCAAATTCATTGAAGTTTTTAAAAGGGGCGTCTTCACGTACCGCACAGCCGTAAGGATTGACTTCTAATATCCCAACAGTCATCAAATCATCCCACTTATATTTAGTCATCGCAGGAGAGATTGCCGGAAGAATGGCTTGCGAGCCTGTACGAGCAAGTAATAAGGTATAGCCATCTGGAGCCGCTCTTTTGACAGAGTCAGAACCAATGACTCCACTGGCGCCCGTACGATTCACCACAATCACACCCTGGCCTAAGGTTGGTCCTGCAAAGTTGGCAAACGCACGCGCTGCTAAATCCGCATCCCCACCGGCAGCATAAGGTGCTACAAGCGTAATGGCACGATTAGGATAAGGACCTTGTGCAAATGCATTGTGCAGAACAAAAGATGCCATGACAGCGAAAACGATTCGATCAGAAAACCTACGCATACATACCCTCTAAGATGAATTTTTAAGCATTAAACAGCTCTAAAAGAGTACCGTGAAATAATCCATAGGAACGATAATTATTTTAGGTGTTATCCCTTACCTATAGCGATTCTTCATTAGCGTAATAGCTAAAAGACTGTGTTTTAAATATCTATAATCGTCTAGAAATAGCCAAGTAGCTAAGCGGCTCCGCCCAATCAAATAAGGTTTCAGATGAACCCCATACCCCTGCCTAATGGAATCCGCTCAAGAGTGCTCCAAGATATCAACGGGGCAAGCTTTCATATTCTGGAAGCTGGGCATGATTTAAAAAATAGCAAGGGTTTACTACTCCTCATTCATGGATTTCCTGAGCTTGCCTTTAGCTGGCGTAAAGTCATGCTGCCCTTAGCGGGCCGGGGCTACCACGTCATTGCACCAGATGTCCGAGGCTACGGTCGTAGCTCCAATACTGACGTAGAATTTTCATCTGATCTGCGTCCATTTAGCAGTCTCAATAAAATTCAGGACATGCTGGCCTTAGTAGCAGCCCTTGGTTATCAATCCGTCATCTCGGTGATTGGTCATGATCAAGGGGCAACGCTCGCTGGCTGGTGCGCACTCTCTCGACCCGATATCTTTAAATCGCTTGCTTTGATGAGTTCGCCATTTCGAGGAGCCCCTACACCACTCCCCCTCAATACCGCCAACACCCCCCAGCCTCCCGTAAAAATAAATCGTATTGCAGAGGAGCTTGCGCAACTAAATCCGCCCAGAAAGTATTACCAACACTATTACGCTACCGAAGCTGCTAACCAAAATATGTGGCATGCCCAACAAGGTCTGAAAACTTTTTTGCGGGCTTACTACCATATGAAGAGTGCTGACTGGGATAAGAACGATCCCTTCCCCCTAAAAGAATTAAGTGCAAGCGAATGGGAAAAGCTGCCTCGCTACTACGTCATGGATCTTCATATGGGAATGGCAGAAACTGTATTACCAGCAACGCCTCAGCAAGCAGAAATTGAAGCTTGTCGATGGTTACCTGATAACGAGCTAGAGTTTTATGCTCATGAATATGCTCGGACTGGATTTCAAGGAGGATTACAGGGCTATCGCAATAATCCCTACGACAAAGACCTCAATGTCTTTGCGGGAAGAAAGATCGAGGTTCCCTCTGTCTTCATTAGTGGAAAAAAAGATTGGGGTACATATCAGACCCCAGGTGGACTACAAAATTTTGCTGGAAAATTAAGTACCCAATATCGCGGAACTCATTTCATTGATCATGCGGGACATTGGGTACAACAAGAGCAACCTGAAGTAGTTTGCAAACTCTTAATAGAATTTATTGAACATTAATCAGGCTTGATATTGCCATCGCGAATTATCTTGCCCCACTTTTGTATTTCAGATTTAGTAAAGTTTTGTAGATCAGTAGCAGAGCCTCCCCCTGGAAGAGCTCCTTGAGAATTCAACAACTCCTTGTACTCTGGTGAAGCAATAATCTTGCCCGCTTCCTTGTTCAGCTTTTCAATGACATCCTTAGGTGTGCCAGCAGGAGCAACCAATGCTGTCCAGGTGTATGCCTCATAGCCAGGCAAACCCGATTCGGTAATCGTGGGCACATTAGGCCATGATGCAACGCGCGTTTTAGAGCCGATACCAAGCGCCTTCAGCTTTCCACCTTTGACATGTGGGCCTGAAGATAGCGCACTATCAAAGAGTACCGAACATTGGCCAGAAATCATATCGATGATCGCAGGGCCACTACCTTTATAAGGAATGTGTGTCATCTCGATACCGGCCATAGTCTGGAAAAGTTCGCCTGCTAAATGGGATGGTGTACCAGGTCCAATCGAGCAGAAATTGACCCTACCCTTATTTTCTTTTGCCCAAGTAATGAACTCAGTGACGTTATTAGCTGGATGAGAGGCATTGACGACCATCAACAACGGCGGCACGGACGTCAGGATGATGGGTGAAAAATCTTTGATAGGGTCATAAGGAATGTCTTTAAATAGACTAACGTTAATTGCTTGTGGGCCGCTAGCGGTATGTAGGATTGTGTAGCCATCATTTGGGCTCTTCACGACATAAGTAGCCCCAATCATTCCGGATGCGCCACCTTTGTTTTCCACTAATACTGGAACCTTCAAGGCATCACTAAGACGCACGCCCATGAAGCGGCCAATGATATCGGTCGACCCACCTGGGGGATAGTTCACGATGATACGAATTGGTTTATCTGGGTAAGCTGCAAAGGCAACATTAGATATCAACAGAAGGGCTAAAACCGCTTTTACATACTGCTTAGTAAAAATAGAAATGAATTTCATAGGGCACTTTCTGTAAATCAAGATTGAAATTATTAAGCAGCGACGGCTTGAGTCCGCGGCAGATCTTGTGTAGTAACTCTGGTGAGCTCACGCTGATACTTAGTATCATCAAAACTAGTGCCACGATGAATGGTTGCCCTGTTATCCCAAATCACAAAATCATTTGGTTTCCAAGCATGGCTGTAGACGTATTCTGGCTTAGTGGCATGCTCCATCAAGTCACGAATTAATAAACGCCCTTCAGGAATTTGCCAACCATCAATATGCGATGCATGGGCGCCAAGGTATAAAGACTTGCGCGATCCCTTAGCGCCCTGAATATCCCTCACCAAGGGATGTACAGCGCCCGGCAGTTTTGCAGCCTCTTCTGGAGCAAAATCAAACCCAGCAACGTGCCTCGAATATACGATGGAGTGATAGGCTTTCAATTTCAGAATACGTTCTTTTAGATCTGGGTCTAAATCATCGTAAGCTGCCCTAGTATCAGCGTACTCTGTATTAGACGGTACTGGCGGAATGACGCGAGCGAATAACATAGAGTATCTACCTGCAGGATTCTCAAATGAAGCATCGGTATGCCACATTCGATTACCAATAGAATTCATGCGCCTTCTATCACCCGCTGAAAATAGTTCATTTTTTTCATCGACATTTGAAATGTCGGTCAGAGCCTCATTACCAAAGCGATTTTTACCCAAAACAGAGGTTGAGGTTTTGGTATGTAAAGAACCATCAAAGCGTTGTGCAAATGCGATTTGCTCTGTTCCTGTAAATTGTTGATCACGAAATACCAAGATACCGTGCTCATCCATACCCGCGCGAATTTGATCCAATTGATCAGCATCAACCA
>CANGHN010000025.1 GCA_947453825.1 Betaproteobacteria bacterium
CGTTTTAATTCTTTAGCGAGTACTTTTACTGTTGTTGCCATGCACTACTTCCTCTCATGAAGTAAACCAATGTTCGCGCGCTTTCATGATGAGCGTTTTCGCAGTTTCTTCGTCAATTTGTGTCGCCTCAACCAGCTCATCAACAGCTAGTTCAGCAAGGTCGTCACGGGTATGAACTTGATTGTCAGCAAGCTTAGCAATCAACTCCGTTGTCATGCCTTCTAAAGAGCGCAGATCTTGAGAAACCTCGCCAATACGCTCTTCTTTTGCCAATTCCATTGTCAACAAAGAATCACGAGCGCGAGTACGCAACTCATTTACAGTATCTTCATCAAATGAATCGATCTCTAGCATTTCAGATAAAGGCACATAAGCCACTTCTTCCAATGTATTGAAACCTTCTTCAATCAGGATGTCAGCTACTTCTTGATCGACGTCCAATTTGTCCATGAACAATTGACGTACAGAAGAAGCTTCTTTTTCAGTTTTCTCAGCAGACTCTTCAGGAGTCATGATGTTGATTTGCCAACCAGTCAAATCGCTCGCTAAACGAACGTTCTGTCCGCTACGGCCAATCGCAATTGCCAAGTTCTCTTCATCAACTACCACATCCATCGCGTGACGCTCTTCGTCAACCACAATCGAAGATACCTGTGCTGGCGCTAATGCACCAATCACAAACTGGGCTGGATCTTCAGACCACAGCACGATATCGACTGCTTCGCCAGCCACTTCGTTACGCACTGCAGTAACGCGTGTGCCACGCACACCAACGCAAGTTCCGATTGGATCAATGCGCTTGTCGTAAGTAACCACAGCAATCTTTGCGCGGATACCAGGGTCACGAGCTGCACCCTTGATCTCTAACAAACCCTGCTCCATCTCTGGTACTTCGTTCTCAAACAACTTGATCAAGAAATCTGGGCAAGTACGAGAGAGTTCGATTTGTGGGCCACGCGCTTCACGATCCACTTTAAGGATGTAGGCACGTACGCGGTCACCAGAGCGCAAATTCTCTTTTGGAATCATTTGATCGCGGCGTAGTAATGCTTCAACACGACCAGATTCAATAATGAGACCATTCTTGTCGGCACGCTTCACAGTACCCGTCATGACTTTTTCGCCACGCTCAAGGTAGTCATTCAAAATTTGCTCACGCTCCGCATCACGAATACGTTGCAAAATGACTTGTTTGGCAGCTTGTGCACCAATCCGACCAAACGCCAAAGACTCGATCTGCTCTTCGATGTAGTCGCCAACTTCCATGTCAGCCAGTTGCTCTTGAGCCTCAAACTGAAGAATCTCTTTATCTGGTTCTTGCAGACCAGCCTCATTGGGTACAACCAACCAGCGACGGTAGGTTTCGTATTCACCAGATTCACGGTCAATCGATACACGAATATCCACATCTTCATTGGGATAACGCTTCTTCGTGGCCGATGCCAACGCCATTTCTAGCGCCTCGAACACAATAGCTTGATCAACGTTTTTTTCACGCGCTAGCGCGTCTGCCAACATGAGAACTTCTCGACTCATGACTTTCTTCCTTTGAAATCAATAACAGGGACCAACCGAGTCTTATCGACCTCGGCTAAAGAAAACTCCAATTGAGAGGGCTTACCATCAGCACCCTCAAACACCAAACCAAATTTCGCATCCGGCGAATCTAATTCACCAGTCAGCAAACCTTGCAACACACCACGAAAATTCTTACGACTTCCAACAGCAACACGCAACTTCAAATCCACTTCCATTCCAGAAAAGCGCTCAAAATCTGCAGCACTCTTGACTGGTCTATCCAGACCTGGTGAGGAAATTTCCAAACGCTCGTAAGGAATATTCTCAACCGGCAAGGCGTAACTCAATTGATGACTTACCTTCTCGCAATCCAAAACAGTAATCAAACGCTCGTAATCTGGGTTTTCAATCGTGACACGTAGTAAACCTCCGGCTTCACGCTCAATGTCGACTAGCGTGTAACCTAAGTTTTCCAGCTCTGCAGAAATAATCTGCTGATCTCTCACAACACCCCTTCATACCAAATCGGCAAAAAAAAATGGGCTTCAAAGCCCATATTCTCGAAATTCAGAACAGGCCGACTTACGTTGATCGCAACATCAGTCGGTAACTACTTAAAACAGCGTCAAACTTGCTGTAAGTCCAAAATTATAGCTGATTTTCAGGGAAAACTGTTAGAAATCAGAAGCTTTCGCCAGGATTGCGAGGTTTTCTAGGGCCCTTATTGAAGGGTTTTCGGCCTTTTGGGGCGCTCCGTTTAGGCCCATTTCCAGGAGTTTGGGGGCTTGCGGTCACAAAAGCAGACTGCCCATGATGGACCTTTTTGCCTTTATTTCGACCCTGACCTTGACCTCCCTGACCTCCCTGACCACTTCCATGACCAGGTCTGCCACCTTGAGTGCGACCCCGGAAAGGACCGCGCCCTTCGCCAGAGCCACCGCCGCCACCGGGTTTACCACCTCTGCCCTGATGTGTCAGGCCGTTATGGCCACTAGCGAGGGTTAAGGCATCACGAGAACCCCAGTAAGAAACTGAGGTTTGCATCGGATCAGGCTGGAAATCATCTCCCACAGGGCGACGATCGCGATTATTTGGATTGGGGCCACGACCCTTATCTTGCGGCTGAGGCATTTTTAAGCCTGCAGACTTCATCAAGTTATAGATGCCGCCCGCCTCAATCTCCTCCCATTTCCCCCGTCTTAAGCGCGGAGGCAACAAGAAGATGCCATAACGTGTTCGGATTAAGCGAGATACCGTATGACCAACTGCTTCAAACATTCTTCGCACTTCGCGATTACGCCCTTCACTTAAGGCAACGTGGTACCAACGGTTAGCACCGTCACCACCACCCATCGCTAGGCGTAAAAATTTGGCTTGGCCATCATCAAGCGTAATACCGCTTTTTAATTGCGCCGTATTTTCTTGACTCAACTCACCCAAGATCCGCACAGCGTACTCGCGTTCAACCCCATAGCGAGGATGCATTAAGCGATTCGCTAACTCACCAGAAGTCGTGAATAACAAAAGACCTTCGGTATTAAAGTCCAAACGACCTACTGCGATCCAGCGTCCTTGACGTGGCTTTGGCAAGCGATCAAATACGGTTGGACGACCTTCAGGATCAGACTGACTGACGATCTCGCCAGCAGGCTTGTGATACATGATGACGCGTGGCGGCTTAGTCTGGATCTTGCGATGAACTGGCTTACCATTGATGCGCACTTGATCTGTTGGGCTAATACGCTGACCGATATGGGCAGGTAAACCATTAACGGATACGCGACCTTGAATGATCAAGTCTTCCATATCACGACGTGATCCCATGCCAGCATCAGCCAAGACTTTGTGCAACTTCACTGTATCTTCATCATCAGCGTCGTCATCTAATCCATCAAGATCAGACCACACTTCATCACGCATGCTTAGCGGCAATTCATCTACGTTTGCAAACTGCAAACTACTCATCTCTTCTTCAGTTGGCGCATCAGGATCTTCATCCTCGCGTGAACGCTGAGCACGTTGTGCTCGACGTTCTGCACCCGTTTGATGAGAGATCTCACTTTCATTCACACCATCAGGATTTTTAACTTCCTGCACTTCAGGAGCATCTAAAGCAGCATCAAATTCACCGGAGACTACTGAAGCAAATAAGGCTTCGCTATCTGCTGGATTGGGGGCTAATTTAGCAGCTTGATTGCCGCCGCCCTCACGCGCACCATGAGGCGCATCACCTTCACGGCGGGGCCTATCTTTATTAAATGGGCGTTTCTTATTAAATGGATGTTTACCAGTTCCTGGACGGCGTGGATGCCGTGGGCCACGATCACCGCCCTCACGACCCTCTTCCTTAACGCCGTCACTATTTGATGGGGCTGCGTCAGAGCTAGATGAAGTTGCTGATGGAGGTACTACTGGAGATGAATCGTTTTCGTTGGAACTTGTCATTAATAATTATTTTGTTTCGTCTGTTTTGTCTTCAGACTCAGGGGTAACTTCTTCTGCAGCTTGCGCTGCCTCTTCTACTGTTTCAGCAACTTGATCAACTTCAGTGATAACGACAGTCTCTACCGTTGCATCAGGATCAAATTCAATAATGGCCTGACCTAATTGTTCCGCTGCAGCCATTGGCGCAGCATCTTCTAGGATTGGCAAACTTTGCAAGTTTGTCAAACTAAGGTCATCTAAAAATTGTTTGGTAGTGGCATACAAGCCTGGACGGCCAATAGTTTCTTTATGGCCAATCACCTCTACCCAACCACGGTCTTCGAGCTGCTTCATAACGTTACTACTAACAGCCACACCACGAATCTCTTCAATCTCACCACGCGTAACGGGCTGACGATAAGCAATAATTGCTAGGGTCTCCATCACTGCACGAGAATACTTTGGTGGCTTCTCTGGTGTGAGACGATCAAGATATTCACGCATCGACAAGCGACTCTGAAAACGCCAGCCAGTCGCAATATGTACTAGCTCCATGCCCTTATCATCCCAGGCGCGCTGCAACTCTACCAGAGCTTCATCGATATCAGCAGTGCTGATGTCATCAACAAATAAGCGCGATAAGTCAGCAACAGAGAGTGGCTCCTGTGCGCATAGGAGTGCTGTTTCAATAACGCGCTTGTTGTGATCGTCCATAAAAGTCGGGCTATCAGGAATATTCCTGATGAGGCTTAAAAAAATGTATTTCAGTAATGGGTTTGGGTGTTTTCTAGCTACTACGGACAATCCATCTCTTAATTTCTAGTTGGGGATCTATCCGCGCTGAAACGAAGTCCTTTTCGTTCACCGTGCGCCCATTATAAGGTAGGCTCAATACAATAGCCACATGCACAATATTTCATCAAAACCCTCACTTCTATTCTCCGGGGAGCCAGACTCCTTGGATCGCCGTCGCTTATTAGGGCTAGGAATCAGCATGGGAGCGGTCCTTGGGGCTACAAGCCTTAGCTCATGCGGCCTTTTAGAGAGCAAAAAACCGGTAGTTGGCCTGGTCTTGGGAGCAGGAGCAGCTAGAGGATTTGCGCATATTGGTGTCATTAAAGCGCTCGAGGCTCAAGGTGTTCGACCCGATATTGTTGTTGGTAGTAGCGCCGGCAGCGTCATTGCCGCCCTGCTTGCCTCAGGCCTAACCGGCAATGACATGAATCGCCTAGCCCTCAATTTGGATGAAGCCACAATTGCAGACTGGGGTCTGCCGTTTGCAGGACGTTTTGGCGGCCTCATCAAGGGAGATGCCCTTCAAAATATGGTGAACCGGGAAGTACAAAACAAAACCATCGAGCAGATGCGCATTCCACTGGGCATTGTGGCGACTGATTTGCAATCGGGTAAAGGTGTCCTATTTAGAACTGGCAATACCGGTTTAGCGGTTCGGGCATCTTGTAGCGTGCCAGGCGTATTTCAACCGGCAGTGATCAGTGGAAAGGAATATGTCGATGGTGGTTTAGTGGCACCGGTACCAGTCAGTTATGCAAGGCAAATGGGGGCGACACTGATCATTGCAGTGAATATTTCTTCTGAGCCAGTTCATCAAGATGCTAGCGGTACCTTGGGTGTGCTACAGCAAACCATCTCCATCATGCAAAGAAGCATTAACCAGTACGAACTCAAAAGTGCAGATATTGTGATTCAACCTCAGCTCAAACAAATGAGTGGTGGTGATTTCAAATCTAGAAATGCCGCCATTCTTGCTGGAGAAGCTGCCACTCAAGAACAGATGGCACTAATTAAAGAGAAGTTAAAAGGCCAATTAGGCCCTAGGCCATAGCCCGTAAGACTTAGAGACTGCGCGACTTGCGCTTGAGATTTTTGACTTCGTTTAACAACTCTTGACGCTCAGCATCATTGAGATTGTCAGTACCGTCTAAGCGACGAGCACCATCAAAACGTTTATCCCAATACAAACTACCAAGATCATCTACGCGAACATTGGTGCCCTTGGAAGGTGAGTGAATAAATTTATTATCGCCAACATAAATACCCACATGAGAAAACGTTAAGCGCATCGTGTTAAAGAAAACGAGATCACCCGGTTGCAATTCATCGCGATTAATCGGTTTACCAACACGACTCATTTGCGTGGATTTACGGGGCAATAAGAAGCCAAGCTTGTCTTTGAAAACGTAGCCCACAAAGCTACTGCCATCTAAACCGGATTGAGGTAGCTCAGCATCCCAGCGATAACGTACACCAACCACTTCCATGGCGCGATTGATGAGTTCTTCAGACTTTTCAGTAACGGTATCTGCCAGGCGATCTGAAACGCGAGAGATATAAGATCTACCTGCTTGGAACATGCTTTCTTTGGGAACTACCACCTCTGCACTAGCTTCAGCCGCCAAATCTGCCGCCTGAACGGACACAACAAATGTCAGACAGCAAACCAAGTAGGCAAGCTTTGCTAAGACAGACAGGTGGGAGACTTTTTTGAGAGACATGGACTCAGTTTAACAAAGAAAGAATGAATAACCAAGTTCAAAGACTACTCTTAAGTCATTGTTTACAAAGATAATTTTGCATCAAATGAGGGCCAATGCACCAATTTAGCCCATTTAAAGCCCCTAGAAATGGGGTTTAAGTTAACTCTGCTGCGGCAAAAAGTTCCTTGGTGTAAGTCTGGCGAGGATGCTTGATGAGAGTCTCGGTATCCCCAAATTCGACGACTTTCCCACCCTTCAACACCATGATCTCATGGGACATCGCCCGAATTACCGCCAAATCATGACTGATCATGAGGTAGGCCAGGTTGTACTTCTTTTGCAGCTCCGACAACAGCGCCAGCACTTGTTTCTGAATCGAAACGTCTAAAGCAGAAGTGGGTTCATCTAAGACCAAAATTTGTGGGCGCAATATGAGTGCACGTGCAATCGCAATACGCTGCCGTTGACCACCTGAAAATTCATGGGGATAACGTGTTAAGGCCGCACGCTCAATACCAACCTCTTTCAGCATATCGACTACCCTCGTCTCACGTTCTACTGCAGAGAGATTTGGAAAGTGCACATCCAAGCCCTCAGACACAATTTGCATTACATTCATACGTGGCGACAAGGAACCAAATGGGTCCTGAAAGATCACTTGCAAGCTAGAGCGCATCGCACGCCGCTCAACAGGTTTTAAGGATTGCCAATCTTGCCCGAGAATATCCACGCTGCCACTCACGAGCGCAGCAGAATCTCCCAGCAAACCGAGTACAGCCATGCCTAGCGTGGTTTTGCCAGAGCCTGATTCTCCAATCACACCAATAGTCTGGCCTTGCTTTAAGGTGAAGTTGACCTTTTTTAATACCTTGTGCGGTGGCGCTTTTTTAAACCAGGAAATCGCTTGCGAACTCGGATAGGCGACAGATAACTCTTCTGTTGCCAAGAGCACTGGGGCTAATGGCATCACTGGAGCTAAGCTGCGGACTGGCTCACTATTGACCAGGGCACGCGTATAAGCATCCGTTGGATGTTCAAAGATCTGTTTCGTAGATCCAGACTCCATTAAATTGCCTTGATTTAAAACAGCAACGCGCTGTGCAAAATGCTTTACTAGATTGAGATCATGGGTGATTAATAAAATCCCCATACCACCTTCATTTTTAGATTCTTCTTGTAATTCTTTAAGCAAATCTAAGATCTGCATTCGCAAACTCACATCTAATGCAGTCGTTGGCTCATCTGCAATTAAGAGACGTGGTTTACAGGCTAAGGCCATGGCAATCATGGCGCGCTGTCTTTGGCCACCAGACAACTGATGTGGGTAGGAATGAAAACGACGCTCTGGCTCAGGAATGCCGGTTTTTCTCAGCAAATCAATTGCCGCATCCATGCACTGAGCTTTAGAAATTAGCGGTTGATCAATCTGCACCGCTTCCACTATTTGATTGCCCACCGTAAATAGCGGGTTAAGCGCTGTCATGGGCTCCTGAAAGACCATTGCAATTTCTCGGCCACGAATCTCACGAATATCTTGCATGGGTAGAGACAATAAATCGACCGTACCCTGCCCGTCCTTTTTATTCCACAGAATTTTTCCGGACACCTTGGCGCCCTCAGGCTCCAATCTGAGAGGTGCTAAAGCCGTTAAGGTCTTGCCAGATCCAGACTCACCCACCAAAGCCACTCTCTCGCCAATACCTATCTCAAGGTCAAGATGGCTAACCGCAAATTTTTCGCGACGACCAGTGCCAAATGAAATCGAGAGATCTTCATAGCGCAGCAAACTCATGAGCGAGCTCCACTCATCACGCCAGCTTTACGAGAATCAAATGCATCACGCAAAGCCTCCCCCATAAAAGTGAGCAATAGTAAAGTTGCCACTAGGACCACGAAGGTGGATAAAGAAATCCACCAAGCATCCAAATTCCCTTTGCCTTGAGACAGCAGCTCGCCCAAACTTGGCGTGCCAGGAGGCACCCCTAGACCCAAGAAATCCAAACTGGTCAGCGAAAGAATCGCTGCGCTCATGCGAAACGGTAAAAAAGTAATTACCGGGGTCAAGCTATTGGGCAGAATATGGCGCCACATAATTTGGAGATTCGTTAAGCCTAGTGCCCGCGCTGCACGCACGTATTCTAGGGCCCGATTACGAAAGAACTCCGCTCGTACATAGTCTGATAGACCCATCCAACCAAAGGCGGCCAATAAAATAATGAGTAATGAAACACTCGGATTAAAGATGGAGGCAAAAATAATCAGTAAATACAACTCAGGCATTGCCGACCAAATTTCAATTAAGCGCTGCGAGATTAAGTCGAACTTACCGCCAAAGAATCCCATCAAAGATCCAGTAATAATTCCGACGCTAACACCCACAATAGTCAGCGCCAAACCAAATAGGATGGAAAGGCGAAAGCCATAGATTAAGCGAGCCAATACATCGCGACCACGATCATCAGTACCTAGCCAATTCTCCCAAGACGGTGGTGCCGGATTGGGCGCAGTGGAGAAGTAGTTAAGGGTTTCATAGCTGTAGTGAATTGGCGGATAAATCGCCCAGTTGCCTTTACTAGTGATATTGCGACGAATATCTGGGTCTAAGAAATCAGTTGGTGTCGCAAAATCCCCTCCAAAAACTGTCTCAGGCTGTGATTTTGCAATCGGGAAATAAAACTGCCCTTCGTAGCGCACCACTAAAGGCTTGTCATTGGCGATCAACTCTGCACATAAAGACAATCCAAACAAAACGAGGAAGATCCATAAGCTGGCATAACCAACACGACTTTGTTTAAAGCGTTGCCAACGATTCATGAGCCACCTCCAGCGCCAAACTGAATCCGAGGATCAACATAAACATAGCAAAGATCAGAGATCAGCTTGGTGAACAAACCGATCAGAGTAAATAAATACAAAGTACCAAAGACCACTGGATAGTCACGACGCATAACAGACTCATAAGAGAGCAAGCCGAGACCATCTAGTGAAAAGAGAGTTTCTATTAAAAGAGAACCTGTAAAAAATGCACCGATGAATGCCGCTGGAAATCCAGTCACTAAAGGTAAGAGCGCATTTCGAAAGACATGCTTCCAAAGCACCTGCTTCTCGGTCAAGCCTTTTGCCCTAGCCGTTAAAACATACTGCTTACGAATTTCTTCTAAAAAGGAATTCTTCGTAAGCATCGTGACCACTGCAAAGCTACCCAATACAGAAGCAGTAATCGGTAATACCAAATGCCATAAGTAATCCATCACCTTACCCATGAGACTCAATTCACTCCAGTCGTCTGAAGTAAGGCCTCGTAAGGGAAAGATTTGTAAAAAGCTACCGCCGCCAAAGATCACCAGTAACAAAACGCCTAGAACAAATCCTGGAATGGCATAGCCCACCAGAATCATGCTACTGGTAATAGCATCAAAACGAGAGCCATCACGCACTGCTTTGGCAATACCCAGTGGAATAGAAACCAAATAGGTAATGAAGAAAGTCCACAAACCGATGCTAATAGAAACTGGTAATTTTGATATCACTAAATTCCAGACGCTGTCATGCTGATAATAGCTTTCACCCAAATCAAATCTTGCAAAACGGCTAAGCATCATGAGATAGCGCTCTAATGGCGGCTTATCAAAGCCATACAGTGCCTTCACCTCTTCTAAACGTTGAGCATCCAAGCCTTGTCGTCCACGATAGGTGGCACCCGCACCGGATGACTCAGAACCGCCAACGGCAGCATCGCCTTTGCCTTTTAACTCCAAAACCATCTGCTCAACTGGTCCGCCAGGAACAAATTGCACTACTGCAAAAGTCAAAGTCAATACACCCAACAATGTTGGAATCATCAACAGCAAACGCTTAAAGATATAGGAGCGCATTTGACCTTGCATTATTTAGACTCCTCTTTCCACCAATTTTGCATAATCCAAGGCTCTGCCGAGTAATACAAGGGAGGCTCTGGATAGCGCATTTCTTTGCGATAGGCTACCCGATGGGTTGGGTTGTACCACTGAGGAATCACTAAATAACTATTCCATAGCACCCGATCTAAAGCCCGAGAGGCCGCGCGCAATTCCTCACGATTCTGGGCTTTGGTAATTTCTTCGACTAAAGCATCCACCACTGGAGACTGGATACCAATGACATTATCAGAGCCTTTTTCTTTAGCAGCTTGGCTACCAAACCGGTCCCATAATTCATTGCCAGGGTTTTGAGAATCCGGGAAACGCACTGTCGTCAAATCATAGTCATACTCGTTTAAGCGCTTTTGATACAAAGCAAAGTCGCTTGTACGAATATCTGCCTTGATACCAAGCTTCTCTAGATTACGCACATAAGCGGAGATGACTCTTAGGAAAAAGCCGCCATTCTCAACAATTTCAAAGCGAAATGGCTCACCTTTTTCATTGCGCAATGCGCCATCACGATACTGCCAGCCAGCATGCATTAATAATTCACGAGCCTGCTTTAAATTCTGACGCAAACTTCCAGGCGCTTTTGTAGACGGGGCGGCAGGCATTGGGCCAAATACTCCATCTGGAACCCACTGTGGATACTTGGCCTTCAATGGTCTGAGAAGTTTCAACTCAGCTTCAGTAGGCTTGCGAGGGCCATCAAAGTTGGCACTGAGATCGCTATTGGTAAAGTAACTATTGATGCGACTATATTGATCAAAAAAGATTTGGCGATTGAGCCATTCAAAATCTAAAGCCAAACCGAGGGCTTCACGCACGCGCACATCTTGAAAAATGGGTCGCCGTAAATTCATAGCAAAACCCTGCATCCCTGCACCATTGTGATTGAAGAACGCTTTCTTAGTTAAGGTCCCATTATCAAACTTTGAACCAACATAACCTTTAGCCCAAATCTTAGCGCGGTATTCCACAATCGCATCAAACTCGCCCGCTTTAAATGCCTCGAGACGGACAGCATCATCGCTATATAACTTGTACAAGACGCGATCGAAGTTATAGAAACCCACGCGCACATTCAGGGGCTTATTGAGCTGATCAGCCCAATACTGTGGATTTCGCTTAAAGACTATGGATTTACCAGCCTTAAATGATTCGATCAGATAAGGGCCGCTACCAATCGGGGCCTCAAAGGCAATTTTTTCAAATGGGACTACTGTGCCATCCGACTTTTTTCCCCAGTTGCGAGAAAAAATGGGTAGCGTTCCCGCCAGAATTGGCAACTCCGCATTATTGTTTTTGAAATCAAAACGCACCACACGATCTGAAACGATCACAGCTTCTTTAATATCGGCAAAAGTTGTTTTGTAACGAGGATGTGCCTTACCACTCATTAACACATCAAAACTATATTTAACATCTGCGGCTAGCACCGGAGATCCATCTGAAAATTTCGCCTCAGGACGAATACGAAAAGTGACAGACTTATGATCAGCGGCTACTTGTATATCTTCTGCCAATAAACCATACACACTAGAAACTTCATCAGCACTACCCTCGGCCAAAGACTCAAACATCAACTCAATTCCTGGGGCTGTCACACCACGCAAAGTAAAGGGATTGAACTTATCGAAACTACTTCTTTGGCCAGGGTTTGGCAAAGTGAGAGTGCCACCCCTGGGTGCGTTGGGATTCACATAATCAAAATGAGCAAATCCATCGGCATATTTGGGTTTGCCATACTGAGCAATCCCTTGAGCTGCCTGAGCTAAATTAGCTTCCCCGCCCACTAGCAGGGCTAGCAGCAAGAAAGAGGCAATTTGGCGAATGGGGTTTAGGGTAGGCATATATGCAACAATTGTAGATAGCAAATCATATTTGAAGCAAAGGACACAATATGGGCTTTCTCACTGGCAAAAAAATCCTCATTACCGGCCTCCTCTCGAACCGTTCTATTGCCTATGGCATTGCCAAAGCATGCCATCGTGAAGGTGCTGAACTAGCCTTTACCTACGTAGGCGAACGCTTTAAGGACAGAATTGTTGATTTTTCAAAGGAATTCAACTCTGAGCTGATTTTTGACTGTGATGTCGGTAGCGATGAGCAAATCTCAGCCCTCTTTAAGGATTTGGCTAAGTCTTGGCCTCAATTTGATGGTTTCGTCCATGCTATCGGCTTTGCTCCTCGTGAGGCAATTGCTGGTGACTTCTTAGAAGGCCTTTCTCGCGAAGGGTTCAAGATAGCTCATGACATCTCAGCTTATAGCTTCCCAGCAATGGCAAAAGAAGCATTGCCGATGTTGCGCGATAAGTCTTCTCTCTTGACCTTAACCTATCTTGGCTCAATGAAGAATGTTCCCAACTACAACACGATGGGTTTAGCTAAAGCATCCCTCGAGGCATCGGTGCGCTACCTAGCAGGTTCCGTAGGTCCTAAAGGCATTCGTGCGAATGGTATCTCTGCTGGCCCAATCAAAACTTTGGCGGCTTCTGGTATCAAAGGTTTCGGCAAGATTTTAGAAGCGGTTGAACAAACTGCGCCACTACGTCGCAATGTCACGATTGATGATGTTGGTAACACCGCGGCATTCTTGTTGTCAGATTTAGCAAACGGCATTACTGCTGAAATCATCTATGTCGATAACGGCTTTAGCCAGGTGGTTGGTGGAATGGAAGACGCTTGAGCATTCCTCTTGGTGAAGCCCTGAAGTTTTGGGTGAAGCTGGGTTTCATCAGCTTTGGTGGGCCAGCAGGACAAATTGCGGTTTTACATGAAGAGTTAGTTGAGAAGCGTCGCTGGATTTCTGAGCGGCGCTTTTTACATGCCCTCAATTACTGCATGCTACTACCTGGGCCCGAAGCCCAGCAATTAGTAACTTACATTGGCTGGTTGATGCACCGAAGCTGGGGTGGCATCCTCGCTGGCACGCTCTTTATTCTGCCATCACTGTTCATTCTGATTGGGCTCTCGTGGGTATATCTCACTTTTGGGCAGGTCCCCTGGATTGCAGCAATTTTTTTTGGTATCAAGCCGGCAGTAGTTGCGATTGTTTTACATGCAGCCTTACGTATTGGTAAGCGCACATTGCGTAATCAAGCTTTGCAGTGGATTGCCCTTGGCTCTTTTTTAGCCATCTTTATTTTGAATCTAGCTTTTCCGATCATTGTCTTGATTGCGGCTGCCATTGGCTTTTGGGGCAGCAAACGCTATCCAGAGTATTTTGCACAAATAGCATCACACGGCAACTCTCAGCAGAAAAATTACGGTAGTGCAGTTATAGATAACGACACCCCTACTCCAGAGCATGCACAATTTAATATTCGAAAAACAATTCGTCACAGTGCAATAGCATTGACCTGCTGGTTAATGCCGATAGCAGCCTTAATTACCATCTTCGGCTGGAGAACACTCTACCCAGAAATCGCTTGGTTCTTCACCAAAGCCGCACTATTGACCTTTGGTGGGGCATACGCCGTGCTTCCTTATGTTTATCAAGGGGCGATTGATCAATTTCATTGGCTTAGCGCCAATCAAATGATTGATGGTTTAGCGCTGGGTGAGGCCACGCCAGGACCACTCATCATGGTAGTTGCATTTGTTGGTTACCTAGCTGGACATATCCAGCATCTGATTGGTAACAGCAATCCATTTTGGTTTGGGGTCTTGGGTGCATGTGTGGCTACCTGGTTTACTTTTCTACCTTCCTTCTTTTTTATTTTGGTTGGTGGCCCGCTCATTGAATCCACGCACGGTAACTTAAAGTTCACTGCACCACTCACAGCGATTACTGCTGCTGTAGTAGGAGTGATCGCCAATCTCGGCCTCTTCTTCGCGTATCACGTGTTTTTACCCCACGGTCTTGGCGGCTCGATTTCTTGGCTATCCATGATCATTTGCGTTTTGGCGGGATTAGCCCTCTTTAAGTTCCAAAAAGGGGTTCTGACCGTATTAGGAGGTTCTGCGCTAGCTGGGCTCCTCGCCCACTCAGCTTCTGTTTTGATGGGCTGATGGATTTCCTAAGATTGGCATAATGTCAGTTATGCGAATCGAACCTCAAACCATTACCCATCTTCAAGAGTGGCTTGGCAAAACCGAGTCTTTCCAAGACACTGTTACTGCCGCTCCAGTACGAGCCTTATCAGCCACCTTGGATCGCGATGATCCTGCGCCAAGTAAAGGTAGTTTTTTGCCAGAGCTTTGGCACTGGCTCTACTTTTTGCCACACGCCAGAGAATCTGAAATTGGACCCGATGGTCATCCAAAGCGCGGCGGGTTTTTGCCACCAGTACCACTACCACGTCGTATGTGGGCCGGTAGCCGCTTGCAGTGGTTGGCGCCATTGAGCGTTGGCGATGAAATTGAACGCGTTTCTAAAATTGAATCCGTCGCCCATAAAGCAGGTCGAACTGGTGATTTGATTTTCGTATTAGTAAAACATGAGATTAGGAATCAACAAGGTCTTGCCATTGTTGAAGAGCATGACATTGTCTATCGCGATGCGCCAGGCCCGGATGACAAACCTGTCGCCCCTACTCCCGCACCTAGCGATGCCAAGTGGAGCAAAACGATCACACCGGATGATGTTTTCCTCTTTCGCTACTCCGCTCTCACCTTTAACGGCCATCGTATTCATTACGATCGTAAATATGTCACTGAAGTAGAAGGCTACCCGGGATTGATTGTGCATGGCCCCTTGATTGCAACACTACTGGTAGATTTAGTACGCCAGAGCATTCCAGCTTGTAAGCTCAAAAGCTTTGAATTCCGTGCGATTCGCCCTACCTTTGATATCAATATTTTTAAGGTATCTGCTAAACCTGATTTAGAAAAAGATCCTAGTGGCAAAACGATTTCGGTATGGGCCCAAGATCATGAAGGTTGGCTCACGATGCAAGCTAGCGCCGTCATAGCTTAACGATAGGAACCATTGCCATGTCTACTGAAAACTTATCTCGTGAACTCGCTAGCTATGCTGCAAATTTAAAACTACAAGATATCCCTAGTGATGTTGTCAGTCGTGCTGAAGATCTATTGGTAGATTGGTTCGCATCTGCAATCGCAGGTAAAGGTTCACGTGCCGTTGAAATCGTAGCGCAATTTGCGCAAAATATGGGTGGCTTTGACCAATCTCATATTGGGCCTTCTGAAATTTTAGTTTCACGCAAAACGTCTAGCCCTTATTTAGCCGCAATGGCTAATGCGGCGGCATCACACGTAGTTGAACAAGATGATGTTCATAACGGTTCTGTGTTTCATCCCGCTACCGTAGTATTCCCGCCCGGCTTAGCCGTTGCTCAGGCAATTGGTGCTTCTGGCGAAGATTTATTAGTTGCCGCAGTAGCTGGCTATGAGGTAGGTATTCGTGTCGGTGAATTTTTTGGTCGCTCACACTACAAAATCTTTCACACCACCGGTACAGCAGGCACATTTGCAGCAGCCGCTACAGTAGGTCACTTACTCAAACTCAATCCCACACAAATGCTCCATGCATTTGGTTCAGCGGGCACCCAATCTGCAGGCGTCTGGGAATTCTTACGTGATGCGGCAGACTCTAAACAACTCCATACTGCACATGCAGCTGCAACAGGTTTAATGTCGGCTTATATTGCGCAAGCAGGTTTTACGGGGGCACAGAAAATCCTAGAGGGTAAGCAAGGTCTTGCAGCTGGTATGACTTCAGATGCCAATCCCGGCAAACTCGTTGACCAACTAGGTAGCCGCTGGGCTTTGGCTGAAACAAGCTTTAAATACCATGCCTCTTGTCGTCACACTCACCCTGCTGCTGATGCCCTGTTACAAGTGATGCTTGCACATCAATTAAAGCCTAGCGATATTGCCAAAGTAGAAACCTTAGTGCATCAAGGTGCGATTGATGTCTTAGGACCAGTAACCGATCCTGCCACCGTTCATCAATCCAAGTTCTCGATGGGCACAGTCCTAGCTCTCGTGGCACATTATCAGTACGCCGGTTTACAAGAGTTTGCTAAACATTTTGATGATGAAGCTATTTGTAGTTTCCGCGATCGCGTCACTATGACGCTAGATCCTGAAGTCGATACCGCTTATCCCAATCGCTGGATTGGCAAGGTCAAGGTCTACTTAAATAATGGTAAGGTTCTCGATGGTCGAGTCGATGAACCCAAGGGAGATCCTGGTAATACTCTCAGTCGCGCCGAAATCACTGATAAGGCAATGCGCCTAGCTGCTTTTAGCGGTGGTGCTACCCCTGCAGAAATGAGTCATGCAATTGATATCTTGTGGAATATTCGTAAACAAGCCAAGATAGGCAATCTTCTTCCAAGCAATTAGTCCACTATCCCCATATGAATCCACTAGATACGCCCCTGGGCTTTTGCAGTAATTTTTTATTTGTACCTGGTACCAGGCCAGAACGTTTCCTTAAAGCGCTTAATAGCGGTGCAGATAGCGTCATTATTGATCTTGAGGATGCAGTTGCAGAAGAAGATAAAGAAACTGCGCGTAATGCCATTCGCTCAGCATGGCCCAGCTTTACGCTTGAACAAAAAAAGCGCCTAGTCATTCGCAGTAATTCTCCAGGTAGTAAATTTTATTCAGCCGATTTAATTTTGGGGCAAGAACTCGACATTAGTTGTTTGCTGATTCCAAAAAGTGAATCGGTCGATCAAGTGAACGGTGCTGCATTGATATTGCCGAATACTGCCATCATTCCCATGATTGAAACTGCACTAGGTTTAGATCATCTTCGAGAAATTGCTAATTCCAATCAAGTCATTCGTCTAGCCATTGGTAATCTAGATTTACAGGCGGATCTTGGAATGGTTTGCGACCCTCAAGAAACAGAGTTGCAAACAGCACGCTACCAAATCGTTCTGGCATCTCGCTTGGCACACCTTGCGCCTCCAGTAGATGGAGTGACACCTTCTACCGATGACTTTGCTCGCATTCAGGATGATGCTGAGCGTGCCAAAAGAATGGGATTCGGCGCCAAGTTATGTATCCACCCAAAACAAGTGCCGATTATTCAGGCCGCTTTCATGCCTACTGAGGAGGAGATCGCCTGGGCACAACAGGTAGTTGAGGCCGATAAAGCCTCAAAGGGTGCAGCCGTTAAGGTGAATGGCCGCATGATCGATCGCCCAGTAGTGCTCCTGGCTCAAAGAACGCTAGCGATTGCTCGTAAATACTAGCTTCAGAACCCCCCAAAAGTTTATAAAGCTGGCAAAATTGACTTGTATAACCCTCTCATGGAGATCAAAGTGAAGATTCAGAAAATATTATTTTCAGTAGTCGCTGCCGCCTTTGCTGCCGGCACAATGCTGAGTACAAATGCCATCGCACAAAAAGATTGGCCAACAAAATCCATTACCTTGATCGTGCCATTTGCCGCTGGCGGTCCAACAGATTCTGTAGCGCGTTTAATTGCGGTGCCAATGGGTCAATATTTAGGCCAAACCGTAGTAGTAGAAAACGTCAATGGCGCCGGTGGCACGATTGCCTCAACCAAAGTTGCTCGCGCTGCGCCAGATGGTTACACGATTTACCTGCACCACATGGGTATGGCAACAGCGAATGCTCTGTATGACAAGCTTCCCTACGATCCAATGACCAGCTTTGAATATATCGGTCAAGTTGCTGATGTGCCAATGGTGCTTTTGGGCAAGAAAGATCTGCCTGCTAATAACTTTAAAGAATTAGAAGCGTATATCAAAGTAAACGGTGTCAAAGTGACTATGGCCAATGCTGGTCCTGGTGCTGTATCTCAGCTTTGCGGATTATTATTTCAGAGTCGTATGGGCGTGAAGCTGACTAACATTCCCTACAAAGGTACTGGACCCGCTCTCACTGATTTATTAGGCGGTCAGGTTGACCTCTTGTGCGACCAAACTACACAAACGATTCCTTACATCAAAGATGGTCGCGTAAAAGCATACGGTACTACTACCCTCAAGCGTTTGCCTGCCATTCCAAACGTACCCACTTTGGATGAACAAGGGCTCAAAGGCTTTGAAGTAAAAGTTTGGCACGGCATGTACACACCAAAAGGTGTGCCAAAGCCTATCTTAGATAAGCTTAATGCTGCTTTGAAGAAAGCCTTGAGCTCTCCCGATGTGAAGAAACGTTTAGAAGATGCCAATATCGATATCGTTTCACAAGATAAGATGACTCCTAATGGCTTAAAGACTCACCTTGAAGCTGAAGTCAATAAATGGGGTCCAATCATTCGTAAATCGAATATTCCAGACTAAGCATTTAAGCAAGCAATAAAAAGCCAGCAATATGCTGGCTTTTTTCTTTTCCAAAGATTGTTGACTCTTTTATCCCGGTCTGAACAAATAACCAGAACGGGCTTTATCACGCCGCTGCCGATAGATCACAGATACTAAAGCGATGATTGACCAGAGTGCCAAGAACGGATCCAATAGGTAGTCCCAAAGATTGGCAGACTCATGCCAATGTACCGACCAGGCAATGATGGCGAGCGCAATAATCCAGACGCCCTTATTCCAATTGGCGAGCCCACAAATTAGAGCAAATGCCAAGACCCCAATATAAAAAGTAATGGCACCGTATCCCCACGCATAGGGATCAATCATGCCCAGCCCTAAAGCAAAGGGATAGAACGCCAAAGCGATGACTGCCAAAGAGAGTTTGAAGATGATTGGGGCTGATTTACTAGAAGGTAGCATCACACTCCAAAGCAAGAGCATTGAAACAATACTCAGATCACCAGTAAACCCGCGCACATATGCAGCTAATGGCAACTCCATAAACCAACCTAAGGGCCAGAAAAAGAGATTACTGAGTAGCACTAAGAGCAATGCTTTAAAAGCCAATGAGAACTCTTTAGAGGCAATTTTCTGCGTAATCAAAGTCAATATGACTGCACAAGTGAGCGACATCTCCGCTAAGGCAATCGTTTGCATAAGGCCATTCATTATTGAGCCTCCTTAGAAGCATGCGTCAACCACGCATCTGAAAAATAGAGATGTCGAATCTTTTTACGATCCCAGGTGTATACCAAATGGGCATCATTGCCATCAACGCTAATGAGGTAGGGATAAGAAAATTCTCTACGTTGCTCATTAGGCAAAGCTTCGTCATCCTCTAGTACTTGGATTGTTTGCCATTGACCAGGCTTACCATCATTCATTAATAAGACCAGGCGATAACGCCCTACTTCAATATTATTTAAGACTAGCAGTCGAACACCATTCTTTAATTGCAAACCCGTTACTGCTGAATTCGGATTGGCAATTGGTAGATCCTCAGCTATTTGCCAAGACTTACCAGCGTTTTGTGTCTGGCTGACTAGTATTTGTTTGGCCAAGCTAGCGCTTCTCGTCTGACGAAAGAATGCAGTTGCATCCTGAGCATCGCTAACCAAGACTAGCGGCTGAATTGCGCCACGACCAGAGCTCATGCGTCGCTTATCAATGACTTGGCCAGCATCTATTCTTAAGAACTCACCAAAGCGCCCAATCCACTCGTGATAGGCCGGCAAGCCAATACGACCATCTGCAAATGGCACGACAGGCGATTTCACCAAAGTACTAATATTGAATAAGGGTGAGCTAATTAAACGTTGAGGGCGACCCCAAGTTAAGCCATCGTCATCTGAAATAATACTAGAGATAGAGCTTCCGGCCCATCCACCCATAGAGACTGTCACAAAAAATAATTGCAAACGACCATCAGACATTCTGCTGGGTACGGGATTTCCTAATTTAGCGATATAACGTGCCAAGCCTTTTTCAGCACTGACTCGATCGACAACTACTGTGGGTGCACTCCAAGTTGACGATTGAGGATCTAGTACTGCACTCTGAATCACTACATCAGCCGCACCCTCGCGACTACCTGCAAACCAAAAGGCGCGCACGCCTCCGTTCTGTAGCGCAATCAGAGAAGCGGCATGAACTGAAGCCGCTCCCGTATCAGGCAACCACGTCGCTAAAGGATTGCTAGTGCTAGCTTTAGGTGCTTTGGTCTTTGGTATTGCGGTGGCATCTGACTCTTCTACAGCAGTTACCACTGCTTGCGTTACAAATGTTGACCACCCAGGACGGCTGTCAATATGTAAAAAGCCGAATACCGCAGCAAGCAATAAAAAGCAAAGGGAAATAACACGACTCATCTACAAGCATCCTTCATATTGGCAAGGTCCGGGATCGATGCCGGTGTAGCAATAAGATACTCATTGACAAATAAGTACTGGCCAAGTTGGCCTTGTGCCATTTGAGCAATCTCTTCATTAGTGTGACGCGCCCTCATTTCCATTCTCTTACCAATGATCTGACAGTTCTCACAGATAACTGGAGTCACTCCAAGCGGAGTCTGTACTGCTACTAGAGGATATGTAGTGCTCAAACCATTGACATCGCCCGCGTCTTTGGCGAGATAACCATACAATTGAACACCTGGCAGCAATAAACGATATTCCTCATCCTTGGCTCGGTAGTCACAAGGTATCCAAACTTCTTTACCCTGCACTTGAGTAATCGTATTGAGTGAATAACGGCCTAGCTGACCCTCCAAAGGAGCTAAGCTACTGGTGAGCCCGCAGTACACCAAGAAACATCCTGTCAGTGCGAGAGTTTTGCATTGGGTGCGCCTGATCAAGCCCATCAGAACCAGACATAGGCTGATGCCCATCAAAATCCAATGCGTATTGGTATAGGACCATGAGCCCGCATCACCCATAAAACTGGAGACCTGTAGATGAATACCTGCCCATAACAATATCGAGAGTACAAGTAATTGCAACAGTAAAGCCAGTCGGAATCCCCAAAGTGGCAAGCGCTCCCAATGCAATGCAATCAAGGCAGCCAATGCAGGCATCACTGGTAATAGATAGCGACCAGATCGTTGGCTGGGCAAGCTAAACACAATCAAAAACGCAGCTACCAATAGCAGCAAGAGAATCTCTTCAATATCTAAGAAGCGGCGCTCACGCCAGGCCTGCCATAAAGTGGAGATCAATACAAAAGTAAATAAACCTGCATTAGCTAAGGTAGTTAACAATAACAACCCAAGGCTGTCACCACCTCGAATCAAATCTAGGAAGTAGTTTGAATTGCGTGCCGCAAATTTACCTGCGTTCTCCCCTAGGACAAATTCTTTCCATACAGCCTCTGGATAGGGATCCATAGCAAACCACAAGGCAAATATACCGAGCGCAAGTACCCCAACGATGAATACCTTATAGATATCCTGAATTAATAATTTAGGAATACTCCACTGCCGCCAGCGCCAGTAATACAGTGTTAAAGCAAAAGCTGCAGGAACAATATAGGCGAACGATTTAGCAAGCAAAGCCATGCCAAAACAAATACCCGCCATTAGGGGAAAAAAGAATTTAGATTCAAATGCACATCTACCCCAGTACAGCATCGCCAAAAATGGCAAGCTCACCCAGAACACTTCGGGTGGATCAGCTAAAAATGGGCGGCCATAACGATAGCTTGCAAAAAAAGAAAGCCACACTAATGCGGCCAATATTCCTGTTTGGGTTCTACCGCTGAATTTACGCACTGCGAGGAATAAGAAAAAAGCTGTAAGGCCCGTATATAAAACGCTTGGCCAACGAAGATTTAATAATGACCATTGGCTCGCCCAATGGGTGCTGGCAATGCCCTGCCAAAAAATGAGTGGGGGTTTGGTATTTTTAATACCATCCATCTCAGACTGAAGCGGCAGCCAATGCCCAGCATCCGCAGTCATCCGGACAATATGCATATAAGGATATTCATCACCATTTTTAGGCGCAAATCGGCTATCCAAACCATAGAGATAGGTAAATACACCTAAAAGTAGGATAAAGAACGCAGAACGGTATGAAAATGAACCTTGCATGCCTATAGTTTATAGGGCTTGAGACAAGCGTGGAGAAAACCGTATGCCTGTATTTTTCACTATGAGCTTATGAGAAATGAATCTGAGGTGAATATCACCAAATGGAAGCTTCTTGTTTAAGATAGCAATAAGTGAATTTTTGACGTATATCTATTAATAATCAAAATGGAGACGGTTCCAATGCGAGCACAGCATTTTAAATCCGCACTGTTCATCTCAACGTGGCTTGGCTTGAGTTGCTCAAGTAGCATGAGTCTAGCTCAAACCGCGGATGCTAATAATCTATATAAACGCAGTTTAGCGGCAACCTGCGCTAATTGTCATGGCACAGATGGTAAAGGCGTCATTGATGGTGGCATGCCACTCATTAATGGACTAACTAGCGAACAAATGCTCACCCAACTGAAAGCATTTAAATCGGGTGCGCGTGAGGGAACCATCATGCCTCAGCTAGCCAAAGGCTATACCGATGAGCAACTTGAAACTATCGCCAAGCAGCTTGGCCAAAAACCCTAAGGAGCCCACCATGGATCGTAGACACTTTATTGGCCAAAGCGCTGGAGCATTGGGTTTGCTAGCAGGATTTACTGGGCAGGCTCAAGCTAACTTACAAACAGCAGAAATCCTGGTAATCGGCGGGGGTTATGGTGGTGCTACTGCTGCCAAATATCTACGCCTCTTTTCTAACAATACTGCCAAGGTCACACTCATTGAACCAAACGCATCTTTTGTTTCCTGCCCCCTTTCTAATTTAGTGGTTGGTGGCTCGCGCACACTTGCAGAAATTACAAGTCCTTACGACAATCTCAAAAAACGTCATGGCATTAACATCATTCAAGATAGCGTTGCCAGCATTGATCCTGATAAAAAAACGGTAAAACTTGCTTCAGGAAAAACATTGCGTTATGACAAGGTTATTGTTTCCCCTGGTATTAGCTTGATGATGAATAGCATTGAGGGACTGGCAGCAGCGAATAAAGCTGGTATTACTTTGCAAGCTTGGAAAGCAGGCCCAGAAACCGTCGCCCTCCATAAGCAATTAGCAGCGATGCGTGATGGTGGAACCTTTGCAATTAGCATCCCTGAAGCTCCTTACCGCTGCCCTCCTGGCCCTTATGAGCGTGCTTGCCAAGTGGCCAACTACCTTAAACAAAATAAGCCTAAATCCAAAGTATTGATTTTGGATGCAAATCAAGACGTTACTTCCAAAGGCGCACTATTTAAGAAAGTGTGGGCAGAGCAGTATGCCGGCATGATTGAATACCTACCAAAACATAATGTCACTGCGGTAGACGCAAAAACCAAAACGATCAAACTTGAAGTACAGGACGATATTAAGGCAGATGTTTTAAATCTTTTGCCAGCAATGAGCGCTGGTGATATCGCTGTTAAAACGGGTTTAGCCAATTCTAATGGTCGTTGGGTAAATGTGAATTTCATTAACTTTGAATCTACGGCCCAAAAAGATATCTATGTCATTGGTGACTCGATTCAGGTTGCTAATGCCATGCCAAAATCAGGTCACATGGCAAACCAACACGCCAAAGTAGCAGCCGCAGCAATTGTGGCCGAGCTCAGCGGCTGGGATGTAAACCCCGCCCCAGTGCTCACGAATACTTGCTATAGCTTTGTCAATGCCAAGGAAGTAGTTCACGTGGCCAGTGTCCATCAATATATTGCCGCAGAAAAGACCTTCAAGCCCGTTCCTGGCTCTGGAGGACTATCCCCAGCACCATCTACTCTTGAGGGGGTCTATGCCTGGGGATGGGCTCACAATATCTGGGCAGACAGTCTCGGATAACCGCAATCAAAAAGAGGCCTTTGTACCTCTTTTTGATTGCTTTACCCTGATTGAGAAATATACTGAGCTGAGTAAATCTAGAGATCAGGAGGTCTTATGAGCGTCACCCCAACTTCACCAAAGGATGCTTCTAAATTAGAGCGTGCCGTTGAAAAATGGACCGTTCCCGTTGGGAACTTATTCGTCTCGCTCTTTCACCGCATTGCTCTCTTTGGTATCGGTGCTGCAACGGTGTGGTCTGCAACAGTTGCCTTTATGGAAATGGTTGGCAAAGGATCATTCTCCATTGAAGATTTACTCTTACTGTTTATCTATCTAGAAATTGGTGCGATGGTTGGTATCTATTTCAAAACCAACCATATGCCTGTCCGCTTTCTGATTTATGTAGCAATCACCGCAGTAACCCGCCTCATTATTGATTTAGTCAACACAAAACATGAAGCCGATATGGCCATCCTATTGATGGGTGTCACCATTCTGATATTAGCTGTGGCAAATGCCATCGTTCGCTACGCCTCACATAAGTACCCCAGCAAATCGGGTGATAACGAATAAGGCTCATGCAAAAGATCCATGCTACAACTCAGAAAATCGCAAGACCGGGGCTACGCTGATCATGGCTGGCTAAAAAGCTTCCACTCATTCTCTTTTGCTGGATACCATAATCCTCAATACATGGGTTGGGGCAACCTCAGAGTCGTTAATGAAGACCGTGTTGCTGCTGGCATGGGGTTTGGCAAACATGGCCACCGTAATATGGAAATCATTAGCTATGTACTTTCTGGTGAGTTAGCTCATCAAGACAGCATGGGGAATGTAAAGAGCATTCCGCCAGGCGATGTACAGCGCATGAGCGCAGGCTCTGGAGTCATGCATAGCGAATTTAATCACGCTAAAGATCAAACAACCCATTTCTTACAAATTTGGATTGAGCCTAACGTTCTAGAAATCACTCCGAGCTATGAACAAAAGGCTATTCCCCAAATCCACAAAGAAGGAAAGCTCTGCTTGATTGCCTCATCGGAGAGTGAGGGTGATGCGGTAAAAATTCATGCTGATGCCAAGATTTACGCTGGTCTATTCGATGGAGATCAAGCCGCGCAAATACAGCTTGATCCAAAACGTAAGGCCTACGTTCATCTTGTCCAAGGCACACTGGTAGTTAATGGACAGACCCTGTCCACTGGAGATGCGCTCTTGATTGAGCATGAAGCGCAGTTAAATCTAGATCATGGCAATGCTGCTGAGGTCTTGGTTTTTGACCTCAGTAGCTCCTAAATCCCTTAGGGTGCTTAATCTAGCTTGATTTTGGCTTTCTCAATCACCACTTTCCAACGAGCAATATCAGATTGATATAAATCGGTAAATTGCTGTGTATTCATAGGGGCAATTTGCACGCCCGCTTTAATAAAGCGCTCTTTCATCTCGGGCGTTTCAAGAATTTTTAAGATCGTGCTATTGAGCGTTTGAATGATGTTTGTAGGAGTACCAGCTGGCACAAATACACCCTGCCACAAAGCCATCTCATAACCCTTGACGCCAGCCTCCTGCATTGTCACCACTTCAGGGGCGCCACTAAAACGATTCTTGCCAGTGACGGCCAATGCCTGAACCTTGTCGCCTTTATATAAAGGCAGGCCTACTGGCATGCCTGCGAAATAGAAATCAATTTGACCACCTACCAAATCAGTAGCTGCAGGAGAGCCCCCTTTATAAGGAATGTGTATTGCCTGTAGACCCGTGGTCGCTAAAAATAATTCACCAGCCATGTGATCAGAATTACCAATACCTGAAGAACCAAAACTCAATTTGCCAGGCTCTGCTTTCAACATTGCCATCAGATCAGCAACATTCTTCGCCTTAGAGTTGTTGTTCACAATCAAAATATGTGGTGTTGCTGCTACACCTACTACTGGCAATAAATCTTTTTGTCCATTAAAAGGGAGTTTAGGATTGGCTGCCACGTTAATCGCCAAACCATTTTGTGCAAACAAAATGGTGTACCCATCAGGAGCACTTTTTGCAACTGCATCTGCAGCCAAACTTCCTGCTGCACCGCCCCGGTTCTCGACCACAATAGGCTGCTTTAAGGCCATACTGAGATCATTTGCAATGATTCTGCCGACAATGTCCGTTGAGCTTCCTGGCGCGTATCCAATCATCATTTTGATTGGTTTGTCTGGATAGGCTGCTACAGCTGCGCCTATC
>CANGHN010000026.1 GCA_947453825.1 Betaproteobacteria bacterium
GCCAGGTATTAAGGTGATCGAAGCACCTGCGGATAAGTTTCCCGTCTTGAGGACGCGGAGATACCAACCACTAAAGCCTGATTGCAGCATTGCTTTGACAGAGCCCTTATAGCCCAGGGTCGCATTGAACTTAAAGCAAGGCTCACGAAGTTTGACGACTACAAACTCTAAGTCTCCAATGAAAAGACGATCACCCACAAAGACGTCAGTTTCTAGTAAACCTTCAATCGTGAAGTTTTCACCAATTGCACCATGTTCTAGATGAACCGGTTTTTTGGTTTCGCGTGTAAGAAGTTTATTCCAGAAAGCGTAGTGCTCTGATGGGTAGACATAGATTGCTTTTTCAATGCCGCCATGAACACTCAGGTCTGCTTGTTCATCACCCTTTACTCCGAGATGATTAATCTGAACAGTAATGGGATTTTGTAAATTACTAATACTCTTTTTATGAATGGCGGAAGCAACCGATTTGTAATCGGGGTGATGGTTGCCAAATAGAGGAACTACTTTGCCAATGGAGATCGATAGCAGTTTCATGAATCAGCAAGCTAGTATTTAGTAACGACAGCGCGCATCGTTTTTGTATTTAGTGAAATAGACAATAAGATCAGCCTCAGATTGATATTGGGTATACGAGATGACTGCTCGCGCATCACCCTTGTACTTGGTATAAAACCAAACCCCAGGCTCCATATCGCTTGAGTATTGAGTTTCATACACAATGCAGTTGGCTTCAGATGGGTACTTGGTAACAAAGACCTTGGCATTGGCCTCAGAGGGGTAGTTAGTGATAAAGATTTGTGCCGCAGATGCACTCAGAGGCAAAAAAGCACTCAAAATAGCCAAAATCCAGCGTTTCGGGCTTAGTTTTTTCATGACTCTATATTACGTTCTCTGGGTTAAGCCGTTACAGAATGGGGCGGATTTGCTACAATCACACCTTCGGCGAATTAGCTCAGCTGGTTAGAGCGACGGAATCATAATCCGCAGGTCCGGGGTTCAAATCCCTGATTCGCCACCACATATCAAGGCCATTGCCTCACAGCAGTGGCCTTTTTCTTAGGTTGCTGAGGTGTTGATATGGCTAAATTTTGGAATTTCGTCCTTTTCCAGGCGGGTTGGTTTGCCTGTGTACTGGGCGCGGCCAATCAACAAGTTCTGTGGCCGGTGATCGGTACGCTAGCCTATATTGCTTTTCATGTCTGGCGCTCACCCTCTCCAAAAACTGAATTTAGCCTCTTATTAAAAGCCCTAGCCTTTGGTTTGGTTGCCGATACCCTGATCATGTATTCGGGGTGCCTAGATTTTGGGAATGCCTGGCCTTCTCCTTATCTATCACCATTGTGGATGTGGGCTCTTTGGATTTTGGTGGCAACCACGATTAATGGTTCCCTCTCCTGGTTACGTGGCCGACCTATTCTGGCGGCAGTATTAGGGGGTATTTGCGGTCCTATGTCTTATGAGGCTGGTATTCGAATGGGCGCTGGGGGATGGGGTTCTGGCGGTCAAATAACGGGATTTATCCTGGTTGGGGTAGTTTGGGCTGTGGCCATACCCCTCTTTTTCTATTGGGATCGGCCCCCTATCGAACAGGGCTTAGTAAAAAATCCGTAAATTCCTTTAAAAAGTCGCTTGCAAAGACCACTGTTTTTATATACAGTAAACTCTAAGTTGTTAGACAGTAGATAAAACTTCGGGAAAAAGCCCAATACATAGCGAAAAGGAATCAAAAATGGCCTTGGATGACAAAAGAAAATCAGCCTCCTCAGAATTTGAGGGAATGAGCGGAGACAAACAAAAAGCACTTACAGCAGCCTTGGCGCAAATTGAGAAGCAATTTGGCAAGGGTTCAATCATGCGATTGGGCGATGCTGAGATTAGTCAAGATATTCAAGTGGTATCAAGCGGTTCATTAGGTCTTGATATTGCTCTTGGAGTTGGTGGTCTTGCACGCGGCCGTGTGATCGAGATCTACGGTCCAGAATCATCCGGTAAAACAACTTTGACTTTGCATGCAATTGCAGAAATGCAAAAGCTTGGCGGCACTTGCGCCTTCATTGATGCAGAGCACGCTTTAGATGTGCAGTACGCATCACGCTTAGGCGTTGATGTAAACAATTTACTAATCTCTCAACCAGATACTGGTGAGCAAGCTTTAGAAATTGCCGATGCGTTAGTGCGTTCTGGCTCTATTGATTTGATCGTCATTGACTCGGTTGCCGCTTTAGTTCCTAAGGCTGAGATTGAAGGCGATATGGGCGATTCCTTACCAGGTCTACAGGCACGTTTGATGAGTCAGGCTTTGCGTAAGTTAACTGGTGCAATTAAGCGTACGAATACCACGGTCATTTTCATTAACCAAATTCGGATGAAGATTGGTGTGATGTTTGGTTCTCCAGAAACGACTACTGGTGGTAATGCACTGAAGTTCTACGCCTCTATGCGTTTAGATATCCGCCGCATCGGTAGCATCAAAAAGGGCGATGAGGTTGTTGGCAATGAAACTCGCGTGAAGGTTGTTAAGAACAAGGTTTCCCCACCATTCCGTGAGGCGATTTTTGACATCATGTACGGCGCTGGTATTTCAAGAGAAGGCGAAATCATTGATATGGGTGTTGAAGCCGATCTCGTTGAGAAGTCTGGTTCTTGGTATAGCTACAACGGTGACCGCATTGGTCAGGGTAAAGACAATGTACGCGATTTCTTGAAAGAGAATCCAGCGATTGCTAAAGATATCGAAGCTAAGATTCGTGAGAAGTTAGGTGTTAAATCAGGCTCAGCTGTTGTTACTGATGTCCTTGGCGAAGAAGAGGAAGTCGAATAATTCGATGTCAGAGTTAAGCAGTAAAAGCAAAGAAAGAACTAAGCAAAGCCCGAGTCTCAAAGCTCGGGCTTTGCGTCTTTTATCGCTGAGAGAATACAGCCGCAAGAGCCTAGGTGCTAAGCTTGCCGAATCTGAAGCAAGATGGGCCAAGCTTGGGGGTGAGCAGGCAGAGCAAACTTCAGAATCGACTAAGTCACAGATTGAGGTAGTCCTCGATGACTTTGAGGCTAGGGGTTGGCTTTCAGATGAGCGCTTTGCTGAAGCTTTGGTGCGCAGACGGAGCGAGCGTTATGGGATGCGCAGAATTGCCGATGAGCTAGAAAGAGCTGGGGTTGATTCAAGTAAATCTGCAAAGTTGATGAAGTCCTTGAAGGAAACCGAATATCAGCGCGCTTACGACCTTTGGGCAAGAAAATATGGTGAACTAGCCCAGGATCAGAAGGAGCGCGCTAGGCAATATCGCTTCTTAGCTTCTAAGGGATTTAGCTCGGACGTAGTTGGAAAAATTATTGGTGGCCAGAAGCCCGATTAGGGCAATTACGGATCAATTTACGACATTTGCGGCATTGCAGCATGATAGACTTACGGAGTCGGTCAAGCCGTTCGCATTTATTCAAAATTAGCAAATTTAGCTATTAATAGGGTAAGTAGGGATTTAGGCGACATCGCTTGTACTAATCCTCATCGCTTACTAAAAAAGATACCGTTTCGGAGTAATTATGAAAATTCACGAGTACCAGGGCAAAGAACTTTTGCGCCAATTTAATGTGCCTGTTCCCAATGGCATTCCTGCATTTAGTGTTGATGAGGCAATCAAGGCCGCTGAAAAATTAGGCGGTCCAGTATGGGTTGTTAAAGCACAGATTCATGCGGGTGGCCGTGGTAAAGGCGGTGGCGTGAAGTTAGCTAGAAGCATGGACGAAGTGAAAAAGTATGCCTCTGAAATTTTGGGTATGCAGCTCAAAACTCACCAAACAGGACCTGAAGGTCAAAAAGTCAATCGTCTCTTAATTGAAGATGGCGCAGATATTAAAAAAGAGTACTACTTCAGTATCGTTACAGACCGTGCGACCCAAAAGAATGTGATCATGGCTTCTAGTGAAGGTGGCATGGATATCGAAGAGGTTGCAGAATCTCAACCAGAAAAAATTATTAAGGTATTTGTTGATCCTTTGATTGGCTTGACAGATGCTGATTGCGACATCGTTGCAAAAGGAATTGGTGTGCCAGAGGCTTCGATTCCAATGGCTCGCGACGTGTTCAAGAATTTATATAAAACCTATTGGGATACCGATGCTTCATTGGTAGAGATCAACCCCTTGATCCTTGAGGGTAACGGCAAGATTAAGGCTTTGGACGCTAAGTTCAACTTTGATCCAAACGCTTTATTCCGCCATCCAGAAATTGTTGCCTATCGCGATATCGATGAAGAAGATCCAGCCGAGATTGAAGCATCTAAATTTGACCTCGCGTACATTTCTTTAGATGGCAATATCGGCTGCTTAGTAAACGGCGCAGGATTGGCAATGGCAACCATGGACACTATTAAGTTGTTCGGTGGTGAGCCAGCGAACTTCTTAGACGTTGGCGGTGGCGCAACTGCTGAGAAAGTCACTGAAGCATTCAAGATCATGCTTAAGAACAAGAGCGTACAAGCAATTTTGGTGAATATTTTTGGTGGCATTATGCGTTGCGATGTGATCGCTGACGGCGTAGTCACTGCTTGTAAGGCGGTCAACCTCACGGTACCTTTGGTTGTTCGCATGAAGGGTACAAATGAAGATCTCGGCAAGAAGATTCTTGCGGACTCTGGTTTGCCAATTATCAGCGCCGATTCAATGGCTGAAGCCGCTACTAAAGTAGTTGCCGCTGTTGCCAAAAACAAATAATTCAGGAATTTTGATATGTCTATTTTGATTAATAAAAACACCAAAGTCATTACACAGGGTATGACTGGTAAGACTGGTCAGTTTCATACTGAAAAATGTCAGGAATACGCAAACGGTAAGAATTGTTTCGTTGCTGGCGTTAATCCTAAAAAAGCAGGCGAGTCTCTTTTTAATATTCCGATTTATGCAACAGTAAAAGAAGCTGCTGCACAAACTGGTGCAACCACTTCCGTGATTTATGTGCCGCCTCCAGGCGCAGCTGCTGCTATCTGGGAAGCGGTTGAAGCAGATTTAGATTTTGTGATCTGTATTACTGAAGGTATTCCGGTGCGCGATATGCTTGAAGTACGTAATAAGATGAAGGCAAAAGAAGCTAAGGGTGGCAAGAAGACTTTATTACTTGGCCCTAACTGTCCAGGAATCATCACTCCAGACGAAATCAAGATCGGCATCATGCCTGGCCATATTCACAAAAAGGGCCGCATTGGTGTTGTCAGCCGCTCTGGTACTTTGACTTATGAAGCCGTGGGTCAATTGACTGCAATTGGTTTAGGTCAATCTACTGCAGTAGGTATTGGTGGCGACCCTATCAATGGTTTAAAGCATATCGATATCATGAAGATGTTTAATGAAGATCCAGAAACCGATGCTGTCATCATGATTGGTGAAATTGGTGGACCAGATGAGGCTGAAGCTGCGCGCTGGTGCAAAGATAATATGAAAAAGCCAGTAGTAGGTTTTATTGCTGGTGTAACCGCTCCTCCAGGCAAACGTATGGGCCACGCTGGCGCATTGATTTCTGGTGGTGCTGACACTGCAGATGCTAAGCTTGCCGTCATGGAAGAGTGTGGTTTCAAAGTCACAAAGAATCCATCAGAAATGGCTACTCTTTTGAAAGCCATGTTGTAATTATTCGGAGCAAAAAAATGCTGCTACATCAATAGTATTTAGCAGCATTTTTTTAGTAATCAGCATTTAAAAAGTAGTTAAAACATAAAAAATTGTAGGGAGACAAAATGGATTTTTCAGCATTTTCAGGGCCAGCATTTTGGGCAGCGCTTCTATCAATCATCGTTGCCAACATCTTGTTATCTGGTGATAACGCAGTGGTGATTGCATTAGCATCTCGTAACTTGCCGCCACATCAACAAAAGAAAGCTATCTTTTGGGGAAGTGCAGCAGCAATCATCTTGCGTGTCGTACTGACGATTACAGCTGTTCAACTATTAAGCCTACCTTATCTTAAAATCATTGGTGCAGTACTGCTGGTTTATATCGGCGTGCAGTTATTGGCCGATAGTGATGGTGAGGAAGAGATGCAGGGCCACTCTAATATTTGGGGTGCAATTCGCACAATTTTGATAGCGGATTTGGTGATGAGTTTGGATAACGTATTGGCAGTTGCTGCCGCTGCTCAAAAAGGTCCCGAAGAGACTCGCTTAGCACTGCTCATTATTGGTTTAGGGCTTTCCATTCCGCTGATTATTTTTGGCAGTACTATGCTCTTAAAAGTCATGGATCGTTTCCCAATCATCATCACCCTGGGCGCTGGTTTACTTGGCCTGCTAGCTGGTGGTATGTTGGTTGAAGACCCAGCTATTAAAGAATCAATGCAAGCTGCATTTGAAGATGCTCATATGATCTTTGAAGGAATTGGGGTCGCCATTGTGATTTTATTAGGAACTTATCTCAAGAAAAAGAACGCCCATAAAGAAGCATAATTTTCCTCCTAGAGATTCAGAGAAAGCCGGCCAATCAAGTCGGCTTTTTTTGTGTCCATATTCCTTGAATCTACATGTAGTAGCTTGGATGATGATGTGTTTCACCACAGGAGATCAATTTATGGATAGAGAAATGAATAGCCAAATTCAAGAAGATCAGCAGCAAGCAGGATTTACTCTGATTGAAGTGATGGTAGTAGTTGCCATCATTGGTATTTTGGTGGCAGTAGCGGTCCCGCAGTATCAGGACTACATTGCACGCAGTAGAGTAGTAGAAGGGATGAATTTATCTTCTAGTGCAAAGTTGGCTGTCACGGAGGCTTTTGCTAGTCGTGGTACGGTAGCCATGGATGAAGCTACTAGCGGCGCATTTACTTTCACTCCAACACGCAGTGTGAAATTAATTGAAGTGACTCCTTCGGGGGCGATTGCTATTGATTATCAAGTTAGTGTTGCGCCTGAAGGCAAGAACACTTTGCATCTGATCCCGACTAATGATCCAGATGCTAATGCACCCAAACCAATTGACCTTTCAAAACCAGAGGGTGCTACTTGGGCGGGTGGTTGGTCTTGCAGATCTACAGAGACAAATTTATTGCCGCAACTACTGCCTTCAGAGTGCAGAATCAACAAATAGATGTGTATCAATAAGCTTTCGTAATAATTTAACCGCTCTAGGGCGGTTAAATTATATTTAAGCCTTCCACTCCCCAGACTTCCCACCACTCTTTTCTAGTAGCTTCACATCACCCATCACCATGCCACGGTCTACTGCTTTGCACATGTCATAAATTGTGAGGAGGGCTACTTGGACTGCAGTGAGAGCTTCCATTTCTACGCCGGTAGGGCCAGACGTTTCTGCTCTCACTTGGCAGGTAATGCTGTTTTCTGTTGTGTTCATCCGAAACTCTAGGCTGACATGAGTAAGTGCCAGTGGGTGACATAGGGGAATGAGGTCTGATGTTCTCTTAGATGCCTGAATACCAGCGATTCTGGCAATACCTAAGACATCACCTTTTTTATGGCTTCCAGCCTCGACCATTTTGAAGGTCTCTGGCAGCATACTAATTTTGCCTGTGGCAAGCGCTATTCTGTGGGTAGAGGGCTTATCGCCAACATTTACCATGTGGGCTTGGCCGCTGGCATCAAAATGAGTGAGTTTGTTCATGGGATAAGTTTTACCATATAGGGATGCAGTACATAAAGTTAGATAAAAAACCCTCTTTTTTGCAGCGTACATTAGCGATTTCGCTGATGCTCGCGCTCGCCTCTTCTGGCCTTGCTCCTGCTTACGCTGCCCCACCTGCTGGTGATGTTTCGGTAGAGGGTAACTCAGCCGCTATCCAGAATATTGGCCGGGCCATGCAATCACCCGATGCCCGTTCTGCTAATTTACCTAACCGCAATACTTTGCAAAGGCAGCCTAATATTGTGTTGCCTGATATGGGTGATCCGGGCGGGGATACTTTAAGTCGAATTGATGAGCGTAAATATGGCGAGATGATCATGCGCCAAATTCGGCCTGATGCAGATTATTCCAATGACTTGCCGATCTATGATTTTCTAAATCAGATGGAGCGTCGTTTATTGCAGGCTGCTAAAAAATTACAACTTGGCGGAGCGAATGAACAAGGAAGCGGCGCATATAACTTTGAAGTCTTCGCCGTGAAAGATAGCAGTATTAACGCGTTTGCATTACCAGGTGGATTTATCGGCTTTCATACGGGCTTAATTGTGAGTGCAGAATCAGACTCTGAAGTTGCTTCAGTCATGGGGCATGAGACTGGCCACGTATTACAGCGCCATTTAGCGCGTCAAATGGATAAGCAATCAACCAATCAAATGATCGCCATTGTTGGTATGGTCCTCGGCGCCTTAGCAATGTCACGTAATCCTTCTGCGGGCGCAGGCCTGATGCAAGGTGGTCAAGCAATGGCAGTAGATAACCAACTTTCTTATTCCAGAGATGCGGAACGTGAAGCCGATCGTATTGGCTTTCAGATTCTAGAAGCCAGTGGTTATGACGTCAATGGTGCACCAGGTTTTTTTCAGCGACTACAAAAAATCACCGGCATTATGGATAAAGGTGTACCAGCGTATGTTCGCACTCACCCTTTAACGACCGATCGTATTGCCGATATGCAAGACCGAGTGCGTACTGTACCTGCTCGCACTGTACCAACGGCGCTTGAGTTTTACTTTATTAAAGCCAGAGCGCGGATGGAACAGTCAGGTACGACTAGTGGGCTCTATGATTTAAAAAATACTTTTGAGAGCCTCAGCAAGCAAGCCCCTATCGGTAAGCAGTTAGAGGGCTTTTATGGTTTGGCGCTGATTGCGCAGCGTCAGGGAAAAATTGATCAGGCCGAAGCGGATTTGCAGCAAGCCCGTAATCTTGCCCAGAAAGCGAGCGCTCCCGGATCACCCATTCAGAGGCAGAGCTTGTCTTTAGATATCACTGCGTCCGAATTAGCCTTAGCCAAAGGAAAGAGTGAAGAAGCGCTACAAATAGCTCAAGCCACCTTGCGTGCTTATCCCCAGTCATATGCTGCTGGTGCTGCCATGATTAATGCAGACTTAAAGCTCGGTCGCACTAACGATGCGATCACTTGGCTTAAGGCGCGTACGCGGTCTCAACCGAATGAAATCGTTTGGTGGGCTTTGTTATCTCAGTCGTATGATCAAGCCAAAAATGTACCCATGCGTCATTTCGCTTTGGGTGAAAAGTATGCGCTTGAAGGTGCCTGGCCTTCAGCGATTGAGCAACTGAAGATTGCGCGAGCTGCGGGCGGAGCAGATTACTATCAAAGTTCTAGTATTGATGCACGTCTACGCGAAATGCAAAGACAATACCAAGATGAGCTCAAAGAACAGGGTAAAGCGCCTGGCTAGAGCTTAGATTCATCACTTGGTTTAGCAACGAACTTAAAGCGTGCGCTGAGTTCCTGTGAATGAATGGGATCTAAAGGTAGTTGCTTGCCATGCCAATTCCAGGAACCTTCAAAGCTGCAAGCCTCTTCGCGGAGTTTGGCTAATTCTGAAAAATGATCTAAGTCATGATCGTGTAAAAGAGCAATACTTAGCCGCTTGGCCTGAGTAAATTGACCATCATGATGCGCGTCTATGTTCTGCTCGATCACTCCAACAATATAAATATTGCCACCCTCATCGCTTAGGGCACCGCTTGGCTCCATCGTGCTATGACATTGGCTGATGAGCTGTAAACCCTGGTCACTAGGGGTGATGCGCACTATCCATGGGGTGGCATCGAGTGTGATAAACACCCGTTGCGGACCATTTTGAAAGAAGTATCTTCCAAGATCATCGCAGGCATAGTTTCTGGAAATAAAGTCATTGAGTGTCTTGTGAGTAATGACTTGCCCTGGCAATTGGTTTTGTTGTGCAAACTCATCACGCATGCGCCATTGACCACGCCGGTCTAGTGCAAGCCAACCAAAACAGGCTGGTACATTCGGCCACTTCATTAGTGACCGTAATACTTGTTCATCCATTGAATTAATGCAGACCGTGTGGTGTTGAGGGGGCGTCAAACGTTTCTTCGGTAGAGCGACTTGCATGAAGATGTGCAATACGCCAACCTTGGCTATCTTGTAATAGCACTAATGTGATGTTGAGAAAAAACTCAGCCTCTACTTGATCTGCTCTGAGGTGAACTGCTTCGGTAGTGTCATAAATAGCAGCGCCCAAAATAGTGTGACTAATGCAGGTAATAGGCTCTAGAAATAAAGCCTGTTTTTTGAGTAAACGTTCTAAACCCTCCCGAATTTCAGCATGACCGCTGAGACGATGTCCCTCAGGCAGTACACAGGTTATCGAGTCATCATCTAGCCAGATATCCAAAGCTGCTTTGACGTCACGATGACGTAGCGCATCTCGCCATGCATCGACCACTTCATCGGCATTGTGAAAGAGTCTGGCAAGTTTGGACATGGCTTACTATTCCTGGGTAATTACAAGGTATTGAGTGTAGCGAATACTTTTTCTGGCGTAATGTCTTTTAGACACTGTAAATGACCCAAGGGGCACTCTCGTTGATGGCAAGGGCTGCAAGGCAGGTTGAGCCAAATGACTTTTGCTTTGTCTGATAAAGGCGGAGTATGACTAGGATCGCTAGAGCCAAAAATGGCTATTTGCGGGGTTTGTAGAGCGGCAGCAATATGCATTAATCCAGAGTCATTGCTGACCACAGCCTTACTCATTCCAAGCAAAGCAATTGCTTCATCTAAAGAGGTGCCGCCGCACCAGTTATGTAGCTGACTAGCTTGTTTAGTTTGCGACAGAATTTTTTGAGCGTAGACATCATCTCCCTTGCTGCCCAAGAGAATAATGTGATGCTTGGCATTTTGCGCTAACAGATTTTGGGCTAGTGCTGCAAAGTGATCTGTTGGCCAGCGTTTGCTTGACCCATATTCAGCGCCAGGACAAAGTACATAAATAGAATCACCGGGGATATTCATCTGCTGCAGCTTATGAGTAACTGATTGCTTGGCAAGATCTGAAACATTGAGCTGCGGACGAATCTCTGTTATCGCGGAGGATTGCTCCTCATCTTGTAGCAGCTGGCTTAATGCCAGGTAATGTTCAACCATCGGTGGACGATTGGTTTTACTAGGGTTATCGAGTGCTACATTGATGAGACCAAAACGTATCTCGCCACGATAGCCAATGCGAAACGGAATGTTGGCTAACCAAGGAATGAGAGCCGATTTAAAGCTATTGGGCAATACAAAACACATTTGGTATTGCGAAGCTTCAATGCTTTTAGCCAGTTGTTTGCGCAAACTCCATTGCAATTGTTTGTGCTCAAATTGAGCTTCGATCACTTCGTGGACTTCAGTGCATGCGCGGTAAATTGGAGCGACCCAAGAACTCGCAAGGACATCGATCTGGGTTTGTGGATAGAGTGTTTTGAGCTTAGCCAGCAAAGGCTGGGTCATGACAGCATCCCCAATCCAGTTCGGGGCAATGATCAGAATACTTTGCATATGGTGTATCCCGATTCAGCGCCTTGTAATAAGGCGCTGATGGGGTTTAGTGTCCGTGTGGCTCAGTGCCAGGAATGAGTTTGTAATCAGCGCCACAGTATGGGCACTTTGCTTCCCCAGTCTTGGTGATATCCAAAAATACCCGGGGATGAGAGTTCCAAGCTGGCGTGTTATTTGTTGGGCAATGCAATGGCAAATCTTTGCCATTGACCATCACCACTTGCGCTTGAGTCATTTTTCTTTTCCTGAGATTACTTCACGTAGGTGAGCCAAGATTTATATTGATCACTTCTGCCATACACCGCATCAAAATAAGTCTTCTGAATTTTTTCAGTAATCGGGCCACGCTTGCCATCACCAATGCTACGGTCATCAAGCTCGCGAATTGGAGTCACTTCAGCAGCAGTACCAGTGAAGAATGCTTCATCCGCTGAATACACTTCATCGCGGGTCAAGCGCTTCTCGCGCACTTCATAACCTAAATCTTTTGCAATCTGAATCACGGAATCACGGGTGATACCATCTAAGCAAGAAGCCAAGTCGGGTGTATAAACAATGCCATTACGAACCATAAAGAGGTTCTCGCCAGAGCCTTCAGATACATAGCCTTCGGTGTCTAGCAAGAGGGCTTCGTCATATCCATTGGCAGTCACTTCTTGGTTGGCCAAAATAGAATTGATGTAGTAGCCAGAAGCTTTAGCACGTACGAGGGAGGAGTTCACAAAGTGGCGGGTGAATGAAGAGGTCTTTACACGGATGCCTTTATTCAGACCATCTTCACCTAGGTAAGCACCCCATTCCCAAGCAGCGATCGCAGTATGAATGCTGTTGCCTCTAGGAGAGATACCCAGCTTTTGTGAGCCAATAAAAATAATAGGGCGGATGTAGCAAGCTTCGAGCTTATTGCTATTAACCACTTCAATAATGGCTTTGGAGATCTCTTCTGGGCTGTATTGCATGCTCATTTGGAAGATCTTGGTGCCATTAAAGAGGCGCTTCACATGTTCTGGAAGGCGGAAAATAGCGGTGCCTTGAGGAGTTTTGTAGGCGCGGATACCTTCAAAAACACCCATTCCATAGTGAAGACTATGGGTAAGGACGTGAATATTGGCCTCCCGCCAGGGAACTAGTTTCCCATCGGACCAAATAAAGCCATCGCGGTCAGACATCGACATGTTTTCTACCTTTTAAGTATTGATTAAATGAAGTGCATCAATTGGGTAAATCTGGGGCGCTTGGTTGGGGGTTTTGGGCCCCAAACCCGAATTGCGTCCAAGCCCCTATTGTAGAGCAGGCGGGGCGGTCTGTTGGCTGGGATCCTGTGGGGTGGAAAGCCGGGAGGATTTAGAATGGAGTATTCCCCAATAACTACCTTATTTGCCCAATCTCATGCCGGAATCCTTATTTAAAGTTAAGCGTTTAAGCGAATTAGCCCAATCAGGCCAATTGAAGGGAAAGCGGGTATTGATTCGTGCCGACCTAAACGTACCTCAAGATGATGCTGGGAATATTACGGAAGACACCCGTATTCGGGCCTCAATGCCTGCAGTTCAGATGTGTTTGGATGCTGGCGCGGCTGTGATGGTGACTTCTCACTTAGGGCGTCCAACCGAAGGTCAATTTAAGCCTGAAGATAGTTTGGCTCCGGTAGCCGATCGGATTGCTTCTTTGCTTAATCGTAAAGTGCCTCTAATTAGTCATTGGGTAGATGGTGGATTTGAAGTTCATCCAGGCGAATTGGTTTTACTAGAAAACTGCCGCTTAAATATAGGCGAGAAAAAGAATAGCGATGAGTTAGCTAAAAAAATTGCTGCTCTGTGCGATGTATATGTCAACGATGCATTCGGCACAGCTCACCGTGCTGAGGCAACGACCTATGGGGTTGCAAAATTTGCACCAGTAGCTTGTGCAGGCCCATTAATGGCTGCGGAGTTAGATGCCTTAAGTCGTGCATTGGCAAGCCCAAAGCGCCCTTTAGTGGCAATTGTGGCGGGCTCTAAAGTTTCTTCTAAGCTCACTATTCTCAAAGCACTCTCTGAAAAAGTAGATGAGCTGATTGTTGGCGGCGGCATTGCCAATACCTTTATGTTGGCTAAAGGTTTGCCGATTGGTAAATCGCTTGCCGAGCCTGATTTGGTAAATGAGGCCAGAGAAATTATGGATCTCATGGAAAAACGTGGCGCGCATGTGCCTATCCCGGAGGATGTCGTAGTTGCTAACGAATTGTCTCCGCTAGCGCGCGCTAACCGTGTGTCTGCGGACCAAGTAGCCGAAGACGACATGATTTTGGATATTGGTCCCAAAACTGCTGCACGTTTATCTACCATGCTGGCACACGCTGGCACGATTGTTTGGAACGGTCCATTAGGCGTATTCGAAATTGATCAATTTGGCGGTGGCACCAAAATGCTTGCTGCTGCTATTGCGCACTCGCCTGCGTTCTCCATTGCTGGCGGCGGCGACACCCTGGCAGCAATTGCTAAATATGGTATTGAAAATCAAGTGGATTACATCTCAACTGGCGGTGGCGCTTTCTTGGAATTCCTGGAAGGTAAAACTTTGCCAGCCTTTGCAGTGCTAGCTGAACGTGCGAAAGACTAACTATGCTTCGAGCAACTAAAATTATTGCAACCCTAGGGCCCGCATCAGAAAAACCAGAAGTATTGCGCGACATGATTCGTGCTGGTGTAGATGTTGTGCGCATGAACTTTTCACATGGCACTGTGGCAGATCACAAAGCCCGCCACGATTTAGTGAGGAGCATCTCCGCAGAGGTGGGTAAAGAGGTTGGCATCATGGCCGATCTTCAGGGTCCCAAAATTCGAGTGGGAAAATTTGCTAACAGCAAAATCCTTCTAAAAGAGGGTGAGAAATTTATTCTCGATGTTGCTTGTGAGTTAGGTGACCAAGGTCGTGTAGGTCTGGATTACAAAGAACTGCCAAATGATGTCAAGCCTGGTGATCGCCTCTTATTGAATGATGGCTTGGTAGTGTTGCGTGTTGAGAGCGTCAAGGGCGGAGAAATTTTCACGCTCGTAGAACAAGGTGGCCCACTTTCGAATAACAAGGGTATTAACCGCGCTGGCGGTGGATTAACGGCCCCAGCATTAACCGAAAAAGATATTGCTGACTTAGATGCCGCAATTGCCATGGGTGTAGATTTCTTGGCGATTAGCTTTCCAAAGGATGGTGCTGATATGGCTTATGCCCGTCAGTTGGCTGATGCTGCTAGTGCCAAATATGGCGTTGGTAAAGTCAGAACAATTGCCAAGGTTGAGCGTGCTGAAGCGATTGAACCTAAAGCGCTCAAAAGTATTATTGCTGAGAGTGATGGCATTATGGTTGCGCGCGGCGATTTGGCAATTGAAGTGGGTAACGCAGCAGTGCCAGCATTGCAAAAGCGCATGATTGCTTGGGCACTTGAAGCAGATAAATTTACGATTACTGCTACGCAAATGATGGAGTCGATGATTAATGCTCCGGTTCCAACGCGCGCTGAAGTGAGTGACGTTGCGAACGCAGTATTAGATGGCACGGACGCGGTGATGCTTTCAGCGGAATCTGCTGCTGGTATGTATCCCGTCCAAACGATTAAAGCCATGGCAGAAATTTGTGTTGAGGCCGAGAAGTCTGATCGTGTCAAACTCGATACTGACTTCTTAGATCAAACCTTTACTCGGATTGATCAAACTATTGCGTTAGGCGCTTTATTTACTGCGCATCATTTGAATGCCAATGCCATTGCCGCTTTGACTGACTCGGGTTCAACCCCTATTTGGATGAGTCGCCACAATATTCATGTGCCGATTTTTGCGCTGACCTCAAAGATTGCCACTCAACGGGCACTGAGTACCTATCGTAACGTGACGCCAATTGGCTTAGATTACACCAAAGATCGTGACACTGCTTTACAAGAAGTGGAAGCCTGTCTGAAGAAGTCCGGCGCGGTGAAAAAAGGGGATACCGTGGTATTGACTTCGGGCGAGCCTATGGGTGAGCCTGGTGGCACCAATTCTTTAAAAATTATTCATGTGAAGTAATTCACCATCGATTACAAACTTTAAACTTACTATTTAATAAGAGAACATCATGGCTTTAGTATCTTTGCGACAACTCTTGGATCATGCAGCGGAAAATGGTTACGGCCTGCCAGCATTTAACGTGAATAACTTAGAGCAGGTGACAGCTATCATGGAGGCGGCTCACGAAGCAGATTCCCCTGTGATCATGCAGGCTTCTGCTGGCGCACGTAAATATGCTGGTGAAGCATTCTTACGCCATTTGATTTCTGCTGCAGTGGAAGCTTACCCTCATATTCCAGTCGTGATGCACCAAGACCATGGTCAAAGTCCAGCAGTGTGTATGGCTGCGATCAAGAGTGGTTTTACCAGCGTCATGATGGATGGCTCATTAGAGGCTGATGGCAAATCAGTGGCTAGTTATGAATACAACGTAGATGTTTCTAGAGAAGTTGTGAAATTTTCCCATTCTATTGGCGTCACTGTGGAGGCTGAATTGGGTGTACTCGGTTCCTTAGAAACAATGAAGGGCGATAAAGAAGATGGTCATGGTGCTGATGGCACGATGACGCGTGAACAGCTTTTAACTGACGTTGAGCAGGCCGCTGACTTTGTGAAGGCCACCCAGTGCGATGCTTTGGCAATTGCAATTGGTACTAGCCATGGGGCATATAAGTTCACTAAGAAGCCTACTGGCGATATCTTAGCAATTGACCGCATTAAAGAAATTCATGCGCGCATACCAAATACACACCTAGTCATGCACGGTTCCTCTAGTGTTCCTCAGGAATTACTTGCTGAGATCCGTGAGTTCGGCGGTGATATGAAAGAAACCTATGGTGTGCCGGTAGAAGAAATTCAAGAAGGTATTAAGAATGGTGTTCGTAAGATCAATATTGATACCGATATCCGCTTAGCAATGACAGGTGCTATTCGTCGCTATCTGTTTGAGAACCCTAGTAAGTTTGATCCACGCGATTATTTAAAACCTGCACGTGAAGCCGCCAAGAAAGTCTGTATTGCCCGCTTTCAAGCATTCGGCTGCGCTGGTCAAGCTTCCAAAATTAAGCCTATTCCATTAGAAAAAATGGCCGAACTTTATAAGAGCGGAAAGCTCGCTCAGATCGTGAAGTGAACTCAATATGCCAGCTTTGTACGCCACTTCCATTCAGTCACTACCACTACTTTCTAAAGGTAAGGTGCGTGATGTCTACGCGCTTGGTGATGACAAATTATTAATGATCACAACGGATCGTTTATCTGCATTTGATGTAGTGATGGGCGAGCCGATTCCTGAAAAAGGCATTGTGCTCAATCAAATGGCTAACTTTTGGTTTGATAAGTTGGCGGCAGTCATTCCCAATCACTTAACTGGAATTGATCCGGCAACAGTAGTCCCTGCTGCTGAGCTTGATCAAGTTCAAGGTCGCGCAGTCGTTGCTAAACGTTTAAAGCCGATTTTGGTAGAGGCGGTAGTGCGTGGCTACTTAGCTGGCAGCGGTTGGAAAGACTATCAAGAGACCGGTAAAGTTTGTGGCATTACGCTGCCCGCTGGTTTAGAGAATGCACAAAAGCTGCCTGAACCTATTTTTACTCCTGCTGCTAAGGCAGAAGTGGGTAATCATGATGAGAACATCTCTTTTGAAAAAGTAGTTGAGATGATTGGCGAGAAATTGGCTAAGCAAATTCGCGAAGTAAGTATTCGTCTGTATAAAGAAGCTTCGCAATACGCAGCTACTCGTGGAATCATCATTGCGGATACCAAGTTTGAGTTTGGTCTTGATGATGCTGGCCAATTAGTTTTGATGGATGAGATCCTCACTGCCGATTCTTCCCGTTTTTGGCCAGCTGAAACCTATTACGTGGGTTCTAATCCACCGTCTTATGACAAACAATTTGTGCGAGATTGGTTAGAAACAGCACAGGTCAATGGAAAACCGTGGCCTAAGACCGCTCCAGCACCACAATTACCAGCGGATGTGATTGAAAAGACGGCCCAAAAGTACCGTGAAGCCCTTAGCCGCTTAACTAAGCCGAGCTAAGTCAGGGATAATAGAGCCTTACAGGATATTTAAGGCCTTTGGAGAGGTAAATGAGCAAGAAGCCAATAGTCGGAATCGTAATGGGCTCCAATTCAGATTGGGAGACCATGCAGCACGCTGCGCAAATGCTCGAGCAATTTGGCGTCGCTCATGAGGCTCAGGTGCTGTCAGCACATCGCATGCCCGATGATATGTTTCAGTATGCAGAGCAAGCCCAAGCAAATGGCTTGCAAGCCATTATTGCTGGCGCTGGTGGAGCAGCGCATTTACCAGGTATGTTGGCCTCTAAAACTATTGTTCCCGTTTATGGTGTTCCTGTCGCGAGTAAATATCTGCGCGGCGAAGATTCTTTGTATTCGATTGTGCAAATGCCTAAAGGTATTCCTGTGGCAACTTTTGCTATTGGTGAGGCTGGCGCAGCGAATGCGGCTTTGCATGTGATTGCAGGTTTGGCTTTGCACGATGCAGATTTAGCTAAGCGTCTTGCAGAGTTTCGTGCCAAGCAATCCGATACTGCCCGTTCAATGAATTTGCCAGGATATTAATTACATGGCAGATCGTATGGAACCCATTTTGCCGGGTTCATATTTAGGAATATTGGGTGGCGGTCAGTTGGGGCGAATGTTCACTCAGGCTGCGCAAGCAATGGGCTATAAGGTCTGCGTTCTCGATCCTGGTTCTGATAGTCCTGCAGGCTCTATTGCTGAAAAATTTATTCAAGCGGATTACACAGATTCAGTTGCCTTAAAAGAGATGGCGGCATTATGCGCCTCTGTTAGTACTGAATTTGAGAACGTGCCAGCCCAAGCTCTAGATGAGCTCGAATCTTTGGGAGTTTTTGTAGCCCCCCGGAGTAGTTGTGTTTCTTTGGCGCAAAACCGCATTGCCGAGAAAAAATTCTTAGCCACCTGGAAATCAGAAACGAATATTGGCCCGGCGCCTCATTTTGTAATTGAGCATGATGCTGATATTGCTAAGGTGCCAGCTGAACTATTTCCCGGCATCTTAAAGACAGCGCGAATGGGTTATGACGGCAAAGGTCAGGTAACCGTTTATGACGCACAAGCTTTAACGACTGCTTGGAATGAACTTGGTCGCGTACCTTGTGTATTAGAAAAGCGCATGGAGCTCGATTTTGAAGTATCGGCTTTAGTAGTGCGTGCTTATGATGATGCCGTAGTCGCTTACCCTGTAGCACAAAATATTCATCGTAATGGTATTTTGCATACCACCACAGTACCAGCACCTTCACTTAAGCCTGGGCAAGAAAAGAAAATTATTGATGCAGCAAAAGCGCTCATTCGTAAGATTGATTACGTGGGTGTTTTGTGCGTAGAGTTTTTTGTGCTCAAGAATGGCGACATTGTTGCTAATGAGATTGCCCCACGTCCGCATAACTCTGGTCACTACACGATGGATGCCTGTGTTAGTAGTCAGTTTGAGCAACAAGTGCGTGCAATGGCGCGCTTGCCTTTGGGTGATACCCGTCAATTGGCTCCAGTATCCATGTTGAACTTATTAGGTGATTTGTGGTTTGAGGGCAGTGAAGATCAAGCAAAAGAACCTGCCTGGAATAAAGTCTTGGCACATCCTGACGCAAAACTGCATTTATATGGCAAATCTTCTCCGCGTATCGGTAGAAAAATGGGGCACATCAATTGTTTGGGTGAGGCATTAAACGAAGCACGTCAAAATTGCGCAGCCGTAGCGACTGAATTAGGCATCGAGCCCTAGAAATGTCCACCGATAGTACGCCACTGCAATCCTCTGCAGTGATTAATGAAGCAGTGCAGACCTTACGTGAAGGCGGTTTGGTCGCCTTTCCGACAGAAACGGTTTATGGTTTGGGGGCGGATGCTCAAAATCCAGAAGCGATTAACAAGATCTTTACTGCTAAAGGGCGACCTTCAAATCATCCTCTCATTGTTCACTTAGCTGCACCTGAAAAATTTGATGCACCACAGGTGGATTGGGCTGCATTGCTGAGTCCTTGGGTGCGCGATCTTTCTGAAGAAGCTTTGCAATTAGTTAATGCCTTCTGGCCAGGTCCACTCACGCTGGTCTTTAAAAAAGATAAGCGTGTTTTAAATGAATTAACTGGTGGGCAAGATACGGTAGCGATTCGTGCACCAGCGCATCCGATCGCAAAAGAGTTATTACGTCAATTTAAAGGTGGCGTGGTTGCTCCCTCGGCTAATCGATTTGGCAAGGTTTCGCCAACCAGCGCTGCTGATGTGCGCAGTGAATTCGAGGATCTACTCGATCTTATGATCTTAGATGGTGGCGACTGTGAAGTTGGCATTGAATCAACTATTGTGGATATGTCTTCAGGCGATAAAGCAATCTTGCTGCGCCCGGGGGTGATTACCCCTAAAGAGATTTTCGCAAAGACAGGCATTTCGGTCTATCAAGTCGGTGAGGCCGAGATAGGTGTAGCTAATGCTGTGCCAAGAGTTTCTGGTAGTTTGCGCGCTCATTACGCACCCACAACACCTTTACGTTTATATGCCCCAGGTCGAGTATTGGATGCTTTAAGTGAATTTCCAGATATTAAGTCTCGGGTTGCAGTTGCAGTGTGGGACTCTGAGTCTTCGCTAGTCTTAGAAGATCATCCTTCCATTGATGTTGAAGAGATCATTGTTTCAAGCGATAGTATGTTATTTGCTAGTCGCTTGTATCGCACTCTAAGAGATTTAGATGAACAAGCTTGGGATCTGATTTTGTTCCCAGAGCCGCCTGCTGGGCAAGAATGGGATGGCGTACGTGATCGACTTCAACGCGCGTGCTTTGGTTCAGGACCGTCTTCCAATAGCCACGCCAGTAGTTGATCGTGTGCCTCCAAGCCTTTCCAGGCATTGGGGTGATTAATGAATGAAGTTACGGCATACATCTTTCCCGATTTACTGAGAACATAACCAGAGATCGCCCGAACATCTGCTAGTGAACCAGTTTTCATTCTGACTTCAGGTTTTTTCTTGAGATGTAAAAATTTACGTAGTTGAGTCATTAGGCGATTTCTCATCGTGCCATCAGTACCGGCAATCGGTAGGCTGTTATAAAAAACCTCAGCAACTGGTAGATTGCGCGCAAGCAATAGAAGTTGATTCATTTGGGCTGCAGAGATCGCCTCATTACGAGAAAGCCCTGATCCGTTTTCAATCACGAGGCCAGAAAAGTCTAAGCCATTTTGTTTAAGCCAGCTTTGAATGACTAAGTCGCCATTTTCTGTTGTGGCTGGCTTACCCATCTTTTCTAAGGCCAAAGTTAATAAGAGTTGGCGCGCCATTACGTTATTAGAATATTTGTTAATGTCTTGCACATCATCAGCAAGATTGATGCCCTCAAATTTCAACAGTAGTCGTGCAGCCAATGGTACGGTGCCAGTTTTACCGATAGGCGCCTGAGCCCAAGTACCGCCTGCAAGCTCCCAGGCCGCAGTAAATCCTTGGGTTAGGAAAGTATTGGCATCCAGCGCTGCTACGTTGTAGCTAACCCCTTTGCAGCCTGCAGGAAAAGCTCCCGAAAATTGTGCGGTGATCGCTTGATTCGTATTGCTAGTATTTTCAGGATCTAAATTGAAGCGAAGATTACTTTTCCAGTTATCACACGATCGATCTACTAGTTGCAGTTGATTATCAATTTTCAGCTGTGATAGTACGGGGGTATAGCTGATATCAATGAAGTCTGCTGTACGGGATTTACCTATCTGAAAAGAGAGTGTTCTAAAAGCATACAGTAATGGATCAGGCGCTACGTTATAAGCCCGTAAGGATTCCCCATCAATGGTACTTTGCTCCATAGCACTTGGTGCATAAGCACTACGATCAAAAAATAAATTGCCATCAATTTTTTGAATACCTAATTCTTTCAAAGACTTCATCATCTTTGCCAACTCTTCAGGAATCAACTTGGGATCCCCGGTGCCTTGTAAATATAAGTTGCCCTTTAGAGTTCCTTGGCGAATGACTCCATCGGTATAGATATTGGTGCGCCAACGATATTGGGGCCCCAGAACATCTAAGCCAGATATGGTGGTGAGTATCTTCATCGTTGAAGCAGGGTTCATCGAGTCTGAGGCTCGCCAGTTCAAGATATTTTTAGCAAGATGTTTGCCGGGGCGAGCAGACTCAATCTCAATTACAGAAACACTCACCGCTTCTCTGGGGATTTGATTGCGCTCTAAGCTTGCCGCAACTACTTGAGGCAAGGTGGTCAAATTCTCTGCCTGAGCCTGGGTGGCGCATAAGCTTAAGCTAATCCAAAGGATCGCTAAGATGGAGGTCATTAGAAGGCGGAACAAAGCTTGCATTCTCAATAGAATAAACCCAGCAGGCCAGAAAATGCATCTTCTTGAAAAGCCAGGCCCTGAGCTAGCGAGCTCGATAGCACTTAATGATTCGGTTTTGCGCCTTTAGTAATTGGATCAGGCTGGCAATCCGATCTGGCAGAGCCCCTGCTTCTTCCAATACCTCACATTCTTGAATAAAGTTTTTGGCATTCAGTAATTGGGCGCCACCTTTAATCTTATGTAGCAAGCTAGCAAAAGTTGCTTCATCAACAAATTGATTTTTGAGCTCTGCAATGACTTCATCATGCACCTTCTTTATCTCATCTAGGATGACTAAGGTTTGATTTGGATTATTTCGTAAGAGACCGGAGAATGCGCTAAATGAGTATTCTTCAACGATCTCCTTTGGCGTGAAGTAGCGCGTAAGTTCATTTTCCAGCGCCATCAAGCTGAGGGGTTTTATGAGCACTCCATTCATGCCAGCCGCCAAGAATTGATGGCGAGAATCTAGGGCGTAGATATCTGCAGTAATGCCGATGATGACTAGATCATGACGTCCTCCTGCCCGTACTTGCTTTGCTAATTCTGAACCTTGCATACCCGGAATAGATTGATCGGTGAGCAAAAGATCAAAGTGTCTTTGAGAGAGATGGGAAAGCGCTGTATGCGCGTTATCGCACACTGAGACCTCAAGCCCTAAAGCCTGCAACTGCAAAGCAATGATTTGCCGGCTGGCAGGATGATCTTCAACGACCAAGGCGCATAGTGATCGCTTTTCAGATTCGGAGAGCTGAGAAACCAATGTCTTAGATGTCGTTGCTGGGTTCTCTGTAAACGCGCCCCTAGAGGCGGCAAGGCTAGTACGTGGCAAAGCAACGCAGAAATGAATATTGCTGCCCAGGCCTGGGGCACTCTCAAAATAAAGTTGGCTATTCATTGAGCTTACTAGATGGTTGGTGATGGTTAAGCCAAGACCAGTGCCATTCTGATCATTTTTTCCAGGGATTTGTTCAAAGGCTTGCAGTGCTAATTCAATTTCAGCGCTACCCATCCCAATGCCGGTATCAATGACCCGAAACTCAATTAACTGACCAGCATGATCATCAGCTAATACGCTGACTGAAAAATAGATTTCACCCTGGTCGGTAAATTTGATGGCATTACTGATGAGATTTTGCAGAATCTGACGCAAGCGTAAGGCATCCATCATAAGTACCGGTGCAATACGAAGATCTTTAGAGGTATGCAGAATCAGACCTTGCTTACTAGCGACCGTTGCAAATGCAGAGTCAATATCATCAATCAAAGTGTTCAGACAGCAGGGCTCTAAATTAAGCGTAAGCTTGCCAGCTTCAATTTTTGAAAGATCTAATACCTGGTTGAGAATACCCAGTAATGACTCTGCTGAAGTATGAGCGCTTTTAAGCAAAGATTTTTCATTTTCTGGAAACTGTCGACTGCTTAATAAGAGTTCCTGCACTCCTAAGATGGCATTCATCGGAGTACGAATTTCATGACTCATCGTTGCCAAGAATGCAGACTTTGCGGCATTGGCTTTTTCTGCAAGCTCTTTAGAGGAAATCAATTGAGTAGCTTCCTGCGCTTGTAAATGATGTCTTAGTTGCATACGCCAAATGAGTATGGCGCCAATCATCAAGATCCCAAGAGTGCTTAACCAAGGCAGAATATTCCAGCGTGGCGTATTGGTGGATTCAAGGCTACTAGAGTTGATTGCAAAAATTTGGCGTGACTCTAAGGGATCAAGATGAGATAGGAAATTGCCCAATAAATCATGTAATGGTGCATCTTCGTGTGAGATCAGCCAGCGATAAGCAAATGGTTCGCGGCCATATAAACCATCTATGCGTAATTCTGGCGTATTGAATTGTTTGATCAGTTGCTGCGCTAAGCGAAGCGGCAGAACTAAAGCTTCAACATCTTTTTTAAGGAGGTCGAAGATTAATTTTTCAGCATGATTAGAAATACTAGCTTGGGGATGAGCAATAGAAGGAGCATTTTCATAGCCACGATCAAAGTAAGCGAGATTATGTGGAGATATCAATGCAGTATTCTTAGGCTGAGTCGTCAGAATAGCGTCATGACCCCAGAAAATAGCCTCTGATAAAGAGCCAAACTTCAGATGCTCATCATCTAGTGAAGGCGGGTCGATGATAAAGTTGACCTCCCCATTAGCTAGTTGCCTGATTCCTTCTTGATCACTCTTTCGCCACTTGGGAGTAAATTCCTGCCCTGTATAGTCTCCCAGTCTTTTTAAGAGATCATGAAAAACACCGGAATCCTTCCCAGTTAGCTCGCTTTGAAGATAGGGCGCATATTTTTCATGAATACTAAAGTGCACTACGGGGTGGGCATCGATCCATCGCCGCTCGGCTAGACCGAGTGGGCTTGCATGTCCTGTCGTATTGATGAATAGACAAGTCAGGGCTGAAAAAATGATGAATCGATGCATGACTACTTTAGCTTTCGATAATATTGTTCATGCGACAGAACAATATCAAGTCAGCAATATTATTAATGCCGAGTTTGTCAAAGACTCTAGTCTTGTAGGTAGCAACAGTCTTATTGCTGATGTGGAGCATGTCTGAAATTTGCTGGTTGGTATTTCCTTTGCCAAGATATTTCATGACTTGTAGCTCACGATCAGAAATCAGCGCCAATTTATCATTGTCACTTAATGAACTATTGCCATTTTTGCCGTGTGTGAAAAAGTTATAACCTTGCGAAATTGCGACACAGGCAGCTAGAATCACATCAGCTCCTGCAGTCTTATTCACAAAGCCATGCCCGCCAAGTGAGCGCACTCTACCGCCATAAACAGCTTCATCCATACTCGATAAAACTAGCATGCGTACATCGGGATACATCAAACCAATGCGACGAATGACATCAAAGCCATCCGTCTTGGGCATATCTAAATCCAGAATAACCATATTAGGATTAACTTCTTTCATGGATCTTAGACACTCTTCTCCATTCTGAGCTTGCCCTGCTATCTCAAATAACAACTGGTCTTGCAACATACTCTTTAGAGCCATCAGCATAGCTGGATGGTCATCTACCAACATCACGCGTTTTCTCATTACTTGTCTCCGTTTTGGTTTAGGTGTGGATGAGGGTGCAGCGAAAAAATGGCTTTAGCAATTCGGCTATCGTTGATTTGCAGCATCTGATGGCGACTCAAAGGCGACATCATTAAGCTGCCATAGCAGTGATTGATTGGAAGGGCTGAGATATTCTCCAAATCTTTGACGAGCCCAATGTTGCTGGCATAAATTTGGGTTGGTGAGTAGGGGGATTGTTTAATTTGCGAAAACAAGCTCTTAGATACCGCTTGTTCACGAAATTGGCGCATATCTATATGTAGACCTTCCATCTGCATTTCACTTGCCCAATGTAATTGTTCTGTACTGCCAGAAAAATTCATGAAGTGCAGCAATACACCTAATCTGCGCATGCGTAATAAGCCATCTTTGTAAGCATCGGCAATTTCGGGCTCCGGAATCTCAGAAATACCCAAAGCAATCAGGCCTACTGGTAAGCGTGAGTTCAAAATGAGATCACTCAATGCGTCAATATATCCACTCGATGCAATGGCGTTAGAAGGCATTGGCAAGATGCCAGGAATAAAACGCCCACTGCGATACCAGTAAGAAATCGTATCTAGGCCTTCCATAAATAAACGCAGCAATTGGATATCGTTGGCGCCAAGTAAGGGTCTAAATAAAGATCCGGTCAGTTTTGTCCCCTTGCAGTTAAAAATGGGTTCATGGCTAATCGCTTGTCGCTTGGACCAGGATTGGTGTTCTTCGAGGGCTTGGCTACTTATGCCAAGCCAGGGTGCGCCACAGGCGTCTTGTACTTCTTGGAAGGGTTTGTTCTTCCATGCCTTTACAAGCGTGTACAGCCGGGATTTCGGGCTCATCAGCATTCTCCAATCGGTGACTGTCCAGTCTAGGCAGGACGGATTGGAGCGGTAAGGGCTTA
>CANGHN010000027.1 GCA_947453825.1 Betaproteobacteria bacterium
AGGTATTACTGCATCGATATTTAACGCCCTAAAGTAGTCCCAACATACCGATTGTAGTGGGTATACCCCCTTCAATGAAAAGTAGAAATCATTTTCTGGATATGGCTAAAGGGGTGGCCATCATCCTTGTAGTTATCGGTCACACCATTTAGTACCGAAACCCGGATTTTGATAATCAGTTCTGGTTTAGAGTGATTTACTCTTTTCATATGCCATTGTTTATTTTTTTATCTGGCGCTGTAGCGTCTCTTTGGTTTAATCCCGAAGCGTTTACTCAAAAACCCCTACTCATCAATCTCAAAGCGCTATCAATTCGCACCTACAAGGCCTTCATCAGGCTTGTTATTCCATTTGTTTGCTGGGGCCTTATTGCTGCCTTCATCCAAAAAACAGAGCAGCCATTCATTTCAATTCTTGTGAACTTATTTCGCAGGCCTGATACAGGTTTATGGTTTTTGATCTGCATTTTTTATTGCATCTTCTTGCTGAATGTATTTCAAGCAATTTTTTGCTGCTTTCAATCTCTGCTATCAAAAATAGGTCGTCCGCTCCCGATCAAATTTTCAAGTAATTTGGTGCAAATTTTATTATTCACCTGCATCTGGCTACTAATACAAGGTCGCTTAGGAAATGGCAGTGGATTTTATTCAGCTAAGACGAACTTTATTTATTTCTTACTGGGTCTGATATTTTTTAAGTTTCTTATGGGGCACCTAAAAACCTATCTATATCTTGGTGCCCTATTGTTGTTTATGTGGCTAGCACCTCTATGGCACAGAACGAATATCCACAATCTACTGGACGCATCATCTTTAGAGTCATTTGCGCCACAATTAGTCTGGTTTCCATTTCTCACCGCTCTAAGCGGAACTTTAGCCCTGGTTTTTTTAGTCAAAAAATTAGAGGGGCTCAACATACCCAAAGTGAATGAAAGCCTCTCTTTTCTAGGAAAGCTCTCTTTAGGTATCTATGCCTTGCATTACTATTTATTGGAACTGGATCCACCGGTAATAGTGCCTTTGGCAATCTGCGTCATATTTTCTGTGATCGTCTTGAAAATACCGGTATTACGAACCGCTCTGCTTGGAGAGACTGGGCAGTAAAATTGCTCCCAGAAAAGACATTACTTGAGTTCTTTTAAAGCACTCTCAAATGACTCAATATCCTCAAAGCTGCGGTAGACAGAGGCAAAGCGAATGTAAGCCACCTTGTCTAAGCGCTTAAGTTCACGCATTACTAGCTCACCTACGCGCTCACTGGGGATTTCTTTTTCACCTAAGCTGAGTAACTTTTCTTCGATGCGGGCAACCGATTCATCCACTGAGTCAGCAGATACCGGACGTTTACGTAAAGCCAGTCTTAAAGAGCCCAGCAATTTTTCGTGGCTGTATTCCACTCGACTGCCATTTTTCTTCACGATCGCTGGTAAGGCTAACTCCACACGCTCATAGGTCGTAAAGCGCTTATCGCACTTAGCGCAGCGGCGGCGACGTCGAATTGAGTCGCCCTCATCCGACATCCGGGTATCCAGTACCTGGGTGTCGTCGTTATGGCAAAAAGGGCAGCGCACAGTAGATTCTCTTTTTTATTGTCTTAGCAGTTAACTTGGATATTAGCCGTACACCGGAAAGCGCTTGGTTAATTCAGCCACTTGAGCGCGTACCTTGGCAATATTAGCCTCATCATGCGGATTATCCAAAACATCAGCAATCAAGTTACCTACTTGGATTGCCTCTGCTTCTTTAAAGCCACGCGTGGTCATTGCCGGTGATCCCAAACGAATTCCGCTAGTCACCATTGGTTTTTCTGGATCGTTCGGAATACCGTTTTTATTACAAGTGATATGCGCATCACCTAAGACTTTCTCAGCTTCTTTACCAGTCATTTTCTTGGCGCGTAAATCAACCAACATCACATGCGAATCAGTACCACCAGAAACAATGCGCAGGCCACGAGAAATTAATGTCTGTGCTAAGGCTTTAGCATTAGCGATAACTTGCTTTTGGTAATCTTTAAAGCCAGGCTCTTGCGCCTCTTTAAACGCCGCTGCTTTAGCTGCAATTACATGCATCAGTGGGCCGCCTTGCAAGCCTGGGAAGACTGCAGAGTTAATCGCTTTCTCGTGCTCGGCTTTCATCAAGATAATGCCTCCGCGAGGACCACGCAAGCTCTTGTGGGTTGTGGAGGTCACGATGTCAGCGTGGGGCACTGGATTGGGATACACACCAGCAGCAACTAATCCGGCATAGTGCGCCATATCAACCATAAAAATCGCGCCCACTTCTTTTGCTAATTTACCAATACGCTCAAAATCAATTTTCAGAGAATAAGCAGAGGCGCCAGCAATAATAAGTTTAGGTTTGTGCTCACGTGCCAAACGCTCCATCTGCTCGTAATCAATCACTTCATTTTTATCGAGGCCATAAGCAATTGGGTTAAACCATTTGCCGCTCATATTGAGTGCCATCCCGTGGGTGAGGTGACCACCTTCTGCCAAGCTCATTCCCATAAAGGTATCGCCAGGTTTTAGAAAGGCTAAGAAAACCGCTTGGTTTGCAGATGCACCGCAATGGGGCTGCACGTTTGCTGCTTCAGCGCCAAACAAGGCTTTGACACGATCAAGCGCCAACTGCTCAGCGATGTCCACGAATTCACAACCGCCGTAATAACGCTTACCTGGATAGCCTTCAGCGTACTTATTGGTCAACTGAGAGCCTTGGGCCTCCATCACTGCTGGTGAGGTGTAGTTTTCAGAGGCAATCAGCTCAATATGGTCTTCTTGACGCTGATTTTCCTTCTGGATGGCTGCCCATAAGTCAGGGTCGGTTTTGGCTAGAGTGTTTTGACGGTCAAACATGGTAAAAATCCCAAATAAGTTGGATTGCAAAGTGAATTAACTTAGTAAAATCAACCTACATCATACAAAATCCATCATGACCTCTACTCAAGACCTCTCATTTCTCTCTCTAGTCCTTAATGCCAGCCTATTAGTACAGTTGGTAATGTTGTTATTACTGGGCATGTCGATCGCTTCCTGGACCATTATTTTCAAAAAAGGGGCTGTTTTAAGGGGGGTGCGCCGCGATACCGAACGCTTTGAACGCGATTTTTGGTCTGGCGCCGATCTCAGTGCCCTACTCACTGCTGCTCATCGTAATACTCGTAGCAGCGCAGTTTTAGAACACATCTTTGAGGCCGGTATGCAAGAGTTTATGAAGGCGCGTGAAATTGATGCTGCACGCCGCGCCATGAAAGCAACTTACCAACGCGAGATGGATATGCTTGAAGCAAACTTACCCTTCTTGGCTTCCGTGGGTTCAGTCTCACCCTACATTGGTTTGTTTGGCACAGTGTGGGGCATCATGCATGCGTTTCGCGGTTTAGCGAACGTACAAAATGCCACCCTCTCTGCAGTTGCACCTGGTATCGCAGAAGCACTAGTAGCTACTGCCATTGGTTTATTCGCGGCGATTCCAGCAGTTGTTGCTTATAACCGCAATGCTACTGATGTGGATCGCCTCTCAATTCGCTTTGAAACCTTCATCGAAGAATTTACCAACATCTTGCAACGTCAAGGCACAGGTAGATAAATGGCAGGCTCCTCCTTGCGAAGAACTACTAAGCGCCGCGTGATGGCGGACATCAATGTGGTGCCCTACATTGATGTGATGTTGGTTTTACTGGTGATATTTATGGTGACAGCGCCGATGGTCAATCCTGGCGTAGTCAATCTACCTACCGTAGGCGGCGCTAAGGTACAGGCTTTGCCGCCCGTGTTTCTGACCATTGATGCCAATGAAAATGTCATCATACGTAAAGATGGTGAGCCGACCCAAACCTTAAATAAATTTGAGTTAGGTGCTTTTGCCAGAACCCAAGCTGAAAAATCAGCGGATCAACCGGTGGTACTCGCAGCCGATAAGTCAATTAAATATGAAGTAGTGATGGATGTGATGTCCAAACTCAAAGAAAATGGTGTCAAGCGTGTTGGTCTTGCCGTCAAGAGTCAATAAGCTTGACAAAGATAGTGACATTTTGATGTTCATTCATGACTAGCGCGCAACTTCGGCAATCACCCTTCTTGCGAAAGACGCAACAAAAAAGCGAGAGCAATAAACGCGCTTTTATTTATTCACTGATTGCGCACTTAGGTTTACTGGCACTCCTCATGATTGGTATTAGCTGGCGCAGTAGCACGCCTGCTGGTGTAGAGGTCGAGTTATGGGACGCTAGCCAACAAGTAGATACGCCAGCTCCAGTTGAACTCAAAACAGAAGTCAAAGAAGAAGCGGCCGATATTGCGATTAAGAAAAAGAAGTTTGAAAAAGAGCCCCCTAAAAAAGAAGTTGTTAAAGAAACACCTAAAACAGTAAAACCTCCTCCGAAAGAAAAAGAGAAGGAAAAAGAAACCCCGAAAAAAGCCGAAGCGCCCAAAGCAGCTCCCCCTACTGAAACCAAGACCAATCCCGCTGCTGAAAAAGCACGCGCTGACCAACTAGCGCGTCTGCGCGCAGCGGCTGGGTCTGAAGGTGGTAGCGGTGGAACGGTTGGCAGTGGCGTAGGCGGTGGTGGTAATGCGCCGGCTGGCTGGACTGATAAGGTCATTAAAAAAGTTAAACCACTGATTGTCTTTAACCCCGAATCCATTAGCGGCAATCCTGCTGCGGTGATCAAGGTAAATCTCGCTCCTGATGGCGCTATTTTGAGTACGAGCATTTTGACTTCCAGCGGTAATGAAAGCTGGGATCGCGCTGTGCTCTTAGCCTTATCTCGTGCAGAAAGTTTGCCAAAAGATGACAATGGCAAAATTCCACAACGCGAAGTAAAACTGACTTTCAAGCCCAAGGACTAAAGCATGTTGCAATTGGTAAAGCATCTCATTTTGAAAATCACTTGCATTATCTTTGCTTTGGGTACATTCATTTTTGCAGCTCCAGCAGCAGCGCAAATGAATATTGAAATTACCGGTGTAGGTCAATCGCTTTATCCCATTGCCGTTATGCGCTTTAAAGATGAAAGTAAATTACCAACTAGCGTTACCGAAATTATTCGTCAAGACTTAGCGCGCAGTGGTTACTTTAAGAATACTGAAAACGGCAATGCCTTTGAAAATGATGAAGGCACACCGAACTACAAGTCTTGGGCTGCACGGGGTGCCGATGCTCTGGTGGTCGGCTCCGTTGTACAAACTGCTGGGGCGCAATTTGAGATTCATTACAAATTATTTGATATTCGTAAATCCCAAAGCTTAGGGGGTTTAAATATCAATTCGAGTGCGGATAATTTACGCGCCGCTGCACACAAAATTGCTGATGACATCATCTTTAAATTACTTGGTGAGCGCGGCGTATTTTCTACTCGCCTATCCTATGTGATTAAAGATGGTAAGCGCTATCGTCTAGTGATCTCGGATGCTGATGGTCAAAATATTCGCAATGCCATGAATAGTGGGGAGCCAATCATTTCACCATCTTGGTCACCAGATGGTAAGAAAGTAGCTTACGTCTCCTTTGAAGATCGCAAACCGGTTATTTATGTTCATGAACTTGCGACGGGTCGTCGTATTGCGCTATCGAATCAAAAGGGCAATAACAGCGCACCTGCTTGGTCGCCGGATGGTAAAAAATTGGCAGTCTCCCTTTCTAAGGATGGCAATACCCAAATTTATGGCATCAATGCCGACGGCACCGGCTTACAGCGTTTAACGCGTGGCTCTACCATTGATACTGAGCCGCAGTATTCCTCCGATGGTCGCTACATCTACTTTACGAGTGATCGTGGTGGTAGCCCTCAGATTTATCGGATGAGCGCCGATGGCGAACAAGCGGAAGGGGTCAAACGCATCACCTTTAAACAGGGTTTTGTCACATCGCCCAAAATTTCTCCAGACGGAAAATATTTGGCCTACATCGCCAATATAGGTGGTGCCTATCGTTTGTATATTCTCAATTTAGCAACCGGGGATGCCCAGGCGCTCACCGATGGTAGCAGTGATGAATCGCCCTCGTTTGCGGCTAATGGTCGCTATGTCCTTTACTCCACTAAGGTTGGCGGCAAGCGTGTCTTAGCCGCGGTTTCGGTGGACGGTAATTCCAAACAGGTATTGAGTATTCCAGGGTCGGATGTACGTCAGCCTTCCTGGGGTCCTTTTATGGACTAAATCGTCAATTTTCATGCGCTTCGGGGCATAATATTGTCTATTCACTAATGACATTACACAGTTTGTAGGATAAGGAAAGACCATGATTATTTCAATTGCACGCCGTGCAGCCACATTTACTTTAATTACAGCAACTGCACTCTTATTAGCGGCTTGCTCCAGCGTCAAGCTCGATGACGTTGATGGTGCTAATGGTAGCGGCAGTGGGAGCGGTAAATTTGGTTCCCAACCCTGGAATGATCCAGGCAGCCCACTCTTTGAGAAAAGTGTTTACTTTGGTTTTGACGAGTACACCGTGCAGACTAAATACCAAAAAATGTTATCCGCTCACGCTAGCTACTTAAAGGCCAATCCGAAACAAAAGATCATCATTCAAGGTAATACCGATGAACGCGGTACTGCAGAATACAACTTAGCACTTGGTCAACGACGCTCTGATGCGGTTCGCAAATCACTCAATCTGATGGGTGTATCAGACGATCAAATGGAAGCAGTCAGCTTTGGTAAAGAAAAACCCAAAGCGGAAGGTGATAGCGAAGCAGCCTGGGCAGAAAACCGCCGCGCTGATATTGTTTACATCACGAACTAATGATGAATTCTTCACATCCTTTTAAACAAACGCTCTCACGAGCGTTTTGTTTAAGTGCTGCGCTCATTTGCCTTAGCGCCTCCAATAGCGCCTGGGCACTCTTCTCAGACGATGAAGCACGTAAAGCAATTTTAGATTTACGTAAATCACTTGCAACTACGCAACTTGAATTACAAGGCCAAATCGAAAAACTCAAAGCTGATAATGCCGAGTTGCGCGGCAAGATCGAGAACCTAGAAAAGCAAGGCGAAGATATTAGTACGAGTCAAAAGACCTATTACGAAGATCTAGATAATCGCATCGGTAATTTTGAGCCACGTACTGTCACGATTGAAGGTGTTACCGGTGTAGTGCAGCCGGGCGAGAAAAAAGCATATGACGATGCCCTCAAAGCCTTTCAGGCGGGTAACCTGAAAAAAGCCGATGAAGGCTTTTCTGCATTTGCCAATAAATATCCCAAGAGTCCTTACTTACCTTTAGTGCTCTATTGGAGCGGCAATAGCAAATACGCTAATAAAGATTACGCTAGCGCGATTAATCAACTACAAAACCTGATTAAAAAATATCCAACTCATCCACGCATTGCTTCGGCAATGGTGACGCTGGGTAATTGCCAACTAGAAAGCGGTAATAAAACGGCTGCTAAAAAAACGTTTAGTGAAATCATTGCCAAATATCCCGATACCGATGCTGCTAAAGATGCTCAGCAACTGCTCACCGCTAATAAGTAATTGCTTGGTCAGCGCCTAGCCTATTCATGTCTCAGTTATCTGCCGCCTTTGAAGCACTAGCTCCCCGCTCCAAAGGGGCGCCAGCGGTCATTTTGTTTTCAGGAGGCCTAGACTCCACGACCGTCTTAGCTCTGGCTAAAGATCTCGGCTATAGGCCGTATGCATTGTCCGTAGCCTATGGTCAGCGTCACTCTTCTGAATTAGCAGCAGCCAAACACATTGCCAAACAAATTGGCGTAGCGCACCATGAAGTAGTGAACCTAGATCTCACCCGTTTTGGTGGTTCTGCATTAACCGACTCCTCAATTGCAGTGCCCATTATTGCTGGCAAGGATCATGAAATCCCAATCACTTATGTACCTGCGCGCAATACGATTTTGTTATCACTTGCTTTAGGCTGGGCTGAGTCATTGGGCGGTCTAGATATTTTTTATGGTGCTAATGCCGTGGATTACTCCGGTTATCCCGATTGCCGCCCTGAATATGTTGCCTCCTTTGAGCACACTGCTAATCTGGCTACGAAAGCAGGTGTGGAAGCACTCAATGAAGCAAATCGTTTTCGGGTGCATGCCCCCATTATTAGTATGAGCAAGGCTGACATTATTCGGCTGGGTGCAACTCTGGGAGTAGACTATTCGCAAACAGTATCTTGCTATCAGGCTAATGATTTAGGTGAGGCTTGCGGTCAGTGTGAATCGTGTCGCCTTAGGCAAATTGGCTTTGAGCAAGCACAGCTAGTCGACCCAACACGCTATCGAAAGTAATTACTTGGCTTGCGTCTGGAGCATGCGCGCTACATAACGCGCGATTAAATCCACTTCCAAATTCACTGCATTACCTACTTGCAGTTGACCCAAAGTCGTATTTTGCATCGTATGGGGAATGATATTAATGTCCACCGTACAAGCAGCGCTACTATCTTGCGTACGATTAACTGTGAGCGATACGCCGTTCACAACAATCGAGCCTTTGTAAGCTAAAAATGGGGCTAAGTCAGCTGGCGCTTCGATGCGCAATAACCAAGAGCCATGAGCATCATCAGCGACTTTAGCAAAGTGTGCCACCTTACCGATACCATCGACATGGCCGCTGACTAAATGTCCACCGAGGCGATCATTCAAGCGGAGTGCTTTTTCTAAATTAACAGGGCCCACTTTATCGAGGCCAACTGTTTTATCGAGTGATTCACGCGAAATATCCAGCGCAAAAGTGTTGCCATCAAAATCAGTTGCCGTCATACATGCACCAGCAATTGCAATACTGTCGCCCAAAGCCACATCATCTAGATAGCCAGGAGGTACCTGCACAACTAAATGCAGACCATCGCCCTTCGCTTGAGCGCTTTGAATTTGGCCAACGGCAGAAATGATTCCAGTAAACATAGGTGGGATTTTAATTCTTAATCAGACGAAGGCGTAGATCTGGGTCAAAGCGACTCTGATCGAGGATGGTCCACTGATCACGCTCAGTCAATGCGCCCAGTGCAGCTGTATTTGCCATACCAATACCGTCACCTATGAAAAAAGGTGCGTAATACAGTAATAACTCATCCACACAGCCTTCTCGTAACAAAGAACCGTTGAGCTTATAACCAGCCTCAATATGAATTTCATTCATATGGCACTCTTTTGCCAGGTAAGTAAATAACTTGGGTAAATCCACTTTGCCATGGGCGTTTGCTAGCGCAATCACTTTTACACCACTTGCAGAAAGCTCTTGAGCTTTCGCTTGCAATTCTGGAGCATCGAGCTTGGCACACACAATCATGACTTCTGCGCCATCTTCATGGTGTAGTACTTTTGCTTGTAGTGGAGTCTCTAACTTGGAATCAATAATAATTCTAGAAGGCTGACGTACGGTATCGACCTCTCTCACATTTAAGCTAGGATCATCTTCTTTCACAGTGCCTACGCCCGTCACAATCGCGCACGCTTGTGCTCGCCAATGATGGCCATCGGCTCTCGCTAAGGGTCCTGTAATCCATTGACTGCGACCATCTGGCAGTGCTGTTTTACCGTCTAAGCTCGCAGCAATCTTTAAACGTACCCACGGTAAACCTCGAGTCATCCTAGAAATAAAACCGCGATTGAGTTCTTGCGCAGCGGATTCTAATAAACCACAACTCACCAAGATTCCGGCGGCTTGTAATTGCTCAAGGCCTTTACCGCAAACCAGTGGGTTCGGATCACGCATAGCGGCAATCACTTTTGTTGGTTTTGCAGCGATTAAAGCATCAACGCAAGGCGGTGTGCGCCCAGTGTGACTACAGGGTTCTAGCGTGACATAGATTGTTGCGCCACTGGGATCGTTACCCTTAGACCTGGCATCAGCTAAAGCTTGTATCTCAGCATGCGGACCACCGACTGCTTGAGTAAAGCCAGCACCAATTAATTGGCCGTCTTTGACAATGACACAACCTACCCGCGGATTGGGGTTGGCTAAATAAAGTGCCTTATGAGCCTGGGCTATTGCCTCGGCCATCCATTGTTGGTCAACTGCGCTGTACATCCATCTATTAAACCATTCAATGGCAGCGCTTTGCATCTCGAGCAGGATCGCAGATACGCCAGCGCCCACCACTGCCCAAAATCAGCTGACGCTCCAGGTTTGGGGCTCTATGGTGACTAAGAATGAGGCGATTGGCCACAAAACCGCCTTGGGCAGTTTTTGCAGCACCAGCGGCATTAAACAAGATCCCTTTTTGACCAAAGTGAGGATCAATAAATTGCTTACCACCACCCTTGAAGTAAATCGGCTCAATCGATCCTTGAGAAAACCAGTACTTACTAATGCAATCGGCTTTGAGTGGTCGCGTAGTGCAGCCACTACGAATACGCCATCCTGTCTCCCAGTGATTCTCACGAGCTGGGGCAATGATGACTGCCTGCCCTAAATGTAAAGCCTGTTGACGTGCAAAGTGGGCGTGCGCAATAAATCGTCTTGCGATGGTATCGATCTCTCGGGCGGCGATTTGCTCTTGTAATAGCGGCATCGTGATGACTGACATGATAGCGATGATCAGCACTACTGCCATGAGCTCTAAGAGACTAGCGCCAGATTGTGTATTGATAGATTTATTCAAAAGCTTGACGCCAATTAAGTCGGGTAACTAAGCCGGTCTTCTCATCTAAAAACACATGCACTTGTATCACGGGTTTACTCTTACTGGAAATGGACCAGATATTTTTTGCGAGGGGCTGAATAAAACAATTGTTCTCTTGCAATAGAGAAAGATTGCTTAAGTGCTGCTCACATTCGAGTACAGCTTTTTCTGAATTCATAAAGTCCAGTTTCGAAGATTCCATAGTCTTGAGGGAAATAATGCGTAATGCCGTCAGCTTCTCCAGGGATATCACCAAAGAAGAACACAGTAATAGCAAAGAGATCACCCAAGCCAAAATCACAAGAGATTCCTGGTGGTAAAAGTGCGCTTAAAATCTAGCTGAAGTAAGGCACCATCAGTCATTTGCAGCTTGACCAAATAACGTTTCTGCCCAGTAGAAGCCTGACTATTCGGGGAGATCACTTCTTCGATCAGCAAAGAGTTCACCCCATTCATTAAGGTGGTGTTTTGCAAACGGCCTTGTCGATCTAGTGATTGGCACATGAGTGATCCGCCGTTTACCTTAGCCCCTTTTGGCGCGCTCGCTTGGCGATCCACATAAAAACCTTGCTGTGCTAAACCCTGTTGAGTTCGGTCTACTTTCAGCTCATTGCCTAGACAGTCAAAATCTAAGCCAGAAGATAATTCATGTCGAATACTCAATGCATCTGATCCTCGATAACCAGTGTGCTTTTGAATCCAAATGAATGCATCTGGATTATTTTTAGCATCTTTTTTAGCAACAGACTGAATGTTGCGATAGCCTGCCATCCGAATAGCACGCCCGATTAATTCCAATGCACGATCGGCTTCAGAAATTAAGGCATGGGTTTTCTCATACTGCATTTGTTTAGCGATCAGATCGGCGCTGGTTTTGAGTAGTGGATTGAGAAGTAATGCGCACAGCGCGATTCCGACTAGGCACTCGAGAAGACTCATTGGTAGAACCTTTCACAATTTGATTGGTTAGTGCTGCATTTGCTCTGACTTGCTCACCCATTTCAAATGCGTCAAATTTGTCTTGTAACTGGCTTCTGGTGCGCTCTTGCTGAGCCAAACGCAAAGCCAGACTTTGGTAAGCATTCACCGAGGTGACACAAGCACCCAAAATTAAACTCATGGCTAGCAAAGCCTCCAGTAAGACAAAGCCATCCGCTTTTTTGGGATGCAATCTAAAGAACCTGAGGGATAGTCGTGACATACCCCATTTTCGAGTCCGCTTGAGCCCACCAAAAGAGCCTGCCCGGGCTCTTACCGTAGGAATGGCGGGATATTGCTATAGGACTTAACGTCAAGGGCCTGCTCAGCTTAAAATAGAGAGCTATGCCAAATACCCTTGCCCCCACCGAAGAAATCATCGCCGAGCTACGCGCCGGCAAGATGGTGATTCTGGTTGACGAAGAAGATCGTGAAAACGAAGGCGATCTGGTATTGGCTGCCGATCATGTGAGTGCTGAAGCGGTGAACTTTATGGCAAAGCATGGTCGTGGCTTAATTTGCCTCACCTTAACTCGTGAGCGTTGCCAACAATTGAATCTGCCATTAATGGTGCGTGATAACGGCACTGCGATGGGTACTAACTTTACTGTTTCGATTGAAGCGGCCACTGGCGTAACCACCGGTATTTCTGCTGCTGATCGCGCCTTAACCATTCAAACTGCTGTAGCTCCCAATGCCAAGCCTAATGATCTTGTGCAGCCTGGTCATATCTTCCCTTTAATGGCACAACCGGGTGGTGTTTTGATTCGCTCAGGCCATACCGAAGCGGGTTGTGATCTTGCAGCTATGGCTGGCTGCTCGCCAACAGCGGTCATCTGCGAAATCATGAAAGATGATGGCAGCATGGCTCGCCTACCAGACTTACTCGAATTTGCGAAAGAACATCAACTCAAGATTGGCAGTATTGCTGATCTGATTCAGTACCGTAGTCAACATGAAAGTATTGTTGTGCGCGAGGGTCAGCGCGAGTTCATTACTCCTTGGGGTAAGTTTGACGGCATCATTTATCGCGATACCCCAAGTTCTTGTGTGCACATCGCTTTAGTTCACGGCAAACCATCAGTCTCACAAGAAACACTTGTACGCGTGCATGAACCTGTGACAGTAATCGATTTTCTAGATTCTGAATTCAGCAACCATTCCTGGCCGCTAGCCAAGGCGCTACAACAGATTGCTGCTGCTCCGGCTGGCGTTGCAGTACTGCTCAATGCTGCAGGTATTGCTGCGCCAAACGATCATGATTGGTTGGCTCAGTTTCAAAAACTCAATCAAGGCAAAGATGCAGCCAAACAAAGCTTGGCTCGTAAAACCGATTTTAGAAGTTATGGAATTGGTGCTCAGATTCTGAAAGATCTTGGCGTGGGCAAGATGCGTCTGCTGGCAAATCCAAATCCAGTTCCTAGTCTCTCAGGTTATCAATTAGAAGTGACTGGCTACAGTCCATACCAATCCACTCACTCGTGAACTTTTTGAGAAAATCATCATGACCAATTCCAATAATGACTTTGTCGGCGTTTTAGAGTCTGACTTCAATGGTCAAGATCTACGCGTGGGCATTGTGCAAGCACGCTTTAATGAAGCGCATTGTGTTGCTCTTACTACCGCTTGCATTACCGAACTCATTGCACTGGGTGTTTCCCAAGCCGATATCAAACTAGTCACCGTACCAGGCGCACTAGAAATTCCTTTTGCCTTACAAAAATTAGCCGAGACTGGTGAGTTTGATGGTCTAGTTGCACTGGGCGCAGTTATTCGCGGTGAGACCTATCACTTTGAACTGGTCTCAAATGAATCTGCTGCTGGCATTACGCGTATTGCGATTGAATCTGGTCTGCCTATCGCTAATGGAGTGCTGACTTGCGATACCGACGAGCAGGCAGAGGCTCGTGTCCAGGTCAAAGGTGCCGATTGCGCAAAAGCCGTTGTAGAAATGGCTAATCTTGCTTTGGCATTAACTCCCGAGATCGATATTCAAATGGACTTGAGCGATCCATCATGACCGTTATGCCAAAACCGAGCGTCACTCCTCCAACAAAAGACGCCAAAGCAGTGGTGCCTAAACGCTCACTCACACCCCGTCGTCGCGCCCGAGAATATGCCCTACAAGGCGTTTATCAAAGTCTGGTAATGCGTCGCGCTGGCAGCTTACCCAATGGCTCCTCGATTGCTAAACAGTTATCCGAAGATCCTGCCTTTCGTCGCTGCCAACTAGATCTATTCCAAGGCATCTTTGACGGTGTTTTAGCTCGCACAGATGAACTTGAGGCCCTCATCACCCCAGCCTTAGATCGTCCGATTAATGAGCTTTCTCCGGTCGAGCACGCCGCTTTACTCATTGGCACCTATGAACTGGCTGCCGACCTCTCAGTGCCCTATAAAGTGGCTATTAATGAGGCGGTTGAGCTAGCCAAAACCTTCGGTGGCACTGACGGCCACAAGTACGTCAATGGCGTTTTAGATCTGCTGGCCCAGCAGCTGCGTGGCCCGGAAATCCAGGCTAATTAGAAAGCTTAGCCAGACCAAATCAGGCTTTCAGTCCCCAGGTTCAATAGACTTGGGGGCTTTTTTATCCAGAGGGATAAAATCATTGAACCATCAACAAGGGTAATGAACCATGCAAAAAATCGATATTCGCAAACACCTTAAAGATCCTACTCTTTTTAAAGAAGCCGCCTTCATTGATGGCAAGTGGGCTACCTCAGCCAAGACATTTGCCGTTTGTAATCCTGCAACCGAAGAGCTCATTGCAGATGTAGCCAATCTTGGCCCGCAAGAAGCTGAACTCGCGATTGCTGCTGCAGATCGTGCATTACCAGCATGGCGGAGCAAAACTGGTAAAGAGCGTGCACAAATCATGCGTAAGTGGTTTGAGCTCATCATCGAGAACACGCAAGATCTTGCCATCATTATGACACTTGAACAAGGCAAGCCTTTGGCAGAAGCCGCTGGTGAGGTTGGCTATGGTGCTTCATTTGTTGAGTGGTTTGCTGAAGAAGCAAAGCGGGTATCAGGCGCGATTCCAAGTACCACTTTGGCAGACAAACGCTATATGGTTTTAAAGCAGCCAATTGGTGTGTGCGTGGCGATTACTCCTTGGAACTTTCCGATTGCCATGATCACCCGCAAAATTGCTCCCGCGATGGCTGCTGGTTGCACGATTGTGATTAAACCTGCCGAATTAACTCCGCTATCAGCATTGGCCTTAGCCGAGCTCGCGATTCGTGCTGGCATACCCAACGGCGTGATCAATATTCTGACTGCTGATGCAGATCAATCCGTTGCGATTGGTAAAACATTGTGCGCCTCTAATACCGTACGTCACCTCTCGTTCACAGGGTCAACTGAAGTTGGCCGTATTCTCATGCAGCAATGCGCGCCAACCGTTAAAAAATTAGCCCTTGAATTAGGTGGTCATGCTCCTTTCATCGTCTTTGATGATGCGGATATCGATGCTGCAGTGAGTGGCGCAGTGATTTCTAAATTCAGAAACTCTGGACAAACTTGTGTTTGCGCCAATCGCTTTTATGTTCACAAAAAAGTACATGATGTCTTTGTCGAAAAATTTGCCAAAGCGATTGCTGCCATTAAAGTGGGTAACGGCATGGAATCTGGCATTACCCAGGGACCCTTGATTGAAAAAGCAGCGCTAGATAAAGTCGAGCGTCATGTGGCTGATGCGCTTGGCAAAGGTGCAACCCTGGTGACTGGTGGTAAGCAGGCGATTGAAGGCAAGAACTTCTACCAGCCTACCGTGCTATCCAATGTGACTAGCAAGATGCTCATTACCTATGAAGAAACCTTTGGCCCAGTAGCGCCAGTGATTCCTTTTGAGACTGATGAAGAGGTCATCAAATTGGCTAACGATAGTCAATTTGGCCTAGCTTCTTATTTCTACAGTCGCGATATTGGTCGTGTCTGGAAGGTCGCTGAGGCTTTGGAATACGGCATCGTTGGCGTCAACACGGGCATCATCTCCAATGAGGTAGCACCTTTTGGTGGTATTAAACAATCGGGTCTTGGCCGCGAAGGTAGTGTCTACGGCATGGATGAGTACCTCGAACTGAAGTACGTCTGCGTCAGTTTATAAAACGCGCTTCTGATAAACCAAGTCCCAAACACCGTGGCCTAGCTTGATGCCACGGTTCTCAAACTTGGTCACCGGTCGATAAGTAGGTCGCTCTACATAAGCGACATGCTCTGCATCTAGTTGCTCTTGTGTGGGCTTAAATTCATTGGCTTCCTCACCTACATGCGCTACATCAGCTTGGGTAAATGTTTCTAACTTAACAAAGGCCTTAGAAGTATTTTTTAAAGTCGCTTCAGCGTTAAGCACCAACATCATCTGCTCAGCATAGTTATGCCAATCTGTCGCCAGATGAAGATAAGCGCCTGGTTTGAGTTTGGAGACTAGCAAGCGCACAAACTCTGACTGAATAAGACGGCGCTTATGGTGGCGCTTCTTATGCCAAGGGTCTGCAAAATAAATATGGATGCCATCTAATGTTTCAGAGGCAATCATATTTTCTAAGACTTCAACAGCATCATGACGAATTAAGCGTAAGTTGCTCAGTTGGTTTTCTCCAATGAGTTTTAGCAAAGCGCCGACTCCTGGGGAGTGCACCTCAATCGCCAGAAAATCATCTTCAGCCCGTAAGGCTGCAATTTTGGCAGTGGTCTCGCCCATACCAAAACCAATCTCTAAAATCTTAGGCCGAGTAGACCCCTGAAAAGCAGTAACTAAATCAAGTTGTTGGTCTTGATAAGGAATTAAAAATTTTGGTCCCAGCTCGTCAATGGCGCGTTGCTGACCAGACGTCACCCTGCCAGCTCGCAATACAAATGAGCGAATCCGCTCAAAGCGCTTCTCTGACAACTTAAGCTATGACCTTCTTAAAGTACGCAATCGTTTCTTTTAAGCCATCCTCTAAATTGACTTTGGGTTGCCAACCAAGCTTGGCTTTAGCTAAATCAATATTAGGTTGACGCTGCTTAGGATCGTCTGATGGCAGGCTCTGATGGATGATTTTTGATTTACTACCAGAGAGCTTGAGAACAGTTTCGGCCAATTGCAGCATGGTGAACTCACCAGGGTTACCAATATTGACTGGACCAGTGAAACCTTTTTCCGTATTCATCATCGCCACCATGGCATCAATCAGATCATCAACATAACAAAAGCTTCTGGTTTGCTGACCATCACCATAAATGGTGATGTCTTTACCTTGTAGTGCTTGCACAATGAAGTTACTCACTACGCGCCCATCATTGGGGTGCATACGCGGGCCATAGGTATTAAAAATACGCACGACTTTAATGTCTAAGTCATGCTGGCGGTGATAGTCAAAAAAGAGGGTTTCTGCGCAGCGCTTACCTTCGTCATAGCAAGAGCGAATGCCAATGGGATTAACCTTGCCCCAGTATTCTTCTGGTTGAGGATGTACCTCAGGATCACCATACACCTCACTCGTAGAAGCTTGCAAGATTCGGGCACGGGTACGCTTGGCAAGACCGAGCATATTAATCGCACCATGCACGCTAGTCTTAGTTGTTTGCACTGGATCATATTGGTAATGCACTGGCGAAGCTGGGCAAGCCAAGTTATAGATCTGATCCGTCTCTACATACAGCGGAAAGGTCACATCATGACGCATGAGCTCTAAATGAGGATTAGGTAATAAATGCGCAAGATTGTCTTTATTGCCCGTGAAGTAGTTATCCACTACCAAGACATCATTACCTGCTTTGAGGAGCTTTTCAGTCAGGTGAGAGCCTAAGAAGCCTGCGCCACCGGTGATGAGGATTTTATTCATGATTAATCTTTATAAAAGTAGCTCTATTTTAACGTCGATGCAAATGCCAGCCAGCAGACCAGTAGGCATAGATTACCTCCCCCAAAACAATGGATAAAGAGGTCATAAATGAGATTAGTCCCAGCACAAAAGTCCAAATCACATATTCTGTTTTCAATGAACGGACTGCACCTGCTTGAAAAAAGAATAGCTCTAATACAGTAAGTGAAATAAAGACCCCGCTTAAAACTACAAAGAAGATGGCCAGGGTACACAGGCGCCCTCGCACCTTCGCTTCGTTAGCCTCTGTACGCATATGGCTGAGCATATTCTCATCAGTCACTAAACCATCCTGAATCTTTTGCTGAATATCGCGCATACGATCAACCGTTCTTGCCAAGCGGGCTGAAATGGCATTAATTAAGGTTGCTACTGCAGTCAACAAAAAAACTGGTGCTAAGGCCAGCTGAATATTATTGGTGATTGCGTCGATTGATGCGTCCATAGGAGATTTCCGTAAAGTGATCTGTGCGATTAATGAGACCAGGCAATCAAACCACTATACGACGTGATCAGGACCAATAAACCAAAAACAATTCGGTACCATGCAAATGGGATGAAATTATGATGCGCCACATAATGAATTAACCAGCGCACGCAAATAAATGCCGAAATAAATGCAGCAATGAAACCAACTGCAATCGCTAAAGTAAATTCACCAGAGAAAGCAACTGGCGCCTTCCATAACTTCAAAAGCTCATAGGCAGTGGCTCCGCCAATGACTGGAATAGCTAAGAAGAAAGAAAACTCAGTAGCCACAGCGCGGGGCAAACCAAACAACATGCCGCCAATAATAGTTGCACCAGAGCGAGATGTTCCTGGAATCAAAGCGGCACATTGCGCTAAACCTACTTTTAGAGCATCCATCGGTGTGAGATCTTCGACAGACTGCACACGACTTTGTGAAGCCGTCATTTTTTCTTGGCGACGCTCTGCCCAAAAAATGATGAGGGCTCCCACAATAAACGCAGTAGCTACAGGAATCGGTGCAAACAAGACCGCCTTAATATGCTTACCAAATAAGAAAGCTAAGCCCATTGCTGGAACAGAAGCAATCAATAAATTGAGTACAAAACGACGAGCACTTGGGCTACTTGTGAATGAAAAAGCGACCTTCAAGAGCTTTTCCCGAAATTCCCAGCAAACCGCCAAAATGGCGCCAAACTGAATAATCACCTCAAAGGCTTTACCCCGCTCGTCATTGAAGTCGAGCAAATCGCCTACCAAGATAAGGTGCCCAGTGCTGGAGATCGGCAAAAACTCCGTTAATCCCTCTACCACCCCGAGAATGACTGCCTTTAGCAACAAAATAAGATCCATGAGCCAAATTTTATAGGTATAAGGTCCTTGACCTAGGAGATTTGGCAAAATAGTCCCTAAATAAGCATTTTGAATAAATTGGCCTTAAACTGCATGGCACATTGAAAAGTATTCGAATTACATGATCCCAGCCCGTTTTAGACTTTCTCGACTTACCGCTTTTGGTTTGATTTTGAGTCAAGCTCTTGGGCTAAATCTCGTCAGTACCTCGGTAAATGCCCAGGCACCTAATGGCGCGCCTCCATCTTTACCTACCCCTATTAGCGCGCAATCACTGGTTCCACTAGAGGTGCCGCCATTATTTACTATGCCGCCTAAAACAGCTCTACCGAGTAGTGCTGCGCCTTCCAATGTCAATGCCGGATCGGCAACAAATGTCAATAACGCAAGATCAAGTGATCTGATTACGCTATATCAAGAGGCTGCTTTTAGTGACCCAGTCCTCAATGCTGCTCGCTTTAACTACCAAGCCAGCAAAGAACTCTATTGGCAAGGCTTATCGCTCTTATTGCCCCAAGCCAGCGCTAGCCCTGGTGGTACCCGTTACTTTCAGCACGGCGCTAATACAACGGTAGTTGCTCCAGGTGCCGGTAATTCTCGTGTATTTGATCAAAAGAACTACACAGTCACTTTGACTCAACCTGTATTTAACTTTGGCGCGCTCGAAGCATTTAAACAGGGTGACCTGAATACCAAAATTGCAGATATGCGCTTTTTCTTGGCACAACAAGATTTAATTATTCGGGTATCGCAAGCGTATTTCGATGCACTCACTAGTCAAGATAACGTTGAGTTATACCGCAATAAAAAAGGTTTGATCAAGCAACAATTAGAAGTCGCTCAAGCTAAATTTGATGCAGGCTTAGCAACCATTGTTGATGTCAATACTGCACAGGCTGCCCTAGACTTAGCCAACTCCCAAGAGATTGCCGCGCAAGCCGATCTGGTAGTGAAACGGGGCGCACTCGAGCAGTTGGTTGGCCGCCCCGTGGGAACTCTAAAGCCATTGGTGAAAGAAGCCAAGATTGATGGCGTCCTCAAAGATCCGCGCTCTAAAAATAAAGACGGTAAGGGCAACCCGATTGCTGAAAGCGTTAATCCGCAACTACCCCCTGGTCAAACTCTAGATGATTGGATCAACCAAGCAGAAGCGGCCAACTTTAACGTGCTCGCTGGTCAGCTCACCGTCAATCTAGCGGAGAGCACTTATCGCGCATCTCAAGCATTGAATTACCCCTCACTCAATTTTGTGGGGACAAGTGGCTATAACACTTCAAACGGTACACCGAATAGTTATCAGCCAGCCAATACAAACGTTTATAACAATACGATCGCTTTACAAATGACTATCCCCTTAGTCTCTGGTGGATTTAATAGTTCAGTGATTCGTCAAAATGCCGCCTTGCTCGATCAGGCAAAAGCAAACTACGATAATGCGCGTCGCACTGCAGCTCAAAATACGCGAACTGCCTTTACTGGTTTTTATGGTGGACTAGCAAGCGTCAAAGCATTTGAGGCGGCTGAGAAATCCTCTACCTCTGCCCTGGAATCTAGCAAACTGGGATTTCAGGTAGGAACCTTAATTAACTTAGATGTCTTGATTGCTTTGGATACTGTCATTACTACCAGATCCCAATTACAACAAGCGCGTTACAGCACTATTCTCAATGCCATCAGGCTCAAAGCCCATGCTGCTGCATTAACAGATGAGGACCTCATTTCTATTAACGCTTTATTGCGCTAGTAGCTCTAGAGAAGCATCAATCACTTGCTCAGCAGTGGGTGGGCGCTGGATATCACCTAGGTTGCGGATCTTGTTAGACCAATAACCCTCAGTTTTCCAGCACGGTGAATCACAGTAAATCTCTACCGTAGGTTTACCTAAGACCGCCGCTAAATGCGTCAAGCCAGTATCCACGCCAACTATTAATGCTGCACCAGCAACTATTGAGAACGCTGCTTCAATTGAAAATGCCGCTGGCACTATTGCTCCTGGAATCTGCTGAGCAAGCAATTGACTCACTGTTTTTTCAGCAGCATTACCCCAAGGCAATACCATTTGATAACCTCGACTAGCCAACGCTTTTCCTAAGCTTACCCAATGATCATTTGACCAACGCTTGGCTTCTCGCGCTGTAGAGTGAAAGCATAAAATATAAGGGGCGCCCATCTTTTCAAAAGACTTGATGCTAGCTCCATCCAAAGACCGTGTGTAATCTTCGGGGTAAAACTGGGGCGCTTGTGAGCGTTCTAATAGTGGCCAATCTAAGGCTGAAGACATCACCCAACGTGAACGATCCACTGCATGGCACTGCGTAGGCACTTGCACAGATTGATTATAAAAAGAGCGGGCGATTGGTTCATAGCCAGAAAATTCGGTGGCATTAGCAAGCCCTGCTATCACTGCATGGGGATTTTTCTTTGCCAAAGAACAAACTAATGCGGACTTTAATAAACCTTGGGTCTCAATAATGTAGTCGTATGAGACTGCTTGGAGCTGCCGCTTAAAAGCAAAAAATTGTTTCCATGTTCCCAGTTGCAATAGATTCTTTTTCCAGCGGCGCAAACCGAACGGAATGATGCGGTCAATTCCTCGAAAGCCATTTTTACTCAGAAGTGGTTCAAGCAAATGAACGTAGCCCTCTTCTACTACCCAATCAATTTGTGCATCAGGTAAGCGTGCGCGTAAATCCCAAACAATCGGCAAATTGTGTAATACATCCCCTAAAGAGGAGAGTTTTACCAATAAGATTTTGGGATTGTGCAAAGAGAATTGGGCAGATAAGTCGCTCATACGAGCATTATCTTATCTTTTTAAGAGTAGCCGATATATCTTAGAACTTCGGGGCAGCATCCCACGATAAGCCTGCAGTATCTTTCGCATTCATATTCGGGCTAATGCCAGCAGGCAAAGGCCATTGGATACCTACAGTAGCGTCATTCCAAGCAAGACAAACCTCACTTTGTGGATGGTAATAATCTGTGGTCTTATATAAAAACTCTGCTGTTTCACTCAGCACTAAAAAACCATGCGCCAATTGTGGCGGGATCCACAGCTGCTTGTGATTTTGCGCGCTCAGCTCTATACCAACCCACTTGCCATACGTTGGTGAATCTTGACGAATATCAACCGCTACATCAAAGACGCTACCAGCGACCACTCGCACCAATTTACCCTGAGTGTTTTCTAACTGATAATGCAACCCTCGTAAGGTCCACTGGCCAGAAAAGGAGTGATTATCTTGCACGAACTCCACATCCAAGCCAGTAGCGCTAGCAAAGTCCTGCGCATTAAATGACTCTGTAAACCAACCACGCTCATCACCAAATACTTTTGGCTCAATGAGCAACACATCATGTATTGCTGTTGGCGTCACGGTTAACTTAGCACTTGTATTCATTACAAAGACTTTTTAGCCGATAGAGAAATAGGTTGCGCAGAATGATTCATCTCATGGAGGATCTTCGCTAAATATTGCCCATAACTATTCTTACTAAGTTGAGCTGCTACTTTTTCTACTGTTTCTGCACTAATCCAACCTTGGCGATAGGCAATCTCTTCTGGACAAGCAACCATCAGGCCCTGACGCTTTTGTAAGGTTGCAATAAAGCCTGCTGCATCTAATAAAGAATCGTGCGTACCGGTATCTAGCCAAGCAAAACCCCGGCCCATAATCTCGACGCTTAATTCATTTTTATCTAAGTAAGCACGATTGACATCGGTGATCTCGAGCTCGCCACGAGCGCTGGGTTTAATCGAGGAAGCAATATCACACACCTGATTATCATAAAAATAGAGGCCGGTGACCGCATAATTACTTCTAGGTTTAAGTGGCTTTTCTTCAATCGATAGTGCTTTGTAATCTTTATCAAACTCCACAACGCCATAACGCTCTGGATCATTGACGTGATAAGCAAACACGGTGGCACCTGCAGTTCGCTCGTGAGCGCTATTGAGTTGATCAACCAACTCATGGCCATAAAAAATATTGTCCCCTAATACTAAAGCGCTGGGATTGTTGCCTACAAAGTTTTTACCTAAAGTAAATGCTTGTGCCAAACCATCGGGAGAAGGTTGCACACAATACTCAATGTTTAAACCCCACTGCGAACCATCGCCCAATAGCTCTGCAAACCGGGGAGTGTCATGAGGGGTTGAGATCAATAAAATATCCCGTATTCCCGCTAGCATTAAGGTACTTAATGGGTAATACACCATGGGCTTGTCATACACCGGCATCAATTGTTTAGAAACAGCCTGAGTGACGGGATAGAGGCGAGTGCCTGAGCCGCCAGCCAAAATAATGCCTTTACGATTTGCCGCCATTGATATTGCCCTTATCTCAATAAACCCAGCCAAGCAAAATACTTAGAGCAAATTTTGCTGTTGCAACTGGGATAGATATTCTTTTACTAAGCCATCCCACTCTGGGAAGATTGGCTCATTACGGGAATCATTATAAGAGTTTGAAGTTTTTGAGAGACTCTGGCCCAAGGCAGCACGCAATTTAGCGGTATCCATCCTTGAATTCATGGGTCTTGGTGCTGGTAAGGGGTACTCCACAGCCAGGATAGGTTTGATAGATGCCACTTGCGCTTTGAGCGGTATACCTAGCTTTTGCACCTCTTGAACTGCCAGGCAAGCCAAATGATGCCAACTGGTTTCCCCAGAAGGAACGGCATGATAAATTCCCGAAGCAAACTGGTGTAGCTGCCATTGAGAATCGAGCGCTAAATCGAGACTGGTCTTGGCTAACCAATTGGCGCTAGTAGGAACACCGTATTGATCTTGGATGACCCTGAGCTCACCGCGTTCTTTTGCCAAGCGCAAGATCGTACGAATAAAGTTGCCACCCTCTCCATACACCCAGCTTGTGCGGAAAATAGCGAATTGTCCACTGCTAGATTGAGTAAATACTTTTTCAATCGCCACTTCTCCAGCAGCCTTACTTTTCCCATACACACCGAGTGGATTGCGAGCATCATCTTCTACATAAAATCCTGACTTACTACCGTCAAATACATAATCCGTTGAGTAATGCAACAAAGTTGCGCCGTGCTTGACTGCATAGATTGCCATTTGTTCAGGCGCTGTTGCGTTGATTGCATACGCTAGATCTTCTTCAGTCTCCGCCTTATCTACAGCGGTGTATGCGGCAGTATTGATGATTAAATTAGGCTTAGATTGTTCTAGGATTTCAAGCAAAACCTCTGGCCGAGTTAAATCACATTGGGCACGCCCAAGATACTGTATCTGCACTCCAGCAGGAACTAAGAGTGATTGAAAAAGACCTTGATAAGCCTTTCCTAGCTGACCATCTTTGCCTAATACTAGGATATTCATGGGGTGCGTTACTAGTTGTACTGCTTTTTCAGCCAGTCGCGATATGAGCCACTGACTACGCCCTCAATCCAGACGGGGTGATCTAAATACCACTGCACCGTTTTCCGAATACCCGTATCAAATGTTTCTGCAGGGCGCCACCCTAGCTCACGCTCTACCTTACTAGCATCGATTGCATAACGACGATCATGACCGGGACGATCTTTTACAAACGTAATTTGTTCAGCATAGGGCTTGCCATCTTC
>CANGHN010000028.1 GCA_947453825.1 Betaproteobacteria bacterium
CGACTAACTTCGACAAAATGCAAGACCGTTTCCCAGGTCGCGCTTTGGAGAAGGCTGTGAAGGGTATGTTGCCAAAAGGCCCACTAGGCTATGCCATGATCAAGAAATTAAAAGTCTATGGCGACGCCAATCATCCGCATGCGGCTCAACAGCCAAAAGCGTTAGAGATTTAAGGAAACCAAATGGCTATTAATTACGGAAATTGGAATTACGGTACAGGTCGCCGCAAGAGTTCTGTTGCGCGTGTATTTATTAAATCTGGCAAAGGCGAAATCATTGTTAATGGTAAGCCTATCGATGCATATTTTGCTCGTGAAACATCGCGCATGATCGCTCGTCAGCCTTTGGCTTTGACATCCCACTTAACGACCTTTGATATCAAAGTAAACGTTTCTGGTGGCGGTGAAACTGGCCAAGCTGGTGCGGTTCGTCACGGCGTTACTCGTGCTTTGATCGACTACGACAATGCTTTGAAGCCAACCCTGTCTAAAGCAGGCTTGGTAACTCGCGATGCTCGTGAAGTTGAGCGTAAGAAGGTTGGTCTGCACGGTGCGCGTCGTCGTAAGCAGTTCAGCAAGCGCTAATTTCTTTCGGTCGCTATGTTTTATCGAAAGGGTCGCGCAAGCGGCCCTTTTTGTTTCTACAATTAGGGTATTGTGGAGTTTGCTTAAAAACTTCTCTTCCTGAGTATTTTGGAGAAAGATATGATTAAGGTTGGTATCGTTGGCGGCACTGGATATACCGGAGTGGAGTTGCTGCGTTTATTGGCTCAGCACCCCGAGGTCAAGATTGTTGCTATCACATCTCGTACAGAAGCTGGCATGCCAGTTGCTGAGATGTTTCCATCCTTGCGGGGTCGTGTTGATCTCAAATTTACGACTCCGGATGAAGCCAAGTTAAATGACTGTGATGTTGTGTTCTTTGCAACGCCGCATGGTGTTGCGATGGCGCAAGCAAAAGAGTTACTTGCTAACAATGTCAAGATTTTGGATTTAGCTGCAGACTTCCGTTTGAAGGACGTTAAAGAGTTCGCCAAGTGGTATGGCATTGAACATACCTGCCCAGAAATTTTGGCTGAAGCTGTTTATGGTTTGGCTGAGATCAATCGTGAAGCCATTAAGAAAGCCCGGGTAGTCGGCTTAGCGGGTTGCTATCCAACTTCCGTTCAGCTTGGCCTTGCACCGTTACTCTCTCCTAAATCTACTGGGGGTAAGCAGTTGATCGACGGTAAACATATTATTTCTGACTCTAAGTCAGGTACATCTGGTGCCGGACGGAAAGCCGAGATTGGCACTTTATTGTCTGAGGCTAGCGATAACTTTAAAGCTTATAGCGTTAAAGGACATCGCCACCTTCCCGAGATTGTGCAAGGCTTGAAGGCGATTGCGGGCCATGAGCAAATTGGCCTGACATTTGTGCCGCATCTCACGCCGATGGTGAGAGGCATTCATTCAACCTTATATTTACGCTTGACTGAAGCTGGTCAGGATGTCGATTACCAAAAGCTATACGAGAACTTCTATCGGGATGAGCCTTTTGTCGATGTGATGCCTGCTGGCAGCCATCCAGAGACACGTTCTGTTCGGGGCAGTAATGGCATCAGGATTGCAATTCATCGTCCAGGCGGCGGGGATACTTTGGTTATTTTGGTGGTTGAGGACAATTTGGTGAAAGGGGCCTCAGGTCAGGGTGTGCAGTGTATGAACCTGATGTTTGGCTTGCCTGAAACGACCGGCCTGACCCAGATCGCCGTTTCCCCTTAAAGACCCTTGTGCAAGCTAGGCATTTAAAGCCTAGAATGTCAGTATTGCCTTTTGAATTAGGAGTAAATCATGACCCAATTAGCTACCCAAGAAGTTACACAAACTGCACAAGATTTAGCTGAGCCACCAACTCCATTGGTGTTCACCGATAGCGCTGCTGCAAAAGTGGCTGACTTGATTGCCGAAGAAGGTAATCCAGAGTTGAAGTTGCGTGTGTTCGTACAAGGCGGTGGTTGCTCAGGTTTTCAGTATGGCTTCACATTTGATGATGCTGTGAACGAAGATGACACCTTGTTTGAAAAGAATGGCGTTACTCTGTTGGTAGATTCAATGAGCTTCCAATATTTAGTTGGTGCTGAGATAGATTACAAAGAAGATATCAACGGCTCACAGTTTGTGATTAAGAATCCTAATGCTCAAACTACTTGTGGTTGCGGATCTTCTTTCTCTGCTTAATTAATAAAAGAATTTAATATTTAAGCAGGATAGCAAGCGCCTAGAATTCTAGGACCCTTAGCACCTGTAACGGCTGGCAAATTTGCTGGCCGTTTTTCTTTATAGGCCCAAGCAAGCCATGCAAAAGCTAAACCCTCAACGAGCTGTGGATCAATGCCAGCGGCATCACTCGTCATTATTTCTAGAGGCTGCTTGAATATATATTGTGCTTTTACATTGAGTAAATTGATCAAGGCTTTATTTCTAGCGCCGCCTCCACAGACAATGAGCTTATGGGTTTGCGGGGCATAACGGAGTAGTGCTTCTAATGCTGACTGGGCTGTGAGATGAAGTAAAGTAGCCTGAACATCTTCGGCATGATGATTATCTTGACTGATATTTTCTTGTAACCAATACATGTGAAAGTCATCTCTACCAGTGCTCTTCGGTGGCGCTTTTGCAAAGAAGGAATCCGCCAACATCTTTGCAAGTAAGACTTCATTGACTTTACCTTGTAATGCCCAATTACCTTTCTCATCAAAGGCATTACCTTGATGCTCCTGTATCCAAGCATCCATCAAGAGATTACCTGGGCCACAATCAAAACCAGTAACCCCACCATCTTTAGAGAGTAGCGTGAGATTGGCGATACCACCAATATTCAGAATGGCGATATCTTCTGCAGAAGCAAACTGTTGCGCATGAAAGGCAGGTACTAATGGTGCGCCATGACCACCAGCAGCGAGATCACGGCTTCTAAAATCAGCGATGACATCGATACCAGTCTTTTCTGCTAAGAGTGCGGGATTGAGTGTCTGGTGTGTGTACGCTAAATCGCCAAGATGGGGTTGATGACGAATCGTTTGACCATGGGCGCCAATTGCAGTGATATCGGATGGTTGTAAGCTGGCTTTTTTCAAGAGCTCCTTCACTGTCTCTGCATAGGCTAGCGCCAAAGCAGAGGCAGCTTGTTTTTCCCGGTGGAGCTCATTCGGACCTGGGGTTTGAAGTTCAAAGAGGTCTTTACGAAGTTCCGGGGCGAACGGCTTGCTGACGGCATCTTGTGCACTCGCTTCCCCATTGGGCCCAATTTTGGCTAGGACGGCATCTATCCCATCCAGGCTGGTACCGGACATCAAGCCAATATAGAGGGAATGGGGTTTGTTCATCTAGCTCTCAGGAATGCGACAATTATGCTTAACAATTGAAATACTAAATAACTGTATCAGCATGACGTCTAAACCAGAACAAAAATATCCTTTGACCCCTGAAGTGTTTGCAGCGCTAGAAGTCACTAAACGCGGCTGTGATGAGTTATTGGTTGAAGCAGACTGGGTGCAAAAGCTCGCACGTAGCGCTGCCACCAAGACGCCCCTCAGGATTAAATTGGGCTTAGATCCTACTGCACCGGATATTCATCTGGGGCATACCGTTGTTCTAAATAAATTGCGTCAGTTACAAGATTTAGGCCATACGGTGATTTTCTTGATCGGTGACTTCACTAGCATGATTGGTGATCCATCGGGGCGCAATGCTACGCGTCCACCATTAACTGCGGAAGAGATCGCCGTTAATGCAGAGACTTACTATCGGCAAGCAAGTATGGTGCTAGATCCTGCTAAAACAGAAGTACGCTACAACAGTGAGTGGTGTGATCCATTAGGTGCACGCGGCATGATTCAGTTGGCAGCAAAACATACTGTTGCCAGAATGCTTGAGCGTGATGACTTTACGAAGCGCTATCGCAATGGTGTACCGATTTCTATTCATGAATTTTTGTATCCTCTCATGCAGGGTTATGACTCTGTTGCACTCAAAAGTGACTTAGAGCTTGGTGGTACTGACCAAAAATTTAATTTATTAGTGGGTCGCGAACTCCAGCGTGAGTATGGCCAAGAGCCTCAATGTATTTTGACCATGCCGCTCTTGGTTGGCCTAGATGGCGTTGAGAAGATGAGTAAGTCTAAGGGCAATTACATTGGCATCAGCGAGCCTGCTGGCGAGATGTTTGGCAAGCTATTGAGTATCTCTGATGACTTGATGTGGGATTACTTCACATTACTCTCATTCCGCCCAATGTCTGAAATTGATCTAATGAAACAAGAAGTTGCCGCTGGACGAAATCCTAAAGATTGCAAAGTACTGCTTGCACAAGAAATTGTGGCGCGCTTTCATTCGCAAGCTGCAGCAGAAAAAGCGCTAGAAGACTTTAATCATCGCGCTAAGGGTGGGGTACCCGATGAGATTCCAGAAGTCAATCTCTCTGGTGCACCGATGGCAATTGCTAACCTTTTGAAGGCCGCAGGTCTTGCCCCATCAACATCAGAAGCAATGCGCAATATTGAGCAAAATGGCGTGAAGATCGATGGTGTAACTATTGCTGATAAGCAAGTCAAGATTGAAGCTGGAACTTACGTAGTCCAGGTTGGCAAGCGTAAGTTTGCGAAGGTAATGCTGGCTTAATTGACTCTAAAGATCTAGGCTAGCGCTGCTACTTGGCGGTGTTAAACCAAAATGCTCGTAGGCCTGACGTGTTGCTACACGGCCACGAGAGGTTCTTTGTAAATAGCCCTGCTGAATGAGGTAGGGCTCTAGTACATCTTCAATAGTGTCACGTTCTTCACCAATCGCAGCTGCTAGGTTATCGATACCAACGGGACCACCATCAAACTTATGCAAGATGGCTTCGAGTAGTTTTCTATCCATCACATCAAAGCCACTTGGATCTACATCGAGCATCTTCAGTGCGGCATCAGCCATGGCTTTAGTGATGGTGCCAGTACCTTTCACCTCGGCATAGTCGCGGACTCTTCTGAGTAAGCGATTGGCAATACGCGGTGTTCCGCGTGCACGCTTCGCAATTTCTACTGAGCCCCCGGGATCAATGTCTGCCTTCAGAAGGTTGGCTGAGCGATTAATGATTTTGGTGAGTTCTTCAGTAGTGTAGAACTCGAGTCTTGCCACAATGCCAAAGCGATCACGCAATGGGTTAGTCAGCATACCTGCGCGTGTCGTGGCACCGATTAAGGTAAACGGCTTGAGATCAATCTTGACGCTACGGGCTGCAGGGCCCTCACCAATCATGATATCTAAGCTGTAATCTTCCAATGCAGGGTAGAGAATTTCTTCTACTACTGGAGAAAGACGATGAATCTCATCAATGAAGAGCACATCATTGGCTTCAAGATTAGTCAGTAATGCTGCGAGGTCACCAGGCCTATCTAAAACAGGCCCGCTAGTTTGGCGTAAATTCACACCAAGCTCTCTGGCGATGATATGAGCAAGAGTTGTTTTACCAAGGCCGGGAGGACCAAAGAGGAGGACATGATCTAGAGCTTCTTGACGTGCTCTAGTGGCACTAATAAAAATTTCTAGTTGGGCACGTGCCTTCGTTTGGCCAACATACTCATCGAGTTGTTTTGGGCGCAGAGCTCTTTCAAAGACGGCTTCGGCATTGCCCGCTGCACCGCTAACAATACGGTCATTGTCTTCTGGTAAATCTTCGGGGATAGCGCTAAGGTCGTCTGTGTGAATTGCCATACTGCAAGTTTAGTGGTGTTTGCCTATTTAGGCTTTAGATAAATACTTTAAACCCATGCGGATGCCATCAGAAACATTGGTTTCAGGGGGAATTTGCTTTAGTGCTAAGAGCGCCTCTTTTTCGGAATAGCCCAAAGCTAGGAGGGCCTGCAGTACTTCGCTATTGGCATCTAGTGCTTGAGGTTTGCCTGCGGTGATGCCTAAATCAGGCGCAAGCTTACCTTTGAGCTCTAAGCAAAGACGTTCAGCCGTCTTTTTACCGATACCAGGAACTTGGGTAAGGCGACCTGCCTCTTGAAGGGCGATTGCTTGAGCAAGTTCATTTACGCTCATACCAGAAAGAACCGCTAATGCCGTTCTAGACCCAACACCACTGATTTTGATTAACTGCCTAAATGCTTCACGTTCAGTCTCAGTTGCAAAGCCGAAGAGCTGTTGGGCATCCTCACGCACTTGGAAGTGTGTCAGAAGAGTAATTTTTTGGCCTGCTTGGGGTAGTTGATACAAAGTGCTCATAGGCACATCCACTTCATAACCAATGCCTTGGCAATCTACCAAGAGGCGAGGTGGATGAACTGAAACGAGGATTCCTTGAATACGACCAATCATGTAGAGATCTTAACCTGTGATGTGTATTTTTACTTACTACGTTTCTTGGGTGCTAATACTGCAGTGATGGCTTTAGGAATTTGGGCATGGTGTGCTGCGCAAATAGCAACGCCCAAAGCATCAGAAGCATCAGTCCCCGGGGCGCGGTTAAGACGCAGTAAGCGTTTGACCATCTCTTGAACTTGGGGCTTAGCTGCACGACCTGTACCCACAATCGCTTGTTTAACGCGAAGGGCGCTGTATTCAGCGACGGGGAGTTTTTCTGAAACGAGGGCGGCAATCACAGCGCCTCTGGCTTGACCCAGCATCAGTGTCGAACGCGGATTTACATTCAGGAAAACTTCTTCAATCGCAGCAGATTCTGGATGATAGGTTTCCAATACTTCTTTAACCCCAGCATAAAGAGCACCCAAGCGCTCTGGTAAGCCTTTTGCTGGATCACCGCTTTCAATCGTTCCTGAGGCTACGTAAGTCAGTTTTTGGCCATCTACATCAATGACGCCAAAACCAGTGGTACGTAAACCCGGGTCGATTCCAATCCAGCGCATGTGTGCTCAAATATTTTTTAGATTAGTGACGGAAGTGGCGTGTGCCGGTAAAGATCATGGCAATACCATGCTCATTTGCCGCAGCAATGATCTCGTCATCACGCATGCTGCCACCGGGCTGAATTGCACAACTTGCACCACCATTCACAACGACATCCAAGCCGTCACGAAATGGGAAGAAAGCATCGCTCGCTACTGCAGACCCTTTAAGACTCAGACCAGCATTCTCGGCTTTGATGCTAGCCATACGTGCAGAGTCAACGCGACTCATTTGGCCTGCACCAATACCTAAGGTCATACCATTGGCGCAATACACAATGGCATTGGACTTGACGAACTTCGCTACCCGCCAGGCAAACATCATGTCATTCATTTCGCTTGGGGTGGGTTGTCTTTGGCTCACAACGCGCATCTCGCTTTGCAGAACATTCTTAGCATCGGGTGATTGAACTAGTAAGCCGCCACCAACGCGTTTCAAATCAAACGTATTAAATGCACTACCCAAAGGAATTTCTAGAAGGCGCACATTTTGCTTGGCAGCAAAAATGGCCTTTGCTTCATCACTAAAACTAGGGGCAATGAGTACTTCCACAAACTGCTTAGAAATTTCTTGGGCAGCAGCACCATCACAAGACACATTAAAGGCAATGATTCCACCAAAGGCTGAGCTCGGATCGGTCATAAAGGCTTTTTGATAGGCCTCTAAGGCTGTGGTGCCTACGGCTACGCCGCAGGGATTAGCGTGCTTGACGATGACACAGGCTGCAGCGCCACCAGCATTGCCGGTGAAGCTCTTGACACATTCCCAGGCAGAGTCAGCATCAGCAATATTGTTGTAAGAGAGCTCTTTACCTTGGAGTTGCTTGTAGTTAGCAAGCGCGCCTGCTACAGGATAGATATCTTTATAAAACGCAGCAGATTGATGTGGGTTCTCACCGTAGCGCATCTCTTGAACTTTTTCAAAAGCCAGATGTAAGGTCTCTGGATAGGCGGAGCGGGCTTTGTGATCTAGGTCATCACCCAAAGCAGAGAGGTAATTAGCAATTGCACCATCGTATTGCGCAGTATGTGCAAAAACCTTTTTTGCTAAAGCCAAATTGGTTTTGTATGAAACAGTATTTTGATTGGCTTTCATCTCTGCCAATACGGGGGCGTAATCTTCAGGAGAAATTAGAACAGTGACATCCTGATGATTTTTAGCTGCAGCCCGCAGCATTGCCGGGCCACCGATATCAATATTTTCTACTGCATCTTCAAACGAGCAATTTTCTTTTGCAACAGCCTCGTTAAATGGATAGAGGTTGATAACCAACATATCAATGGTATCGATGCCATGCTCTTTTAAGGCAGCCATATGCTCTGGGAAGTCTCTGCGGGCTAGTAAGCCGCCATGGACCATAGGGTGTAGTGTTTTTACACGACCATCAAGCATCTCTGGAAACTTAGTCAAAGAAGAAACTTCTACAACGGGTAATTGGTTTTGTGCCAAGAGTTTTGCCGTGCCGCCTGTAGAAATCAGTTTGATACCTTGCTCATGTAGGGCTTTAGCAAAAGGCACGATGCCATTTTTATCGGAGACGGAGAGTAGGGCTGTACGGATCATAGTTTTCGAAGAGTCTGATGGGTAAATAAATGACTTTTTTGGTTTTGATTACTTCAGCAGTTGATGTTCAACTAATTTTTTATGCAAGGTATTGCGGTTAATGCCGAGGTATTGCGCAGCCAACGACTGATTATGTTTAGCGTGCTGCATCACTAGTTCTAACATGGGCTTTTCTACCACCGCTAATACCATTTGATAGATATCAGTCGGAGGGGTGCCCTTGAGGTCGCTGAGGTAGCCCTGTAATTGGGTTTCAATACATTCAGAAATTGGATGCTTATTGGTCATAACAATCTATCAATACAAAAACGTCAAAAGAAAAATAATAATTAAGCTGCTTCTAAAAAGAGTAAACGGTCGGAATGCGATTTCATCTCATCAAAGTAATCATTGACCATTTGTAATTGGGTTTTGCAATCATCCGCAGTATTCATACGTTGACGAAATGCATGTGAATCTCGCAAACCTTTGCAGTACCAGCCAATATGCTTGCGCGCTGTACGTAGGCCAATGTGCTCACCGTAAAATTCGTAGTGATCTAGTAAGTGGGCATTCATAATTGCCTGAATCTCATTGATCTCTGGAGTTGGCAGTTTGCCGCCAGTCTCCAGGTAGTAATTGATCTCGCGAAAAATCCAAGGACGACCTTGGGCCGCACGGCCAATCATGATGGCATCAGCACCCGTCATCTTTAAAACAGATTCTGCTTTTTCTGGGCTATGGATATCACCATTCGCAACTACTGGAATGCCCACACTATTTTTTACTGCGGTAATTGTTTCGTACTCAGCTTCACCGTGATATAGATCAGCCTTAGTCCGACCATGTACGGTAAGCATAGAGATGCCACATTTTTCTGCCAGACGTGCTATCTCAATGGCATTTTTATGTTCGCGATCCCAACCTGTGCGGATTTTTAAAGTAACTGGTACGGCATCAGGCCCAACACCTACTGATTGCACAACTGCTTCCAAAATGCGTTGTACCAATGGCTCATCACGTAGCAACGCTGAACCTGCCGCCACATTGCAAACTTTTTTCGCGGGGCAGCCCATATTGATATCAATAATTTGCGCACCGTGATCTACATTGATTTTGGCTGCTGCTGCCATCATGGTTGGATCTGCACCAGCGATTTGAACGGCGATCGGTTTGAATTCGCCTATGTGATTAGCGCGACGTTGGGTCTTTTCACTTTTCCAAAGCAAGGCATTAGAAGCCACCATTTCAGAAACTGCATAGCCAGCGCCTAATTTTTTACAAAGCTGTCTAAAGGGGCGGTCAGTGACTCCGGCCATAGGGGCTACAAATAGTCTATTGGCGAGGAGGTGAGGGCCGATCTTCATCAATGGGGATTTGGTGTGGGTGGCGAAGTGAGAGTCTTGCGGAAAGCATGACACTTTAGCACAGTTAGCCCTAAATCTGCCTATTTTTTAGGCAGATTGCTGGATTTATGACAAACTGGAAATACGGATGTTTAGAGGCTAATTTAAGCCCCTCAGCGCCTGCCAAACATCATCTGGCGAGCTAAGGCTGTCTTGGCTGCCGGAAGCCACTGAAGAGCCGATAAAGCCAATCCTCTTGCAACAACAATCGGAATTAGATTGGAGGTGAATACTCTGGCCATGAAATCGGTAAGGCCGATAGTGGTGGTACGGTCTGCTTTACGACTTTGGGCATAAGCTTCTAGTGCGGTTTGAATTTCTTCTGCGCGATGTTGCTCTGGCGCGCCTGCAAATACACCAACCAATTTTTCAGCAAGCAAGAAGGCATCCCGTAAACCTAAATTGAGACCTTGACCGGCAACCGGATGCAAAGTCTGCGCAGCATTACCAATCCACACTTCATTATCTTGAGTAATTTGTTTGCGATAGTTAAGACCAAGCTCATATAAGCGACGATCTTGGATTTTCAGAAAGCGACCGATACGTGAACCAAATTCAATTTGGAGGGCAGAAAGAAAATCAGGCTCACTGAGCTGCAGACGATCTTGCGAAGATTGGGGTGAGCCACACCATACTAAGTTCAGAATATTCGAACCGTAATGACTTGGCAAAACAGCTAATGGTCCTTCCGATGTGAAGCGCTCCCATGCTTGATACGGCGGTGCATTCTCCACTTCTACTAAACCCACTAAGGCAGACTGACCATAGTCTCGACCAGATTCCACCCAATCTTGTTTTTTAAATAAACCACCTTCGGCATGTACTACACATTTAGCGTTGATAGAGCGATGTAAATCTTGATCACTAATGTGTTCCCAAGCTAAATTAGGGCTTTTGCTTTGAATGGTTCTCAGAGCTTGGCGCAAGGCAATGTGGATATCACGATAGCGGATGATATGACCTAAAGCGTCTTGTTTGAGCTCTTCACGTGTCATGAGGGCACGCCCAAAACGACCTGCTTGAGAAACATGAACCTTGTGAATATCGGCAGACTCAGTAGGCCAGGCGTGAATGGTGTCTAGTAGCAGTTTGCTGCCATGAGATAAGGCGATGCCACGACTATCGGCTGCAGCTAATGCTTCATCGTCAGCAGGATTGCGATCGAGTAGCGTCAAAGTGACGTCAGGAAACTTTTGCGCTATCCATGCAGCACAAGCAAGCCCAACAGGGCCACCGCCATGAATCAAAATGTCGCAGCTAGTTGTGCTCATGTTTTAGGCTTAAGTATGCTTCATGAGTGCTTCGATTTCATCGGCTTTGACTGGTACGCCTCGAGAGATCAATTCGCAACCACTGTCATTGATAACGGCATCATCTTCGATGCGGATCCCAATATTCCAGAATTTCTCATCCACATCATCAGCTGGCCTGATATATAAACCAGGCTCGATAGTAATGACCATGCCACTTTTCAGAATCCGCCATGGCTTCTCATCACTTGTAGTCTGTTCGGTACGTTCGCGGTAGGAGCCAACATCATGTACATCCATACCAAGCCAGTGTGAAGTGCGATGCATGTAAAAACGACGATAAGCAGCAGTTTCAATAGCATTCTCAAGCGAGCCTAACTCAGAGAGTTTGAGTAACTTTTCATCTAATAAACCTTGGGTGAGTACTTTCAGTGCAGCCTCATGCGGTTGCATAAAGGTACTGCCCGGTTTAGTGATGGCAATAGCTGCTTCTTGTGCGGCTAAGGTAATGTCGTAGAGTGCGCGTTGTGCCCCAGTAAATTTGCCATTCACTGGAAATGTGCGCGTGATGTCAGAAGCATAGCTATCCAATTCGCAGCCAGCATCAATTAAACAGAGTTCGCCACTCCGAAGTTCAGTAGAGCCTGCACGATAGTGCAAGATGCAAGAGTTGGCACCAGCAGCAACAATACTGTTATAGGCCACACTTTGTGAGCCGCTGTTACGAAATTCATGGAGCAGTTCTGCTTCTAGTTGGTATTCGCGCATACCAGGTTTGCATGCTTGCATTGCGCGGATGTGGGCGTGGGCAGATATGGCGGCAGCTCGACGCATGATGTCAATCTCATGCGCATCCTTGAATAAACGCATTTCATGAATGAGTGTTTCAACATCATGAAATTCAGATGGGGGATTCACACCAGAACGCGCTTGTCCTCTCACTTTTTTCATCCAATGACGCAGGCGCCTATCTGCTTCTGCGCTTTCAGCAAGACGGATATATACAGCATCTTGATCTGCTAGTAAGTCACCAAGCTTTTGATCAAGCACTTCACTGCTATGCGCAAATTCGATGCCTAGAGTTTTCGGTGCAGCTTCAGGGCCAAGACGAATGCCATCCCAAATCTCACGCTCTGGGTCTTTAGGTTTGCAAAATATATGGGATTGGACTTGAACATTTTTGCCGCTAGCTGAAACCTGCATTACCAAAGTCGCACCAGGTTCTTCAAAGCCAGTGAGGTAGTAAAAATCACTATCGTGGCGATAAGGAAATTCACTATCGCGACTACGAGTCAGTTCAGGCGCAGTAGAAATCACAGCAATGCCACCGCCAGTTTTAGCGTGGATCTGTTTTGCGAGCGCATTTCTACGCTCTTGGTAGATATTCAATTTATTCATCAGCTGCATTTAGCTCTTGTAAGCGTTGCGGAGTTCCTACATCGTGCCATGGACCGGTATATTTTTCACCAGACACTTTATTGTGCTCCATTGCTGCCATCAGTAAGGGGGCTAGCTTAGCTGGAGATCCTAATACCAGGTCTTTAAAGAGATCTTTGTGATAAATACCAATTCCTGAAAAGGTCAGCTTTTCTGCCCCTGCCGATTCTTGTTGGGATACTTGGGATCCGCGGAGGTAAAAGTCTCCTTGTGGGTGCTGAACCGGATTTGGCACCATCAAAAGGTGAGCCAGCATTCCTGGATTTTGAGCCCTGAGTTTTTTTGCTACTTCTAGTAGCGATGCTATCGGGAGTTTGGGGCTATATACATCGCCATTGATTACTAAGAAATAGTCTGTAGGCTTGAGTAGGGGTAGTGCTTTGCAAATCCCGCCTGCAGTTTCTAGGGCAGTCCCTTCGGGTGAGTAAGTAATCCGAATACCATATTGCTGACCATTACCGAGAGTCGCTTCAATTTTTTCTCCGAGCCATGCATGATTAATAACTACCTGCGAAATTCCTGCTTGGGCTAGGGCCTCTAAATGCCAGGCAAGGAGTGATTTATTGTGAATGCTTAATAAAGGCTTTGGTAAATCATCTGTGAGGGGGCGCATGCGCTCACCTCTACCGGCGGCAAGCAGAAAGCAAGGAAGAGGATTAATGGATTGCATCGTACTTAGGCTTGATTGTGCTTAGTGCGCGTTGACTCCAAGATGCGCGCCAGGGGTTTGAGCTCAATATAACGATTTGCAGTAGCAATGGCGTATTCAAGTACCAAAGGAATGTCTTTAAGGTAACCATCTTTCCCATCGCGATGAAAGAGTCTAGCAAAGATGCCTAAAACTTTGAGATGACGCTGTAAGCCCATCCACTCGAAGTCACGATAGAACTGACCGAAATCGTTTGGCATTGGCAGACCTACTTTGCGACCTTCTTCCCAAAATTTAATGACCCAGTCAATTGCTCTTTCTTCTGGCCAAGCAATATAGGCATCACGCCATAAAGAAGCTGCATCGTAAGTGATAGGTCCATACACCGCATCTTGAAAATCAATCACTCCAGGATTATTTTCTTCGGTCACCATCAGATTACGAGAATGGTAATCGCGATGCACATACACCTTTGCTTGCGCTAAATTATTTTCAATGATGAATTCAAATGATTGCTTGAGTTGTTTATCTTGCGCTACGTTGAGTTCAATACCAAGATGCTTTTTTAAATACCACTCTGGAAATAAATCTAGTTCACGCTGTAATAGCGCACGATCATAATTCGGTAAAACATCTGGTTTACTAGCCAATTGTATTTGTACGAGAGCATGTGTTGCATCTCGATAAAGGGCACTTGCAGTCTCATCGTTAAGCTCTGCAAGATAAGTTTTATTACCTAAATCATTTAATAAGAGAAAGCCCTCGCCAACATTTTGTTCAAGGATTTTTGGCACATTTAAACCTGCTGCAGAGAGTAATAAATCAACCTGAATAAAGGCATCTAAAGGCTCATGTTGGGGAGGGGCGTCCATCACAATCAAAGTCCCAAAACCAGGCTTTTTAGACCCAATTCGGAAATACCGACGAAAGCTGGCATCGGCCGAGGCCGGGGTCAATGAGTCGAGATCTAATTGCCAGCTAGCTTGTAGGGCTTTTAGCCAGTTGCGGAGGGTGTTTAAGCGAGAGTAAGTCATGGTCGATTCGTATAATAAGGCGGGTCTGGATCCATGAGTCATTATCGCCGTCGCGCCGGCCTTTGCGCCCCTCTTTTTTTAGCTGTAACCCTGCGCGTCATGATGGGGGTGGCATTGCTTCAATGTGCATTTTCTACCCTTGCACAAGCACCCGCTCCCCTGCCATCAAGTTCAGCAAGTACATCGACTACAGTTTTGCTGCCAGACCGCGGCAATGTCACCGTTTTAAAGCTGGATGATCAGTTGCGCGTAGGTCAGCCGATTGCAGATGGTAAGGCACTAACATTTACCTCTAGTGATGCGATTGATGGTGTGGTCAATCGAGATATGCATCTCAAGGGACGCGCACAAATACGTCGCAATGGCGCAGTTCTGAAGGCAGATGAAATTACCTATGACCCGGATACTGATATTGCCGACTTAATTGGCAATGCGGAACTCTCGAAAGGCAATACTGTTTTTAAAGGACCCAAAGGACAATTTAGAGTAGACGCTCGTGAGGGCTCCATGGAGACGCCCTCTTATGAGATTCGAGATACGCGTGGCAGTGGTAAAGCTAAAAAGCTCACGGTCGAGAGTGCTGATGTATTTGTTTTTGACAAAGCGACATATACAACTTGCACACCAGAAAATTTAGATTGGTATTTCACGGCCAGCACCTTAGAAATTGATAATGAACAAAAAGAAATGGTAGGTACTCATGGTGTGATGCATTTCTTTGATGTGCCGATTGCCTATACCCCGTACTTCACAGCACCAACCTCGAATCAGCGCCGCTCAGGTTTGCTCGCACCAGTAGCTGGGTATAACTCGAATAACGGCTTTGACGTCACTCAGCCTTATTACGTCAATATTGCTCCAAATCGTGACTTATTGTTATTGCCGCGTTTTATGAGTCAACGGGGAACGATGTTGGGTTCTTCATATCGTTTTTTAGATACCCAATCATCAGGCACTGTCTTGGGTGAATTCTTGCCATACGATAAAAAGACTGGGACTGATCGTTGGAAATACGATTGGCAGCAACGTCAGTTAATTGATGGTGCGATGGGTGCGAATGGTTTACCAGCGCCGGGCTCTTGGAGTGGCTACGTCAATATGGCACGAGTGTCTGACAATATGTACCCAACGGATTTTTCACAGAGTATTGCGGGTGCTGTGACTAGTCAGTTCCGTCAAGAAGTTGGCACCACTAAAATGCTGACTGGTAATTTGAGTAATTGGAATGTTTCAGCAAGAGCTTTAACTTTTCAAACCCTACAACCAGATCCAACCGTAACAGCTCAGGCACCATATAACATCTTGCCTAACGTAACTGCTGCATACAATAACCGCATCACTCCTGCCGTTGCTGATGCGAGTGGTAAGTACGTCACTTTGCCAACTGGCCCTGCGACAACTTTTTCTTCGGATTTCACAAGGTTCTCGTACAACATTGGTGGTAACTTAGCGGCGACAGCCCCTGGTGTATATAGTCAGGCAGATCGAACGGTGATCAAAGGATCCATGGCATTACCTCAGGTTACCCCAGGGTATTACGTCACCCCAAAGGTGAGCTTTCAGTCAAATAACTATAACGCCACACCTTTTGTAACCGGTAGTGTTCCAGTCGCACAAGGCTTCACCATTCCAACGTTTAGTTTAGATTCGGGTTTAGCGCTTGAGCGAGATGCTGCCGAATTGAATGGATTCTTTGGTCGCGATATGTTGTTGACGATGGAGCCTAGAGCTTTTTATGTATACACACCATATCAAAGCCAAGCGCAAACTCCGATATTCGATACTGCCGATGCCGGTTTTGGTGTTTCACAGATCTTTAGTGAAAATACCTTCATTGGTAATGACCGTATTGCCGATAGCAATCGTGTCACTGCAGGTCTTACCAGTCGCATGATTGAAGCAAATACTGGAGCTGAGCGCGCTAGCGTCACACTCGCTCAGAAACAAGACTTCACAGCACAAAGAGTAGGCTTAAATGGCAACATTGCTAGCCCTACTACTTACTCCGATACTTTAGGCTCCGGTTCGGTGCGCTTGCTTGGTAACTTTAGCGCAGACATGTTTGGACAGTACAACACGCAGCTCAATCGTTTTGTACAAACTACTGTAGGCGGTAGTTGGCGCCCAACACAAGGTAGAAGTCTGAATTTTGGTTATCGGAATGTGTGGTCTCCTCCAGTCCAGGCTTCAGTACAAAATAATCAGCCTTATGTAGCTCCTGCAACTACTACCGATCAATACAATATTTCTGGTCAGTGGCCTCTTACTCGCGAGGTCTCCGTCTTGGGTCGTTGGGGATACGATGCCCTCAGCACCAAAACACTCAATACCTTAATGGCTCTGGAGTGGTCTCGGGATTGCTGGACTTTCCGCGGCGCCTATTCACAGATGTTGAATACCTCACAGCTAACGACCACCCAGATTCTGTTTCAAATAGAATTTAGGGGTTTTGCTAGCGCTGGCAGCAATCCAGTTGATATCATGAAGCTCAATGTGCCAGGATATATGCCTACCTCTAAGCCAATACCACCATCTATATATGAGAGCTATCAATAATGTTTTTTAGGAATAGCTTTAAACAGATTAGTGCCCTAGCCTTGTTTCTGGGTTTGACTTTGCTCGGCAGCGCATCTTTTGCACAAGATGCCGCGCGCACAAGCGCCCCTGCTGAAAGCAAGATCCGTAATATTGATGGTGTAGCAGCCGTAGTCAATACAGGCTACGTGACGCGTAAAGAAATTGATGATCGTATTGCGGCATTAAAAAAACAGGGTGGCAAGTTACCCGATGATGAAACAATTCGTAAAACTATATTAGAGCGTTTGATTCTGGAAAAGATTCAATTGCAAAATGCGCAACAAGAGGGTATCGCCGTCTCTAATAAGGAGATCGATAAGATTGTTGGTGATATTGCTGACAGAAATAAATTGAGCTACGCCGAGTTTAAGGCAAAGATTATTGCTTCTGGTACTTCCTTCGAGCGCTATAAGGAGATGCTCCGTGAAGATGTCATCGTCACGCGCTATCGCGAGCGTGAGGTGGAGGCCAAGATTAAGGTTTCTGATGCAGAGATTGATAACTTTATTACAGAGCGTGCGCGAGCAATGGTGGGTGGTGGGGTTCAACGTTCTACGCCACCGGCAAAAGGTGAGCCAGAAGAAATTGATGTCGCGCAAATTTTTATTCCGGTTGATGCTAATGCAGGAGCTGGTGCCCAAGCAGAAGCCAAGAAAAAAGCAGAAACTTTATTGCGTGATGCTCGGGGTGATGTTGACTTTATGCAGCTTGGCGCTATGGCAGCTAAAGATAATCCAAGCATTAAGTTTCAAGAGTTGGGCTACCGCACGCCCGATCGTTTGCCTCAACTCTTTTATGAAGCGATTCGTAATACTGGTGGAGGCCAAGTTGCCAGTTCAGTGATTAAAAGCCCAGCCGGATACCACGTCTTAAAGGTATTGGATCGTCGTGCTCTGGGTGCAGCGCCACAGCAACAGTCTGCACCTCAGGAAGCGGCATCTACGACGCCACAAAATATTATGGTGACCCAAACCTTGTCACGCCACATTCTATTGCGCAATCGCCCTGGTTTATCTGATCAAGATGCTGAGCGCAGATTACAGGGCTATCGCGACCAGGTGCGTGCTAAGGCCGCAGATTTTGGCGAGCTCGCTAAAAAATACTCTGAGGATGGCTCGGCACCAAGCGGCGGCAATCTCGGCTGGATGGGACCTGGTGATTTAGTACCTGATTTTGAGATTGCAATGAATCGTCTGCAAATTAACGAAGTAAGTAATCCAGTCAAAACCGAATTTGGCTGGCATCTGATTCAAGTGTTAGAGCGTCGTGATGCACAGCTCACCGTTGAAAAGCAACGTCAGTTTGCACGCGCTGCGATTCGTGAAAGAAAATTTGAGCAAGCCTATCAGGACTGGATGCGTGAGTTGCGAGATACAGCAACAGTCAAGATCCTGAACGTAGAAGATGCCGCAAGCAGTCTCCGTTAATCTGGCGATCACCACCGGCGAGCCAGCTGGTGTTGGGCCTGAAGTATCTTTGGCTGCTGCATGTGATTTTTTAGCAGAGCAGCCGAATGTACAAATTACTTTATTAGGGGATGCCAAGTTACTAGCCAATACTCCAATAAGTGATGCGAAGCTCATCGAACGCCTAACGATCCAAGCCACAGAGCTCTCTGCTCCAGTGACCCCTGGGGTATTAAATCCCAATAACGCTCAATACGTTTTGAATCTTCTTGATCAAGCCATCGATGGATGTCTTAATGGGCGTTTTGATGCAATGATCACAGCTCCAATCCAGAAGAGTATCTTCAATCAGGGCAGCACAGTCTTTACGGGTCATACAGAATACTTGGCGCAACGCTGTAAAACGCAGCATGTAGTGATGATGTTATGTGCCCAATTGCCAGTAGGATTCCTTGGTCTAAAGAAATCAAGAGATTTACGTGTTGCGCTAGCGACGACGCATCTGCCCTTGAAAGAAGTTCCAGCAGCACTGAGTCAAGAGCTCATTCTGGAAACGATTCAAATCGTGCATCATGATTTACAAAAGAAATTCGGTGTTCCTCAACCAGTCATTCGAGTAGCTGGCTTAAATCCCCATGCTGGAGAGTCTGGCTATTTGGGGTCCGAAGAAATTGACATCATTTCACCAGCAATTGCGGCTGCAAAAAATCTCGGCATTCAGGTTTTTGGGCCTTATCCTGGCGATACGATGTTTGATGCCACCTCGATTGCTCAGGTAGATGCTTTTATTGCGATGTATCACGATCAAGGTTTGGCGCCATTTAAGTTTGTCAGTTTTGGCGAGGGCGTGAATGTCACTTTAGGTTTGCCCGTCATTCGGACTTCTGTAGATCATGGTACCGCTCTAGACATTGCTGGCAAAGGGCTTGCAGATTCAGGCAGCATGCTTGAGGCATTACGTTTGGCCTACCAATTGGCGCTTCACCAAAAAGAAGTCTCATAAAGAATGCATCGCGCCCGTAAACGTTTTGGTCAAAACTTTTTACAAGATCAGGGCATTATTTATTCAATCGTCAGCTTGATTCAACCTAGCGCTGATATGCATGTTATTGAAATCGGTCCTGGGCTGGGTGCTTTAACACGACCTTTATTAAGTAATTTAGATCAATTGGATCTTCTAGAGATAGATCGAGATTTAGTGACCTATTGGAATGAGCAAAATCTTTCAGGGTTAAAAGTCATTGAAGGCGATGCTCTTAAGTTTGATTTTTCAGAATGGGCACAAGATCGTAAGAATCGTAAAGGGCTTTGTAAAGTTGTTGGTAATTTGCCTTACAACATCTCTTCGCCATTACTGTTTCATCTAGTGTCTGCTGCACAAATGATTGATGAGCAGGTCTTTATGTTGCAAGCTGAAGTAGTGGAGCGTATGGTGGCTAAGGCGGGTAGTTCTGATTACAGTAGGTTGTCGGTAATGCTACAGGCGAGATATGACATGGAGCAGGTGTTAGAGGTTCCTCCGGAAGCCTTTGATCCCCAGCCTAAAGTGAATTCTGCCGTTGTGCGTATGATTCCTCGCGATGATTTTGACTTAAGCAATATTCAGTGGAGCGCATTAGAGCAAGTGGTTGCTGCTGCTTTTGCACAAAGAAGAAAAATGCTGCGCACGAACTTACAAGCTTTCGCAGACAGATTACGTTTGACTGAGGTAGAGCTCAAAGCTAGAGCTCAAGATATTTCAGTAGATCGCTATATTGAGTGGGCTAAAGTAATAGCAGCTTAGTGTCTAAGATGTTTTATAGGCACTTGGATCAATGACACGCATTTCAGTTTCAATCCATTTTTCAACTTCTTGCGCAAGCTCTTCTCCCGACTTTCCGGTTGAGCTGATTGCGGGGCCAATCGAAAAAATGACAGTACCAGGCTGTTTTAAGAAGCTGTTCTTTGGCCAAACTCTTCCAGCGTTATGCGCAATTGGAATTACCAATGCCCCTGTAGCACTTGCTAGGCGGGCGCCGCCTTTGCGATAGGGTTTGGTAGAGCCTATCGGGGTGCGAGTGCCCTCTGGAAAGAGCATGATCCACTTACCCTCACTAAGCCGTTTGCGACCTTGGGTTGCGACTGACATCGCCGCAGTCTGTTTACTTGCGCGATTGATGTGAATCATTTTGAGCAAGGCTAAGGCCCAGCCAAAAAAAGGAATCCAGAGCAATTCTCGTTTGAATACAAAACAGAGTTGCTTAGGCAATAAGGCAATATAGGCAATTGTTTCGTAAGCAGATTGGTGCTTGCTCAAGATCACTACCGGTTGATCTAAAACTGCCTGCATATGCTCCATACCGCGGATTTCATAATGAATGCCGCAAAGATGATCGAGCAAGTAAATCACAATCTTGTTCCAAAGACCAATAAAGTTATAGCGATTTTCAGGACTCAGAAATGGGAAGGCCAGCATGCACAAGACTGACCAGATAGGTGTAAAGACAACGATAAATAGCGCAAAGAGGGTTGAGCGAATGTAGATCATTAATACCCTAGACTTTATTCTCTAAAAGCGCATTTGCAAAAGAAAGTAAGTCAGCATGAATCTGAGTTCCCTCTGGTAGATCTCCTTTTGCCAAAGTCTTTTGGCCTTTGCCAGTAAGAACCAGGTGGGGTGAGGCGCCCAGCACAATGCCGGCCTGTAGATCACGCAAAGAGTCTCCCACAATGGGTACGCCAAGCAAAGGCTTGCTGCTATCAGTCTTTTTATAGCGCAAGGCAATCTCCTTCATGAGGCCTGGAGAAGGCTTACGGCAATCGCAAGCATGCGAGTCTTGGTGGGGGCAAAAGAAAATGCTGTCGATGTGACCACCTAAGGGCTTGAGTAAGCTATCCATCTTGCTATGCATGGTATGCAAATCATTGATCGAAAAATAACCTCTTGAGAGACCTGACTGATTTGTAGCAATGGCGATTTGGTATCCCGCTTGATTAAGCAGAGCGATTGCTTCTAAGCTACCTGGCAGAGCCACCCATTCATCAGCGGATTTCACATAATCATCACGATCTTCATTAATCACGCCGTCGCGATCGAGAATAATGAGCTTAGAAGCGCTACTACTCATGCGAGCTTGCCGAGATCAGCAACGAGATTCATTTTCTGGTGAAGTTGTTGCAGAAGTGCAAGGCGGTTATCGCGCAGCTCAGGATTTGGATCCATCACCATCACATCAGCAAAAAATTGATCAATTGGAGTGCTCAAAGCCACTAAGGCTTTTAAGAGCTCAACAAATTGACGCTTCTCATAAGCGGCATTGAGTGCTGGAGTAAGTTTCTCTAAAGCTTGATGCAAGGCGGCTTCCGCAGGAATTTGTAGTAATTTACTAGAACAGGCTGCTGGAATAGTGCTGGTCGTTTTCTTGAGGATATTACTAATGCGTTTATTAGCAGCAGCGAGTTGGGCGGCTTGCTCCAAGGCATTAAATTCACGCAAAGCACTTAAACGTACAATTAAATCGTTAATTTGGCTTGGTTCTTGGCTCAATACTGCTTCA
>CANGHN010000029.1 GCA_947453825.1 Betaproteobacteria bacterium
ATTCAGCTTTGGCTTTAGAGATCTCCGCGTCGTCAGCAATCGCTGCGATTAGTTCGGCTTTGTTCAAGTGAAGCTCCTTATAGATATTGATGTCAGCGCACATTACGCTTACATGATTTTAACCACAAAAAATTACAAAAATAAAGCTGCATTACAAAAATTTTTACAACTACCTATTATTCATCTAAAACGACTATATCGGAAACAAAATATTCGGTATCCCCAAAACAGTTTGTTGGTAAGCCAATATGCTGTTCGTATTTTAGGGCTACTTTTTTTCCTAAATTAGCATTTATTTTTTGCGCCACAGCATCTTCACGCACCGTAAAGAGGAATTTTTCTGACATGGTGCCTGGCATCGATACCATTGCTAACTCACCCTCCCAGGTTTTGCATAAATAGCCTCGATTGGAAAATTTCTGCACATAACCTGCTCGCTCACCGTTTCCATAACTCCAGGTCAGCATCAGCCATGTATACCCAGCAAGTCCAGCTAAGCCAATTAAAACAAGGCTTAAGAGCCACTTTATAAACCTATTCATACGATCTTCCTTGGTCAATCTCCACATAAACCCTAGGTGGGTACTCGATATATTGCTTTAAGTATATGAGGATCTGCACCCAAATAAATAAGTAATTATGGTTTTAATATCTGCACAATCTGCTCTGGGCTGATCGCCCCCCAAATTTCTACTCTTTTCTTGCGGCTATTTTGACCAGAGACAAATTGAATTTGCTTTTGTGGGATCCTCAATTGCTTTGAAAGCCATGCCAAAAGAAGCTCATTGGCCTTATTTTCTAGTGCTGGAGCCTGTAGCGAAATCTTTAAACAGTCGTCATGCAAACCCACCACCTTGGTTTGCTTTGCTCCTGGCTGACAGTGCAAATTGAGGACAATTCCGCTGGGGGTCTGTTTTAACCAAATAGGCATCATGAAAGTACTTTAAACTCAATCCTCAATCATGAAGAATTCTCAAGCCCTCGAACAGCTCTTTGCGAATAACCGCACCTGGGCCGAAGGCATGGTTGCAAAAGATGCTAATTTCTTTAAAAGGCTCGTATCTCAGCAGGCCCCAGAATACCTGTGGATTGGCTGTTCTGACAGCAGGGTACCCGCAAACGATATTGTCAATTTGCTGCCAGGCGAGCTATTTGTTCACCGCAACGTAGCCAACGTTGTTGTTCATACTGATTTAAATTGCTTATCCGTTATCCAGTTTGCGATCGATTTACTAAAAGTAAAGCATATATTAGTCGTCGGACACTATGGCTGCTCCGGTGTTCATGCAGCCCTCACAGATAAACGTATTGGTCTTGCTGATAATTGGCTACGACACGTTAAAGATGTGCATCAAAAACATGAACGTTATTTAGGCGATGCAATCCCCACCCAGAAACGTCAAGATCGCTTATGCGAACTCAATGTGATTGAGCAAGTTATCAATGTATGCGAAACGACTATTGTTCAAGATGCATGGTCTCGCGGCCAAGATCTCACCATTCATGGCTGGGCATACCGACTAGAGACTGGCCTTGTGAATGATCTGGGCATGTCAAGCAGCTCAATTGAAGAAATGCAAGTGCGCTACGCTAAATCTATAAAGCGTTACGACTCAGAGCAAAATTAATTTGCTCAAATCCTTTTTTAATTATCTTGGGCTTGCACTACTCAAGCTTCTCTCGCTGCTCCCTTATAGGTTGTTGGTACCTATCGGCTATGGCCTAGGCTATATAGCAGCCAGGATTCCGGGGGATAGAAATCGAGTTGTTAAAACTAACTTGCATTTATGTTTTCCGCAATTAAGTGATACAGAGATAGATGATTTGCGTAAAGAACATTGGCGTCTCCTTGGACGCAGCCTTGTTGAGAAAAGCATCATCTGGTTAGGTAGTGCTCAACAACTCAATAATATGATTGAGGTGAAATCTGCGGTAGATCTTGCCAACAAAAAACCGCGTATTTTAGTCAACATGCACTTTACTGGAATCGAAGGCAGCATTATTTTGAGCGCCCTAGCTAAGCGCATGCATTGGCCGCGCACTTCTGGATTTTTTCAAAGAATGAAAAATCCCTTCTTCAATAGAAAAATTATTGAGTGGCGTAATCGTTTTGGCGGCAACTCGATCGATCGCCAAGGGAACTCTAAGGAAATTATTCGTGAAATTCGTAATGGCGACTTTATTATCATTGCACCCGATATTGATCTTGGCCTAAAAGATTCTGAGTTTGTACCTTTCTTTGGAGTTGAAACAAACACAATCACTGCTGTCTCACGCTTAGCAAAAATTACGCATGCTGATGTGTGCATCATGACAACCACGCTCAAGCCTGATGAATCTGGTTATCTCTGTGAAATTGGCATGCCACTTGAAAACTTTCCAAGTGATGATCCAAAGCTAGATACCGCTCGCTTAAATTTACTATTTGAAGAAAAAATTCGACTGCGACCTGCAGAGTACTACTGGGTTCACAAGCGCTTTAAAAATCGCCCGGCCAATGAGACAAACCCCTATAGCGCCTCTATCTAGAGGCCTAATAGTTTTGCAGCATTTCCACCCAAAATAGCTACGCGCTGTGAGTTTGTAAGCCCAGGGGTTTGCATCACATGCTCAACTGGGTATTCCTCCCAAGGTATCGGATGATCCGTGCCGATGACCACTTGACTAGCGCCAACCTGTGCGACGAGATGACGCAACGCTTCAGGAGTAAAAACTAGAGAGTCAAAGTACAGTTGATTCAAATATTCTGTTGGCTTTTTTTTCAAAACGATATCTGGATTGCAGTTTTGTGGAGATACAAAACAACTGTGGTCCATGCGGGGAGCATATGAGCCTAAGAATCCACCGCCATGCGCAGCTAATATCTTCAAGCTTGGATACTTATCTAAAACACCTTCATAAATTAAGTGTTGAAGCGCAATAGTTGTATCTAGTGGATTACCGATAACGTTAGACATCCAGCCGTTGCCCTTAAAACGTTGGGCTAATTGCGGCGTACTTTGCGGATGAATAAATAATGTGACATTGAGCTCTTGCGCCTTTGCTAAAACTGGATGAAATTTAGGATCTGAAAAATCTTGCCCTAAAACACTTCCTCCAATTGCAGCGCCTCGCAGCCCCTGTTTTTTGACTGCCTCCTCGAGTTGCTGTACTGCTAAGTCTGGGAACTGCATTGTTAAGGATGCAAAAGCAGCAAATTTATCCGGACGAAGAGCGCAAAGCTCCGCTAAATTTTGGTTATTAATACGACATATCTCTACAGCAACATCTCTTTCCTTGCGATACCAATAAGGATTGATACTTAATACTTGCATATCAATGCCCTGGGCTTCCATTGCCTTGATACGCTCATCAATCTTGATAAAGTGTTCCGGCACACCCTTGGTTGGCGGAGGAACAGACTTAGCGTCTTCACCCATTAAATCAATTGCATCTTGAAACATGCAGTGCGCATGTACATCAATCGTCCGCACTCTTTTGCCATTGATAAATACCGGCGTAATGCGCTTGGGTCTTTTATCCTGCTCTGCTGCATGCAATAATCCGCAGCCGCAAAACATGAGCCCTCCTAATGCTTTAGATGAAGTTTTTAAAAATGATCTGCGACTATTCATATCAGTACCTCAAGATGACTTTTGATCTGGATTTAATCTGGGAAGCGTGGCAAACGTTCGCCGCCATTAGGAACGGGATGCCGTGCCATATTCATTTCCATTGCTAAGAATGTGTAATAACCAGCAATCCCCGCCAAATCAACTGCGCCTTTTTTCCCAAACCGTTTTTCCGTTTTTGCAAACGTAGTGTCAGAAACACGTTTTGTTCTTTGTAGCTCCATGGTGAAGTCATACACAATGGACTCGTCATCGCTCATTCCCTCAGGTCTTCTGCCTTCTTTCAGAGCTTTAGCAATCTCAGGATTTAAGCCTGCCTTAATAGCGATGGGATAGTGAATATGCCATTCATAATCCTGACTCCACTCGCGTGCAGTAATCAGAATTGCAAATTCACTGAGGTGATTATCAAATGCAGATTTATAGCGCAAATAGTCGCCCATAGAGCGCGCATTATTCATTAATTGTGGGCTATACATCAACATTGCAAATGGGCCCCAGGGCGCTTTTTTGCGTGCCGCCTCAAATTCTTGAGCAGCTGCTTTTTGCTCAGCACTGTATTGATCCACAGGAATGTCAGGAAGCCGCGTTTGGGCAAAAAGTGAAGTGCTGCACAACGCGCTTGCAATGAAAAGCGAACGTAGACATATTGATTTCATAACACCCTCATGTGAACTAAGAATATAAAAACACAAAACTCTGTCAATTTACCAACTGCAAGTCTCTGAATATAAAGAAATTTATAGTTTGCCGCTAAAGTCTCTCGAAAGCCTGTTTAAGCCCCAGTCAAGACATATTACCTTGACCCTAGCAAATGCCATTGTTGCCGGATAATGCGGGTATGGAAGAAAAAGTACGCGTTTCGAAATTACTCTCTGAGCTAGGCTTATGCTCACGTCGTGAGGCAGACTCTTATATTGAGCAAGGATTAGTGACGGTTGATGGTGAGGTTGTCAACGAACTTGGTGTACGCGCCTATCGTCATCAAAAAATTGAATTGCAATCCGGCGCTAAAGCCCAACAAGCTTTGCGTATCACCGTCATTCTCAATAAGCCTGTTGGCTTCATCTCTCATTATGATGATGAGCAAGAGTACCAGCCTGCTGCATCATTAATTACACCCGATAATTACTTTGCTAGCCCGCTAGATAAGGGCAAGAACCCCCGCTTTAATACCAAAGGCCTGGCACCTGCAGGTAGACTGGATATCGACTCCACAGGTATGTTGGTATTAACTCAAGATGGCCGCATTGCTAAATTACTGATTGGTGAAAATAGTCCGATTGAAAAAGAATATTTAGTGCGCGTAGAGGGCAAGCTCTCATTTGAGGATTTAGATCGCCTAAAGCATGGTTTATCGCTTGATGGTGTAGCGCTTAAACCAGCCCAAGTTAGCTGGCAAAATGAGGATCAGTTACGTTTTGTTCTGCGCGAGGGACGTAAGCGTCAAATTCGGAGAATGTGTGAAATGGTTGGGCTGAAAGTTGTGGGGCTCAAGCGCGTCCGAATGGGCCGCATCTCATTGGGCCCACTACCACCAGGACAATGGCGTTTTGTGGGGCCACACGAGCAGTTCTAAATCAGCGCGCCCCTTATAATTGCGTCCAAACTAGACTAATCAACGCAGAATTACCATCGATACCACCACCCCCAGCACCCCAGGCGCAGAAGTATTAAGACGTCGTAGCTTTGCCATCATCTCTCACCCAGATGCCGGAAAGACTACGCTCACCGAAAAACTCTTGCTGTATGCAGGAGCGATTCAAATTGCAGGTAGCGTAAAAGCACGTAAAGCTAGTAGACATGCAACGTCTGACTGGATGGAAATTGAGAAACAACGGGGCATTTCTGTTGCAAGCTCTGTGATGCAAATGGAATATCGCGATTGCATTATTAATCTTTTAGATACGCCAGGCCACCAAGACTTCTCTGAAGATACCTATCGCGTATTAACTGCGGTGGATTCTGCTTTGATGGTGATTGATGCCGCTAACGGTGTGGAATCACAAACCTTGCGCTTGCTTGAGGTTTGTAGAGCGCGCAACACTCCTATTGTTACCTTCATTAATAAGATGGATCGCGAAGTAAAGCCGCCCATGGAATTAATGGACGAGATCGAAAATGCCCTTGGCATCGAAGTTGTTCCGTTTACTTGGCCGGTTGGCATGGGCAAATCTTTTGCTGGTGTGATTGATATTGCAAATATGCGCATGCGCATGTTTAAAGCAGGCGAAGATCGTGTTACCGAAGATTCGCATGCCGTAGTAGAAGTCAATGATCCAGCACTAAAAGAGCGCCTGGGTACTGATCTAGAAAATGCATTAGCAGAGGTGGCCCTTATTAAAGAAGCCATGCCTGCCTTTGATCAAAAAGCTTTCTTGGCTGGACGTCAATCACCTGTATTTTTTGGTTCTGCCATTAATAACTTTGGTGTGCGTGAGATTTTGAATACCCTGGTTGAGCTTGCACCCTCACCAGGATCACGCAAAGCATTGCAACGCGAAGTCAGCCCAGCTGAAAATAAATTCTCTGCGGTGGTCTTTAAGATTCAGGCCAATATGGACCCTGCACATCGAGACCGTGTGGCTTTTTTAAGAATCTGCTCCGGACATTTTGAACGCGGCATGAAACTCAAGATCTGTCGTAATGGCAAAGAGGTCCGCACCAATAATGCTCTTTCTTTCTTGTCTCAAAGACGCGACATTTTAGACGAGGCATTTCCTGGCGACATCATTGGACTTCCCAATCATGGCTTACTCCGTCTAGGCGATACCCTCACAGAGGGCGAGCAATTGCAATTTACGGGCCTACCTTTTTTTGCTCCAGAAATTTTCCGCATGGTTGAGTCCGCAGATCCTTTGCGCTCAAAACAACTGCGCACTGGATTAATGCAACTAGGCGAAGAAGGTGCTATTCAAGTGTTCCGCCCAATGGCTGGCGGCACCATGCTGCTAGGTGCATTTGGCCAATTGCAATTTGAAGTAGTAAGCCATCGACTGCAAACAGAATATGGCGCAGAAGTACGCCTTCTACCCGCTCGTTACAGCCTAGCTCGCTGGGTAAGTTCGGATGATCCGGTTGCTCTCAAAAAATTTACCCAAGAAAATATTCATCGTATGGCCGAAGATGTAGTGGGTGCATCAGTATTTTTGGCATCACATAAATCTGAATTAGATGTCGCGCAACAGCGCTGGGAATCTATTCAGTTCCACGCTCTCAGAGAGCATGCTGGCCTGATTTACCAATCCGAACTCGCCGGTTAATTACGAGCTTTAGTTACGCGGCATTTTGCAGTCAAACACGGCAACTAATTGACTATCGCTATTTCTGAAAGACGCCACTTTGCCATACTGCTCACAATAGGCGATTGCCTTCTTCGTCAACTGCTCAATAGATTCGCCACTGCTATTTAAAAAAGTAACATGGTTGGCATCCGATGCATCAGTAAAAACTGCAGCGCAAGCAGACAAACTGAAAACATATACTGCCAAAGATAGATACCTCTTCATAAAAAACTTTCTATTTTTTTAAGCCATTCGCGGACTTTAACTTTTCAACTAACTGGGCCGTTGCCTTGCTAGCAAAGGGTCTGTATATCAAGATGCAGATGATGGCAACGGGATAGGCAATAGACCAAACTTCGAGCCATACCTCAAAGAAGTTTTGTGCAATACCGATGCGTACTAGTGTGGTTGCCAAAGTAATGCTTAATGACATCAAGAAGCCCATGATGATGGAGAAGATGACATTTGGAAGAGTAATCATCCCCTAATCATAGCGCCTGATCTTTTTAACTGTTATCCTGAATGGTGATCACTATTGTGCGCCCTAGATAGGGGAATCTTTTGAGCATTCCTCTAAGGTTTATCACCCCCTACCTCTAGGAAAATCATGGCTGTAAGCCAAAATCAGAAAAACCGCAAAAACGATCCTATGCTTACCAAAACCGGTAAAAAACGCCTAGGACCCCTCAACGCTGCCCAACTTACAAAGTTATTAGAAGCAAGCAATAAACCGAAAGAAAAAGGCAAAATCTTGCGGGCCCTCGGTAAGCAAACTGTTGTTGCCGCGTAAATATCAAGCCCCGCTAAACGGGGCTTTTTTATAGGCCCTGCTCTCCAAGGATTTAAGACGGGATCTAAATTGCTTATCATGGCTAATCATGTGCGTTCATTAAGGAAATTGAATGATTAGCTACCGAGACAATGCCACCATCTCTGCAGAACAAGCAATTGACCTCTACGTACGCTCTACCCTTGGAGAGCGACGACCTGTCGATAATCTCAATACTTTTGAGGCTATGCTTAAGAATGCCAATCTAACCATTACAGCATGGGATGGCGAAAACTTAATTGGGATTGCTCGCACCTTAACCGACTTTTCTTATGTTGCTTACCTAGCCGATTTAGCAGTAGACCAGCAATATCAACGCATGGGGATCGGCAAACACCTCATAGAAGAAACTCAAAGCCACCTTGGCCCGAATTGCATGATCGTACTATTAGCCGCACCCAAAGCCAATGAGTACTATGAGCATATTGGCTTTGAACACAATCCCCGTGCCTGGACCCTTAAAAAATAATTACCGCTTTATTATTACCACATGACTACAACCCGCTTTTGCCTAATACGCCACGGAGAAACTGATTGGAATGTTGAGCGCCGGCTACAAGGGCATACTGATATCGAGCTCAATGGTCGTGGCTTAGCGCAAGCTGCGCAAATGGCGCGAGCCTTAAAAGCCATTCATCTTGAATTTGATGTTCTCTATAGCAGCGATCTAGAGCGTGCTGCGCGAACTGCAGCAGCAGTAGAAAAATTATTCGGCGTCTCTGCAATTACTCACAAGGCATTAAGGGAGCGACACCTCGGCGTACTTCAGGGCCTAACAGTCGACGAGGCACCACAGCTCAAACCAGAGCTTTGGGCATCGCACTTAAGCAGAGATCTTGCACAAGAGTTTGATGGCGGAGAAAGTATTTTGCAATTTGCTAAGCGCATCGAAAATGTACTCGAAGAAATTCGGCAGCAACATATTGGTAAGACGATTTTGCTAGTAAGTCATGGTGGCGCACTAGAGATGATGTATCGCCTAGCCAGTAAGCAAGCTCTAGAATCTGAAAGAGTAGTAACAGTGGCTAACGCATCGCTCAACTGGATTAGTCATGATGGGGCCACCTGGAAAGTAGACCGCTGGGCTGACACTCGCCATCTTGACGAGATGGCTTTGGACAATGTAGATCTCTAATGATCATAGGATATCTTTATGAAACTGTTTCTCAAAATTAAGTTTTGCTTTCTGACGGTAATGCTGTCAATGTCTGCTTTTGCAATGGATGACGTGCCAGATAGCCTTCCAAACCGAATTGTCGGAGACATCGGTGGCGCAATCTACACCTCTAATCTACACATTGGCACCGAAGGTACGCAATCACTTGTTTTACCTTATGCATTTTTTGACTATGGCCGCTTTTTTGCTCGCATTGATGAAGTGGGTATCAAAACAGTCAAAATGGGCTATGGCTATTTAGAAGTTATCGGCAAGATTAATCTTGATACCTATAAAGTAAAGTCACCAATTAATGGATCATCCATTAATCGTAGCGATCCAATTCCACTGGGGCTGGGTACTTTTCAAGAAACGCCTATAGGTGGTTTTTTTGTAAACGCCTATCATGACTTTGGAAAGTCCAAAGGGGCTCTTTATGAATTTCTTTATTTTGCTGAGATTGAGACCTACAAAAAAGTGGTTGTCTATCCACAACTGGGTATTGAGAGGCAATCAAGTCAATATGCTAATTACTACTACGGCATCAACCCCGGTGAGTCTGTACAAACAGGCTATAGCGCTTATACAGCACCAGCAACTAATAATCTTTTAGCTGGCTTGATGGTCGAGATTCCGGTGGTGGATAGCTGGTACATCAATCTTTATGGCAAGCGAAAGTGGATGGGTAGCGGCATCAATAACAGCCCTGTCATGAATCGCTCTTTTCAGGACAACGTTTTTTTAGCGCTGGCTTACCGCTTTAAATAAAGCCATACTAGATAGCCATGGCCAAAATGGATACGCCAGACACTAGCATTACTAACTCCATTAATAATAAGAAGCGCTTTTCTGGCAAAGCTAAAACAATTCTTTTAGAAAAAATGGCGCCTACCAATACGCAGCTACCAATGAGCAGTCCTTGTATAAGAGCGGTGTTATTTAAATACCCCAGTTGATGAAAAGTAATTCCTTTTGTAAATAAAATTGATAAGGTGCTCGCTGCTTCAGTGCCCAAGAAAGCGCCTTTAGTGAGGCCGTAGGCTAAGAAAAACGGTGTATTAATAGCGCCGGTAGTTGCCACAACGCCAGTCAAAAAGCCAATGCCCGCGCCCACCAAGCTCATCTGCCAAAGCTTTAAATAGAAATTTTGATTTCGCATCCAGCGGCGAATGGGGATTAGCAGAATGAGAAAAATTCCTAAAGTAATTTCAACTAATTGATCATTGAGAGTAACTAATGTGTTTACGCCCAAGATCACGGCAGGTATTGCAGTTAAGCTATAAACAAAACAGACCTTCCAGTTAATGACGCTCCACCACAAAAAAATGCGTGAGAGATTTGCTACTGTAGCAACCAATGCAACGACTGGAATTGCTTGAATAGGGCCATAGAAGTAAACCAATGCTGGCATCAAAATGATTGTGGTACCAAAGCCAATTACCCCGCCTAAAACCCCGGCTGCCAGGCCTAAGGAGCCCAGCACTAAGCCTTGCAGAATCAGATCAGATAGACTCACGTTAAGTTCACAAGCTCGCTAATTTCAATGAGATTACGATCAGGATCGCGAACATAAACTGAAATGATCTTGGAAGTAGCCCCCGTGCGCGGCACAGGACCCTCAATAATTGGCCACCCCCCTTGCTCAAGCTTAGCAATCACCTCGATCAAAGGTCTATCAGCAATGAAGCAAAGATCTAAAGATCCTGGTGTAGGAATATCTGCTTTTGGCTCAAGCTCTTTTCCCTTAATATGTAAATTGATTTTTTGATTGCCAAACTTTAATGCTTTACGCTCTATAGGCGGAGTTCCAGCAGTAAATAACTCTAGGCGCATACCTAAAACCCGCGTATAAAAATCAATGCACTCAGCCTCTTTGGCGGTGGTTAAAACAAGATGGTCCAAATGATCAATCATGGTCTTTAATTTTGTGGACATCCATTGGACATTATTTTTCCAGCAATACGGTCTTTAATCCAAGGCAAATAGAAAGGGGCTGCGGAGCCTGGTGTTGAAAAATGGGTCTGTTCCCCCGGCAACTGGACTCGACTAATATTGCCGCCTAACTTACACATCTGTTTTTGATAGAGGTCACCCATCACAGGGGGCACCACTGTATCTTTAGTTCCCCAATAAATCACGACGGGCGCAACCGGTTTTACTGGGTTAACGCTGCCCTTCAGAAAAGCCTGAGCCCAGGCTAAGGTATTTTGCGCTTGTGGCTTTAAGAGATTTTTAAAGCCTGCACCATAGTTGTAATTGAGCGTATCAACTGCGGCATGAAGACACTTATTAGAGTAAATCTGATCAATTGCCTTTGCGCCATCATCCGTAAATAGATCGGTCAGTTTCAAATTCGGAAAGGCCGCCTGCGTACCCCATAAGGTCATCGAGAAGTGCGTAAAATCAAATACGTTGCTTGAAAAACTGGCACTTAATTGGCTAATCATTTTTTCAGAAGTGGCTTGATCAAGTGTTGTCCCAGGCATTGTGACTGCAACGTCATAGGGAGCCAAAGCCACGAATCCTAATGGCTGAATATCATCGAACGCAGTTCCCTTTTTAGCGATGTAGTCAGGCATGCTGGCAGCAGCGATAGCAGTTCCACCCCCCTGGGACCAGCCATAAACAATCGCTTGCTTGCCCGCGCCGGTTTCTTTCATAGAGGCAACTGCCCTGATGGAGTCAATCGTATCTTTAGCTTGCGTTATCGCAACTGCATATTGATGCTTTCCGCCACCACCTTGACCCTGATAGTCAGTGCCGACCACCACATAGCCCTCTTTGATCAATGCTTCTAGGCTAGCCAAACCATAGTCTGCCCATGAATTTCCATTCATTAAAAAATACTCATTTAAGGAGACTGCGGGGTCTGTCATTTGCGAGGGGCCACAATTCTGGGCAGTTCCGGTAGTGCCATGTGCCCATGCCATCACTGCTCGCCCTTGAGCCGGAGCTTTGCCAAGCGGCGCAACTACCAAGGCAGTAGCAATTGTTTTTCTTTCGCCTACGTCAGAAGAAATATAGGCAATGCGCCAAGCCTGTGCGCCAGCAATAGATGTCTGAATTTTTTCTTGCTTAATTACTTGTCCAAGCTTGCCATTAGGCGTCAACTTACTTACCGCTTGGTAAAAAGGCGCCATTGGAGGATCAGCATACACAGCCGACATGCTGAAAATGAAACTGGCAGAAATGGCCGAGAGCTTACCTAAGAAATGTTTCATGAAATAGCCTTGTTATTTATATTGCAGAATATTCTCTATTTGCTGATAGGACAATCTAGAAAGGATGGGTCTGAGACCCGCCCCTTCAATGATGGAAATCACTTTTTTGCAAAGCTAAATATCCAAGTGCCTAGTTCGAATTGGCAACTTTATTTCTAGAAATATCCATAATCAGACGGGAGAGCAAATACATTCTGGGCGTAATAGAGCTGATCAGAATATATTCATCATCATTTGAATGGGCACCAAAACCTTGAACCCCCATACTTTCAATGACTGGGTTTTGAGTATTCAACGCGGCAAAGGCGGCGTCCGTTCCTCCGCCTGCAGCTACGGTTCCTAATACCAAATCTCTCCCTAGTTCGGCATACACCTGTTTAGCATATTCAGCCAAACGCAAAGACTGTGGGCTAGTCACCAATGGAGGGCGACGACGCTCGAATGAGGCCTCTACTTTTGCATCTGGAATCTGCTGAGTTTTAACGCGCTCTTTTACTTTTTGCTCCACTACATCAAAGTCTTCTTTTTTCATGACTCTGACGTCAGCTGTTGCAAACGCAACCGAAGGAATCACGTTACGGTTTGTTCCAGCGCTCGCCAAGGTCCAATTCATCTTGATTCCCTCTTTTGGATCAGATAAATCTCGCATTTGCTGTATCTGAAATGAGAGCTCATCTAAAGCGTTGCGACCTAACTCAGGAGCAGATCCTGCATGAGATGCTTTACCAGTAATATTTAAATTCACAGCACCAATGCCGGCAGTGGTTAATGCAATGCGGTCTGACTTAGCTTGGGATGCCTCGCAAGAAAATGTGACGTCGTGCTCTGCGCCTAATTTAGAAAAATAAGCGCGTGCAGCAGGCGAACTAATTTCTTCATCGCCGTTAATTAATACAGTCACTTTTCCATATTCAGAAAATTTAGATTTCTTCAATACATCTAAAGTGTGCAAAATTAATGCAATGCCTTGTTTATCATCCGAAATCCCGAGGCCATAGGCGCGATCACCATCTACTCGAAATGGCTGCTTTGCTAACATCCCCTTTAAATACACAGTATCCATATGGGCAATTAAAAGTATTTTTTTACTGCCAGAGCCTTTGAACTCGGCCTTCACCATGCGGCCCGGCTTGTCAGGAGTGTCGTACATACGATACATGTCGGCACCTGGCTCAATGAATTCAACTTGGCCACCCAAAGCTTTCAGCCTGTTAAAGATGAGTTGAGAAATCTTATCCAAACCCTCTCGGTCTCTGCTGCCAGACTCGATCGATACCAACTCTTTTAGAGTATATAAATACGGTTTTTGTTCTTTCTCAACAGAGCTAAACAATGGCTCTTGAGGTGCCGCATACGCGGTCGATGCCAAAACTAGAGTCATCCCCAAAACTAAAGCTAACTTTTTCATTCTTGTCTCCAAATATTAATTTTTAGATATCTTACCTATAAATAGTATCTTTCTGAAAACCTTCTACAGGCTACATTAAAGAATCTCTAAAACCTTAGATAATGAGTTGCCCTCATAGTTTGGCCGCTCTCCAATTTCTTCATAAGGGTGGCCTTGACGATTAATCCAAAAAACATCAAAGCCAAACCACTTTGCTGCCAGAGCATCCCAAGCATTGCTTGAGACAAAAAGAATCTCGTTTTTTTGTACAGCAAATCCTTTTAAGAGTAATTCGTAGGCTTGCGGTGCAGTTTTAAATAAGCGCACATCCTCAATAGTGACTACTTTATCTAGATAGGGCGTCAAGCCATTACTCTGCACTACTGTGCTCAACATTTCTCTGCTACCATTTGACAATATAGCCGTGGCGATGCCTCGCTCTTTAATACTCTTGAGAACCTTCAGGCTATCTTCAAAGCCAGCAAGTCTGGCGTACTGATCCATGAGGCGCTTTTCAAATTCAGGCTTTAGCTCTAAGTCCATCCGCTTGCAAACATAGCGCAAAGCACGAATTGTTATATCCCAAAATGGCAGGTAATACTTACTTCCATTGGGATTGGGATCGCTCATAGTCACTAAGCGGGTGTACTCAATTTGGCGATCACGCCACATCAAGGCAAGGGCCTGACCATGGCAGGGAAATAATTCTTCTGCCAATTGCCCAACGGAATACACATCGAATAATGTTCCGTAAGCATCAAAAGCAATTAATTTATACATATCTGTACGCTTAAGACCGCAGCCTAGCTATTCTTGAGGGCTTTTTCTAGGCAGGCGGAGAGCGCCTCATAATATTTAATAGTTTTAGCGGTAGCCGTGACCCATTTTTTACGGCCATCATTTTTATCTTCTGCTAACTTAATGTAGCCTAAAGCCTCAAGATTTTTGAGGCGGCCATGCAGGGTCGCTTGTGAGCCGATCTGACGAAGTCTAATGAGGTCGCCAACCAATAAGGCATTGCCTTGAGAATGGGCAATCGCAATATAGTTAAGCATTTGCTCTTCAATTGCATTTAGCGCCCTGGACTCTATGCGACCTATCGCATCTAAATAATTTAGAAAACGAATATAAGCTGAATTGGTGATCTTCATATTTTCTTTCTGCACTAATTAGTGGGAGTCTGAATCCATTTTCTTAAATACGTTTGTACATAACCTCGACGTGCGGTGTATGTCAAAAGCCATACCAATACTGCATTGCCTGTGAAATTATTGATTACGATTAAAAATACTTTATGCCAATAATGTTCAAACGCTAAATGTCTAAATATAAATAGTAGCCAGGAAAATAGTAGTGCATTAGTAATGCTACATACGGCTGACAGGCCCACAATATGCCAAAGGTTTAAATTTCCTAGGCTTGAAGATATATTGAAAATCTTTAAATAGCTGTAAATAACCAGGAAGCTAACTCCTGCATTAATGGATGCCATCAATAGGCTTTGGAGGACTGTATAGTTTTGATCGTAAAACACAAAACGTGCAAAGATTGCTAATGCAATGCCAATGGCGCCTCGCCATTGAAAAACCAGGATCGATAAAAGCTTAATGCCTGCTGGCAAATACAAAATGAATGACAGGTCACCATCTAGCACGGCAGAGAACATATTTGAGACAACAAGAGCCATCAAATACAGTAAAAAAGTAGCTAGAATTTCTGAGCTGCCACTAAGGATTCGATTAAGACTGGTCAAGGGATCTCATGTCTAGTGTTGGCCTAGTCCAAGCATAGCATTTTTATAGATTTTTGCTAATCAACATGATCAATAGGTCGGCATGACTATCAAGATATAAAGGCATCTCTAAAATGGGATTGAAGCCTAGCCTTGATTCCCTTTGGCAACCGAGCGCATGATTCTCAATAACTCAACGTCATGACTTGGCAGGCCATCCAGCAGGCCTGACAGGTGGGGCACATCCCTAGCAATTTGATCTCCACCATAAAATCTTAGGGCCCAATTAGGGAATAGTCTTTGATCAATTTCATCAAACTCAATTTGATGAAGAATCTTATGGCGATCATCTTTTTGAATTTTTTCCCAGATGAAAAGAACATCCTCTTGTCTACCCTCAATAATCTGTGAAAAATGACCGTTCTCATAAAATAAAACGCCTGTAAGTTTGTGTCCCTGATTCCACTTATGGGAAATATCAAATAAACGAACAAGGCTTGATAGACCCATATCTTGAGTTGCCTTGCTAACATAACTAAGTTCAACTAGCTGATTTGGGTTGTTTGAGCCCACTTGATCCCTTCAAGATAGCGATGAAAACTCAATTCAGTGTGTTCTTTTAGTCTCCAAGCTTATATTGGCAAAAACCCTAGCACCAAGGACCTATAAAGAGTTAATAAGGTAGACTTATCTCAAATATTCTTTATTTGCGATAAGTATGAAATCTATTCTCTTTATTTGCCTGTGCTTTCTAAGTCTGTCGAGCATTGCCAGTGGCGAAGATACATATAAGGCCGTTTGCTCTAACTGCCATGCCGCTGGCCTGAATAAGGCCCCCATAGTGGGTGATAAAAAACAATGGGGCAAGCTAATCAAAGAAGGTCAGGCGCATATTACGTCTGATGCTTATCACGGCGTTGGAGCAATGCCGCCCAAAGGTGGAAAACCAGAGCTCACTGTGGCTGAATTTGCTTCTGTGGTGGTATTTATGGCAAATCAATCTGGAGCCAACTGGAAGGAGCCTGATGAAGCAATGCTTAAAGACATTAATAAAAGAATTGCTAAAAAGTCACCAAAATCCTAATCGTCGTTTAAATGACGTCGACTGATAGACTCTAAAGACTAAGCACCATGGCCATTAATATAGGCTTCTAAGAACTTGATCTGACTACCTTGAAGCTCAATAATATTTTTAACTAGATCTCCAACAGAAATCACCCCGACTACCTTATTTTTTTCTAGTACGGGTAGATGTCTAATGTGCTTGTGCACCATTATTGCCATACACTCTTCTAATGAGTTAGATGGCATTACGGTCAGTGGGTTTGCGGTCATTATTTTAGAAACGGCAACTTGTTTTGGATTGTTGTGCGGCAATAGCACTTTTATAGCGCAATCTCCCTGTGAAACAATTCCCGCTAATTCACCATCATCAATAACTAGAATAGCCCTGACTCGATGACCTCGCATCAGCATGAGGACGCTTTCTACAGAGTCAGTTGATCGTACAGAAAAAATGGTGTTGGCTTTTTGCTCAATAACTTGTTTTACTGTTGTCATAGAAATGCGTCCATAAAATTAAAAATTTACTAAGGTCTTTAATACCTGATTAAAGATGATTATATTCTCGGCTGCGACCCCAATCAAAACAAGATCGAAAAGCAGGTGAAATAAAAACCACCCGAAGGTGGTTTTGGTAACTCTTGATGGCCCAGGGCGGAATCTACTAGGCCCGAAAGGCCTTATCCCTGATGACTCTTCAAATAATCCATTACCCAAGCCGGATCACTATCGCTTGGGAATATCGGATAGTGAACAGCCTCGATTACGCCATTATTCGCAATGAGTGTGGCTCGCTTAAGCAATGTCATTCCAGCGGCTACAAAAGTTGGCATATTCAATGCCTTTTGAAATTGGTAGTTCACATCACTAAGCACTGGAAATGGGAGATGAAGTCTATCGGCCATCTCTTTTTGATACTCCGTAGTTTGAACACTCAAGCCTACAACCTCTGCGCCCAATGCTTGAAGATCTTGATAGTGATCTCTAAAGGAACAGCTTTGCGGTGTACAACCTCTTGCCCCAGGAATTTGATCCCAACCATCAGGCAGGGCAACATTGGGCTGCCCTGTCATGGGATAGCAGTAAATCACCAATTTGCCTTTAATGTCACCAAGATTGATGGACTTACCATTGGTGGCATTTAAAGAAACATTGGGAAGCTTCATTCCCTTTAAATGATTGGTTGAACCATCATCTTCAGGAATGGGTAGATCGGTAGGTAATTGGTTTAAATTAGTCATAGGTAAATTCTATACAAATTAAATCTCCGCATAGGATAAGGGCTAAATAAAAAATTATCCAAACAACTGATACATTGACCAGCTCAAATTCAAGCCAACTAAGACTACCAGGGTATATAAAGTAAATTTCATTCCCAAGACACGATTACTAAAGTTTGGCGGGGGCTCATTGATGCCTTTTGCGTGAATTAGGCGCCCAACAATCAAGCCGATACCAGTTAATGCAGGAGCTAGCCAAGGCGCCCCATTTAACTCTAGGCAGGCAATTAAGATGAGTCCCAAAGGAACATACTCAGCAAAATTTCCTTGTGCTCGAATTGCCCTCTCAAGATCTTCGTGGCCACCAGAGCCTAGGCCAACTTTATTCCTGCGCCTCAACCCAATAACCGCCAAAGAAAGCTTGATAAAGATGATCGCCAATATCGAAGCAATGATTGAGGTAACTATGAGCATTTAGATCTCCATGAAATTTCCTAGATCTTAACCAGAAAAAGAAAGAACCACCCGAAGGTGCTTTAGATGTTTCTTGGTAGCCCGGGGCGAAATCAACCAAGGCTTCGGATATAGGTCTTATCTAGTAAGTAAGCCCAGCAAGATAGGCATAAAGCGGAATTCCTAAGATGATATTGAAGGGGAAGGTAATTCCTAATGACATCCCCATATATAGGGCAGGGTTTACTTCAGGTAGTGCATGCCTTAATACGGCCGGCACAGCAATATATGAAGCGCTAGCAGCAAGTACCATTAATAAAACGGTATCGCCTAACGGCAAGCCTATTAACTTACATAAACCCAATGCGATAGAGGCATGCACCAATGGAGCACCAATTGCATAAAACAAAGTGATTGGGGGCTTGCCTTTTAATCCCTCAAAATTCTTAGCGGCCATCAAGCCCATGTCAAGCAAGAAGAAAGCAAGCATGCCCTTGAACAAATCGATTGAAAATGGGGCCATTATTTTTTGGCCGCCATCACCGCTTACCAAACCAACAATCATCGAGCCTAATAAAAGAAGTTGCGCACCATCTGTAAATGATTCGTGAAGAATCTTTGACATACCTACAGGCTGCTTTGAATTCGTAGCAGATGCTCTCGCTCTATTTGCTAACAGGATTGCCAAGATAATTGCGGGGGACTCCATCAGCGCCATTGCAGCCGCCATATGTCCACCAAATGCAATGCCATATTGATCAAGAGCTTGCGTTGCGGTGATAAAAGTTACCGCGCTAACTGAACCATAAGTGGCAGCAATAGCAGCAGCATCGTAGTTATTGAGTTTTGTCCTGAGAACCAAATAACCCATTAGAGGAATAATGATTGCCAAAAAAACTGCTAAGCCAAGTGCTAAACCAATCTCAAGAGTAAAGCCTGATTTATGAAGGGCAAAGCCACCCTTTAGGCCCAAGGCCATCAAGAGATATAAAGATAAAAATCTGGCGATGGGCTGAGGAATTTCTAGATTCGATTTCACAGCGCCAGCAAAAGCACCAAAAACAAAAAAGAGAATTGCTGGATCTAAGAAATTACTCATATCTCTATATTAGATAATTTTAAAAATTCTTGTATTAGCCCTGCATGGTCTGAGGACTAAATCCTACTTTTTAGATTTATATTTTTGTACAGCTTCTTTCAAATCTGAGTATTCCTCGCATCCAAAAGTACAGGCTTTATCCAATCGCGCCAACAATGCCTCAGCGCCAGCTAAGTCGTTATTAATTAGCTTTAGTTTGCCGTAATACTCTAGTGCCCCGCGATGATTTGGATCTATTTTCAATGCGGCTTGATAATACTTTTCAGCTCCAACCAGGTCTGGTGGTTGCTTCTTACGAAGGCTGTAACCTAGCAAATTATTCCAGTCAGCAGAGTTTGTTTCGTTAGCGGCTTGCAATTGCTTGATTGCCAGATCATATTTTTCGGCCTTAATGCTTGCCCTTGATTCCGTTAACCAAACAGGGTCTGACTTAATGGGCGCAGTATCTGCAGCTTGAGATGGCCCCACCATTGAAATACAGAACAAAGCCACTAGAAGTATTTTTCTCATTTATAAACCTATGGTTATAGAGCCTCTTATATACCGATTATTTAATTCTCACCTTTATCGCGGGCGGTGGCGCCAAGTTATCTAACAATATCTGTGGACTACCCTTTCAGAATAATGCGATTGGTCTGAATTGGACGGCCAGCAATAAAATTAAGGCGTAAATTTTTTACGGCGTTACTGCGATCGATACAGGGGCATTCCCTGTAGTAATCGTTGGTGTACTCAAGGGTGTAAGTATTCCAGTACTCGCATAATTGCATACATTGATATAGAATTATCTGAATAATTCGCCACATATACCGCTGTTCCCGCCGAGTTCATCGTTATATATTGGGGGGCATTCCCTGTAGTAATCGTTGGTGTACTCAAGGGTGTCAGTATTCCAGTGCTCGCATTAATTGCATACATTGATATGGTATTGCTACTATCGTTTGCAACATATGCAAAGGTTCCGGCTGGATTAATCGCTACTTTCGTGGGATAGCGCCCTGTTGCAACTGTTCCAGCGTTTACCAACGTAAGCGCGCCAGTACTCGCATTAATTGCATACATTGATATGGTATTGGAGCTGCCATTTGCGACATAAGCATAGGTCCCAGTCGAGTTCATCGTAATGTATTGGGGAGCGCTTCCCGTATTAACTGGTAAAGAACTTATTACAGCGTTGCTAGCAAGGCTAATTATCGAGATATAGTCGCCATTAGTTACGTAAGCAAGAGTCCCGGCAGCGTTAATCACTATATTGTTTGGGCTATTTCCTAAAGTGATTGTTGATATTTGCGTTAAGTTACCTGTACTAGCATTAATTGCGTAGACTCCTATTGTATTGTCGCCATTGTTCGAGACGTAAGCAATTGTTCCTGCAGAATTAATTGCAATCGATGAGGGGCTGCTTCCTGTAACAACCGTTGGCGTGCTTAAGGGCGTCAGTATTCCGGTGCTAGCATTAATTGCATACATTGATATGGTATTGGAGTTGCCATTTAAGACGTATGCATAGGTCCCGGTCGAGTTCGTCGTAATATATTGAGGGCCACTTCCTGTAGCAACCGTTGGCGTGCTTAAGGGCGTCAGTATTCCAGTGCTCGCATTAATCGCATACATCGATATGGTATTGCCCACAACATTCGTCACGTAGGCAATTTGTGTTCTACATACCAAAGTGATATTGGTTATATTTGCGCTGGCAACTGTTCCACTGCCATTGGTAACGCTACAAGTGAGTCCACTAGGCTGAGTACCAACTGTGACTGCATAGCTACTACCGCTTGCTAAGGCAGTAGCAAAAGTAAATGCGGCGCTATTAGCACTAATTGTTAAAGCATCCCCACCATTGTTTTTAAGAACCAGTGAGCCACTGGTTAATCCTGAAATAGTACCGCCAACGGTGTAGTTTGGAGAACTCGTTCCACCTGAGCAAGCAACTAGAAATACTCCGGCAACAATTGTTACAAATAAATGTATTAAACGATTTTTCACCGAGGTTTCCTTTGGGCCGCTAGGTAGTTCATGCTGATTGGATTAGGATCAATATACACGCCAAATATGGTCAAGTCTATCTCTCGCCGGCCCTTCCTGCTAAACCAAATGAAAGCAATAGATTATTTCAAATCTCTCAGGGCGACCAAGAGTGGGTGTCCAGTAGGAAAATTTACATTCTCAACAGCTACTGCTATTTCAGGTAATTTTTTAGCCACCTCTTCACTACCCTGGAAAACCATAGTCCACTTACTAAAGCTTCGATGTTCAATTGGCTTTGACTCTAGAAGATGTATATTTTTATGCCGAGTATCTTTTTGAATTTTTTCCCATAGATTTTCTATCTGAGTTCTTGGGCCTTCAATCACTTGACCAAAGCGATTATTTTCAAAAATCAAGGCGCCTGTAACCCCCGCACTGGTATTACTCAAATAGGAGTGATAAAGCAAGCGCATCAAGCCCAGAAAGGACATCTCTTGGGCGGGCTCACTCACATAAGTTAACTCGATTAACTGGGTCATATCGACCTAATATATAGAAGTATCTAAATCAACACTGGCGACACTAATAATCCCTCACTATAAGTAGTGTCAAAAGAAAATAGCCCAACAAGTGGGCTATTGAGATTCTTGATGGCCCGGGGCGAGATCGACCAGGGCAGAGGATGCTTGACTCTAG
>CANGHN010000030.1 GCA_947453825.1 Betaproteobacteria bacterium
GCCGTTTTCATTGACAGGCGGGAGGGTCACTGCCTCGCGCTGTTCTGGATTGAGGTTCGCGAGCAAGTCAGAGTACATCGCCCCAATTATAATTTGCCTCTTATGCCAAATGCCTCAAATACCCCTAATTCACCAGCGGCCAGTTCTGCTGACGAACTCGCCAAATCCTATGAACCTGCCCCGATAGAAGCCTACTGGGGTCCAGAGTGGGAAAGTCGTGGCATTGCCGACGCCAGCATGGATCCGGGTAAGGAGAGCTTTTCAATACAGCTACCCCCGCCAAATGTCACCGGCACCCTACATATGGGGCACGCCTTCAACCAAACCATCATGGATGGCTTAGTGCGTCATGCACGCATGGCTGGCAAAAATACTTTGTGGGTACCGGGAACCGATCATGCTGGTATTGCTACCCAAATCGTAGTTGAGCGTCAGCTCGATGCGCAAAAAGTTTCGCGTCACGATTTAGGCCGTGAAAAATTCCTAGAAAAAGTTTGGGAATGGAAAGAAACCTCTGGCAATACTATTACTCGTCAAATTCGTCGTCTGGGCGCTTCGATTGATTGGGGTAAAGAATATTTCACGATGGACAGCAAGATGTCCAAAGCGGTGGTTGAAGTATTTGTGCGCTTACATGAGCAAGATTTAATCTATCGCGGCAAACGTTTAGTGAACTGGGACCCTGTTTTAGGTACTGCAGTTTCTGATTTAGAAGTCGTGAGCGAAGAAGAAGATGGCTCGATGTGGCACATCCGCTATCCATTAGCCGATGGCTCAGGCTCGCTGACAGTTGCCACCACTCGCCCCGAAACCTTACTGGGTGACGTTGCTGTCATGGTGAACCCTGAAGATGAGCGTTACAAACACCTCATTGGCAAGTCAGTGAATTTGCCTTTATGTCATCGTCAGATTCCGATCATTGCAGACGACTACGTTGATTTGAACTTTGGGACCGGCGTAGTTAAGGTAACTCCTGCGCATGACTTTAATGACTATGCCGTTGGACAACGACATCAATTACCCCTGATTAACATCCTGACATTGGATGCCAAGATTAATGAGAATGCACCTGCCACATACCAAGGCATGGAACGCTTTGCAGCGCGCAAGCAAGTTGTTGCCGATTTAGATGCTGCAGGATTATTGGAAAAAGTTCAGCCCCATAAGCTCATGGTGCCACGTGGTGATCGTACTCAAACCATCATCGAGCCGATGCTCACCGACCAATGGTTTGTAGCGATGTCTAAACCAAGTCCTGATAACCAATATCAACCTGGCTCATCGATAGCAGGCGCCGCATTAGATGCTGTTACCAAGGGTGATATCAAACTTGTTCCAGAAAACTGGATTAACACCTACACCCAGTGGCTAGAAAATATTCAAGACTGGTGTATCTCACGCCAACTTTGGTGGGGCCATCAGATCCCTGCATGGTATGGCGACGATGGGCAAATCTTTGTAGCGCGCTCTGAAGAAGAAGCTAAGCTCAAAGCTGCTGCGGCTGGCTACACCGGCAAGCTCAATCGCGACCCTGATGTTTTAGATACTTGGTTTAGCTCTGCACTGGTGCCTTTTAGCTCCTTAGGCTGGCCCGAAGAAACTCCTGCACTTCATCACTTCTTACCATCGTCAGTGTTGGTAACCGGTTTTGACATCATCTTCTTCTGGGTAGCACGCATGGTAATGATGACTTGCCACTTTACCGGCAAAGTTCCATTCCATACAGTTTACGTTCATGGCTTGGTGCGTGATGCTGAAGGTCAGAAGATGAGTAAGTCTAAGGGCAATACCTTAGATCCGATTGATCTCATTGACGGCATCAAGATCGAAGATTTAGTAGGCAAACGCACCACTGGCCTCATGAATCCCAAGCAGGCTGAGAGCATTAGCAAGAAGACTAAAAAAGAGTTTCCGGATGGCATTCCTGCATTTGGAACTGACGCACTGCGCTTTACGTTTGCATCCTTAGCTTCTCTAGGTCGCAATATCAACTTTGATCAAAAACGCTGCGAAGGCTATCGTAACTTCTGCAATAAGTTATGGAATGCCACTCGTTTTGTGTTGATGAACTGCCCTGGAAGTGATGAAGATAATGGTTTAGCGCCTTGCGACAATACATGCGGCCCTGATGGCTACCTGGATTTTTCACCAGCCGATAAGTGGATTGTTTCTCAGCTACAAAGAACTGAGGCCGAAGTTGCCAAAGGCTTTGAGAACTATCGCTTTGATAATATTGCGAGCAGCATTTATCAATTTGTTTGGGACGAATATTGCGACTGGTATCTAGAGTTGGCGAAAGTGCAACTCCAGGCTGGCACACCAGCACAGCAACGCGCTACTCGCCGTACTTTATTGCGGGTACTTGAAACGATTTTACGGATGGCGCATCCTTTAATTCCATTTATTACTGAAACGCTTTGGCAAACCGTTGGGCCCAAGTCTGGCAAAGAATTGGCTAAACAAACCAAGCAAACTATTGCACTTCAACCTTACCCCATTGCTCAACCCGAAAAGATTGATGAGCAAAGTGAAGCATGGGTTACGCAAATTAAGGCTATTGTTGATGCTTGCAGGAACCTGCGCGGTGAAATGCAAGTACCTCCAGGCCAAAAGGCCCCTCTCTGGATCAGTGGACCTGAAGCCTTCTTACAAAAAGCAACGCCATACTTGCTGGCTTTAGCAAAATTATCTGAAGTCAAAATCTACCAAGATGAATCTGCTCTGGAAAAAGATGCTCCTGATGCCCCAATTGCCCTCATTGGCGATCTCAAATTGCTCCTCAAAATCGAGGTAGATGTAGCGGCCGAGCGTATTCGCCTAGGTAAGGAAATTGAGCGCCTTGCCAATGAAATCAATAAAGCCAAGGGTAAATTGACTAATGAAAGCTTCGTGGCTCGCGCCCCAGCCGAGGTTGTTGCCCAAGAAAAACAACGTCTTGCTGGTTTTGAGCAAAACCATGAGAAGCTTGTTGCACAATTAGAGCGTCTGAAATAAACCTTAGCTCATTTAAGCGATTGGAAGCTATATGCCATTGACCACTAAAGCCGTTACCAAAGCCGTTTTTCCAGTTGCCGGTTTGGGCACCCGCTTTTTGCCTGCGACTAAGGCTAGCCCCAAAGAAATGCTCAATGTGGTCGATAAGCCATTGATTCAATATGCGGTTGAAGAAGCCATTGCAGCTGGTATTACTGAAATGATTTTTGTCACCGGTCGTAGCAAGCGTGCTATCGAGGATCACTTTGATAAGGCTTATGAACTAGAGGCAGAGTTAGAGGCCAAAAACAAAAAAGCCTTGCTTGAAATTGTTCGGAGCGTTAAACCCAGTCATGTGGATTGTGTCTACGTCCGCCAACCAGAAGCACTGGGCTTAGGTCATGCAGTACTGTGCGCAGAAAAATTAGTACGGGATGAGCCCTTTGCCATTATCTTGGCAGATGACTTGCTAGATGGCCAACCTCCAGTACTCAAACAAATGCTCAAAGTATTTGATGAACAAAATGGCTCGGTATTGGCAGTAGAAAAAATTGATCCGGCCAAGAGTAGCTCTTATGGAATCGTGTCAGGCAGTGAAGTCACCAAAGGCATTTACCGCCTCAATGGCATCGTAGAAAAGCCACAACCCAAGGATGCCCCTTCTAACCTGGCGGTGGTTGGGCGTTATGTTTTATCTTCAGATATTTTTGCTCATATACGAAATCTCAAACCCGGCGCTGGTGGTGAGATCCAACTAACGGATGCCATTGCCTCTTTGCTGAAAGAGGAGCCCGTCTTTGCTTATGAATATGATGGTGTTCGCTATGACTGCGGTAGCAAGCTAGGTTACCTAAAAGCATCAGTGGAGTTTGCTTTACGTCATCCTGAAGTGGCGACTGATTTTGCTGCCTATCTAAAGAGCCGCTCTCTTACTTAAGAGTCGGCTTTTTTGCAGTACTCTTGCAGTACTCTTACCTTATCTTCTTTTAAGGAAGAACACCAAAACATCACCCTCAGTAGAGCTGGCAATCAGCTCGTTACCAGTTTGCTTAGCAAATGCTGGGAAGTCATGGGCAGCGCCTGCATCTGTTGCTTTGACTTTCAAGACTTCACCAGATTGCATCGTGGCAAGAGCTTTTTTAGTACGCAAAATAGGTAATGGGCAGTTCATGCCAATGGCATCCACCTCTGCATTAAAGGCAATATTGAGCTCGCTCATTTACTGGCAACCCAATCTTTAACACCCGCCAATGCAGCGTCAATCTTACTGGGATCATTACCACCGGCCATTGCCATTTCTGGTTTACCGCCGCCTTTGCCGCCCACTTGCTGCGCTACAAAGTTGACCAAATCGCCTGCTTTAACTTTGCCAATAGAGTCTGCAGTCACACCAGCAATCAAACTCACCTTATCGCCTTGCACTGAGGCTAAAACAATCGCAGCGGTTTTCAATTTAGCTTTGAGTGCGTCCATGGTTTCACGCAGAACACCAGCATCAGCACCATCCAAGCGGGCTGCTAGGACTTTAATGCCATTGATATCAACTGCTTGACCAGCTAATTCATCACCTTGACTTGCTGCTAGTTTGGAATTGACTTTTTCTAGTTCACGCTCAGCTTGACGCAAGCTTTCTTGTAATTGGGCGACGCGATTCACCAAATCCCCAGGGTGGGTTTTAAGAATCGTCGCTGCCTCATTAATCTTATCTTCGAGACCTTGCAAAAAATGTAAAGCGTTGTTGCCTGTCACCGCCTCAACTCGACGAATGCCAGCAGCTACGCCACCTTCAGAAACAATCTTGAGACTACCAATATCGCCCGTGCGTGATACATGGGTACCACCACATAATTCTTTAGATGAGCCGATCTCCAGAACGCGAACTTCGTCACCATATTTCTCACCGAAGAGCATCATGGCGCCAGTCTTTTGCGCATCCTCCAAGGACATCACCTTGCCTGAGGTGGCAGTGTTCTCCAAAATCTCTTGGTTCACAATGTCTTCTATTTTGCGAATTTGCTCAGAGGTAATCGGCGCATTATGAGTAAAGTCAAAACGGGTCTTCATAGCATCTACTAGAGATCCCTTTTGCTGTACGTGATCACCTAATACCTCACGCAAGGCTTTATGCAAAATATGAGTGGCGCTATGATTGCGCATCGTATCCGTTCTTTGCTGTATATCCACGAAGGCATTGAGTGTGTCGCCCACTTTGAGCTCACCCTCTAAGACTTCACCTTGGTGACCAAAAACATCGGCTTGGATCTTGAAGGTATCTTCTACAGCAAAACGCACGGATTCATTCCGTAGCTCACCTTGATCGCCAACCTGACCACCTGATTCCGCATAGAACGGCGTGTTATCCAGAACAATCACAGCCGCATCACCAGCTTTTACTGTTGGTACTGCTGAGCCATCTACGTACAAAGCCGTGATCTTAGCGCCCTCATGCTGAAGCGTGTCGTAACCATGAAACTGGGTAGGCTTGCCTTTGTACTCTAAGCCCTGAGCCACCTTAAACTTGCCAGCCGCTCTAGCCTGATCGCGCTGCTTTTGCATCGCTACTTCAAAACCTTGGGCATCCACAGTCACACTACGCTCACGACAAACGTCAGCTGTTAAATCCAATGGGAAACCAAATGTGTCATGCAGACGGAAAGCAGTTTCACCATCAACAACTTTAGCGCCACCCGCTAAGGCAGCATCCAAAATTTCCATTCCGTTGGCAATCGTTTGGAAAAAACGTTCTTCTTCTTGCTTGAGTACTTCACTGACTTTTTCTTGTGCGGCACGCAACTCTGGATATGCCTCGCCCATTTCTTTCACTAGAGCTGGCACTAATTGATAGAAAAATGGTTTACGTGCACCTAACTTATACCCGTGTCGAATTGCGCGACGGGTAATTCGGCGTAATACATAACCGCGCCCAGCATTACCTGGAATAACGCCATCAACCACGATGAAACTACAGGCACGAATATGATCTGCAATGACCTTAAGAGAAGGGCTTTGTGCATCACAATTCTCGCCACCAGCGGCATCTACTGCTTCCTTGGAAGCCTTAAGGAGATTGACGAAGAGGTCGATTTCATAATTGGAATGCACATGCTGTAAAACGGCAGCAATCCGCTCAAGTCCCATACCAGTGTCAACACTAGGTTTAGGTAGCGCATGCATATTACCGGCTTCATCGCGATTAAATTGCATGAAGACGTTATTCCAGATTTCAATAAAACGATCGCCGTCTTCATCAGGGCTACCAGGAGGACCGCCAGGAATATGTTCACCGTGATCATAAAAAATTTCAGTGCAAGGTCCGCAAGGACCGGTATCGCCCATCATCCAGAAATTATCTGAAGCATAGCGAGCGCCCTTGTTATCACCAATACGAATAATGCGATCTGCAGGAACGCCGATTTGGTCTTTCCAAATAGCGTAAGCCTCATCATCTTCCGCGTACACCGTGACTAATAATTTTTCCTTGGGCAATTTAAATACTTGGGTCAGTAAATCCCAAGCAAACTGGATAGCATCTTTCTTGAAATAATCTCCAAACGAGAAATTACCCAGCATCTCAAAAAAGGTGTGGTGGCGAGCGGTATAACCAACGTTATCTAGATCATTATGTTTACCGCCAGCACGGATACATTTTTGGGCAGTCGTTGCTCGGCTATAGGGGCGCTTATCAAAGCCCAAGAAAACATCCTTGAACTGGTTCATCCCGGCATTGGTAAACAGCAGCGTTGGGTCATCTCCTGGCACCACGGGGCTGGAAGGGACGATTTGGTGGCCTTTTTGGGCAAAGAAGTCCAGGTAAGCCTGGCGGATTTGGGAAACTTTCATGGCAATAATTATCGCACTGGCACTAGTCTAGGGCAAACCCTAGACAAGATGCCCCATTCCTGCCTTACAATGCCCCACAACATCAATTAATAAGTCGGCAGCTAAGTCGGCAATATAAGGAGCGTAACTTGAAAATTCGCAATCAACGGGATTTTGGAGCGGGGATCATGTACATCGTGATTGGTCTCTTCTTTACCTTTGTGGCAACGCAATACCAAATGGGTACTGCCGCCAAGATGGGTCCAGGCTACTTCCCATTCTGCTTAGGCATTCTGATGACTTTATTGGGCTTGATAGTTCTCGTTCAGTCTTTACGTGCCACCGCCATGATTGAATCGATCCCCAAGTTTAATTGGCGCATCATTGGCCAAATTACTGGTGCGGTAGTTCTTTATGGCGTCTTGTTGCCCCGCATGGGCTTCTTGATTGCAGTCGTTGCTCTGGTTTTGGTATCCGCTAGCGCAAGTAAAGAGTTCACCTGGAAGGGCTCGCTGATTAATGCTGCATTCCTCGTAGCCTTTACCTATTCAGTATTCGTCATGGGTCTGAAACTTCAGTTCCCACTCCTGCCTGTATTCCTACAACAATAACGAACCGGGACACTAAAAAATGGACTTATTTGCAAATTTAGCTCTTGGTTTTGATACTGCGTTTACCTTACAGAACCTCTTGTACTGCCTGATTGGCTGTGTATTGGGAACTTTGATTGGCGTCTTGCCTGGTCTAGGCCCAATCGCTACGATTGCGATGCTGTTGCCAGCAACGTATGCCCTGCCTCCAATTGCTGCTTTGATCATGTTGGCTGGTATTTACTACGGCTCTCAATACGGTGGCTCCACAACTGCAATTTTGCTGAACATCCCAGGAGAAACGTCCTCGGTGGTGACGGCGATCGACGGCTATCAAATGGCCCGAAATGGTCGAGCCGGTGTTGCTCTCTTTACCGCTGGTATGGGCTCATTCTTCGCAGGTTGCGTTGCAACTCTCGTATTGGCGGCATTTGCTGCGCCACTCTCGCAACTCGCGTTTAAGTTTGGTCCTGCTGAATATTTCTCGCTCATGGTCTTAGGTTTAATCGGTGCGGTGGTTTTGGCATCTGGCTCATTGATCAAGGCGATTGGCATGATCATCTTGGGTCTTTTGATGGGCTTGATTGGTACCGACGTGAACTCTGGTGTATCTCGTTATGCGTTTGACATCCCAGAATTAAGCGATGGTATCGGCTTCGTTGCCGTTGCGATGGGTGTGTTCGGTTTTGCTGAAATCATGGGTAACCTTGAGAAAACTGGTGACGATGAGGGCTTCTTGAACAAGATGACCACCATGATCCCAACCAAGCAAGATATCAAGCGCATGATTCCTTCGATTCTGCGCGGCACTACGATTGGTTCAATCTTGGGTATCCTGCCAGGCGGTGGTGCCGCTCTAGCTGCGTTCGGCGCTTACTCTGTAGAAAAGAAATCCTCCAAATACAGCCATGAGTTTGGTAAGGGTGCGATTGAGGGTGTTGCTGGTCCAGAGTCAGCAAACAATGCTGCTGCTCAAACCTCATTCATTCCATTGCTTACTTTAGGTATTCCACCAAATGCCGTGATGGCTTTGATGGTTGGTGCGATGACGATTCATAACATTCAACCTGGTCCACAAGTGATGACCAGCAACCCAGCCTTGTTCTGGGGATTGATCGCTTCCATGTGGATCGGTAACGTGATGTTGATTCTCTTGAACCTGCCGCTCATTGGTATCTGGGTGAAGCTCTTGAAGATTCCTTATCGCTTCCTCTACCCAGCAATTTTGGTGTTCTGCTGTATTGGTGTGTATACCGTGAACAACACTGTGTTTGACGTTTATGTGACCGCAGGCTTTGGCTTGATTGGCTACCTCTTCTTCAAACTCGGTTGCGAACCTCCTCCATTGCTTCTCGGTTTCGTACTGGGACCGATGATGGAAGAGAACTTCCGCCGCGCTCTATTGCTATCCCGCGGTGATTTCACAACCTTCTTGACCCGTCCACTTTCTTTAGGATTGCTCATTGCGGCTGCCCTATTAGTGGTGATTGTGGCCTTGCCAGCAGTGAAGAAGACTCGCGAAGAGGCCTTCGTAGAAGATTAATTTCTACCACCTCAAACAGAACGAGCCCGCAGCAGTTTGCGGGCTTTTTCTTTATGGCTCAGGGGTTTTCTCTACAATGTGGCTATGTCCCAAGATAGCAAACCCTCTAAAGCGGCTAACAGCACTATTGCTGAGCCATCCAATTTTCTACGTCAGATCATCGATCATGATTTGGCAAGTGGCGCATATCAGCAGCGTACCAATTTAGCTGGGCAAGCTATCCCGTCGATCATTACTCGCTTTCCACCTGAGCCTAATGGCTATTTACATATTGGTCATGCGAAAAGTATTTGTCTTAATTTCGGACTTGCCGCCGACTACAACACGCAAGCTGGTGGTGCTCGCTGTAATATGCGTCTCGATGACACCAACCCAGTTAAAGAAGATGTCGAGTATGCCGACAGCATTCTGGATGCCGTTAAATGGCTGGGTTTTGACTGGGGTACGCATCTTTATCACGCTAGCGACTACTTTGACCAACTCTATGAGTTTGCACAAGTTCTCATTCAGAATGGCAAAGCCTATGTTGATAGCCAAAGCGCGGATGACATTCATACCAATCGTGGTAATTTTGGTCAAGCAGGAAAAAATAGCCCTTACCGCGATCGCGCCCCCGAAGAAAATCTTGCCCTCTTTCGCCAAATGCATGACGGCAAGTTCAAGGATGGTGAGCACGTCCTGCGTCTCAAGATTGATATGGCCCACCCGAATATCGTGATGCGAGATCCGGTGGTCTACCGCATTCGCCATACTGATCATCACCGTACTGGTAGCAAATGGTGTATCTATCCCCTATATGATTTCACGCACTGCATCTCAGATGCCTTAGAGAATGTCTCGCACTCCATATGCACACTAGAGTTTGAGAACAACCGTCCGCTGTATGACTGGATCGTTAATGCATTAAAAGAACTAGGTGTCTTTAAAGATCCCATTCCTCATCAGTATGAGTTTGCTCGCTTAAATTTGACGTACACCATCACGAGCAAGCGTAAGCTCTTGCAACTCGTTGAAGAAAAACATGTAGACGGCTGGGATGATCCACGGATGCCAACGATTGTTGGTATACGTCGTCGCGGTTATACCCCTGAGAGTATTCGCTTGTTTTGCGAACGCATCGGCGTCTCCAAAGCAGATAGCTGGATTGATATGAGTACGCTAGACCAGGCACTGCGTGATGATCTTGAGGTGAAAGCGCCTCGTGCAACAGCGGTCTTAAAACCGCTCAAGCTGGTAGTAGAAAATTTTGATGCCGGCACAAAAGAGCCATGCTCTGCACCACGCCATCCGAATCATCCTGAATGGGGTAACCGCGAGTTCAATTTCACGCGCGAATTATGGATTGAAGCAGATGACTTTATGAAAGAACCTATAAAAGGCTTTTTTAGGCTTTACCCGCCTATTGGTGATCAACCCGGAAGCCGTGTGCGTTTGCGTCATGGCTTTGTAGTGGAGTGCACTGGTTTTGAAACTGATGCACAAGGTAATGTCACCCAAGTCAATGTAACCCACTTCCCTGATAGCAAGAGCGGTACCCCAGGATCAAATAACTACAAGGTCAAAGGTAATATCCACTGGATTAGTGCTGCGGAAGCCATTCCGACTGAAGTACGTCTGTACGATCATCTCTTCACTGATCCTCATCCAGATAGTGGTGATAAGAATTTCTTGGATAGCATTAATCCAAACTCTAAAGAAACGATTACCGCTTACTTAGAGCCTTGCATGAAAGATACCAAAGTAGAAGATCGCTTTCAGTTTGAACGTCATGGCTATTTTGTGACAGATAAAACCGACTCTAAACCTGGTAAGCCAGTATTTAATCGTACTGTTGGCCTCAAGGATTCTTGGAAATAGTTTTCAGAAAGTGGGCGACGCTAGGATAGCGTAGTGGTGTTTTGAGTTCATGTAGACGGGTATTCGTCACCCGTCTTGATTCCCGCATAAATGACCACAACATGGGACTCACGATTTTTTGCAGCTCGCTAGCTGGCATACGAGGCGGTCTGTTCATACCAAATACATCAGCCACTTCATCAAAGTAGTCACCCATCTTGGTTTCACCACCATCACAGGTATTGATAATCCTTTGCGGTTTACCGTGATAAACCGCACCGCAGATAAGCCTAGCCAAATCATCACTATGGATATGATTGGAATACGCATCTTCCTCATGGATTAATGCCGGGGTTTGAGATTGCAGACGTTCGATTGGAAGACGGTCGGCTGCATAGATTCCGGGGACACGCAAAATCGTCAGCACCACATCATGGCTAAGAGCCCACCAACGTAATGCCTGCTCAGCATCAACCCTGCGCTTGGCGCGATCACTTTGTGGACTGACTGGGGTGGCTTCACTCACTCTGGCACCTCTGTGATCCCCATAGACACCTGTAGTACTGATATAAATCAGGCGCCTGACGACTGAGCCTCCTTGGGATAAAATTCGCATTAGGTTGCGGGTTCGGCAATCACGATTTCCCTGGTTTTGGGGTGGCGCTAAATGAATGACGGTTTGAGCTAGACCGGAAAGGCGCCACAAGGATTCTGGTTTATCCAAATCCCCATAAATAGGGGTCGCGCCAACCTCCCTCAACTCCTGAAAGCGATTTTGCGAAGAAGTTAATGCAAATACTCGATGACTACGGGACAGCTGTCTTGCTACCCGAAGACCAATGTCACCGCAGCCAATAATCAGGATTGAGGGTTTACCAAAAGATTGCATAAGTGACATCGTAACGATTTATTGAAAGGAATGAGAGTGTCTTACCAAGTCACGCTCAAAACGAGCGGCAAACAATTTACCGTTAACCAGGACGAAACCCTCCTGGAGGCCGCTCTACGCCAAGGCGTTAACCTACCCTACGGCTGTAAGAACGGGGCCTGTGGCTCTTGTAAAGGCAAAGTCCTAGAGGGTCAAGTTACCCATGGCCAGCACAGTGAAAGCGCCTTGAGTAAGGCTGATGAAACCACTGGAGGCATCTTATTTTGCTGCTCCCACCCTCAGTCTGATCTCTTGATCGAGGCGCGCGAAGTCCAGGGTGTCGGGGATATCGCCATTCGTAAAGTACCCTGTCGCGTCAATGTGATCACCAAACCTAGCAGCGACGTTGCAATCCTCAAACTTCAACTCCCTGCTGCAGAGCGCTTTCAATTCTTGGCAGGTCAATATTTAGAGTTTCTTCTGAAGGATGGCCAACGTCGCGCTTACTCGATTGCTAATGCTCCAGATCAAGAGGGTCCTCTCGAGCTACATATTCGTCACTTACCAGGTGGACTCTTCACTGACTTTGTATTCGGAGCGATAACACCCGCCTTAAAAGAAAAAGATATTCTGCGTTTCGAAGGCCCTCTAGGTAGCTTCTTCTTAAGAGAGGATTCTAAAAAACCAATTATTTTTGTTGCAGCTGGCACCGGCTTTGCCCCCATCAAATCGATCATTGAGCAAATGCAGGCTAAGAAGATTGTTCGTCCTATTGAGCTGTATTGGGGTGGACGCCGCCCTAGCGACTTGTATCTAGATGAATTATGTAAAACCTGGCAAAAAGATATTCCGCACTTAAAGTACATCCCTGTGATTTCTGACGCTTTGCCAGAAGATGCATGGCAGGGTCGTACCGGGTTTGTCCATCAGGCGGTCATGAAGGATCACCCTGAGCTAGGCGACTTTCAGGTCTATGCCTGCGGAGCCCCTGTCATGGTCAATGCTGCCCGTGAGGACTTTTCATCCCACTGTCATCTGCCCGAGGAAGAATTCTTTGCAGACTCCTTTACCAGCGCAGCCGATTTAGCCACAAACTAAAGTCCTTAAAGCCATATAGTTAGATAATAGAACCTTCATTTGTCTTTATTGCCACCACCTAAACCCGTATGAATAAGCCAGCCCCCATCGATACCCATTCAGTAATGTTTATTACTCAACGCCCAGATGTGGTGATGGTTGAGGGTCAAGGCTCATGGTTAACGGATAACAATGGCAAGCGCTATTTAGATTTTTTACAAGGCTGGGCGGTGAATTGTCTAGGTCACGCCAATCCTGGCATGCTTGCAGCGCTCAACGCTCAAGCTAAAAAACTGATCAATCCAAGTCCGGCGTTCTATAACGAGCCGATGATTCGTCTTTCTAATCTGCTCACTGAAAATAGCTGCTTTAACAAAGTCTTCTTTGCCAACAGTGGCGCAGAAGCGAATGAAGGTGCAATCAAACTCGCTCGCAAGTGGGGCCAGATCAATAAATCAGGCGCATTTGAAATCATTACCTTTGATCACAGCTTTCATGGTCGGACCATCGCGACGATGAGTGCTTCTGGTAAACCTGGTTGGGATACCATGTTTGCACCACAGGTTGCCGGCTTTCCAAAAGCGGATTTAAACGATTTAGACTCTGTTAAAAAGTTGGTGACTGACAAAACTGTGGCTGTCATGATCGAACCTGTTCAAGGTGAAGGTGGCGTTATTCCTGCTACCAAAGAATTTATGCGTGAGCTACGCAAATTCACTAAAGAAAATAACATTCTATTCATTGCCGATGAGGTTCAAGCGGGCTGTGGTCGCACGGGCACGCTCTTTGCCTACCAGCAATACGGCATCGAGCCAGACATCATGACTCTAGGCAAAGGTATTGGTGGGGGCGTTCCCCTTGCCGCCCTCATGGCCACTGATGCGGTAGCATGTTTTGTACCTGGTGATCAGGGTGGTACCTATAACGGCAATCCCTTAATGACTGCTGTTGGCATTAGCGTCATCGAACAATTGCTAGCTCCAGGATTTTTAGCAAGCGTTACGTCCAAAGGTGAGTTACTGAAAGCAGAATTACTTAAACTTTCCGCTGAATTTAATCTGGAAGGTGAGCGTGGTGAAGGCTTGCTAAGAGCATTGATGCTAGGTAAAGATGTTGGCGCTAAATTAGTTGAGCTTGCTCGTGAACGCAGTCCTGAAGGTTTGTTGATTAACTCACCAAGACCAAACTTACTGCGCTTTATGCCTGCACTCAATGTCAGCGACGATGAGATTCGTCAGATGTGCAATATGCTGCGTGAGTTACTCAAGCAAGTTGCCTAATATCGCTGGGTGATTTACTCACCCAGGTAAGCAGTTCGCACTCGGGAATCTTCTAATAAGTCTTTACCTGAACCGCTCAGGGTAATAGAACCACTTTCCATGACATAAGCACGGCTGGCCATTTGCAAAGCTAAGCGCGCATTTTGCTCAACCAACAAAATCGTCATGCCATTGGCAGATAAATTACGAATGACATCAAAAATCGTTTCCACCATGATGGGCGATAGCCCCATTGAAGGCTCGTCTAACAATAGCAACTTGGGCTCAGCCAGCATAGCTCTGCCCATCGCAACCATCTGCTGCTCACCACCTGAGAGTGTTCCCGCCAATTGAGACAAGCGCTCTTTTAGTCTTGGGAAGTAAAAGTACACCTCTTCAAGATTTTGCTGAAAAGCCTTGGCATCTTTTTTCAAAAAAGCGCCCATCTGTAAATTTTCTAAGATAGTCATGCGCTTAAATACTCCGCGGCCCTCAGGTACCATCCCTAAGCCCAGGCGAACTAATTCATAAGCAGGTAATTTTTTAGTTTTCTGTTGAGCAAATTCAATCTCACCAGCAGATGGCGTTAATAAACCTGCAATCGCTTTTAAGCTAGAACTTTTACCGGCACCATTTGCACCAATCAGTGCAACCAACTCGCCCTGATTCACATGAAGACTGATACCTTTGACAGCATTAATGCCGCCATAAGAGACCTTTAGATCGCTGACCTTAAGAAGGGCGCCCATCATGCTGCTCCTTGCCCAAGATACGCTTTAATGACTTCAGGATGAATGCGTACATCTGCAGGCTTGCCACAGGCAATCACCCTGCCGTAATCGAGCACTGTCAAGCTATCGCAAATTCCCATCACCAAACTCACATCATGCTCAATCAATAGAATCGTTTTACCATCTGCCCGAATGCGCAGTAATAACTCCCGCAACTCCAGTTTCTCGGTCGCATTCATACCTGCAGCTGGTTCATCAAGAGCCAAGAGCTTAGGCTCGGTGGCTAAAGCTCTAGCGATCTCTAGACGACGCTGATGCCCATAAGAAAGATTGCGTGCCTCCATAGCTGCGAACTCACTTAATCCGACATAACTTAGCAATGCAAATGACTTATCCCGAATAGCCTGCTCTTCGCGTTTGGTTGCTGGAAAACGAAAGATTGCTCCCAGCACTCCGGCATTCGAACGGCAATGACAGCCTACCATTACGTTTTCTAATACAGACATTTCTCCAAAGAGACGAATATTTTGAAAAGTGCGAGCTAAACCTGACTTGGTAACTTGTGCAACGGATTCTGGAAAGTAGGACTTGCCATCAAATAAGAACACTCCAGAATCGGCAGGATATAAACCTGTGATGACATTAAAGAAGGTGGTCTTACCAGCGCCATTGGGACCAATCAAACCTACAATCGCACCATGGGGTACTTGTAAGCCCACTGAATCAAGCGCATGTACGCCACCAAAACGCTTTGACACGTCAGTAACATCTAGCAGCAAATGAGTGGATGCCGTCATGATCTTGCTCCACCTTTTTGCCAAATTCCACCTGGACGGTAGAGCATGATCAGAATCAGCGCTAAACCATAAATCAGCTGACGAATGATTTCTACATCAATCACCACATGACCAAAGAGTGCTTGCTGTAAGGGTTGTGCAATTCCGCGTAGGATTTCTGGAAAGATGGCCAACAAGACAGCGCCTAAGATTACTCCAGGAATATGACCAATACCGCCAAGTACCACCATCGCTAATACCACGATCGATTCCCAGAGCGTAAATGATTCTGGAGAAACAAAACCCTGAAACGCAGAAAAGAGAACACCCGCAACACCTGCAAATGAGGCGCCAATGGCAAAAGCTAGCAGTTTCATATTCCGCGTATTAATACCCATCGCCTTTGCAGCAATCTCATCTTCTCGAATCGCAACCCAGGCACGCCCAATACGGGAGTCCTGCAAGTGCGAACAGACAATCGCTACTGCTACTGCCAAGATCAGAAATAGATAAAACACTAAATACAGTCCTGGAATTTGTACAAAGCCAAGATTTAAGGGCTTTGCAAAAGAAATCCCAAATAGCGTAATAGGATCGATTGCAGTAATTCCCTTAGGCCCATTTGTGAGATTGAGTGGTCGATCAAGATTATTCATAAAGATACGAATAATTTCTCCAAAACCTAAGGTCACAATCGCCAGGTAATCTCCCCGCAATTGCAAAGTAGGGAAACCCAAAATCACTCCAAACAAAGCAGCCAGAATGATCGAAAATACCGCTACGGCCCATGGTGAAAAATGCATTCCTTGTGGAAAAGCTGCGGCAATCGTCTCAAATTGCTGAGGTAAATGCGGTGATGCCAGCAATGCAAAGCTATAAGCACCAAGCGCATAAAAAGCGATGTAACCTAAATCCAATAGCCCCGCAAATCCAACAACGACGTTAAGTCCTAAGGCCAGGACGATATACAGCAAAGCAAAATCTAGTACGCGTACCCAATAATTTCCACCACTTGCACCAACTACCCAAGGTAAGAGTAGCAGGGTAATAATGCCTAAGTACCAATAGGTAGCTTGAGGTATGCGATTGAGCATCATCGCCTTAAGCACGATCGGATACCTTCTCACCCAATAGACCGGTTGGCCGCAAAACCAATACCAAGATTAATACTAAGAAGGCAAAAATATCTTGGTAATTAGAACCAAAGACACCGCCGGTTAAATCGCCGATATAACCGGCGCCTAATGACTCAATGAGACCCAGGAGAAGGCCGCCTAACATGGCGCCCTGCAAATTACCGATACCACCAAGAACAGCAGCCGTGAAGGCTTTCAGGCCAGGAATAAAACCCATATAAAAATGGACGTTGCCATAATTGCTGGCAATCATGACCCCCGCCAAACCAGCCAAGGCGCCACCCAACATAAAGGTGATGGAGATCACACGATTTGGATTAACACCCATCAATGCAGCAATTTGAGTTTGCTCTGCAGTGGCGCGCATTGCCCTGCCAAGCTTTGTTTTTTCAACCAAAAACAATAAGCCGCACATGACTGCCAATGCAACCACAATGATGATAATTTCTTTACCGGTAATCGTTGCTCCGCTACTCCACAATTCAATTGGTGTTGACGGCAGTAATTGCGGATAGGTCATTGGATTACGCGACCAAATCATCATGGCAATCGTTTGCAACAAGATCGACATACCGATTGCAGAAATGAGTGGCGCTAAACGAGGAGCGTTCCGCAATGGACGATAAGCGATGCGCTCAATCCAATAACTCAAGCCTGCGCAAGTCGCCATGGTAATCGGCAAAACAATTAAGAGCGTAAGCCACCCAGGCAAATCACTGGTAAGACCTAAGATTATGCGCAACAAAGAAAGCGATACCATTGCCCCAATCATGAGGACTTCGCCATGAGCAAAGTTGATAATTCCCAGCACGCCGTACACCATGGTGTAACCCAAAGCGATGAGCGCATAGATGCTACCTAGCACTAGACCATTAATGATCTGCTGAAGAAAAATATCCATGATGTAGAAGAAATGAGGGGGCTACAAAAAAAGAGCACCGCATTTGCGGTGCTCTTTAATGCAGTCTTACATCTTAATAACGTCTAATACGTTTTTCTTCTTATCTTTAAAGTCATACAGGGTAATGACGCCCTCTTTCATATCACCTTTGTCGTCAAAGGCGATATTGCCTACTAAGCCATCCATCTTGGTATCAGGCATAGCAGCCAAGATCTTAGCTGGATCAGTCGAGTTAGCACGCTTCATTGAATCAACAATGACATAGACTGCATCATAGGTAAAGGGAGCATAGATTTGGACGTCAGAGTTAAAACGCTCTTTGTAACGCTTCTGAAAGTCAGCGCCTTGTGCCATTTTAGATAAGGCCATGCCTGCTTCGGAGCAAGTCACATTAACGACTGCTTCGCCAGCCAACTCTGCCAACTTCTCAGTACACATACCATCACCACCAACCACTTTGGCTTTAATGCCTAACTCAGCAGCCTGCTTAGTTAATGGGCCGCCAGTAGCGTCCATACCACCATACATAATGACGTCCGGTTTACTGCCTTTTACTTTAGTCAAAATTGCTTTGAAATCGGTTGCCTTGTTGTTGCTCGCTTCACGTGTGACTACTTTTAGACCGGCAGCTTTAATTGTTTTTTCGAACTCATCGGCTAAACCTTTGCCGTACTGAGTAGAGTCATCAATAATGGCGACCTTTTTTGCCTTCAAAGTATTGATCACATAGTTAGCCAATGCAGGGCCTTGTTGTGCATCTGTAGCGACTAAGCGATAGGTCGTTTTAAAACCTTGCTTGGTGTAATCGGGATTGGTCGCTGATGGAGAAACTTGAGTAATGCCAGCGTCACTATAAATCTTAGATGCGGGAATGCTGGTGCCAGAGTTTAAGTGACCAACTACACCGACCACTTTGGCATCTACTAATTTCTGCGCTACTTGAGTAGCTGTTTTAGGATCTTCAGCATCATCTTCCGGCACTAAAGTTAAAACTACTTTTTTGCCATCAATCATTAGGCCGGCTTTATTTATTTCTTCCATCGCCAAACGTGCGCCATTTTCATTGTCTTTACCCAAGTGAGCAATCGGGCCAGTCAAAGGAGCCACATGACCAATTTTGACCTCAATACCATCGGCGGCTGGTGCAGTAGCTTTTTTGTCGTCACTCTTGCCGCAACTTGCCAAGATCAATGTCATTGCCGATAAAGCAATGGCACTTTTCATAAAAGTCATTTTGGATTTACTCATGTGTAGCTCCTAAGTTAAGAAAATAGATACTTCAGCCAACTAAATTTTTGGGCAGAGAAAATATGACATCCTCTACAACGCCATCAAGCGCCCGTACCTGTCGTGGGCCAAATTCTTGAATACGGGCAACAATTGATTGCGCCAAACTCTCTGGTGCAGACGCTCCAGCAGTCAGGCCTACCCGTTTTTTGCCGGCAAACCATTCTGGCTTCAGCTGATCCGGGGCATCTACCATGTAAGCCGGTACACCCATCTTTTCAGACAACTCACGCAAACGATTGGAATTCGAGCTAGCCGCACTTCCCACGACAATAATGACCTCTACTTTAGGCGCCATAAATTTCACAGCGTCTTGACGATTCTGAGTGGCATAACAAATATCTTGCTTACGTGGCTGAACAATATGGGGAAACTTTTTCGTGAGTGCCGCAACCATTTCCTTGGTCTCATCTACCGAGAGTGTCGTTTGCGTTACAAATGCAATTTTTTCATCGTTTGAAAAATTCAATGCATCAATATCGCTGACTTTCTCAATCAAAAAGATACCTTCTTTGACTTGCCCCATAGTGCCCTCAACTTCAGGGTGCCCTGCATGACCAATCATCAAAACAGTAAAGCCTTCTTTGCACAGCTTGACGACTTCAAGATGGACTTTGGTCACCAGAGGGCAAGTCGCATCGTATACCTGGAGTCCGCGTTCTTGAGCATCTTTGCGCACCTCTTGAGAAACTCCGTGCGCACTGAATACAACGATGCCGCCTTTAGGAACCTCATTCAAGTCTTCTACAAAGACTGCGCCCTTTTCTCGCAAGCCATTGACAACATAGGCGTTATGCACAATTTCATGACGCACATAAATTGGCGCCCCAAAACGGGTCAGCGCTTCATTCACAATATTGATAGCGCGATCAACTCCAGCGCAAAATCCGCGCGGTTGCGCCATCAAAATTTCGGGGCTATCTGGTGTATTCATTTTTTAGAGAATCGCAACAACTTCTGCTTCAAAGGTAACAGGTCTTCCAGCCAAAGGGTGGTTGAAATCAAACCAAGCGCCCTCTTCATTAATCGATTGCAACACACCTGCATATTGAGCGCCACCAGGTGCATTAAATTCGATGACATCGCCCGGATTAAATTCCACGTCATCATCACGCCCTTCTTTCAGGGCTTTTAAAGAAACCCATTGCACTAAATCCTCTTTACGCTCACCAAAACTTTCTTCTGGCGCAAGCAAGGCACTTTTTTTCTCACCCACACCCAAACCCAACAACACTTTTTCAAAGCAAGGAGCAAATTGTCCGGAGCCCATCAAAACCGTCGCAGGACGATCAACAAAAGTATTAATGTAATCCTCCCCACTCGGCAAAGTGAGTCGATAGTTGAGGGTCAAATAGGAATTGGGCAAAACAGCAAGCTTAGTCATAAGGTGATTGTATCTAGGCCCGCGCAAGCTGTGCACTCTCCAATTTCTGCCTGGCCCAAAAATGAGCAGCCGCGGGAAAAACTACGCCTGTATGGAGCAAAAACACTGACGGACGCAGAGTTACTTGCCATTTTTTTAAGGGTAGGGGTAAAAGGCAAAAGCGCCGTTGCTTTGGCCAAAGATTTGCTTCACCACTTTGGTAGCCTGCCGCGTCTATTGGCATGTAGCCCCCAAGAGCTCACCAGAATCCATGGCATGGGCCTTTCCAAGTGGTCTCAAATTCAGGCGGCCTATGAGCTTGTAAAGCGCAGCCTGGAGGAGGGCCTGACGCAAGATTCTATTTTTTCCTCCCCAAGCCACGTCAGAGAGTTTTTACAAGCCAAAATTGGGCGTTTACCCCATGAAGTTTTCTTATGTCTTTATCTAGACTCACGCCTATGCCTGATTGAATGCCAGGAGCTTTTTAGGGGGTCTATCACCCAAACTGCTGTCTATCCCCGTGAAATCCTGAAAGAAGCCCTAGCCAGGAATGCCAGCGCACTCATCGTTGCCCATAACCATCCTAGCGGGAACCCCTTACCCAGTAAAGCCGATCAAGAGTTAACAAATACCCTGGTTAATGCCTTGCAACTGGTGGATATTGCCCTCTTAGACCACTGCATTGTGAGTGGCAGTGGTTTTTTCTCATTTTCCGACTCCGGCCTTATGAATATTGACGTTAAAAGATAGTAATTACTAACTTATTTAAACTCTTGGGGCTTTAAGGGCAATTTTGTGCGCTAAAGATACTTAGCAAAGCCATTTAGGACTAGCCGAAAATAGCTCAGGACTGATACAATCTTCTTTTTTCGCAATTAATGGAGTTATGTCATGGCAAAAGTTTGCCAAGTCACTGGGAAGAAGCCGATGGTTGGCAACAATGTATCCCATGCAAACAATAAAACGAAGCGTCGCTTTTTGCCGAATTTGCAAAA
>CANGHN010000031.1 GCA_947453825.1 Betaproteobacteria bacterium
GGATATTACTAATGCGTTTATTAGCAGCAGCGAGTTGGGCGGCTTGCTCCAAGGCATTAAATTCACGCAAAGCACTTAAACGTACAATTAAATCGTTAATTTGGCTTGGTTCTTGGCTCAATACTGCTTCAATTTCAGCGCTAGTAAATGGTTTGCCAGCGATGGACTGATCGCGCAAGTAAGCGCGCAAACGATCGATGATGAATGCATAGATATCAGCAGCCTGAGCTTTTTCTTGAACTTCCTTTTGTGCAAACTGTGTACGCGCAAGTTCAATCAGTTCTGGCAAGCTTAAGGATAAATTCTTTTCTAAGAGAAGGCGGCAAATACCTAACGCATGACGACGCAATGCATAGGGATCTTTATCACCAGTAGGCGCAAGACCGACCCCCCAGATGCCGATGAGAGTCTCAATTTTGTCAGCGATTGCTAGGATAGTACCGGTCTGGGTCAGCGGTAGAGTATCACCCGCAAAGCGTGGCATATAGTGCTCGCTACAAGCTGCTGCAACCTCAGTATTTTCACCATCATGGCTAGCATAGTAGCGCCCCATGATGCCTTGTAGCTCAGGAAATTCGCCAACCATGTCGGTTAATAAGTCAGTCTTAGCAATTTCTGCTGCTCGACCAGCCAGTTTTTCATCAGCTTTGAGTTTTTTAGCGATGCCAATAGCAATACCTTGAACACGCTTAGTGCGATCGAGCTGATTGCCAAGTTGATTGTGATAAACCACCTTACCTAGATCGGCAACGCGGGAAGCAAGTGGACGCTTTTGATCTTGTTTAAAGAAAAAGCGAGCATCAGAAAGGCGCGGACGGACAACACGCTCATTACCGGAGACAATGGCATCTGGCTTATTGGTTTCAATATTCGAAACAATCAAAAACCGGTTGCGTAATTTGCCTTGCTGATCCGTTAATGCAAAGTATTTCTGATTCGTTTGCATGGTCAAAATCAAGCACTCTTGCGGCACTTCTAAGAATTCTTGATCAAAATGACACTCGTAAATAGCTGGCCATTCAACCAGTGATGTCACTTCGTCTAGCAGGCTATCAGGCATTAATACCAAATCATCGCCAGCAGCCTTTAATAGTGCAGCTTCAATTTTTGCGCGGCGTTGATTAAAGCCTGGAATGACTTTAGCTTTAGATTGCAGATCTTGCTCGTATTGATCTGCATTGGCAATCGTTACAGTGCCGGGGGCTAAGAAGCGATGTCCTTCGGTTTGATTATCAGCATCAATACCCAGGGCGCTGATATGCAAGGTTTGATTGCCATGTAGTGCCAGGATGCGATGGGCTGGACGAGCAAATTGCACATCTGCTAATTGGCCATTTTTTTGTAGCACTTGGTAGTGCATCATTTTGGCAATCGGCAGTTTATGCAGCGTTTGCTCCAGGGCTGTCTGTGCGGTGTGCTCTAGTGCCGCACCTTTGGCAATAACATTAAGAAAGAGGGCTTCATTTTTACCTTCCCCTGCTTTTTCTAAAGTAGCGATGTCAATATCGGCATAGCCCAGAGAAGCTAGTTTCTTTAACAAAGGAGGAGTAGCTTTACCTTGTGGATCAAAAGCAATACTAGTGGGTAATAATTTTTCACGTACTGGATAGTCTGGCGCTTGATTTAAAACCTTGCTAACTTGCACCGCTAAACGACGTGGTGTCGCAAAACTACTTACTTGGGAAGACTCATTGGCAAGTCCCGCGGATTTCAAGGCGGTGAATATGCCTTCACTAAACGCATCGCCTAAACGACGCAATGATTTTGGCGGCAGCTCTTCAGTGAATAACTCAATCAATAAACTGGCTGATTGAGATTGGGAATTAGTTGTGCTCATAATTAGGCTTTGGCCTGGCGCTGACACATAGGGAAACCCAGCTTTTCTCGGGACTCAAAGTAGGCTTGGGCAACGGCGCGTGATAGATTCCGAATGCGACCGATATACGCTGCACGTTCGGTTACAGAGATGGCACCGCGAGCATCTAGTAAGTTAAAGGTATGGGCTGCTTTAAGAACCATTTCATAAGCAGGCAAAGCAAGTGGTACTTCCATCAAGCGCTTAGCTTCACTCTCGTAGTTTGTAAAGTTACTAAAGAGTAAGTCGGTATTAGAGTGTTCAAAGTTATAGCAAGACTGCTCAACTTCATTTTGGTGATACACATCTCCATAAGAAATGCCATCAGCCCAAACGAGGTCATATACGTTAGAACAGTTTTGGATATACATAGCCAAACGTTCAATACCGTAGGTGATCTCACCTAAGACAGGTTTGCAATCTAAGCCACCAACTTGTTGGAAGTAAGTGAACTGAGTTACTTCCATGCCGTTCAGCCACACCTCCCAGCCAAGGCCCCACGCGCCTAAAGTTGGATTTTCCCAGTCGTCCTCAACAAAGCGCACATCATTTTCTGTGAGATCAAGACCTAATGCAGCTAAGGAGCCAAGATAGAGTTCAAGAATATTTTCTGGAGCAGGTTTCAGAACAACTTGATATTGATAGTAGTGTTGTAAGCGATTTGGGTTCTCACCATAGCGGCCATCTTTAGGTCGGCGTGATGGTTGAACGTAAGCGGCTTTCCAAGGCTCAGGCCCAATAGCTCTTAAGAAGGTGGCAGTATGCGAGGTGCCTGCTCCTACCTCAAGGTCGATAGGTTGCAATAGGGCACAACCTTGTTGGTCCCAATAATCTTGAAGTTTGAGAATGATTTGCTGAAAAGTAAGCATGATTAACCTGGCTAAGCCATTGATTTTACATGGCTAGAGAGATACAGAGCTAAAAATGTTTAAAAACGACGGCAGCGAATCCAGCCCCAGATCAGAAGAGCGCAAGAAATGCTCAAAATTGGGAAATTACCCCAAATAACATAAGGCGTTTTTCCGGCATAAGCTTGCACCTGAGTGCTGAGGGTGGCTTGGGTAAATTCAGGGAGGGATTGCAGAAGCTTGCCATCTGCACCAAGTACTGCAGTGATACCAGTATTGGTTGCCCTTAAAGCCGGTAGACCAGTTTCGAGTGAGCGCAGTTGCGATAAGCGTAATTGCTGTGTAGAGGCTTGTGATTTTCCAAACCAGGCGAGGTTAGTCATGTTGATGAGTAGATTCACTGACTGATTACTCTGTTGAATTCGAGAGGCTAATTCACCACCAAAAACGTCTTCATAACAAATAGTGATTGCAGCATGGATGTCCGCCTGGTCTTTGCGAGCAATATTAAATGGAGTTTGCTCAAGACTACCTCTGGCAAAATCACTCATCGGTACATTAAAGGCGCTGACGAACCAATGAAATCCTGGAGGAATAAATTCGCCAAAGGGTACGAGATGGGCCTTGTCATATTGGTATGGAGTTGTATTCGGTGAAATACCAGTGGCCCGATTGGAATATTGCATGCCAGAAGGTTTGGGTACTTCTCCAATAACTCCTAGCAGAAGATTGCTAGAACTTTCGTTCGAAAAATCTTGCAGGTAGTTTATTAATCCTGAAGGTAAATTATTTTGCGGCCAGGGAAAAGCAGTCTCCGGAATGATGATTAGATTTGCTGCTGCTTGGCGAATTTCTTTTGCATAGAAATCAATTTGTTGTCCAATAGCCTGTGGGTTCAGCTTCAAACTTTGCTCAAAGTTTCCCTGAATCAGTCTCACAGTTACTGGTTCACCAAAAGGCTTAGTAAACGTTATCAGTCCTGCTAGCTGGCAGATTGCCAATGCGCCCAGAAGAAGGGCGCCACCAGAGACAAGCTGTTTTTTGAGTTGGAAGATTTCCCAAGAAGCCCAGACAACTAGAAAGGTGCAGGCTAAGCCACCTAAGAATGGCGCGATTGGAGCGAAAGGGCCAGTAAATTGGGTTTCAGCAAACCCCATCCATGGAAAACCGGTGAAGATATAGCCACGCAAAAACTCCATGACAACCCAACTAGCAGCAAGGAGTAAACCTGATATGCGCGTTTTACGAAAAAAAGAAATGGCAAGAGTAGCCAATGAAAAATAGAGAGCCATATAGGCGGAGAGCAGGAAAACTCCCAGACATGCCATAAACGGATGCATACCGCCAACATCGTGCAAGCTAATATAAAGCCACCATAGTCCAACAATAAAGTAGCCTAGCCCAAAGCAAAGCCCTACTAAAAAGTGTGGTGCGATTTTGTAATCTCGAATACTCAGACGCCACCAGATCAAGCTTAATACCGGAATTTGACACCAGCCTCCATAGGGCAGCTCAGCAACTGTAGCTAACAAACCCCCCAATACAAAAAGTATTAATGCATCAATAGCAAATAAGTACTTATGGGGTTGCTGATCGAGCAAGGGGTACAAGGAAAGTCTCAGCTAGATTTTTTTGGTGTTTGACGTGCCAGCAAAATATGAATTTGCCGTGGATCTGCGCGTTGTACTTCAAAGGCGATATCGCCAATCTCAATCTGTTCACCAACTTTTGGAACTCGTCCTAGGTGTTGAATGACTAGGCCGGCCACAGTTTCAATATCTTCAACTTCGAAATGGGTGCCTAGTGCTTCATTCAGTTGTACAAGTTCGGTAATGCCTTTGACGCGAATATCACCATTATCTAAAGCAATGATGTTGTCTGCTTCCTCATCAATATCATGCTCATCCTCAATATCGCCAACGATTTGTTCAAGGACATCTTCAATAGTAATAATGCCGGCTACACCGCTATATTCATCAACTACGATAGCAAGGTGATTACGATTATCTTTGAAGTCACGCAATAAAACACTCAAGCGTTTTGATTCAGGAATGAAGACTGCTGGCCGCAACCAATCACGCACCTGAAAATCTTTTTCTGTGGAATGGCGTAGCAAATCTTTTGCTAATAAGGTTCCGATAACATTATCTCGACTGCCTTCAAACACCGGAAAGCGTGAGTGTGCAGCTTCGATAACGCTCTTAATAATTTCTGGAAGAGCTAAGTTGATGTCAATCCAATCAATTTGGGCGCGTGGTACTAAAATATCTCGAGCACAGAGTTGTCCCACCTGAAATACTCCCTCAATCATCGAGAGTGCATCAGCATCAATTAAACCTTCTGCTTGAGCTTCACGCAGAGTGGCGATTAATTCTTGACGGCGTTCGTTGGGGTTAGTTGGCTGGGGTGTTAAAAAATCAGCCAAGCGCTCTAAGAGGGATTTATTGGGGTCAGGCATATTGCAAGAATAGCGTAGAAATATGTCAAATGAGCTAGAAGAATGCTTATTAGGCTAGATATGGGTTTGCAAAGCCAAGTTTTTTCAGAATCTTCACCTCGAGCGCTTCCATCTTCTGCGCCTCTTGCTTGGCTTCGTGATCATGGCCCTGGGCATGCAGACAGCCATGCACTATCAGATGGGCCAGATGAGCTTTGAGTGTCTTGTGTTGCTCTTTAGCTTCTTTTTGAATGACGGGTACGCAAACAATAATATCTGCAAGCACAGTGTTTTTGGAAAACTCATAAGGAAAGGTCAAAACATTCGTGGCGTAATCTTTTTTACGAAAGCCAAGGTTGAGTTTTTTTCCTTCAGCCGCATTCACAAAACGCAGCGTCAACATTCCATGATGGGTAGTTGTGGCCTTAAGCCATTTTTTTATTAAGGTGGCAGAGGCTGCTTGGTTGATGACATTCTCAATTGCCGGGCTGGCATATTGAACATCAATAGTCAGTTTAGTTTGCATGAGCTTCTACTAATTCACCGCGAAGAGTGTAGTTAAGAACTTCGGTAATGCGGATGTCGACAATTTTCCCAATCAGAGGCTCGATGTCTTGTTCAGGCATAGCAAAATGAATCACGCGATTGTTCTCAGCGCGACCTTGTAGATTGATGCCATCTTTCGCTAAGCCCTCTACTAATACCGTTTCAGTCTTACCAAGCATTTTCTGGCTGATCTGATTGCTTTGGCCTTCAATCAGAGCTAGTAAAGTTTGGAGACGCTTAAGCTTGACTTCATATGGAGTGTCATCGCTTAAGTTCGCAGCAGGAGTGCCTGGTCGTGGGCTAAAAATGAAGCAAAAACTATTGTCGAACTCCAACTCTTTGACCATCTTGAGGAGTTTTTCAAAATCAGCCTCAGTTTCCCCTGGAAAGCCCACAATGAAATCACTCGAGAGAGTGAGGTCGGGTCGTACAGCGCGCATTTTACGAATGATGCTCTTGTATTCCAGGGCGGTATAGCCTCGCTTCATTGCAGATAGTACCGAGTCAGAGCCATGTTGGACCGGTAAATGCAGATGACTGACTAGCTTTGGCACTCTGGCATACACATCAATGAGGCGTTGGGTAAATTCTTTAGGGTGGCTAGTAGTAAAGCGAATACGCTCAACCCCGGGAATCTCTGCAACATACTCGATGAGTAGTGCGAAGTCAGCAAGCTCTTCGGTATCACTCATTTTTCCTAGATAGGCATTCACATTTTGACCCAGTAACACAATCTCTTTGACACCTTTGCTTGCTAGGCCAGCCACTTCAGTGAGTACATCATCAAATGGTCGGGATACTTCCTCGCCGCGGGTATAGGGAACTACGCAGTAGCTGCAATATTTAGAGCAACCCTCCATGATCGATACGTAAGCAGAGCCACGCGTCTGGCGTGATGCTGGTAAGTGATCGAATTTCTCAATTTCTGGAAAAGAAATATCTACTTGAGAAATTCCAGTCTTGCGACGTTCTGCCAAAAGATCAGAGAGACGATGCAATGTTTGCGGACCAAAGACGACATCGACATAAGGGGCGCGACTCACAATTTGTTGGCCTTCTTGACTGGCAACGCAACCTCCAACGCCGATGAGTAAGTCAGGCTTACTTTTCTTGAGCTCGCGTAAGCGTCCCAAATCGGAGAACACTTTATCTTCCGCTTTTTCACGAATAGAGCAGGTATTGAGAAGTACTACGTCAGCATCTTCTGGGGTATCTGTCATGACCATGCCTTCATCGGCATGTAAGAGGTCGGCCATCTTGCCCGAGTCGTACTCGTTCATTTGACAGCCAAAGGTTTTGATATAGAGCTTTTTCATATGCCGTTCTCAGGTTTATAACTGGGGGCGAAGCTCAGATTTTACTGCGATACGCGTTCTTGTCGTCTTAGATGAGTCGATACGCCAGAATCGCCACAAATGTGGGCGGTAGTGCTGCAATCAGCAGGTAAAACGCAGATACCGCACCATTGGGGAAGTGTGGACGCAAAATGGCAATACCGGCTGGATTGGGTGCATTAGCGATCACCGTTAATCCTCCTCCTGCAACAGCGCCACCCACCAAGGCCAATTTGAAGTCTAGAGAAGTTCCGCTTACCAGCGAGCCTAAATACGTGAGCGCAGCATTATCAGTCACAGCAGTGAGTGCAAGGCTGCCATAAAAGACGGCAGTTGGACTCATCATTTCAAGAATGGGCTGCAACCACCAACCTTGCAGTGCGCCTAAAACAACTAAGCCACCTAAGAAGAAGCCCACTAGAAGCGCCTCTTTCAAAATTAAGGGGCTTTGATGTTTTGGATAAGCTGTGGTGTAGCCAATAAAGAATAGGAGTAGCCACATAAATAACACTGGGTCGTGCGCAAAGACCACAACACCTAAAAGAAATAGCAAGTGCATGAAGATGACCGCCAATGGAATCTTGGGCTCTTTTTGGGTAGTGCTCGGCTCAATGAGTTGGCGATGAAAGAGTAATGTTGCACCTAGTGCATTGATGAAGATCGCAATACACGATTCAATACCAAAGTTAGCAAACATAAAAGCTGAACTCCAGCCCCAGGTAGAGGCAACCATTAGTACAGGAGGGGCAGCAAAATTGGTGAGCGTTCCACCGATCGAAATATTGACAAAGAGTACGCCTAAAGTTCCAAATAACAAGGCTTTAGAACATTGATGGCGATACACTAAATCGCGCAACAAGAAGGCGGATAAGGTCATTGCTGCTGGCTCAGTAATGACGGAACCTAGCAGAGGAGTAATGCCTAGCGTCAGAAAATAGAGTACTGGCGCACAGCGTACACGGAGTAGTGATTGCAAAACATTAGCAAGTACATGCAAAATTTGCTTTGCAACATACAAAATAGGTTTACTGCCTGCCACAATCATGATGGCAAATACAAATAGCGGTTCTGTAAAGTTTCGTTGATCCAAGAATGCCTTGGCAGTATTCAAATCATCTATTAAGGACATGAAAATAATCAGAATAGCGGCCCAAAAACCAAAGACAATCTCCACTTCGCCAAGTAGGTGCCATAAGCCCGCATGCCGTTTGGATTGCTTGGCAAGGGATTCAAAATAACCTGTACAAAAAGTGTGCAAAACCGCAATACTAAAAATAACGCTTGCAAGTAGTTCAGTAGGGGTAAAGTTCATAGCAGAATGGTAGCAGGTGATTCAATGTAATAAGGCATTGTTACTTTGGGAGATTTTGGTGAAATTAAAGATTGGACATCAAGAGTTGATTGCTAGCGCTTTAGCGCAAATTGAGACAGTTCCATTAGTGCAGGCGAAGGAATTATTGGATGATCCTGATACCGTATTTATAGATATTCGTGATGTCCGTGAATTAGAGCGTGAAGGGATGATCCCAAATGCTTTTCACGCTCCGCGAGGAATGCTTGAATTTTGGGTTGATCCCGAGAGCCCTTACTACAAGCCTATTTTTGGTGAAGGTAAAAAATTAGTGCTTTATTGCGCTTCAGCATGGCGATCTGCTTTGGCAACCGATACTTTGCAGAAAATGGGTGTGCCTCAGGTGTGTCATTTAGAGGGCGGTTTTACTGCCTGGAAGAAAGCTCAGTTGCCCACGGTGGAAAAAATAAGCAAACCCCATTCTGTTTAAATGAGATGAGATTATTCAGCGCAGTTTAATTTATTGATTAGAGGTCATGATGAGAAAAGTAGTGTCACAGTTCGGCGCAGGCCCCCTGCAGCAAAAACTCAGTACAGGTGATTTGCATTTTGTATCTGATGCAGAGGTCTCTAAGGGTGGCGAGGGAACCGGACCTAGTCCCCATGAATATTTAGGAGCTGCTTTGGCTGCTTGTACATCTATGACTTTAAAGATGTACGCAGGTCGTAAATCGATGAATTTGGAAAACGCGATTGTGACGGTAGATATTGAGCGCACTGACGATATCGAAAAGTTCTCGCGTGAGATTGAGCTCATTGGTAATTTAAGTACTGAAGAAAAAGAGCGCCTTCTGGAGATTGCTAATAAGTGCCCAATTCACAAGGCATTAGCTGGACAGATCCAAATAAAAACCCAGCTGATCAATTAAGACCGGCTGGGTTGTTTGTTGCCCAGTGACGGGCTAAGTCAGCCTTAGTTAGGCGCTTTGGCTGGTTGATTAGTCTTGCCAGCTTTGTAGCCAGAGTTATACTCAGAAGCCTGTTCTTTCTTGTAAGCATCGTATACATAGCCTGATGCAGCTCCAACTGCTGCGCCACCAACTGCGCCCCAAATTGGATTGCCGTGGAAAATGGCGGTACCAACAGCGCCCGCTGCAGCGCCGATACTTGCGCCTGAAAGAGTACGTTGTTCGGTATTACTCATATTGGAGCAAGCGGCAAGCGCTAAAGTTGCTGCTGTAATCGCGATAATTTTTTTCATATCAACTGATCCTTTAAATAAATTTCGAATGGGCTATTTGCGCAGATTATTTTCTTGCACAAGGAAAGCGTGTCGCCATAAAGCCTAAGAAAACACCTGCAGCTGGTTTCTCAGCGACCTGTTGATTTGCTTGTGCGAACTTTACAAAATCAGCAATAACTTCATCGCGTGCTGGAGCCGGTTGCTTCACGCAAATAAATGGCTTGGCACGTTGTGGATGGCGGGTTGCTAAATAGGTCTCATAGACAGCAGTGGTAAAGCCAATACAAAAGCTTTTAGATTCGGCACTTGCTGGATATTTGCAAGTGTTTGCAAGCTCTTGGGTGCTCAACACTTTGATGGTTTCTTGAGCCTGGGCTAGGCCTGAAAATGCAGCCAAAGTAGCGAAAATAACGAGGACTTTCTTCATGGGTTCTCCCTTAGGTGTATGTGGAATCATCATAAACCATAAAATAAGCCATTTACTGCACCAATTGTGTGCATTTTGCACTGAATTGGGATTTTATTGTCCCCATAATGATGCAAAAAATAAGAGGGGAAATTTCATGGAAATCTTAAAGACAGGTAGTGATGCTTTATTTATTTTGCTGGGCGCCATTATGGTGCTGGCAATGCATGCAGGCTTTGCCTTCCTTGAACTAGGAACGGTTCGCAAGAAAAACCAAGTGAACGCATTAGTCAAAATCTTGGTGGACTTTGCGGTATCAACAATTGCCTATTTCTTTATTGGCTACAGCATTGCTTATGGGGTGAACTTTTTCTCCGGCGCAGAATTGCTAGCGGAAAAGAATGGCTATGAGTTAGTAAAGTTTTTCTTCTTGCTGACTTTTGCTGCTGCAATTCCGGCAATTGTTTCTGGGGGCATTGCTGAGCGCGCCAAATTTAATCCACAATTAATTGCAACTTTTGTGCTGGTGGGTTTTGTATATCCATTTTTCGAAGGCATTGCCTGGAATCAGCATTACGGAATTCAGGCGTGGATTAAGGGCCTTACCGGTGAAGAGTTTCATGATTTTGCAGGATCAATCGTTGTGCACGCGGTGGGAGGTTGGATTGCCTTGCCGGCAGTGATTTTGCTAGGCGCGCGTCGTGGCCGCTATACCAAGGATGGTCAGATTTCTGCTCACCCGCCTTCGAGTATTCCATTCTTGGCATTGGGTGCATGGATCTTAGCTGTAGGTTGGTTTGGCTTTAACGTCATGAGTGCACAAACGATCGACAAAATCAGTGGCCTAGTAGCACTGAATTCATTAATGGCGATGGTAGGTGGCACATTGGCGGCATGGATTGTGGGGCGTAATGATCCTGGCTTTGCTTATAACGGCCCGCTTGCTGGTTTGGTTGCGGTTTGTGCTGGCTCAGATTTAATGCATCCTGTTGGCGCCTTGTTTGTTGGCTTAGTAGCGGGAGCACTATTTGTTTACATGTTTACCTTGGTGCAGAACCGCTGGAAGATTGACGACGTTCTCGGTGTTTGGCCACTGCATGGATTGTGCGGACTCTGGGGCGGTATAGCTGCCGGCATTTTTGGTACTAAGGCACTTGGCGGAATTGGCGGCATCACCTTTACTGGCCAACTGATTGGTAGCGCCATTGGTGTAGGCATTGCCTTAGTCGGCGGCTTTATTGTTTATGGGGCTCTCAAAGTCATGCTTGGCATTCGGATGTCCCAAGAAGAAGAATACGAAGGCGCCGATTTAAGTGTGCACCGGATTTCTTCTAGCCCAGATCGCGAATCAAACTGGTAGTTTGTAGACTATATGGATAGCCTGATTCATACCTATAATGAGTCATGGCTATTTATGAACTAGACGGAATTGCCCCTCAGTTATCTGAGGGTGCTTGGGTTGCTGACAGCGCAGAAGTGATCGGCAGAGTAGAGCTCCACAAAAACGTGAGTATCTGGCCAAAGGTCGTTATCCGTGGCGATAACGATTTGATTCAAATTGGCCAGGGTAGTAATGTGCAAGATGCATCTGTACTGCATACAGATCCAGGTTACGAACTCATTATTGGTCAGAATGTCACCATTGGGCATCAAGTGATGTTGCATGGTTGTCAGATTGGTGACGGCAGCTTAATTGGAATTGGCGCAGTGGTGTTGAACGGTGCCAAGATTGGAAAACATTGCTTAGTGGGCGCTGGCGCATTAGTTACCGAAGGAAAAGAGTTTCCAGATGGATCGATGATCATCGGCTCGCCCGCTAAAGCAGTGAAGACTTTAAGTCCAGAACAGATGGCCGGGATAGAAGATATCTCTGGGCGTTATGTCAGTAATGCACAGCGTTACATCAAGACGCTCAAAAAGATCTCTTAATCAGAATCGCTTGATCAGTGTTCTACGTATTTAATGTTGTCTTCCCAGTATTTGCACTAATCCTCATCGGATATGTCTGCGGTCGTTCGGGCAAGTTAGGAGCTAGCGCTTCTACTGAACTCAATCGTTTTGTAGTTTGGTTGGCTTTGCCAGCGCAGCTTTTTAACTTTGCAGCCAATAGTGGTTGGAAAACACTTTGGCAACCTGCATTTATTACAGCCTTCTTATTAAGCTGCTTAATCGTATTTATATTTGTGCTCTTGCTTAGCTGGTTTCGAAATTGTGACTTGGCGGCCGCCAGTTTTAATGGTTTAAGTGCATCGTATTCAAATACGGGATACATGGGCATTCCTCTGTGCGCTCTAGCGCTTGGGCAAGATGGCATTGCACCAGCCATCATTTCAACTTTTATTGTCTTTGGAATGTTTGCCTTAGCAACAGTATTTATTGAGATTGGGATGCTATCTCACAAAAAATCCCATGAAATTATTTTGAGCGTAATAAAGTCGCTATGCACAAATCCTCTGTTAGTGGCGCCAGTTGCAGGTTTACTTTGGTCTGCAAGTGATTTACATATATATGACCCTCTGGCGCAAGTGATTTCCTTTTTGGCTGCAGCGGCAACGCCATGCGCTTTGGTTTCCATTGGCTTATTCCTGATGCAAAAAAGTGAAGCCGCCCCAAGTCAAGCCTGGGGTATTAGTTTTGCAAAATTGATGATTCAGCCAGCGATTGCTTGGGTGATTGCAGGCCCCATTATGGATTTGCCTAATTTATGGCTTAGCGCCATCGTGATTTTGAGTGCCTTGCCAACAGGTACTGGGCCGTTTATGTTGGCTCAGTATTACAAGGTGGACGGTAGCGTGATCTCTCGCGTGGTATTAATGACTACCGTAGGCTCTTTGCTTACCTTGTCATTATTTTTGTGGTGGAGCAATGGGGTTTGATCCCTCTGCATCAACTTGTTTTTCCCATGAAGCATTCATGAAAGCCGGTAGTTGCATGCACGCATCAAAGATTCTCATGAGTGTAGGGTAGGGGCTTACATCGACTTTGGCACTAAGGGCATTAAACAGTTGTGGTACTAAGCAAATCTCTACTAGGCCTACTTGGTTCCCAAATGCAAAGCGCCCCACTCGGGCATCAGCGCCAAGTTGTTTTTCTAGACTAGCTAAACCTACTTTGACCCAGTGCTGGTACCAAGCATCCTTACTATCGTTGCTTGCTCCAAGTTCTTTGACGAGGTAACGCAGTACCCGTAAGTTGTTGATGGGATGAATATCGCTCGTAATGTCCATTGCAATCGAGCGCACCCAAGCACGATCGATTGCTGCTGTAGGTAGAAGTGGTGGTTCAGCCTGGAGCTCATCAAGATATTCAATGATGGCTAGTGATTGATGAATGCGGTGCTTGCCATCATCAAATAAAGGTACAAGTCGATTCGGATTCTGATTGGTATAAGACTCGCTCATTTGAGCGCCGCCATCTTTCGTGAGATGCACTGGAATCACTTCATAATCCATGCCTTTGAGATTCAGAGCAATGCGCACACGAAAGGCTGCAGAGCTACGCCAATAGCTATAGAGTTTAGGTTTGGTGTTCATCATGGCCTTTTTAGACAGATTGTCATCAGTATATTAAGGACTTCCCATTCTGACGGGAAGTCTTCTAAAGTGCTTTAGACTAATTGTTATGGAACAAACTCAATTTTGGATTGGTGTAATTGCAACCATGGCATTTGCTGTGACTGGAGTTTTAGCAATTGCAGATCGTGGTGTCGATTTATTTGGAGTCTTAGTACTAGGTTTAATTACTGCGATCGGCGGCGGCACTATCAGAGATATTATTTTAGAGGCCCCTATTTTTTGGTCTGAGAATCAAATTTATGTTTGGCTTGCTTTAGGCGCAAGTATTCTGACTTTTGCTGCTGAATCCTTTTTTACACAACCGCAAATTTATCGTTGGATGTTGTATATCGATGGATTTGGTGCTGCCCTTTTTGGAATTCAGGGTGCTGATAAAGCTTGGGCAATGGACTTTGGTTTGCCTGCTGCCCCAGTGATTCTTGGAGTGATCACTGCGATCGGCGGTGGTTTAATTCGAGATGTATTGGCTGGTAGAAAAACGCTCATCATGTCGCATGAGCTATATGCAATTCCGGTAACGGTGGGGTGTTGTGCTTATGTACTGGTGCTGAACTTTTTGCCCCAATATGCTTTAGAAGGTTCAGTAGTCTGCATGCTAGGCATTTTTGGTTTACGCGCAGCTGCTATTTATTGGGATCTGCGCGTCCCCAAACCATTCATTACTAAAACGCGCTAACGGCACCGTCACTGCGAGGATCCCAGCCGCCACGCAAGATACCGGATGGATCGCGAATGATGCAGCCAGCATGACCAACTGTTTCATCAAAAGCATCTAACATTTCGATATCGTGACCCATCGCGTGCAACTCCTTTGCAACCCATGGACTAAAGCGGGATTCTAGTTTTAGGCTATCGCTAGTTTGACCCCAAGTACGGCCGAGCAACCAGCGTGGACGACTAATAGCATCCTGTGGATCGAGGCCGTAAGTGGCAGTACGAGTAAAGACTGCACACTGTGTTTGTGGTTGGCCATCGCCTCCCATGGTTCCGTACACCATGGATCTTCCATCTTTAAATAAAGCCATGGCAGGATTGAGTGTGTGAAATGGTTTGCGATAAGGCTCAAGATGATTGAGGGTCTTTGAATCCAAGGAGAAGCTGCAACCCCGGTTCTGCCAGTTAACCCCCGATTTTGGAAGTACGATACCCGCGCCAAACTCGTGATAGATGCTTTGAATAAAAGATACGCAATTACCATCGCCATCAATGACGCCCATCCAGATCGTATCGGCCGGCCCTTTACCTTGTCCCCATGGCAAAGCTTTCTTAGGATTAATATTTTTAGCGAGTTTTTTTAAGAACGCTGGCGACAAGAATGACTGAGCATGCTTTGTCATGTACGCAGGGTCGGTAACAAACTGATCACGAATCTTAAATGCTTGCTTCGTAGCTTCTACACAGTGATGAACATATTCAGTGCTATCGACCTTAAAGCGTTTTAGGTTGAGTTGATCCAAGATGCCGATGATCATCAATGACACTACACCTTGAGTAGGTGGCACCATGTTGTAAACATTGCCCTGGCTGTGCTTGAGTTGCAATGGGTCTATCAGCTTTGCATGATGACGCTCTAGATCGCTTAAGCGTAATGGGCTACCAAGGTCAGTGAGTTCTTTTGCTAATACCTGAGCAAGATCGCCGCGATAAAAATCGTCGGTGCCTTTGCTGGCAATCTGGCGCAAGGTCTTTGCAAGACGTTCTTGCTTAAAGATACTGCCAACTGCAGGAGCTTTGCCATTGACTAAAAAAGTTTTAGCAAATCCAGGGATGGGGCTAAGCTCTTCCCGTTTTTTTGCAGTCAAGCTCGACTGACTATAGGTAACAGGCACGCCTGACTCGGCGTAATGAATAGCATCTGCTAGTAAGCGAGATAAAGGAATCTTTCCACCTAGACCCCGCTTAGAGAGTTCATGAGCTGCTCCCCAGCCCGAGATGGTTCCTGCTACGGTGTTTGCTGCAACGGGTCCACGAAAGGGAATGGCTTTAGTGATACCACGCTCTGCATACCATTGCTTGCTTGCTAAACCAGCTGCTGCGCCACAGGCATCGATGCCGCCCATTGCTTTGCCTGGTGAATGAATGACCCAAAAGGAGTCGCCGCCAATGGAGTTCATGTGGGGATAAACGACAGCAATGGTTGCAGCTGCAGCCACCATTGCTTCTAATGCATTACCACCTTCGCGTAAAACTGCTAAGGCTGATTCTGAAGCGAGGGAGTGCGGCGCAACCGCCATCCCCCGAATACCCCACTTTGCTTGCATTGCAAAATCCCTCTATTTTGATGTTCTGCTCGAATAATTATTTATTTTCTCGCAATTGACGTTCGATCTCAGAACTAGAGTCTACAGAGGTTTCATTTTGCTCTACACCTTCTAAGGGATCAATGGAGGGTGCATTGACGTCTATGGCGACTGCAGGCTTATCAATAAAGTAGGTAACGGTTTCTGGGACAAAAATAATGATTGCAACCAGAATCAGTTGTAGACCTACCCAAGGCAGTGCACCATAGTAAATATCGGAACTTTTAAGCGACTTGGGCGCAACACCGCGCAGATAAAACAAGGCAAATCCAAATGGCGGATGCATAAATGAAGTTTGCATATTGGCACCGAGCAGCACTCCAAACCAAATCAAATCAATGCCGAGTTTGTCTGCGACTGGAGCTAATAAAGGAATGATGATGAAGGCGATTTCAAAATAATCTAAGAAGAAGGCTAAGAAGAAAACAAATAAGTTCACCACAATCAAGAAGCCCACTTGGCCACCTGGAAGACCTGACAAGAGATGCTCAATCCAAAGATCACCATCAACGCCACGGAAAGCTAGGCCAAATACGGTAGATCCAATCAGAATGAAAATCACCATGGCGTTGATGCGCATCGTGGAGGTCATTGCTTCCCAGACCAAAGTCTTTTCTAGGCGCTTGTTCATGGCCGCAAGAACCAACGCTCCAACAGAACCCATTGCACCACCTTCAGTGGGTGTTGCAAGCCCCATTAAAATAGTGCCGAGCACTAAGAAGATGAGAGCAATCGAAGGAACAATTCCCCAAAGAATTTTTTTAAATAATTTCCAGTCAATTTTGGGCCGTGCTTCTGGTGGTAGTGCAGGCACATCTTGAGGTCTAAAAATCGATAAGAAGAAAATAAATAAGCAGAACAGTACGACTTGAATAATGGATGGGCCAATCGCACCAGCGTACATATCACCAACCGATTTACCTAATTGGTCTGCCAATACAATTAAGACGAGTGATGGTGGAATCAACTGGGTAATCGTTCCCGATGCAGCAATCACGCCGGTTGCAACACGCGGGTTATAGCCATAGCGCAACATGATGGGAAGCGAGATCAAGCCCATTGCGATCACAGAAGCTGCAACAGTTCCGGTGATTGCTCCCAAAATGGCACCAACGATGATCACTGCATAAGCGAGGCCGCCGCGGATGGGACCAAACAGTTGTCCCAGGCCTTCGAGCATGTCTTCTGCTAAGCCGCACTTCTCCAGAATGGCACCCATAAAGGTGAAGAAGGGAATCGATAATAAGAGATCATTAGACAGAATGCCAAATACACGATCTGGCAATGCTTGCAAAAAGGTGGGCTGGAAAAAACCCAGCTCAATACCGATAAAAGAAAAGAATAAGCCAACTGCCCCTAAGGAAAATGCTGCTGGATATCCGATGAGTAAAAATACAATCAAGCCCCCAAACATGATGGGAGCCATCAAATCATGGCTAATCATTGGAGAGGTCTTTCGTATTTAGGATCAATTTCAATCATGCCGGTAATGGCGGCATAACGTTTAATGACTTCAGAGATACCTTGCAAAGTGAGAAGCAAGAATCCTAAAGTAATAACGCCGCGGACTGGCCAACGAATCAAGCCACCTGGATTACTCGAAGTCTCACTTTGAATAATTGAGGTGATAAAAAATTCCCAGGAGTAATAACCAATAATGATGGTCATTGGCAAGAAAAATACGATTCCACCCCAAAAGTCTAACCAGAGACGAACTCGATTGGGATAAAGGGCATAGAGTACGTCGACCCGCACGTGCTCATTAAGGCGGAAGGTGGTAGCAGCGCCAAACATCACCATGCCGGCGAATAAATACCATTGAGCCTCTAACCAACCATTCGAGCTGATGTTAAAGCCGTACCGAATCAGCGCATTTGCAGTGCTGACCAGTACGGCAATAAGAACCATCCAACTTGCTAATACACCAAAACGGTCATTTAAACGATCAACGAAACTTGCAAAAACTAAAAATTGTTTTGGCATATCAGACTCTCAGTAGAATTTTTATTTGACTGGATTAGTCAACATGAAGCTCATGAGAGTTTGCTCAGCAACCTTGTTCCACAACATTTGATCATTGCGGAATTTTTTCCATGGCTCATAAATCTTTTTAAACGATGGGTTCTTGGATGCTTCTTCTTCGTACATATCAAAAGCGGCAGCAGAGGCTGCTTTCATAATATCTGTGGAATAAGACTGCAACTTGACGCCATTCTTAATTAAGCTTTGCAAAGCGATTGGGTTTTTGTAGTCGTACTCTGCCATCATGTCGATATTGCATTCTGCGCAAGCGGATATGAAAGCTTCTTGATATTGCTTCGGAAGCTTTTCCCATTCCTTAATATTGACGTACATGGAATACATCGAGCAAGCTTCCCACCAGCCTGGGTAGTAGTAGTAAGGCGCAATTTTGTAGAAGCCTAACTTTTCATCATCGTAAGGTCCAACCCACTCAGCAGCATCAATTACCCCTTTTTCAAGAGCGGGGTAAATATCACCGCCAGCAATCTGCTGTGGGATAGCACCCAGTCTTGACATGACTTCACCACCAAGACCAGCGATGCGCATCTTGAGGCCTTTGAGATCAGCAACAGTTTTAACAGGCTTCTTAAACCAACCACCCATTTGGGTTCCAGTATTACCTGCTGGGAAAGAGACAATGTTGTAGTCACGCAAGAATTCACGTTGTAGCTTAAGGCCACCGCCCCAATACATCCATGCATTCTGTTGGCGCTGATTCATACCAAAGGGAACGGTGGTATCAAATGCGAATGTTTTATTTTTGCCGACAAAGTAGTAACCGGCAGTGTGCGTGCACTCTACAGTTCCTTGTTGAACTGCATCAACGGTGCCAAAGGCTGGAACAATCTCGCCTGCTCCAAAAATACGAATTTGGAATTTGCCATCAGTTAAGGCCGCCACACGTTTAGAAATATATTCTCCGCCACCATAAATAGTGTCTAAGCTTTTTGGAAAGCTAGAGGCACAGCGCCACTTCACCTCAGGCATCGATTGCGCAATGGCTGGTGCAGCCAATACACCAGCAGCAGCGCCAATTGCGGTCTTACCTAAAAAGTCACGTCTTTTCATTTAAATCGCTCCTTATTGAATATGTATTTGGCGGCATTGATAACAATGCCCATCTATTAACTTCAACGACTATTAAAACGAAGTACAAGTAAATCAATTTAGGGTCTTGCACTTGGTTAAATGAATATGCACCTTGCTTGGGCGTCTTGCTATGAAATAGTGCAAATCCATGAAGACATCATGGATTAAGTGCAATGCATCAAATACACAGTTCTCGGGAATACCCCCGCCCAATTTAATGAGTAGTTACCCTAAGTGGTGGATTTCTTTAGGTTTTTTTAAGGATAATCGACCAGTTGTTATTTATTACTTTAAATAGTTAGGAGCTACTGATGTCAACATCAACCAAAGCAGCCCCAATGACCGCTGAAGAGCGCAAAGTTATTTTTGCTTCCTCATTAGGTACGGTTTTTGAGTGGTACGACTTTTATCTTTACGGTTCTTTGGCTGCCGTTATCGCCAAGCAGTTCTTCTCAGGCTTAGATGCTGGCTCTGCCTTCATTTTCGCTTTGTTAGCTTTTGCTGCTGGTTTCATCGTGCGTCCATTTGGCGCATTGGTGTTCGGTCGCTTGGGCGATATGATTGGACGTAAATATACCTTCTTGGTCACTATCGTCTTAATGGGTGGATCAACCTTCATCGTCGGTATTCTTCCAAACTATGCAACCATCGGAGTAGCTGCACCTGTACTCTTGATTGCCTTGCGTATGCTTCAAGGTTTGGCATTGGGTGGTGAGTATGGCGGCGCTGCTACTTATGTTGCTGAACATGCCCCTCACGGTAAGCGTGGTGCATACACCTCTTGGATTCAGACAACAGCTACTCTTGGCTTGTTCCTCTCCTTGCTCGTGATTTTGTTTACACGTGAATTTACTGGACCAGACTTTGATGTTTGGGGCTGGCGTGTTCCTTTCATCGCCTCTATCGCTTTGTTGGCTGTTTCCGTTTATATCCGTTTATCGATGAACGAATCTCCAGCCTTCAAGAAAATGAAAGAAGATGGCAAATTATCTAAAGCACCTTTGTCAGAGTCATTTGGTCAATGGAAGAACTTGAAGATTGTTATCCTCGCATTGTTTGGTCTGGTTGCAGGTCAGGCAGTGGTTTGGTACACAGGCCAGTTCTATGCTTTGTTCTACCTTACCC
>CANGHN010000032.1 GCA_947453825.1 Betaproteobacteria bacterium
ATGATGGAGTGGACGGATCGTCATTGCCGCTCTTTTCATCGCACGCTGACTAAAGAGGCAGTGCTTTATACCGAGATGGTGACAACTGGCGCATTAATGCATGGCGATGTACCGCGTCATTTAGATTATTCACAAGATCAACATACGGTAGTTCTGCAATTAGGTGGTTCAGAACCCAATGATTTAGCAAAAGCAGCAGTGCTCGCTCAGCAGTGGGGTTACGATGAGATTGATCTCAATTGTGGCTGCCCTTCAGAACGGGTTCAGCGCGGCGCCTTTGGGGCCTGCCTGATGGCAGAGCCCGATTTAGTCGCTGAGTGTGTCAAAGCAATGAAGAGTGCAGTCGATATTCCGATCTCAGTAAAGCATCGCTTAGGCTTAGACTCCATGGATGCCGCATCTTCAGAAGCTGATTATCAATTTGCGCTCAACTTCATTCTGGCTGTTGCTGATGCCGGTGCAAGCCAGGTGACGATTCATGCCCGTAATGCAGTACTCAAGGGGCTCTCGCCAAAAGAGAATCGCAGTAAACCACCACTGCATTATGAAGTCGCTGCCAAACTTAGACTAGATGCACAAAAACACTTTCCGAATCTCAAAGTCTTGCTCAATGGCGGTCTAGAAACGAATGAACAAATTGCAGGCCATTGGAATGACTTTGATGGCTTCATGGTGGGTAGGGCGGCTTATCACTTTCCAGCGATGCTTTTGGGTTGGGATGATTTAATCAATACCAATGGTGATGCAGCAGGCTACCTCTTTAGTGAAACTGAATGGCACAGAATTCAAATCGCGCTAGTGACACAAGTGCAGCATTGGTTCGATGAGTGCAGAGCCAAAGATAAGTCGTTTTATATAGGCGCATTTACAAGGCATATTCTCGGATTGGCGCATGGCAGAGCAGGGTCCCGATATTGGCGCCAGCGCCTGTCAGATCACCATGCCCTAGCTAAAGTTCAAAGCAAAACAGCCATAGTCGACTTTTTCCTCGATGCCAGTCTATGCCTTGGAGATTGGGCTGCTTTTGAGTACGAAACCCCTTAACTGAGGGGGTTCAGCCGCTAACTTCTGGCAGGATTTAGATCAAAAAGGCTATAATCTTTCCTTCTACAACGGCGGACGTAGCTCAGTTGGTAGAGTCCCAGATTGTGATTCTGGTTGTCGCGGGTTCGAGCCCCGTCGTTCGCCCCACCAAATTCATGTAAGCAAAAGCTCCCGATTTCTATGACGGAGCTTTTTTATTGTCAAAATATTTATAAAAAATATATATTTTCGATAAATTAATATTTTTATCTTTAACTAAAGTATCCTGAATTATTAATATCTAAAATAAATGCTATTTTGTATTTCTCAGTAAAAGTTAAGTTTTATACAGCGCTCATTTTTTCTCTGACATGGATGGGAATGTCCTTTTGGTATTCCCAGCCTTGGTATGAAGATTTAAGTCATGAAGTAGGTATTTATCTTGCCTATTTCATCATCACGTTCATTGCTATTATTCCTGGTTTTATGAATGCCTTTGTGGCAATGGCTCTATTGCTAGACAAGCGACCAAAGGTTATTGAGGGGCAAAAATATCCACCGGTTACGGTGTTGATTGCTGCTTATAACGAAGAAAAATCTATCGCCTCTACGCTGTCAGGGATTTTTCTACAGGATTATCCAGAGCATATCCGCATCATTGTGATTAATGATGGCTCCAGTGATAAAACAGTCGATTCTGTCAAAATCCTGTTAACAGAGCATGCGAATTTAGAGCTCATCAATTTAGGTGGCAAGATCAATCTGGAATTGATTGATTTACAGCGAAATGGTGGTAAAGCCGCAGCTCTCAATCATGGCCTGAAGGAATGCAGAACAGAGATCGTGATCACGATTGATGCTGATAGTTATGTCTTGAAAGATGGCATTCGTCATCTGGTTGGGCGATATTTATCTGATCCTATTAATACTAAGGCTGTGGCTGGTGAAATTTTGATCCGTAATTCCCGAGAAAATTGGATTACGAAGGCCCAAGAGTGGGATTATTTTCTCGGAATTGCCACCATTAAGCGTATTCAGTCCTTGTTTCAGGGGACGATGGTCGCGCAGGGTGCTTTTTCCTTGTATGAACGCAAAACTTTAAATGAGTTAGGCGGCTGGCCTGAGATGGTGGGTGAGGATATTGTGCTCACCTGGAAAATTTTGTCCAAAGGTTATCGGGTTGGGCATGCCGAAAATGCTTTGGCATTTACTGACTGCCCAAATACCCTTAAAAGATTTATCCGTCAGCGCCAGCGCTGGTCCAGGGGTCTTATTGAAGCCTTTAAGGAAAATCCTTTCATTCTATTTCAGCCTAGGTTCTCTACACTGTACGTCTGGTGGAACACGATGTTTCCTCTGATGGATATTGCTTTTACCTTTGGTTTTCTCCCCGGAATCCTGCTAGCTTTTTTCGGAATTTACTGGATCGTTGGACCAATGACCTTATCCCTTTTGCCGATGGCATTTTTATTGAACTGGCAGATGTACTTAAAAGGTAAGGCAATGTTTGAAGCAGAGCATTTGAAGATTAGAGCAAATATTCTGGGCTTTATTTTTTATGTTTTTGCCTATGGTTTAGTGCTTCAACCTGCCTGTGTTTATGGATATTTCTCTGAGGTATTCAACCTCCGTAAAACCTGGGGCACCAAGTGAACATGACTTTAAAAGTCTCTGTACTATTAATGGCAATGAGCGCTGTCAGCACGATAGCTCATAGCGAAGAAGAGGCCCCATCAAAACAGGCAATATCAGTACCTAATGTCTATATTGCCTCCGATAGCGAAAACTTTTCTACCTATAAATATAACGCTGGGTATCTGCCGCTCTATGAGCATGGTGAAAAATATACAGGCATTAGTTATCAGCATAATTACTTTACCCAAAGCGGTTGGGATTCTTCGGCAGAGGTGTATACCTTGCTAACCAAGTCGATTAATCCTCGTACCGGGCTTGGTTATAGCCTCAATATGGGATATAACTTAGAGAATGGTCATAAGCTCATAACCACCGATAGTAACTATGGCTTTCGGGTAACAGACTCTACAAAAGCAGAGCTAATACTCAATCGCGATCGTGTCGAAACACAGAACTCACTGAATAATGGGATTTATTACACCCTAGGTGCCGCGAGTGTTGAGCAGCAAGTTCTTGAGCGTGTCACCGCTATTGTGATGGCGGGCAATATGTATTTCTCAGACACCAATACACGCCCCATGGTTCGGGCTAAGCTGATTTATGACTTAGTGCCAGATTATGGTTTGACCGCACAGTTACGCTATCGCCAATATCGTGATACCAATACCAATGTGCCAAATAATTACTTCAATCCAGATCACTATACGGAAACTATGGTCGCTTTCGGTGCGCGTAAACGTATTTCTGGTTGGATGCTGAGCGGTACAGCTGGAATAGGACGACAGAAGGTAAGCCAGGATCCGAGTACAACGACTCAGCTATATGAATTGGCGGCAACGAGCCCTGTAGCATCAAATGACTATTATTTCAAAACACGTGCGGGGTATGGAAAGTCTGCTGGCTTTCTGGGGCCTAATTATTTCTATCGCTACGTAATGGAAGAGCTTATCTTTCCGTTTTAGTCCTTGGTAACACCAAACTCAATTACCGTCATTTGCTATTTTTTCTGGCGCTCCGGGCAGACTCAGCGGCTGCATTAGACATGCGTACCGCTTCTGCCGCTGCTTCAGCCGCTCGTTTTGTTGCCTCTGCTGCCTCTGCTGAAGCTTTGATTGAAGATTCTTCAGCCTGATGTGCTACTGCTGCTGCCGCCGCCGCTGCCGCTGCCGATGCCGCAGCAGCCGCTTCAATGGAGGCTGCCGCTGCTTCAGCTGCCGCTTCTGCAGCAGCTTCTGCTGCATCGACCACTGCTTCTGATGCGGCAAGTTTGGCGGCTTTAGCGGAGTTACGTGTAGATAGAAGTGCTTTTTCTGCAGCAACTGCTGCACGTTTAGCTGCTTCTAAGGCGCTAGCAGTAAGTGACTTTAAGCCCGCAATTGCTTCGGTATAGCGCTTATTCACTAATATATAGCCCTGGCGCAAGTTTTGGACTTCGCTTTCGAGGCCAACTATCTTTGCGTAAATCTTATCAATATCTTCTTTCATGCTCTACCCAGTGTTTATTTCTTGATGATCCTTTGCTTTAGATCAATTAGCAAGGGGGTATTGCTATAAATGTAGGTAAATATTGATAAATATTGTTAATAAATTCTTTTATTAACAATGATTAGATTCATAATCATGGAATGACCACTAAAAAGCCTGTCTCGGTCGACCCTATTGATTCTGGTGTTCTACTTGAGCTAGAGAAGCGAAATTGGGCGCTCTCCGCTTTATCTGAGGCGGCGGCGGCACTAGCAAGGGCTGACTCTACTGATTTATTGATTCAGGAGGTCTGCGCTGCTATAACCTCACAAAGTCCTTATGTGTTGGCTTGGGTTGGTAAAGCTGAGGATGACGATCTAAAAACAGTAAGTCTTCAAGGAGGTGCTGGTTCTGCAATTGCTTATATGCATGAGGTTTCACTGACTTGGTCTGATCAAAATCCCTCAGGATTAGGGCCTGCTGGAAAATGCATACGCTCAGCACGATCAATTGTGCTTGAAGATACAGAGCGAGATATTGATTTTTTACCCTGGACTGCACTAGCCAGAAAATACGGAATTAGATCCTCTGTGGCCTGTCCCATACCTGATGGTGAAGCCCATCCATTTGGTTGCTTATTAGTCTACTCAAAAATTCCGAATGTGTTTGGCCCTGATGAGGTGAAGCTGTTTGAAAGTCTTGCGCACGAGATTGGATTTGGCTTGCGTGCAATTGAGCGTCAACATCAACTCGATATTCAAATACATGAAAAAGAGCAAACACAAGAGCGCTTAGCAGGAGCTTTGCGCTCAACTATCGAGGCAATGTCCAAAACTATGGAGTGGCGCGATCCCTATACTGCGGGGCATCAAAAGCGGGTTGCGCAAATTTCGATTGCGATTGCTAAAAAGCTGGAATTAGGTGCCGATTTGACGCAAGCCTTATATATGGCTGGGATGGTGCATGACATCGGCAAGGTTGCTGTTCCAGCAGAGATCTTGACGAAACCGTCTAGCTTGAATGAATTAGAAATGAGAATGGTTCAGGAGCATGCTGAAACCGGTTATCAAATTTTGAAAGATATTCCATTTCCATGGCCCATTGCCGAAATGGTCCATCAGCATCATGAGCGTTTAGATGGTAGTGGTTACCCAAAGGGCTTAAAAGGGGATCAGATTTTGTTTGAGGCCCGAATATTGGCTGTAGCTGACACGATTGAGGCGATTGCAACACACCGACCTTATCGACCTGCGCGCGGCTTGACGGCGGCTATGCTTGAGATTAATGCTGAGGCAGGAGTCAAGCTTGATGCACAAGTGGTTGCTGCGGCGAATGATTTAGTTAAAGAAGGTAATGCTTTGCAAGAAATTATTGAGGCAACGTAAGAAATGATTCTTGCTGCTGTTCTCTATTCAATTTCTCTGATTGCGCAGATTCTTGCAGCTGCTTATGCCGTCAACCTCATCTTTCGCGCTCGACTGTACAGGCTTGCATGCGGTTTTTTGGGTTTAGGCCTTACCTTAATGATTGGGCGGCGTGTCACGCCTCTAGTGGTGATGTTTATAGAAGGGCGCTTTAATTTAGCTGATGCATGGCTCTCATTACCGATCTCTATATTTTTGTTACTAGGAATGTTTCAGTTTAAGAAATTATTAATAGAGCTTGAGGAGAAGAATTTTGCGCTTGATCAGTCTTTCAAGATTGACTCCTTGACTGGTGCAATGAGTCGGGTAGAAACCCTTGCAAGAGTAGATCTCGAAATTAAAAAGAGTTTTCGGAATAAAAAACACATTGCTTTCTTGATGGCCGATATTGATTGCTTTAAGGGCGTGAACGATACTTACGGCCATCAGGTTGGAGATCAAGTTTTAGTCAATTTAGTAAAGCATTGCCAAGATGAGTTACGTGAGATTGATATTTTTGGAAGAGTAGGCGGCGAAGAATTTTTGATCGTGCTTCCTGAGCTAAATGAGGCGAGTGCTTATGAAGTCGCGGACCGTTTAAGAATTCATATTGCTAAAGAACCCAGTGCTAATGTTGAAGGTAAAGATATTTTCATCACGATCAGTATTGGAGTTGCAGTTTATGACCCTCATGATGATTCTGAATTAAACCCCCAGCTAGTACTTCGGAAGTATTACGAGCTTTGCGATCAAGCCATGTACCGAGCCAAACAGGCCGGCAGAAACAGGATCAGCCTGTAAGTGGGAAGAGTCCTCTTGTGGAGCGAAAACCACAGTCTGCTGCCATCCTCTTGATCTATTTTCTACACTCCAGGGGCCCATGGATCAATAAACCTCCTTTTTGTGGCTCAGAACCATAAAAACAGGGCCTAAGACCGATTTCCTAGACCCGTTTTTGGTGCTAATATAACCTCATTCATTTTGTGGGAAATAGTCATATGTTGAAGATTATTGGCGTCTTTTTTGTAGGTTGCTGCCTCTACTTTGCTTATTGGATTTTGGATGGCAAAGGGGATCGTGCTTTGTACTCAACTGCTAAAAAAGCAGTCAAGGTTGCTGACATCTCTGAAGATACTCGTTCGATGGCGCCAGCCACCCCATCCGTTAGCGCACCAACAGGTGCCGTTGCTGCTATTGATCCTTCCACTAAGCCGAATTTAGGTTCAGCTGCTCCTTCAGCAGGTGGCAAACGAATTGCTCTGGTGATTGGTAACGCAGGCTACAAGATGAATCCTTTGCGTAATCCTATTAATGATGCCAATGATTTTTCTAAAACATTGAGTGGCCTCGGTTTTAGCGTCATCAATGTACGTGATGGCACTTTGCAACAGATGCGAGCTGCAGTTCGCCAGTTTGGCGATATGTTGCTCTCTAGTGATGTTGGTCTAGTGTATTACTCAGGTCACGGCGTAGAGGTCAAAGGTAAGAACTATTTCATTCCAGTAAATGCCGACATCCAGCATGAAGACGAAGCCGCAGACCAAAGCTTGGACGTAGGATCGATTCTGGAAAAGATGGGCACTGCGAAAAAGAGTGTCAATATTTTGATTGTGGATGCCTGTCGTGACAACCCTTTCCCAAAGGCTTACCGTTCTGGCGCCAGAGGTTTAGCGGGCATGGAAGCACCTAGCGGCACCATCATTGCTTATTCCACCTCGCCTGGCAAGGTTGCGATGGATGGTAATGGTAAAAATAGCCCTTACACTCGCAATTTGATTAAAGCAATGGAAGTGCCTAATCGTCCAGTAGAGATTGTGTTTAAAGAGGTTCGTAGAACTGTGCAGCAAGAGACCAATAATGCGCAAACACCTTGGGAAAACACCAGCTTAAGTGGTGACTTCTATTTCAAGGTTCAAAATAATTAAGTCCAATTGGCAAGTGAATACCTATGAAAATGATTAAACAGTTATTACTACTTACCTCACTATTGTTGGGTGCTCAGTCTGCGCAAACTGCGCCGTTGATTAGCGGTAAAGAGGCTGCTTTACCTGCCTCGGGTAGCCAGACTCGTGGTATCTCGCGCGGCCCAACCATTAAAGTGAATTCTCCAACACCTGATGTTGCAACAACCTCACCATTCGATTTCCGCATTGTTTTTGTGCCTCGCGGGGATACTAAGATTGATGTGGACTCTGTGAAGGTGGTGTATATGAAATCACCATTCGTGAATTTGACTCCAAGATTGCGTGATGCCATCTCTGATAAGGGTATTGACTTCTCAAAGGCTGAAGTTCCCCCTGGAAGCCATACTATTCGTGTAAGCGTTTCAGATAGTGAAGGGCGCGAAACTAATTCAGTCTTTACTGTGGTGGTGATGAAATAATTTATGCCTTGTCCTTATTGCCTCTCTGAGGTCCAAGAAGAAGCAAAAGTTTGTAAAACCTGCAGCAGAGATTTGTATCTCATCAAGCCTTTGATGGAAAAGGCTGAAGAGCTAGAAAAGCAATTGGCTGCTGTTCCCAGTAATGCCGCTTATGAGCAGAAGATTGCTCGCTTAGAGTCTTTGCTGGAGGAGTACGAACACAAAGCAAGACATCCACGGACAATTTGGCATCTCATGTTGGATGTGATTTGCTATCTCTTAGTGCCATTATCACTTTTGCTGCTCTCGCATGCTTTAATTACGATTGTTTACGATACCAATATTTTGTATCTGCGGATCATCTCGATGATTTTGCCGCTACCGTTTGGTTTCTTCCTGTTCAAAGGTCATGCCAGGGCGGTATTACCTTGGTTTATTGGAGTAGTCCTATTGGCGATAGGATCCGTCATTGGCATGAGTGCCGTGACCAGTCTTGTTGATCAATCTCCTATCTTGCCCCAAAATGCTTTTGAGTGGAAAGAAGTCTTGGAGTATTCATCCAGTATTGCCTTTAGTTTCTTAACGGGTATGCTCATTGGTGGAATGGTCTACGCTAGCAAACATAGTCGTAAAAGTTTGGAAGCCAATTCTTTTTTGGGTAGCATCATTACTGCGCTCTCACCAGAAAAGCTCTCGCCAGAAAAGTTGCACAACTTGCTCAAGAAGGTGCATGAGTATGGTGGCACTATTGTTGCAGTAGGTACAACCGCTGTATCCATCTATACAGGCCTAAAGCACGTCATGTAAGATTTCCCCAGTATTTACTTTTTAGCGGGCCAAGATTTTCTCAGGCTCACTGGCGGAATCCGCAGCGCCTCACGATACTTAGCAACCGTTCTTCTGGCGACCTGATAACCCTCTCTAGCCAATAGGTCAGAGATAGCGCCGTCTGAGATAGGTTTGGTACTGGGTTCAGCCTCAACGATCTTTTTAATGAGCGCTTTAATCGCCTTTGAAGAGACTTGGTTCATACCTTCATCTTGTACCACCTGTGCCCCAAAGAAATACTTCAATGAAAAAGTTCCCTTAATGCAGGTGAGATATTTTTCATTCGTCACGCGTGAGATTGTGGATTCATGAACGCCAACCTCTTCGGCAATTTCCTTGAGGAGTAGAGGCTTCATACCCAGCTCGCCAAAGTCAAAGAAGGACTGCTGTCTTTGCACGATCGCTTTAGCAACCTTTAAGATCGTTTCGCTACGTTGCTGTACCTGCTTAATGAGAATTTTGGCTTCACCGAACTTCTGAAAAAAGACTTCATTCTCAGGACTGGGTTTTTGGCTCTTAATCATTCCAACGTACTCTGTACGAAGGCTTACCCTGGGTTGGTTATTGGGATTGAGTATCGCCTCCCAGCCCTTCGAGGTCTTTCTCACAATGACATCAGGTGTGATGATTTGACGCTTTGTGGAGATGAACTCATCGCAAGGGGAGGGATTGAGTCCCTGAATCATCTCAAGCGCTAGCTTCAGATCATCCTCTTTGCATTTAGTGAGTTGCTTCAGTTTGAGCCAATTCTTACTACCCACCAAATCAAGGTGCGAAGCGATGATATCTTCGCAGAGCATGAACGCTGGTGTCTCTTGTAATGCTGCTGGTAGTTTATGTAGTTGAATCGATAGGCATTGCGCTAGATCAAATGCACCAATTCCGGGTGGGTCAAAGGAATGCAAAATTTCTAGACATGCCTGAATTTGATTTCGTGGCTTGCCTTCCTCAGGATCTAAAAATTCCCTAAGTGTTTCCTCAATCTCATCCAGGTTTTCCCTGAGATAGCCGCGATCGTCTAGGCAGCCTACCAGGTACTCCAAAATCTTTTTCTGTGAGCTATCGACTCGGACAGTACCCACCTGAGACATTAAGTGGGCAAGTAAAGTGACTTCTTCAGCAATGGTGGCAAATTGATCCATATCTTCTGGATCTATTCGTTGAGCCTGGGTAGAGGAGGTTCGATGAGAGAACTCGGGGATAGCCTCTAAATATTCATCTTCCGGGCTAGGGTCATACTCCAAAAAGGGGTTGTCCTCAGCTGCCGCCAGCAGCTCTTGCTCCATCTCCAAAGAAGACATTTGCAATAACTTAATTGCCTTCTGGAGCTGGGGGGTGAGGGTAAGTTGGCCGCTTTGAAGTTGACCGAGTGATATCTTCATCTGGACTTCATTTTTGCCAATTGTTGGTTATCTTCAATATAATTTCTGTAGGCCTATTTTAAGTATAAAAGTAGGGCTTTTATGGGTATTATCTGCATTATTGGCATAAATTTGGGCGGTACCCGTATTTGTCCTAAGAATCTACATATATGAAAAGTAATTTAATGCAGTGGCTTGGATTCGAGGTCGATCAATATAAGCTGGCGATCCCTCTTGGACTAGTCGCCTCTGTGTTTTATTCACCCCCCAATCCCGAGGCACAAAAAAATCCCTATGGTCTAGAAGTGCACGAAGGCGCCCCTATTTTTTTATTACCTCCAGAGCGATTATTAGTCTGGGGTTTTGAATCCACCCAAGCATTACTTCAAAACCGTGTTTTACCTTGGGTCATCGTTTTAAAAACCAATGAAGATGCCTCCGTTGGCTTTCGGGTTGAGAAAACCTTTGGACCGTTTGAGGCGCCCTTAAATATAGATCGCACAGTGCGCTATGGCGATCAAGAATTGATTGCAGTCAATCCCGTGGAGGAATTACATGTCTAGATTATGGGGTGGTTCTGGAATCCAGATGAGTGTTGATGCGAGCAAGCGTCTACTCATCGGCTTACTGCTAGCATTGTGTTTGCTCTCTTTGATCGCGGGTCATTGGTTTGAGCGCCAACAGGTCATCGTGGCTGCTGAAACCCAGCATAAAGCCAAGCAGGTGAAGACCTGGTATGAGTTCTTCATTGCTACCAAGCAGATTGCAGACTCTACGCAGGAAATTAATGCGGATTATTTCAGCCGAGTGAATAAATTACTCAGGCAGGTAGATAAAAATATTGATAGCGATAAGCTCAATCCCACTTTAGAGAAGCTTTCAGGCGAGAAAGTGAAATCTGAGCAACATGTTCGCGCCAAACTGACTGTTTTGCGAGACAGCCTTAAGCAACTCTCGAGTAATGAAAAGTTATTACTAGCATTGCCAGCAGGAGTTGAATCTTTAAAAAGTCTCACGGGTGATAAAGGCCTTCTCAATGTAGAGCGCATTCGTAAAGAGTCTCCGTATCGCAAGATTGCTGAGACACTACCCGATTTGGTAGATGCCAGTTATAAATGGCAAGCTAATTCTCAAGATAGTACTGCCTTTAGCAAGATCATGACGGATTTAAATGTTCTGACTGAGCAAAAACCGAATTTAGACGCCATGGCTAGTGGCGATAAATTTAATCCACGTCAAGATGAAATCTATAAAGCCCTCAAGAAAATCCCTCTGTATGTGAAGTCGGCTGATTATGCTCAGGCCCTTGAGCAATTTAATGGGGCGAGAGCCAAGGTTGCAGAGTTGGCCCAGGATCGCGATGGAATTGGGGCATATGCCAGCAGTTTGGAGACCCTCTCACGCGATGGTAACCAAACCTTGATGTTGCAGGTCTCACAGATTCTGACTTTGTTAAGCCTCTTAGCTGCCTTGGTGGTGAACTTCACTTATGGCAAGCGTAACCAATATGGTGGAATTGATGAGAGTGAGTTAGACGCTGAGAAGTGGGAGTCTTTGAAAGATGCACACGATATTTTGCCCTACACCCAGATTGCCTTAAATCAAATTGCTGACTTAGGCGGCAAGGTATTGGTGGCCGCCAAACGTTTTCATGGCGTTCTGACTGATGAGAACGCTGGCCGACGCAAGAAGGCTCAGGAGTTGCCAGACCCTACGTCTTTGATTGACGCAGAAATCGCAGCCATGAAAGTAGAAATTGTGGCCTTAAGAGAGCAGGCGATTCAATTGGGCCTGCATAACTCCGGCATGCCCATGCAGATGAATTTATCCGAACAATCCATGCGCTTAAATAATGTTGTTGAGCATTTAGAGCAAGCGCTTGGTGGTATGAGCAATACGATGCACCAGGTAGTTTCTCAAAAGTACCATTTCGAAATGCAAGACGCTTCTCGTGTCTCTCGAGATTCTGAAGGATTGATATTGGCCTTGACACAGCTGCAGCGCCAAATTGAAAGAATGGAAGGCGTCCTAGAGGAGATGGGTGCGGCATTAGATAAAGTAGTGCAGGGCGAGCAAGCTGGCCAAGATGCAAGCACAAACTATGGAGTGGGTGATCGCTAGTGGCGAATGATTACCTTAGTCTCTTTATTGCCGATATCAATCGCGCATACGAAGGCCTAGTTTGGTCGGTTGAGGCTAATCCCCCTGCATTAACGCAGGCAGGTTTGCATGCGCGTGATTTAGCCGATGCTTTGGGTAGTGTTGGTTTATCGCAATTAAGCGCCTTGACTGCTGATGTTTCTCGTCAGCTCTCTATGGAGCAAACTTCAGTATTACCTATTGTGCAAAACTTAATTGAGTTACTGAAAAGAGCTTTATTTGCATTAGAGCAGTCAGATGATATGGTGATGTCTTCTGCGCACGTAGAAGAGATTCAGCGTTTATCTGGCGACATGTTGGCCTTACTTGGGGGAATATCTTTTCAGTCACCGCAAATGCAGGCTATGGCTGATGAGTGGGGCTTACCTCCGGTCGAAGAAACTCCTGTTGAAGCAGCAACCCAAGCAATATCTGTTGATCCCACTGCTCCAGAACTTAAGGATTATATTTTGGCGGCTGGGGTGCTCAATCAGCGTAGAGCCGGACTCAATTTAGTACAGCGTATTCGTCAAATGATTAGCGTGCAAAATTTGCCAGCTAATAAATCCATCGATTTTTTATTATCAGAACATCAAGATGCTTTGAGTGCTTTAGGTCAATTGACTTTAACCACTGCCTTAACAGGGCTAGCTGATGAGATTGCAGTTGACGGAGTGTTAGCTGACAGAGATGCAATTGATACCCTAGTCAGGACACTCAGTATTTTGCCAAGAGCGCAACGCCTAGTGGCTAATAAACAAGCGCTGACACTTTTCATCGATTTGTATGGCGTACATTATGAGCAATCCCAAATGGAATTTGCGGGCGAGGTGATTGCTAGAGCGCTAGGTAGAATTGAACAAGAGCATGATCGCTTACGCATTACATTACCGGCTAGTCTCAAGCGTATGCGTTTTTTACCATTTAAGCGCGGCTCAGAATATTACGTGGTGAGCTGGGCGCAATTGCTATCGATTGCCAATGTGGATTCTGGTTTTGCTGCTAGTGATGTCTTGGGTTCAGCCACAGGGTGCGATAAGGTATTGCGCCTGAGCTGCGGATGTGTGCACCAGACTTTGCATGCTGATGAAGTCTTCCCAATCGCCAATATGAATAGCTTTGTTCTTCCTTCGGTATTATCAGGACCATACTGGATGCGGGGGATTGCTCTAGACGATGCAAGTCGTCCGTACTCTTGGGTTGCTGTTTAAGTCATGATTAAAGGTTCGTTTTGTTAAAAATCACCCGTTTCTTCTTTTTTAAGCTGATCTTGGTCTTTCTGGGCTTATTTGCCAGTCAGGCCTTTGCGCAAGTTCCGCCAGCCTTAGATAAAGAGATTCGGAGCTTGGTAGCCAAGCACCCCTCTATGTTGGGCTATAGAACCTCTATAGAGTATGTTGACCCTCGTATTCGGGTGGCGGACTGCCCAGGGGGTTACGACGTGGAATTACCGACGCGGACCCGTCTTTGGGGTCGGGTGAATATTCCTGTGAAATGCACTCAGGGGGCTAAATGGTTCCTTTCCTTGCCAGTCAAAATCCAGGTTTTTGGTAGCTATTTAGTGACTTCTCATCAGATCCAGGGCAATTCCAGGCTATCCCAGGCCGATTTTGTGCTTTCTGAGGGGGATTTAAGCGATTTACCAGAGGGATTTGTCCAAAAAGCCGAGGATGCTATTGGTCGGCAGGTGATTCGGCCTATTCAGCCAGGCAATCCGATTCTTCTAAACAATTTACGAGAATCATCCGTAATAAGGGTAGGCGACCAGGTGAAGGTCAAGATTATCGGCAATGGCTTTGAGGCTGCCGGGTCTGGATCAGCTCAATCTGGGGGTGCTAGTGGTGACTCGATTAAGGTTAAGATGCCGGATGGGCAGGTTTTGCAGGGCAAAGTAATTGGTCCTGCAACGGTTGAGATTAAAATCGATTAGCCAAAAATGCAGTAATCAAGGATAGATAGCGTGAAGATTAACGAGAACAGATCGGTATTACCAGGTCAAACTGAGGCGAAGAAAAGCACTCAGGGCGATGCTGCGTCTGCTTCTAGCTCTTCATCTAACGCTAAACCGAATACTGGCGTGAATGTGGATGTCAGCCCTGCGCTGACTTCAGCAAGTACCGTATCCATTTCTGGTTCACGTGCGATATCTGATGCAGATGCATTGGAAAAAATTCGCAAGCTCATCGAAAAAGGTGAGTTCAAGGTTGATTTCCCTAAAACAGCTGAGCTGATTTTGCGTGAAGCTGTTGCCGCTGCCGGTAAATCCCCCAAGTTCTAAGTGAGCAATTCCGTTCAGTTACAAATCTCGCAGGTATCTAGTGCTGTTGGCGCTTTGCGTGCGGCATTAGAGGCGGAAAATATCGACGCTTTGCCAGAGGCAATTGCCAATGCACAACAAGCACTCGATAAACTCAATACCTACCCTGGTGGTGTAGAGCAATTGCGGGTTGATATGGACGCATTGGTTTCTCCGGAAAAGGAAGCAGTTAAAGAAATGCTAGAGCAAGCGACTGTCGATCATCACGTGAATGGTGAGCTGATTCGTTTAGCTGCGCAGAAAAATGCAGCGCTGCAAGCCTTCATTGCACAGCAGTCTGATTCTGCTACGTATTCCAGCAGTGGCAATGTTCCTGGATTAGGAACGGGGACTTTTTCGAAAAAGGTCTGAGCTCTGAGTCTCAGAAAATAAGGCGTCTAAGGTGACTTAGCCGCCTTTTTTCATGCCCGCACGAATGCGGATCATGGCTTGGGTATGGAGTTGACTCACGCGGCCGGGGGTGAGGTTGAGGACGGTAGCAACATCTCTAAAAGAGAGCTCTTCTTGGTAGTGCAAGGCCATGACTAACTGCTCTTTCTCAGGCAGTTTCTTGAGTAGCACTTCTAAACCTTGTGCCAACTGCTTCATGGAAGCCAATTGCATCGGATCGTTTTGTTTATCCGGTGGAATGAGTTCATCTGGAAGATCATCGATTGGAGTTAGATTGACTGCACCAGCAACCACACTGAAGTACTCATCTAAAGATAGGCCAGCTGCTTGCGCAATTTCAGTATCTTCAGGCGCACGACCCAATTTTTGTTCAAGAGAGCGAGTGGCTTTTTCAAGAGCGGTAATTTGATCGCGTTGATGCCTAGGCAAAATATCGTTTGCTCTGCACGAGTCATAGATCGCTCCCCGAATCCGGGTCTTGGCATAGACCTCAAAGCTTAAATTGGGTTGAGGTTGGTAGCGTTGCAAGGCATCTAATAAACCAGTCATACCCTCCTGAATCAAATCATCAACCTCAACGTTGGCAGATAAGCGCGAGGCAATTTGATACGCAATCTTTTTAACGAGCGGGGCATGCAGCTTAATTGCCTCATCGAGGCTCATAGCTTGATAGGGATTTCCTATGTTTGGCCGCATTGTGTTTAGCTGCTGATTTGGTGGGCAATATGCCTAAATAGGCTGGTTGGAATCACGGGCTCGGCTTGAGCGCCTGCAGCTTCACCATTAAAGTCACTCAGCGATTTTGCGCCTACCCAATGTAGAAGGTTTAAGGAAATATCGAGTTGCTTAGAGGCTTCTTCAGCCAAGGCAAGATAGGCTGTATCACCTTCGTTGCGATCATTGCCACCAACCATCATGATCGAAATGGGCTCATCTGCACCACCAATCATGAGTTGGTTAAGCAAGGCAATCGTTTTAGTCTGACTGCTTTTATTAGAGGATGCTAAAACAATATGGTTTAGATTGGCGCTATAGAAAGGCAGCACTGCATGGACAGGATTATCACTGACGACCACAATGTAATCCAAGCCTAAGCCATTTTCTTGAGTTCGCACATCGAGGGAAGGGCGCGCAACTTGTTTGCTGGCAAAGTAGTGGCGTACTCTTGAGGCAGTTGTAAACCACAGGCTATCTTCCGCTTGTAAAACTGTTTTTTCAAATGAGACTAGATTAGAAAGTGCTTGGCCTAAATCGTATTTAGTGGTGTAGATCTGGGCGCTGAGTCTTTGTCGATCATGAAAAGATACTTCATCTACGAGCAAGATTTTAAAACCCGATTTACGCAGAGCATGAGCAACACCCAAACCAATAGCTGCAGTACTATCCGGATCTAGTGAGCTACTGAGAAAAAATACTTTGGGAAGATTGCTGCCAAAGAGGGTGCGTAGACCCTCTGCCTGATCGGTATTGCCAATACTGGGTTGCTTGCTAGATGAATTCTCTGAATTGCTCATGAAAAGTTATTTTTTGTCCAGTCATTAAGGTAATCAGCCATCAGCACTGGTACTTGCTCATCTGCAATATTAAGGTTGTTACTTAACTGACGGGGGCGCATTGCTCGATGAGCTAAGTAAGGTACATTGGCCTGGCTCAAATCCTCTGGAACACGTTGACCATTGGAGAGAAACATCAAGGGCAGCTCATGACGAATGAGTGAATCAAGAACAGGTGCGATTTGAGCCGCTTCATCTGTCTTGGTAATGATGGCGCCCAAGATGCCGGTTTGATTGGCTTCTTTGGAGGCTTGGTTATGCAAAGTGATCACGTCTTCTTGTGTACGCAGATCAGTAGTAGAGCTCATGACCAGAATACGATGGGCATGACGTGAGCCTTCTTTGAGTAATTGGGACTGCTCGATCATCAAGACATCGCGTTGATTTACGCCAGCAGTATCTAAAAGAATAATTCTGCGTTGCGAGAGCTCTTGGAGTTTGCTTGCCAAGTCTTCGCTATCGCGTAAGGAGATCACTGGCAGACCTAAGATACGTGCAAATACTTTGAGTTGCTCTTGGGCGCCAATACGATAGGTATCGGTACTAAGTAGGGCCACTTGATTGCGGCCATAGCGCAGCACACAACGGGCGGCTACCTTGGCAACTGTCGTTGTCTTACCAACTCCAGTTGGACCGATAAAGGCAAATACACCACCTTGGTCAAATGCTGCAATTGGATCAATTGTATGAATCATGCGCTCAAGCTTCTGCTGCACTTCAGACAAGAGTGTGGGGATATCGTGAGTGCCATCCACATCTTGCATTAGCTGCGTGCACAGCTTAGGAGAAAAGCCGGCACTGAGTAAAGCTTTAGTGACTTCAGTGGTGCTGGCAGATTGTTGTTGTAGATTGCCCCAGTAGTTGCCAGCCAAGTGAGACTGCAACATTTTTTTTACTTCTTCTACTTCGGCGATCAGTTTTTCTACGCGAGGGGATTGCTCAGGCGTTGGTGCGGGAATGGAATCAACTCCCAGCTGATGATCTACTACTGTGGCGCGCGGTTCTGTTTGGATGACTTCAGCAATGACTAAGCCACCTACATCGGGAGTTGCGCCAGAAGTGGGAATTGGGGGTGGGGGATTAGCAATCGAGCTAGCAATGGAGTTGAAGCTCGGAGTGGGTGCCACAGCAGTAGCGGGTTCCTCAGTTGCTGCAGGAGGATTGCCACTAACGGGATGGGGGCGCAGCATAGCTAAATGCGCTAAGGCATCTGGCGAAATTGCCACAATCTCCACACCTTCAGGCACATCACGGGTTGCTAGCACCAGTGCTTCCGTACCCATTTTTTCACGCACCATCTTGAGAGCTTCAGCAGAATTTGCGGCAGTAAATTTTTGTGGACCCATATTGATTACCTCAGTAGTTAGCCGACGAACTTATTGACCGCCGCCGGCTTGCTTACACAAGACGTCAAAGTATGAAATATTTGCGGTAGGGGGTAGCTCACCCATGCCTAAGACAATCGCCTGTGGGCGCACGCGCTTTGCTAGTTTTGCAAAGGTGAGGCGGCAGCGAGTGCTGCACACAATCACTGGTGGCAAGTTGGCTTCCTCTAGTGCATCAATACCGCGTATGACTTCCTCACCAAACATTCTGGCAAGAGAAGGCTCAATCACACCATCAGGCGCAATCGCATTGGCACCAATAGCTTGCTCAATTAAGCGCTCAAATTCCGGCTGAATACCCAAGACAGAAAAGTTATTCGAGTCTTTGTAGATGTCTTGCACAATCATGCGACGCAGGGCGTAACGTACTGGTTGCAGCATATCAATTGGGTCAGGCGTTTTAGGAGCGACTTCACCGGCAACCTCTAAGATGGTGCGCAAATCTTTAATGGGTACGCCTTCTTCCAAGAGGAGTTGCAAGAGTCTTTGAAAGTTAGCGACGCTTACAACCTTAGGCACCACATCCTCAACCAGTTTTGGATAGCTCAGCTTGAAGTGATCAAGTAATTCTTGGGCTTCTTGGCGACCTAAGAGTTCGTTGGCATGCTTGTGAACCAAATTATCTAAGTGGGTTGCAAGCACCACAGCAGGTTCCACTACGGTATAGCCTTTAGTGATGGCTTCATCACGACGGTTACGGGTAATCCAAACTGCCGGCATACCAAAAGTGGGGTCTACTACTTTGATGCCTTCAATATCTTCTGCACCAGCTGGCTGAATCGCTAATAAACGATCTGGTAAACATTGGCCACGGCCAATTTCAGCGCCGTATAACAAGAAACGATAAGTCTCAGGTTGTAGTTGTAAGTTATCTCGGATGTGAACAGACGGCGTTAAGAAACCGGTGTCACCAATAAATTTTCTCCGAATCGCCCGAATGCGTTTAATCAAATCACTATCGTCACCATTCTCTACCAGAGAGATCAGGCGATAAGGCAACTCTAAACAGAGTGGCTCAATCACAGGAACATCTTCCCAGTTCAGCTCTTCGCGATTAGCAGGTGTTGCACTGGCAGCTGCTACACGCGCCTTATCGGCCTTGATTCGGCTATTAATGAGCCACGCTAGACCACCAAAGAGCGCTGCAAATCCCAAGAAGGACAGGTGAGGCATACCAGGCACTAGGCCTAGAACACCCAGAATCACTGCGGCGACTAGTAAGCCGCCACTATTAGCGCTAAATTGTTTAGATACCTGGTCGGAGAATGCGTCTTCAGTGGCAACGCGGGTCACCAAGATACCAGCAGCAGTAGAGATCACCAGCGCCGGAATTTGCGCTACCAGGCCATCGCCAATCGACAGAGTGGAGAAAGTATGAAACGCATCCACAAAGCCCATGTTGTATTGCATGACGCCAACAATGATGCCGCCGATCAAGTTGATTACCAAAATCATGATGCCGGCAACTGCGTCACCACGAACAAATTTGGAGGCACCGTCCATAGAGCCATAGAAATCTGCTTCTTGAGCAACTTCAGCACGACGTGTTTTGGCTTCTTCCTGTTTAATAATGCCGGCGTTCAGGTCCGCATCAATTGCCATTTGTTTACCTGGCATCGAGTCCAAAGCAAAACGAGCAGACACTTCAGCAACACGACCAGAACCTTTAGTGATCACGACGAAGTTGATGATGGTGATCACAATAAAAATTACAATACCTACCGTCAGATTGTTGCCGATCATGAAACTGCCAAACGCTTCAATCACTTTTCCTGCTGCACCTGGTCCGTTGTGGCCATCAATTAAGACAATACGAGTCGAGGCAACGTTTAAGGAGAGACGCAGCAGGGTGGTCAGCAACAGAATAGTCGGAAAGGCAACGAAGTCCTTAAAGCTCTTGATATTGATCGCCGAGATTAAGACCATGATCGAAATAGCAATGTTCAGTGTGAACAGCATGTCGAGCACGATCGAAGGTAATGGCACCAACATCATTACCAGCACCATCAAGACAAGTACTGGAATACCAGCTTGGGCAGAATTGGTGCTTAAACGTTTAAGGGAAAAACCAAGAGCTGCCATAAATGCGGGTAATAGTATTTAAGTTACTGATTTATAAGGGAAAAG
>CANGHN010000033.1 GCA_947453825.1 Betaproteobacteria bacterium
AAGAGTCAAACGTGGGGTTACAGCAAGAGCCCGTCATAAAAAAATCACTGATGCCGCAACAGGTTACCGCGGTCGTCGTAAAAACGTATTCCGTATTGCTAAGCAAGCGGTTATGCGTGCTGGTCAATATGCTTATCGTGACCGTCGCAATAAGAAACGTGTATTCCGCGCCTTGTGGATTGCTCGTATCAACGCGGCAGTTCGTCAGCACGATATGACCTATAGCGTATTCATGAATGGTATGAAGAAGGCTGCGATCGAACTCGATCGCAAAGTGCTTTCTGATATGGCTATTGCTGACAAAGCGGCTTTTGCTGCTTTGGTTACTCGGATCAAATCCGTAGTAAACGCTGCAGTTTAATTCTTAGTTTTCCTAAGAACTAAGCTGCAATGGTTTCTCTCGACCAAATTGTCGAGGATGCTAAACGTGATTTCCTCGGAGCTGCCGATTCGGCGGCTCTAGAGGACGCGAAAGCCAAGTATCTCGGTAAATCAGGTGTGCTCACTGAGCGTTTAAAAGCGCTTGGTGGAATGTCGCCTGAGGAGCGCAAGAGTGCTGGCGCCCAAATTAATCAAATCAAAACCCAAGTAGAAGCTGCATTACAAGAGCGACGCCAAGCGATGGCCGGTGCTGTTTTGCAACAGCGCTTAGCTGCAGAATCAATCGATGTCTCTTTGCCAGGGCGTGGTCAAGCAGTAGGTAGCCTACATCCTGTGATGCGTACTTGGGAGCGCGTAGAAGAAATTTTTCGCTCCATTGGTTTTGATGTGGCTGATGGCCCTGAAATTGAAACTGATTGGTTTAATTTCACGGCCCTCAATAGCCCAGAAAATCATCCTGCACGTTCAATGCAGGACACCTTTTATATCGATGGTAAAGATGCTCATGAGAAGCCTTTGCTATTGCGCACCCACACAAGTCCGATTCAAGTTCGCTACGCGAGTGAGCATGTTAAAAAATATGCTCACTTAGATGTAATGCCGCCAATAAAAGTCATTGCACCTGGTAGAACCTATCGTGTCGATAGTGATGCAACTCATTCACCAATGTTCCACCAAGTTGAAGGTTTGTGGATTGCAGAAAGTGTTTCATTTGCTGATCTCAAAGGTGTGTATACCGACTTCTTGAGAACCTTTTTCGAAACCAATGAATTGCAAGTACGTTTCCGCCCATCGTATTTTCCATTTACAGAGCCTTCTGCTGAAATCGATATGGCCTTTGGTAGCGGTAAGCTTGCCGGTCGCTGGTTAGAGATTTCTGGTGCAGGGCAGGTCCACCCCAATGTATTACGTAATATGGGTATTGATCCAGAGCGCTATACCGGCTTTGCTTTTGGCTCCGGTTTGGAGCGCTTAACGATGTTGCGTTATGGTGTAGATGATTTACGCCTCTTCTTTGAAAACGATTTGCGTTTCTTGGCGCAGTTTCCTGCATAACAATATTATTTAATCTTAGATCGCGCTATGCAATTTTCAGAATCTTGGCTCCGTCAGTATGTGAACCCATCGCTTGATAGCAATGCATTGGGTCATGCTATGACGATGGCAGGCTTGGAGGTTGAGGAGCATCATGCAGTGGCACCTCCATTTACTAAGATTGTGATTGCAAAGATTCTGTCTGCCGAGCAGCATCCCGATGCAGATCGCTTACGCGTCTGCAAAGTCGATGCAGGCACTGGTCATGAGTTACAAATTGTTTGTGGTGCGCCGAATGCGCGTGCTGGCATCAAGATTCCCTGCGCTTTAGTTGGTGCGGAGTTACCTCCAACGGAAGCTGGTGGTAATTCAGCAAATAAGCCCTTCATAATTAAAGTAGGCAAACTACGCGGCGTTGAGAGCCAAGGCATGTTGTGCTCAGGTCGCGAATTAGGTCTGGGTGATGATCACCAAGGTATCTTAGAGTTACCGACTGATGCACCGGTTGGTCAAGACATTCGTGAATACCTTGATCTTGATGATCAAATTTTTGTCATTAAGTTAACGCCTAATAAGGCCGATTGCCTCTCCCTCATAGGTATGGCAAGAGAAGTATCTGCTATTACCGGTGCAGCACTATGCATGCCCAAGTGGAATCTACCGGCGATATCAATACAAGACAAACGTAAAGTCACTGTTGAAAATCAAGATCTCTGCGGTCGCTTTGCTGGTCGCGTGATTCGTGGTGTTAATCCACAAGCAAAAACGCCTGAATGGATTGTGAAGCGTTTATCACGTGCTGGCCAAAGAAGTATTTCTGCATTGGTTGATTTATCTAACTATGTCATGTTGGAAATGGGTCAACCAACTCATGTATTTGATATTGATCAGTTAAGCGGCGATATTGCGGTTCGCTGGGCCAAACCGGGTGAAACCCTTGAACTCTTAAATGGTCAAACAGTAATCCTCGTTGGCCCAGATTCATCAGGCAAGGTACAAACAGCAGGTGTTGTTGCGGACCAAAAGGGCCCAGTGGCCTTAGCTGGAATTATGGGCGGGAATCATTGCGCTGTTGGTGATGGCACGCAGAATGTATACGTTGAAGCAGCTTATTGGCTGCCGTCTGCCATTCAAGGTCGTGCTCGTCGCTTTAACTTCAGCACTGATGCAGCGCATCGTTTTGAGCGTGGTGTAGATCCTCAAAACACAGTCAATTGTCTTGATTATCTGTCTGCATTGATTCTTGAGGTATGTGGTGGCCAAGCTGGCCCAGTGGATGATCAGATTCTCAATTTACCAGATCGTAAGCCGGTCAAAATGCGTTTGGCGCGGGCAGTAAAAGTGATTGGCATCCCCCTAACTAATGAAGTAGTTGCTGATGTATTTAAACGCCTTGGTTTTGAATTCAAGCAAGAGGGCGATGTATTTATTGTCACACCTCCAAGCTATCGCTTTGATATTGAAATCGAAGAAGACTTGATTGAAGAAGTCGCGCGCATGTACGGCTTTGAAAATATTCCCGATCAGCCGCCGATAGCTTCACTCAAAATGAGTGCTAAAGCAGAAGCAAAGCGTGGCATTCATTTGCTTCGTCAGCGTTTAGCTCTGCAGGGTTATCAAGAGGCAGTGAACTTTGGCTTTACTGATCTAGAGAGCGAAGAGCGCCTTGCTGGTGCAAAAGAACAAGATCTCATTAAAGTGCTCAATCCAATTGCTAATCAGTATGGTGTGATGCGCAGCACTCTTTGGGGTGGCTTGCTTGCAAACCTGAAGGCGAATTTAAATCGTGGAGCAGGGCGTGTACGTCTGTTTGAAACTGGTCGCGTGTTTAAGCGTGATGCTAAGGCTCTAGAAGAGGCCGGTAAGGTTGCCGGCTTTGATCAGCCCCAGAAGATTGGTGGCTTAGCATATGGTTCATTTGTACCCGAGCAATGGGCAAGTGCTAATAGAGTGGTTGATTTCTTTGATGTGAAGGGTGACTTAGAACGAGTTCTCGAGCCCTTACATTTTCTTACTGAGGCTGCGCAGCATCCAGCACTTCATCCAGGTCGATCTGCAAAAGTATTTTTGATTGCAGGTCAAAATCGCACCGAAGTGGGTTGGATTGGTGAATTGCATCCCGGTTTGCAGCAGGCATACGAGTTTGCGCAGGCGCCAGTCCTTTTTGAATTAGATTTAGAGTCTATTTGTGATTTAGGTTTACCGGCTCCAGAGGAATTAAGTAAGTTTCCTGCGGTGCAACGCGACTTGGCAGTAGTGGTGAAGCAGGGTGTATCTGCCCAATCCTTATTAGATGCTATGACTGGGGCTAAGCAGAATTTTGTGCGCACAATCGAGCTTTTTGATGAGTTTAAGCCTAAGTCCGGTTCAGCCTCAATGGCTGAAGATGAGAAGAGTCTCGCTTTCCGGGTGACCTTATTAAACCCACAAGAAACATTGCAAGATCCCCAAATTGATGCAGTAATGGCTGCTTTATTGGCCGCAGTTGAGAAAAAGTGTGCAGCTCGTCTGCGCTAGGTTTAATATTAGGCAAATATCAAAAATAGTTACAGAAGAGACTGGCAATGAGCGAATTCAATACCAATGACACCGTCACCAAAAACGAACTATCAGAGGCGCTCTTTGATCAAGTTGGTCTAAACAAACGCGAAGCCAAAGATATGATCGATGCATTCTTTGATCGTATTGGTGAATCACTCGAAACAGGTGTAGAAGTGAAGATTTCTGGTTTCGGTAATTTTCAGTTGCGCAATAAATCGGCTCGCCCTGGCCGCAATCCAAAAACAGGCCAAATGATTCCGATAGCGGCAAGACGCGTTGTTACATTTCATGCAAGTCAAAAGCTGAAAGATGTAGTGGAGTCACATGCTCGAGAAAACCGAGTTTGAGACTAGCTCGGCGCTTCCGAGCTCTCAACTTCCCCCGATACCAGCTAAACGCTACTTCACGATTGGCGAAGTAGCTGACTTATGTGGCGTTCGTTCACATGTTCTGCGTTATTGGGAGCAAGAATTTACGCAGCTTAGCCCACAAAAGCGACGCGGTAATCGCCGCTACTACCAACACCATGAGGTGGTATTAATTCGTAAAATTAGGGCGCTTCTTTACGAAGAGGGCTTTACCATCAGCGGCGCTAGAAACCGTCTTGATGAGGCGCGCGGCGAACTTCGTTTGCGCGATGAATTGCAGGCTGTTTTGCAAATTCTATCTAAATAGTTGCTGATACAATTTTGTCTTTCGTCGGGGCGTAGCGCAGCCTGGTAGCGTACATGCATGGGGTGCATGTGGTCGGAGGTTCAAATCCTCTCGCCCCGACCATTCTTTTAGTGTTTTAATTTACTTGACCATGAGCACCACAAAAATCGCTTCCGATACTGGTACTACTCAAAAACCGCCAACTAGTTTTTTTGGGCTCAATATTCCTTTTCTAGATCATTTAGGTGTTGTGCCTGAATTTGCGGAAGGGGGTAAGTCGCGTATCAGTGTTGAACTCAAGCCTGAATACACCAATAGCTTTGATGTAGCCCATGGCGGCTTAGTGATGACTTTATTGGATTTTGCAATGGCAGCAGCGGCCAGAAGCATTACCAAGCATCCGCTGGGGATGATCACCATTGATATGACAACGAGCTTTTTGCGTCCCAGCGTGGGCAAGCTTGTGGTTGAGGGCACCCTCTTAAAGGCGGGAAAAACAGTTCACTACTGTGAGGCGGTTGTTATTAATGAGGCTGGTGAAATGACTGCCAAATCTAGCGGTACATTTACCCCTAGAAAATAATAATCAATAATAATATTTATAAAGATTATATTAATTATTAGGTAGTTCATTCGAAATACTCGAAAAATAGGGTTATTTGGATATTAATATAAATACCGATTAAATAATCTATATAATGAATTCCTAAATAGCATTTAAGCTATTTAAATAACCTATTATCCGGAGAAAATACATGTCTTCTTATAAAGACCTGATAGCCCAACGAGAGCAGTTGGATAAACAGATTAAAGAAGCCATTGCCCGTGAAAAGGCAGATGGCATTGCCAAGGCAAAACTCATTATTGAGCAATATGGTTTATCAGCCTCAGACTTATTTACCCGTAAGGCGGGTGGTAAGACTGCTGGCGGCAAGGTAGCCCCTAAGTATCGCAACCCATCGACTGGGGAAACCTGGACTGGCCGTGGCAAGGCTCCAAAGTGGATTGACGGCAGAGACCGTAGCAGCTATTTAATCTAAGTTCTTGATAGCATTGGTAAATAAGGCCGCTTTATGCGGCCTTATTCTTTTGCAACAATACTAATTAGGCGCATTTCCTAACTAGAGCCTCCAAAAAGAGCGGCTCTAGTAACTCATGCCGACTACCATGAGGCCAAGCATCCTCTAGCTCAGGATTTGTAGCTGGATAGCCAATAATCAGCGGATTATGATCAATTAAGCCGTTTTCTAGCTCTCTTTTGATGTTTTCTGTTAGCTGTGGCCTACCTCCATGATTTTCATCCACCAGACTAACAACACCGGGATGGAGTTTGATAAAACCTTCATCGACTAGAATAGGAATCCTCTGTGTATCCTTGTTTTTACTCAAATAATGGATTAAATGGACCTGCTCAACAGGAGGTATTAGGGCATCCAAAAAGATCAAGTCTGGAGAGATAGAGACAGCCTTCATTAAACCTTCCAGGCTATCAACCGAAACCTCCATTTCTACCTTTAATTGCCAATCCTGGATAGATTCCAGTAGGTCTTGGCTATTTTCAGCTCGACGAAAGATACCCATGGCGACACAGTTTTGCGTACTTTTCTGCCGCATGGTCCGCTTTCTTCTCTGTAGTTGCTGTTCTAGTGAGCTAGCTAGGATGCGTCTATGACCGCCTCGGGTCTTCCAGGCGATCAACTCACCCAATTCAACCATCTTCTGGACGGTGCCAAGAGAGACCTGTAAAACCTTGGCGCTTTGTCTAGTACTGAGATATTCCATTTCTGGGGTAATTGCTTTCATATTTTCCTTTATTTCAATAAAACATTTGGAGATTTAAAGAATAAAAATCAAATGAATTGAAATATGTCGGCCAATCTTTAAATCCAGGTAGGAAAGTTCTTATTGCCCAAGTTTTTCAGGGGGACGACCAAAAAACTCCATCAATCAGGGAAAGTCCTTTATGCGTTAGTGGTCAATCGTGTTAAATTATGGTTGTAGCAAGATATTTGCACAGATCAATTCGCGAAACGGTTAAGCCGCGTAACGAATGGTTATAACCACAGTTTTTATTCGGGTTACCCGATGAAAGGTGAGCATCATGATGCAGGAGCAAAGAGATAACTCGTATCTCTTCGGCGGAAACGCACCCTATGTAGAAGAGCTCTACGAATCCTATTTACACGATCCAGCATCCGTTGCCGATCATTGGCGAGCTTATTTCGATAACGTTAAGCAAGTCCCCGCGGTTGACGGTTCATCTAGAACCGATATTGCTCATGCCCCGATTGTTGCGTCTTTTGCAGAACGTGCTAAGCAAGGCCCCATTAGAACAATTTCTGATTCGGCGGACTCTGAGCTCGGTCGTAAACGCGTTGCCGTTCAGCAATTAATTGCTGCGTATCGTAACGTTGGTAATCGCTGGGCAAATATTGATCCTTTGAAACGCATTGAGCGCCAGGACATTCCTGAGTTGGATCCTGCTTTCTATGGCTTTACTGACGGAGATATGGATATCGTCTTCAATACCAGTAATACTTTCTTTGGTAGAACCGAAATGAGCTTGCGTGATTTACTACAAGCCTTGCGTGAGACCTATTGTGGAACTATTGGCGCTGAATATATGTTCATCGCTGATCAAAAGATTAAGAAGTGGTGGCAAGAAAAGCTCGAGTCTATTCGCTCAAAGCCTTTATTTGATACAGATAAAAAGCGTCATATTCTGGATCGCGTAACTGCTGCGGAAGGTTTGGAGCGTTATCTTCAGGCTAAATATGTGGGTCAAAAGCGCTTCTCCCTTGAGGGTGGTGAGAGTTTTATTGCCTGCATGGACGAAGTGATTCATGATGCTGGTGCCAAGGGCGTTCAAGAGATCGTGATTGGCATGGCTCACCGTGGCCGATTGAATGTATTGGTGAATACTCTTGGAAAGATGCCTAAGGACCTGTTCGCAGAGTTTGAGCACAAGGGCCCTGAAACATTGCCTGCTGGCGATGTTAAGTACCACCAAGGTTTTTCAAGTGATATCTCCACACCTACCGGGCCGGTACACGTATCCCTAGCATTTAACCCATCTCATTTGGAGATTGTTAATCCTGTAGTTGAGGGTTCGGCACGTGCCCGCATGGATCGACGTGGAGATGCCTTGGGTAAGCAGGTATTGCCTGTATTAGTTCATGGTGATGCTGCAATTGCTGGCCAGGGTGTGATGCAAGAAACCCTAGCAATGGCTGAGGTGCGCGGTTACTCAACTGGTGGCACATTGCACATTGTGATCAATAATCAAATTGGCTTCACAACTTCTGACCCGCGTGACTTGCGTTCAAGCCTGTATTGCACAGACATTATGAAGATTATTGATGCACCAGTCTTGCATGTGAATGGTGATGACCCTGAAGCAGTTGTATTGGCAACTCAGTTGGCAATAGAGTTCCGTACCCAGTTTCATAAGGATGTGGCAATCGATATTGTCTGTTTTAGAAAATTAGGCCATAACGAACAAGATACGCCATCAATGACTCAGCCTCTGATGTATAAAATCATTGCAGCTCATCCTGGTACACGTAAGCTTTATGCAGATAAGCTGGAGGCAGAGGGGACATTACCTGCTGGCTCCGGAGAAGAGATGGTCAAGGGCTATCGGGCTGCGATGGACGCAGGTGTTCAGACCTCAGATCCAGTTCTTAGTAACTATAAGGGCAAATTTGCAGTGGATTGGTCACCATTCTTGAATAAGAAATGGACTGATGAGGCCGATACTGCCATCCCCTTGACTGAATGGAAACGATTGGCTGAGCGTATTTCAACTGCACGCGAGGGCTTCAAAGTTCACCCGCTGGTTGAAAAAGTGTTAAATGACCGCGCGGCAATGGGGCGCGGTGAAATCAACATTGATTGGGGTATGGGCGAGCATATGGCTTTTGCCTCATTGGTTGCCAGCGGTTATCCAGTTCGACTCTCTGGCGAAGATAGCGGCCGGGGAACTTTTACCCATCGTCACGCGGTTTTACACAATCAAAATCGGGAGAAGTGGGATACCGGAATTTACATCCCATTACGTCACGTTGCCAAAGATCAGGCACCATTTCTGGTGATTGACTCTATCTTGTCTGAAGAGGCTGTACTTGGATTTGAATATGGATATGCTTCAGCCGAACCAAATACATTGACGATCTGGGAGGCACAGTTTGGTGACTTTGCAAATGGTGCACAAGTTGTGATTGACCAATTCATTGCCTCAGGTGAGGTGAAGTGGGGCCGCGCTAATGGCTTGGTGATGATGTTGCCGCATGGTTATGAAGGTCAAGGCCCTGAGCATTCCTCTGCGCGACTTGAGCGTTTTATGCAGCTGTGTGCTGATACCAATATGCAAGTGATTCAGCCCACCACTGCCTCACAGATCTTTCATGTGCTGCGTCGTCAGATGATTCGTCAGTTCCGTAAACCACTGATTTTGATGACACCGAAGTCTTTGTTGCGAAATAAAGAGGCGGCTTCACCCTTGTCTGAGTTTACTAAGGGTGGATTTAAAACAGTGTTGGGTGAGCGAGACAGCACAATTGACGCCAGTCAGGTAACACGCCTTGTAATGTGTTCTGGCAAGGTCTATTACGATTTGATTAAGCAGCGTGCTGAGAAAAAGTTGGACGATGTAGCGGTCATTCGTTTAGAGCAGCTATATCCATTTCCGCACAAAGCACTTGCTGCTGAGTTGAAAAAATATCCCAAGCTTGAAGAGGTTGTTTGGTGTCAAGATGAGCCACAGAATCAAGGCGCTTGGTTCTTTGTACAGCACAATATCTTGGAAAATATGTCTGATGGCATGAAGCTAGCTTATGCGGGTCGTCCTGCATCCGCTTCACCTGCTTGCGGTTATGCCCATCTCCATCAAGAACAGCAGAAGTCTTTACTGAATGCGGCATTTGCCAAACTAAAAGGTTACGTGATCACGAAATAATCGTCCTCACAACCCAACATACATATAACTAGGATTAATCATGGCTATTTTTGAAGTTAAAGTTCCACAACTCTCCGAATCAGTTGCTGAGGCAACTCTATTGCAATGGAAAAAGAAGGTCGGCGACGCTGTCGGTCAGGATGAGATCTTGATTGAGATCGAGACTGATAAGGTTGTACTTGAAGTACCGGCTCCCTCTGCTGGTGTGTTGACCGAAATAGTAGTTGCTGATGGTGGCACAGTAGTTGCAGAGCAGTTGATTGCGAAGATTGATAGCTCTGCTACCGCTACCGCCACTGCTGCATCAGCCGCTGCTGCTGCAGCTCCAACTCCAGTTGCTGCACCTGCTAAAGCAGCTGCTCCAGCAAAACCTTCTGGCCCAGCCGCCGCTCCCTCGGCAGCGAAGATTCTTGCTGAAAACAATATTAGCGCTGCTCAAGTATCAGGATCAGGACGGGATGGCCGCATTACTAAAGGTGATGCTTTGACTGCCTCTGCTGGTGGAACTAAATCCGCTGCCTTACCAAGCGCGCCAATTCCGAGTGGCAATCGCCCTGAAGAGCGTGTACCAATGAGCCGTTTGCGTGCGCGTATTGCTGAGCGTTTACTGGAATCTCAAGCTAATAATGCGATTTTGACTACCTTTAATGAAGTCAATATGGCTCCGGTCATTGCGATGCGCAATAAGTACAAAGATCAGTTTGAAAAAGTTCATGGCGTGAAGTTGGGCTTTATGTCCTTCTTTGTGAAAGCAGCTACTCATGCTTTGAAAAAGTTCCCACTCTTAAATGCCTCTGTAGATGGTAACGACATCGTGTATCACGGTTACTTTGATATTGGTATTGCTGTGAGCTCACCACGTGGCTTAGTGGTTCCAATTTTGCGCGATGTTGATCAAATGAACTTGGCTGATATTGAAAAGAAGATTGCCGAGTTTGGTAATAAGGCGCGCGAAGGTAAGTTATCCATTGAAGAATTGACTGGTGGTACATTCTCGATCTCTAACGGCGGTGTGTTTGGCTCTATGCTCTCCACACCAATCATTAATCCTCCCCAATCTGCGATTTTGGGTATTCATGCTACGAAGGACCGTGCTGTAGTTGAGAATGGTCAAGTAGTAGTTCGCCCCATTAATTACCTCGCTTTGTCATATGATCACCGTATCATTGACGGTCGTGAGGCTGTGCTTGGTTTGGTTGCTATGAAGGATGCTTTAGAAGATCCATCACGTCTCCTTCTCGATTTGTAAGAGAGAAGATCATGAGCCAAGCTTTTGATGTACTCGTAATTGGTGGTGGCCCAGGCGGCTATATCGCTGCGATTCGTGCTGCGCAACTGGGTTTTAAGGTTGCCTGCGCTGAATCAAACTCCTTTGATGATCCTAAAGGTGAGCCACGCTTAGGCGGGACTTGCCTAAACGTTGGTTGCATTCCGTCTAAGGCTTTGTTAGCTTCTTCTGAAGAGTTTGAGAAGATTAGTCATCATGCTGCAGATCATGGCATCAAGGTTGGCTCCGTCAGCATGGATTCTAAAAAGATGATTGCTCGTAAAGACGACATCGTGACCAAGATGACTGGCGGTATTCAGTATCTATTCCGTAAAAATAAGATTACTTTATTAAAAGGTCACGCCTCTTTCGAAAGCAAGGGTGCTGATGGCTATCAGGTGAAGATCGATGGCAAGGACAAAGAGACTGTTACTGCCAAGAATGTCATCATTGCTACAGGTTCTAAAGCACGACATTTGCCAGGTTTGCCGGTAGACAACATCTTGATCTGCGATAACGAAGGCGCCTTGAAGTTTGATTCAGTGCCCAAGAAGTTGGGTGTGATCGGTGCTGGCGTGATTGGCCTGGAATTAGGTTCCGTATGGCGTCGTCTTGGCTCTGAAGTGACTGTACTTGAGGCATTACCTTCATTCTTGGCTGCTTGTGATGTCAGTATTGCTAAAGAAGCGCAGAAGCTTTTTGTGAAGCAGGGTTTAAATATCAATATGGGCGTGAAGATTGGTGATGTAAAAGCCGATAAGAAGGGTGTAGTTGTTAATTACACCGATAGCGCTGGTAAGACTATGAAGCTCGAATGCGATCGCTTGATTGTGTCTGTTGGTCGCGTGCCAAATACCGATAAATTAGGCTTAGATAAGATTGGTCTTAAGGTAGATGATCGCGGCTTCATTCCTATCGATGATCATACTTGTGCAACTTCAGCCCCTGGCGTATACGCTGTAGGTGACGTAGTGCGCGGTCCAATGTTGGCTCATAAGGCAGAAGACGAGGGTGTTCTGGCTGCCGAAGTGATTGCAGGTCAAAAACCACACATCGATTACAACTGCATTCCTTGGGTGATCTATACCGATCCAGAAATTGCCTGGGTTGGCAAAACAGAACAAGCACTCAAAGAGGCGGGTATTACCTATAAAGCAGGCCAGTTTCCGTTTGGAGCCAATGGTCGCGCCTTAGGTATGGGCCGTGCAGATGGTTTTATCAAAGTTTTGGCCGATGCCAAGACTGATGAAATCCTCGGGGTACACATCATTGGACCTAATGCTTCTGATCTCATTGCTGAAGCCGCTGTAGCAATGGAATTTAAAGCAGCAGCTGAAGATATTGCACGCATCTGTCACCCGCATCCAAGTTTGTCTGAAGTGATGCGTGAGGCAGCATTGGCGACGGATCAACGTGCATTAAATATGTAATTGAAAACCATTGAGTATTACCAGCAAGAGTTAAAGACGCGTGGGTATCACAGCGATCCCGCGCAGCTTCGTGCTGTTGAGCGTTTGCAGCAGTGTGAAGATGAGTGGATTGCTTATAAAGAGATCCGTAGCAACAACCTCAAAAAAGCTCTTTTTAAGCCAGAGCTACCCCAAGGACTTTATCTGTGGGGCGGAGTAGGGCGTGGCAAGTCCTTTGTGATGGACTGTTTTTATGCAGCCTCACCAGTAGAAAAAAAGATTCGTATTCATTTCCATGAGTTCATGAGAGAGGTACATCGAGAGTTACATGAGCTCTCTGGCTTAGCGGATCCTCTTGATGAACTAGCAAAGCGTATTTCAAATCGCTATCGCCTCATCTGCTTTGACGAGTTTCATATCAATGACATTGCTGATGCGATGATTTTGTATCGTCTACTTAGTGCCCTTTTTGCAGATCGCGTTCAATTTGTCATGACATCAAACTACCGACCAGATCAGCTTTATCCGAACGGTCTTCATCGTGATCGCTTGCTTCCTGCCATCAAACTGCTCGAAGAAAAGTTAGAGGTACTCAATGTCGATGCTGGAAGTGACTATCGACGTCTACAGATGGCCCAAGTTCAGGCCTACTTAACACCTGTCAATGCAGAAACCCAAACCATTTTGGGTCAAATGTTCCAAATATTGATTGGCAATCAAAGGGAGGCTCGTAATCCCGTTTTAAATATTGAGTCCCGCGAGTTGCGCCCATTACATATGGCAAGTGGTGTGGTGTGGTTTGATTTTCAGGTTCTATGTTGTGGACCTCGTTCGCAAAATGACTATCTTGAGATAGCCAAGCTATTTCATACTGTGATTCTTTCTGGGGTGCCTTATATGCCTCCCAGAATGACGAATGAGGCACGACGCTTTATTTGGTTAATTGATGTTTTATATGACCACAAAATCAAGCTAATCATGTCTGCCGAAGTTCCTGCAGTAGAACTTTATACCGAGGGGCAAATTACCGCTGAATTTTCCCGTACCGTATCCCGCCTGATTGAAATGCAGTCCCGTGACTACCTGGATGCACCGCGCCGGGTAATTGATACCGGCTTGACCTAAAATAAGGGTATGAGCAGCTTTTCTAACCTGAACGCCGATCTGCATTGCCATTCAGTGGTGTCTGACGGAACCTTAACGCCTGAAGCTCTTGCAGAGCGAGCTAAAGCAAATGGTGTCCATTTATGGGCACTCACGGATCATGACGAGCTAGGTGGTCAACAGCGTGCCCGTGAAGCTGCTAGCGCTTTGAAGATGGATTATCTTGCTGGAGTAGAAATCTCCGTGACATGGATGGGTCAAACCATTCATATCGTTGGTCTCGGAATAGATGCTGCTCATGTTGGCATCTTAGAGGGTTTACGTCGTACGCGTGATGGTCGAGGCAATCGCGCCAAGCTCATGGCAGAACAATTATTAAAGGCAGGCATTCCAGGGGCATATGAAGGTGCACTGCAGTATGCCGGCAACCATGAGCTGATTTCAAGAACACATTTTGCGCGTTTTTTGGTAGAACAGGGCGTGTGCCGCGATACAGAACATGTGTTTAAAAATTACTTGGTTGAAGATAAGCCTGGCTATGTACCTCACATGTGGGCAAGCTTGGATGATGCGGTCGCTTGGATTAAAGCGGCAGGTGGGGTGGCTGTAATCGCACATCCAGGTCGCTACAGTCGACTAAATGCAATGCAAATGGATGAGCTTTTTAAGCACTTTAAAGACATTGGCGGCCTTGGAATTGAAGTCATCACCGGTAGTCATAGCCCAGATCAGTACCAAACCTATGGGAAGATTGCCCAGCAATATGGCTTTTTAGCATCCCGTGGATCTGACTTTCATGATCCAGATGAGAGTCATATAGACTTAGGGAACTTGCCTTATTTACCAGACCATCTCACGCCTGTTTGGTCGGTATTTCATTAATTAATAAAGTACATTAAGAAAAAGAAGAAAGATGTTTGCTGAACGCGTTCTCTCTGGTATGCGACCTACGGGTAGCTTGCACCTTGGCCATTACCATGGCGTTTTAAAAAATTGGGTACGTCTTCAATCTGAATACCCTTGCTTCTTTTTTGTTGCAGATTGGCATGCATTAACAACGCACTATGAGACTCCAGATGTGATTGAGCAATCTGTCTGGGATATGGTGATCGATTGGCTGGCAACGGGTGTAGATCCAAATCAAGCAACCTTATTTATTCAAAGCAAAGTTCCTGAGCATGCTGAACTTTTCTTATTGCTTTCTATGGGCACACCATTAGGGTGGCTCGAGCGAGTGCCAACCTATAAAGATCAAATTGAAAAGTTAAAAGAAAAAGATCTGCAAACCTATGGTTTCTTAGGTTACCCACTTTTACAAGCCGCCGATATTTTGATTTATCGTGCGCAGCACGTACCTGTTGGCGAAGATCAAGTACCTCACGTAGAGATGACACGTGAAGTGGCGCGTCGTTTTAATTATTTATATGGCCGTGAACCAGGCTTTGAAGAAAAAGCACTTGAAGCTGTTAAAAAGTTGGGCAGTAAGCGCGCCAAGATGTATGCAGAATTGCGAGTCGCTTTTCAGGAGCGCGGTGATGATGAAGCCTTGGAGCAAGCTAAAGCGCTACTGCAAGAGGCGCAAAGTTTATCAATGGCTGATCGCGAACGACTATTTGGTTTTTTAGAAGGCTCACGTAAAATTATTCTGCCCGAGCCACAAGCTTTACTGACTTCGGCTTCTCGTATGCCGGGTATTGATGGCCAGAAGATGTCGAAGTCCTATGGCAACACAATTAGTATTCGTGAAAATCCGGAAGACGTGATTAAAAAGATTCGCACGATGCCAACAGACCCTGCGCGCGTTCGTAGAACGGATGCTGGAGATCCAGCGCGTTGCCCGGTATGGCAGTTACATACCGTCTACTCAAACGATGAGATGAAAGCTTGGGTTGAGAAGGGCTGCAAATCTGCTGGTATTGGTTGCCTTGAATGTAAGCAACCAGTGATTGATGCGATTCTTGCTGAACAGCAGCCGATGTTTGAGCGTGCCCAGAAATATTTAGACGATCCTAGTTTGCTGCGCTCCATCATTGCCGATGGTGGTGATAAAGCGCGTAAGGTTGCTCAAGAGACTATGCGCGAGGTCCGGGAAGCAATGGGCCTGGCTTACGATTAAGGCTTCGTTTGTCTAATATTCATGGTGCAGTCGATGCTGCGTCACCTTGGGTGAGACGTTTTGCACCGCTCATACCCCAAGGGGGCACAGTTCTTGATCTAGCTTGTGGTGCAGGGCGTCACGCTCAGTTATTGGCAGAACTTGGGTTCTCGGTGCTGGCAGTAGATCAAAATATCGAGGCGATTTCCAGCATTCAAAATTCAAAAATCTTGCCGCAATGCCATGATCTAGAAACTGAGGTTTGGCCCTTAGAGGGTCTCAAGTTTGAGGCTATTGTGGTGACAAATTACTTATTTCGCCCCCATCTGGGTCGCTTACCTGGCATGCTGACTGAAAATGGGGTGCTCATCTATGAAACCTTTGCCCAGGGAAACGCTACATTTGGGAAGCCATCAAATCCTAATTTCCTTCTAAATCCAGGGGAATTACTGGCTTTGGCGTCTGAGCATCAGCTCAAAATCCTAGCTTATGAGGATATTTACCTGGATCAGCCCAAACCAGCCATGGTCCAGCGCCTATGCGCCGTAAAAGGACTGCCAAAAGAACATGTTCCGTTACAATTTCAAGCTTAAGACAGCTTAAAAATCGGTGCATATTCGGTGACAAATACAGCTCATTCCAAAGATAGTAAAAAGCCCATCGCTGGCAGCATGCCGGCCATCGTTACACCGATGTTTGAAGATGGACGCTTGGACTTCGCCAGTTTGAAATCTTTACTTGATTGGCATGTGAGCGAAGGTTCTGATGGTATTGTGATTGTTGGTACTAGCGGTGAATCACCCACGGTTTCAGTGGAAGAACATTGCGAATTAATTCGAGTTACCGTTGAACATATTGCCGGACGCATCCCTGTGATTGCCGGTACGGGTGGTAACTCCACTCTTGAGGCAATCGAGTTAACCAAATTCGCAAAACAGGTTGGAGCAGATGCCAGCCTTCAAGTCGTTCCTTATTACAACAAGCCAACCCAAGAAGGTATGTACGCCCACTTTAAAATGATTGCGGAGTCAGTTGATCTTCCAGTCATTTTGTATAACGTTCCTGGTCGGACCGTGGCTGATTTGGCTGGCGATACTGTTGTCCGTTTGGCAGGTATTCCTGGAATTATCGGCATCAAAGATGCCACTGGAAGCTTAGAGCGCGGTACTTTATTAATGAATGACTTAAAGCGAGCTGGCCATCAGGAATTTTCAGTATTTTCAGGTGACGATTTGACCGCTGCCATGCTCATGCTCATGGGTGGTAAAGGAAATATCTCAGTTACTGCCAACGTTGCCCCTCGTTTAATGCATGAATTGTGTGTAGCCGCTATGTCTGATGATGTGAAGCGTACCCGTGAAATTCAATATCAATTAATTGCTGTGCATAAAGCCATGTTCACCGAGGCAAATCCAATCCCAGTGAAATGGGCTCTTCATCAAATGGGTAAGATCACTGCTGGCATACGTTTGCCCCTAACCCCTTTGAGTGCTTCGCTACGCGAACCTCTAAAGGCAGCATTAAAACAGGCTAACTTACTATGATGCATTTGTCTTATTTATTACGTCGACCCGTTTCGACGCCCCTTGTCTTGGTAATGATTTGTCTGAGTCTGAGCGCCTGTAAATCAGTCACTAGTAACGATACTGTCGACTACAAGAGCTCTGGTGCAGTCCGTGGCCCGAATTTGTCTTACCCCCCAGATTTGATTACCGCTCAAGCTGATCGTCGTTACATTGTTCAAGACGGTACTGCTACGATGTCGGAGTACAACGCAGCAGTCAAAAAATCAGTGCAGCTCAGAAATAATGTCATGACAGGCATTCCGGGTATGCGGATTGCCCGTGACGGTGAGCGTCGTTGGCTGGTAGTGGAAAAGCCAGCCCCCGAACTCTACCCACAGGTAAAAGATTTCTGGCAAGAGAATGGCTTCTTATTGGTGGTTGATTCTCCTTCTACCGGAATTATGGAAACTGACTGGGCTGAGAATCGTGCAAAGATTGCTCAAGATTGGATTCGTTCTACGGTTGGTGGTGCAATTGATTCTATTTACGATACCGGCGAGCGTGATAAGTACAAAACCCGTTTAGAAGTCAGTAAGCCCGGTGAGACTGAGATCTACATCACGCAAAAGGGTGCCATTGAGAAGTGCGTCACCGATTCAACACAAACCTGTATATCCACTATCTGGACATCTCGTCCGAATGATCCTGAACTAGAGGCTGCATTTTTAGCTCGCCTGATGGAGCGCTTAGGTATGACTCAAGAGCAGGCCAAAGCATTAGTTTCTGCACCTCTGGGTCCAAAGACTCCAAAGGCTAAATTGATTCAGGAAGGCAATAACACTGCCTATGTAGAGTTAAGCTCAAGCTTTGACCGCTCTTGGCGCGATGTTGGCTTGGCATTGGATCGCTCTAACTTTACTGTAGAAGATCGTAATCGCTCTAACGGCGTTTACTACGTGCGCTATGTCAATCCAAAAGACCTCGGTGATACCAAAGGCTTTTTCTCGAACTTATTTAGCAGCAAGGATGACTCCAGCCTGAAGGCTAAAAAATATCAAGTAGTTGTAAAGAGCACTGGGGAAAATTCAGCGAATGTCTATGTACAAGATGCTGACGGTAAACCAGAAAATACACCCGCTGGCTTTCAGTTGTTGACTTTACTTACTGAACAATTAACTCGATAACAGAATTTTAGATAATAAAAAAGCCGCTTTACAGCGGCTTTTTTTCTTCATGAAGAAGATTATTTCTTAGCGTCAGCAGCAGGAGCAGCAGGAGCGGCTGGAGCAGCAGCAGGAGCTTCAGCAGCTGGAGCAGCAGGAGCAGCAGCAGGAGCTTCAGCAGGTTTTGCTTCTTCTTTTTTACCGCAAGCGGCTAAGGCGATTGCTAACATAGCAGCGAATACGAGTGACTTCTTCATTTGTAATTTCCTCTTAAAAATAAACTTTAATTACCGGTAATTGTTATTGGAGCTGTCGAGGGATTGTCCCTAGGTAGTTTCCAGGATTTATTATAGCCATCTCTCTGTTTCATCCTCAAAAACTAGCCACCCAGCAAGATAGGCCTCATATAGGCTATTCACCCCTGGGCAGCTAGCGGATAGGCTTAGACTTTTATTGGCAGCTAGCGTCCGCCAGGCCCTGGCAATGGGGGCGGGTTGCTGAGAGGTCATATTCTCACCATTACAAAAGACGGTATTTTCAAGGCGAATAAGCCGGGTCAATGGCTTGGGTGTGAGCTTTGATTTGGCTAAGCGCTTCATGAAGCGTTTAGGGTCAAGGGGATTGCTAGGGCTATTAAACAGCGCCTCTTGTTTAGGTTCAGACAAATAGGCTGCTACTCCAGGTAGAAAATGGTCAACTTGATTGAGTTTGAGCTCGCTAAGCTTGGAACTTAACTGCGCAATTAACTCCAAAGGCAATTGCTCTGGTGTTGCTGTTGCAGTTTGGCCTGGATCGGCAAATTTCCTCTCAAGTTCGGGCATGTCCTCCAGTGATTCTGCAAGGCGCCATAAACCTTCTTGCAATAACTCTTTGAAGCTTGGGGAGCGAAATCCTACTGACCAAGTTTGACAGCCCGCATCTAGAGCAATGCCATCATGTGCAATATGTGGAGGCAAATAAAGCATATCACCGGGCTCTAACACCCATTCATCTGAGGGTTGAAAATGTTGCAAAATCTTGAGAGGTAAATTGGGATTAAGGCTCAAATCTTTTTGGGCAGAAATACACCAACGTCTTCTTCCTGCCATTTGAATTAAGAAAACATCATATGAATCAAAGTGGGGGCCAACACCACCACCAATCCCTGCAATGCTAATCATTAAGTCATCTAAGCGTGCATCAGGAATAAACCGAAACCACGATAAGACTTTTGCTGCGGCCGGATGATGTGCCTCCATACCCTGAAGTAATAAAGTCCAATGAGATTGCTTGAGAGAGGGAATCGATTTTTTCTGAAAAGGACCGCTTTTAAGACTCCAGGGTTTGG
>CANGHN010000034.1 GCA_947453825.1 Betaproteobacteria bacterium
CTATTTTCAATTTTTCGCCTGCAGCAACTTTATACTGTTTGCCACCGGTTTTTATGACCGCGTACATGGTTTGAAACCTCAATTAATATCTACATTTAAGCTAATCCACCCTGGATAAGCTAAGCCCATTATTATATCTTGCATGACGAACACTGTCAAAATCAATGACTTAAGCCAAATTCTGGCCCCGATTGCCTTAGATTTCAAGGCTTTAGATGGGGTTATTCGTCAGAATCTAGCCTCAAAAGTGGCTTTAATTGACCAAATATCGGGTTACATCATTCAGGCAGGCGGAAAACGGGTTAGACCGGCCTTATTAATGCTCATAGCCAAGGCCCTATCTAACGGCAAAGATACCCCCCATACCTTGGAAATGGCTGCTGTGGTCGAATTTATCCACACCGCTACCCTGCTTCACGATGATGTAGTTGATGAATCCACCCTCAGAAGGGGTCGAGAAACTGCAAATGCCGCTTTTGGTAATGCTGCTAGCGTCCTGGTGGGCGACTTTCTCTACTCGCGTGCCTTCCAAATGATGGTGAGGCCCAATGATCTGCGAATCATGCAAATTCTGTCGAATGCAACCAACACCATTGCTGAAGGCGAAGTTTTACAACTTCTGAATATGAACGATCCAGAAGTTGATGAAACGAGCTACTTACAAGTCATTCGCTATAAAACCGCCAAACTATTTGAGGCCTCTACTGAACTGGGCGCTATTTTGGCCAATGCAAGCGATGCACAGCGTGAGCAAGCTGCTGCATTTGGACGTCATGTTGGAACTGCATTTCAATTGATGGATGATCTTTTGGACTACACCGCCAATGCAGCTCAGATGGGGAAAAATGCTGGCGATGATTTACGCGAAGGTAAGCCCACTTTGCCGCTCATCTATTTACTAGAAAATGGTAGCTTGGAAGAGCGCCTTTTAGTAAGGGCAGCAATTGAACAGAATCAAGATTTACCAGATGATGTATTCGCCCAAATTCTCAGTGCCGTACAAAGTTCAGGCGCATTAGATTACACACAAGCTGCCGCGAAACGTGAAGCCGATCTCGCTTTAGCTTGTCTGGAAAACTTTCCAAAAAATGAAGCCACTTCTGCCCTGCGTGCTCTATGCGAATATTCGCTAGCGCGCCAAACTTAAGCCCCTACACTTTTCATTCTGAGTTCTCGAGCAGTCAGCCTGGCTTTTTCAGCCTCATTACGCAAGCGCGCAATCTCTTGCTTGGATAATTTTTCTAAATTGGAATAATCTAACTTCCAGCTTGGGTCACTAGACCAAATCAGTGGTGACTGAACGGTGGTTCGAGATACGGGCGCCGACTCTAGTAGACGCAATGCCAATTCAAAATTCATGTCCTGTGTGCTGCGGTCATTTGGTTTTGCGACAGCATTTCCCAAAGGAAAATCACTAAATAAAAATCTAGGGACACCGCAATACTCAACAATATCTTTAGCGGCGCCCATCAATACCGTAGAAATTCCATGCGCCTCTAAATATCGTGCTAATAAACTTTGACTCTGATGGCAAATGGGGCAATTCGGAATCAGCACTGCCACCTCTACCTGATCAGCACGCAACATTTCCAAAATGAGAGGGGCATCAATCTCTAAAGTATGGCGCTGACTACGATTAGTAGGCAAACCATAAAAATGCGGGGAAAGCGCTTTTAATCGACCTTTCTCAACTGCACGCTTTGCTGCCGCCAAAGGAAACCAACAATTGCTGTCTTCCATATTGGCATTGATGCGATCAACGCCAATATGAGCAATCCTTAAATCGATTTCACCATCTATGGGTTCTTGATAAGGCTGGTAAAACTTTGCGGTGGCGTTATATGGGGCTCCAGGGCCTTGATCACCATTGGCAGCATTGTATGGAACCGCTGTCGTAATTAAGCCTAAAACAGATTGGTTTAGGGGTCTTTGTAGGGGTGTAAAAGGAGCGTCAATATAATGCGCCCAAACATAGGGATTGTCATAACCCAATCCTAAGTAATAGTTGCGAGTGCGCTCAATATAGCGAATCGGCTGATCCGCTTCTGGTGCAAAAATAAGTTCAGCAGCTTTAGACATCCGCGCGCCCCTGTAAGATATTACTTATCTAATATTTAATCCTAAGGAACTCATTATGGCCCAATGGCTCAGATTTCAACATCAAGGAAAGAATGGCTTAGGCCAGCTCCAAGGCGAACAAATAGCCGTCTATTCAGGCGACTTATTTGGCCAGCCAAAACCTACCGGGGAAACCATCAAACTAGCTGAAGTGACCATAGACATTCCCTGCACCCCATCTAAGATGGTCGCCATGGTGGATAACTTTCATGCCCTAGTGACAAAACTAGAGCACGCAGTTCCTGCCGAGCCTTTGTACTTCCTCAAAGGCAACAACTCATTCCTAGCAGCTAATCAAGTAATTCGTACGCCAAAGTCCTATGCAGGAAAAGTAGTTTATGAGGGCGAGCTAGGTATCGTCATTGGTAAAAAAATTCATGAGGGAGATGAAGCCCAAGCTGCAAACGCCATCTTTGGTTACACCTGCATCAATGATGTCACTGCAATTGAAATCCTCAATCGCGACCCTGGTTACGCCCAATGGACTCGCTCTAAAAGCTTTAATACCTTTGGCGTCTTTGGCCCTTACATCGCTACCGATGTTGATCCAAGCAAACTCATCATTAAAACCATCCTCAACGATCAAGAGCGTCAGAACTATCCTGTAGCCGACATGGTCTTTCCACCAGCTAAATTGGTTAGCCTGATTTCACAAGATGTCCCTTTAGAGCCAGGCGACATCATTGCTTGTGGCACTTCTGTTGGCGTAGGTTCCATGAAACCAGGCAGCAATGTCAGCATCATTATCGAAGGCGTTGGTCGTCTAGATAATCGCTTCGAATAATACCGACATTCTTCAAACAAAAAGCCTTGCTATGTTGAGTAGCAAGGCTTTTTTAATACTGAAAATTGACTGCATATTTTTGCTGACTTAATACCCTGAAACTGATGGCAATGCCAGGCTACCCTTAGAGGCTTGTACGTTTTCATCTAAATATTTAGTCAGTGCAAACACAGTATTCAAGCAAGGTGTAGGGGTCTGAGTAATCTTGCCTAACTCAATCACAGAGCCCAACAAAGCATCAATCTCAAGACTGCGGCCAGCCTCTAGATCTTGCAGCATAGAAGTTTTATGCTTACCCACTTTCTCCGCGCCCGCAATACGACGCTCGATATCAACCCTAAAAGTGACGCCGAGTTTTTCAGCGATAGTTTGTGCTTCAGCCATCATGTTACGCGCCAACTCTTTAGTTAAGGGGTTTTGGCAAATACCCTCTAAAGTACCGTGAGTCAGAGAGCTAATAGGGTTAAAGGTCATATTGCCCCAGAGCTTAAGCCAAATCTCTGAGCGAATATCGTCCAATATAGGCGATTTAAATCCTGCAGCAGTCATCATCTCGGATATCTTCTGAATACGCTCAGTCGATTGACCATCTAACTCACCCAATGGGAAGCGATTGCCTTCAACGTGTCGAATGACGCCGGGAGCTTGCGTAAAAGTTGCGGGATATACAACGCAACCAATGATGTTATTTGGATTGATTGTTTTCTTGGCAAGACCACCAGCATCAACAGTTTCTACTGAATGATCTTGATATTCACCACCAAGCTTTTGGAAGTACCACCAAGGAATACCGTTTTGCATTGGTATCAATATAGTTTCTGGACCCATGATGGCAGCTAAGTCATCGATAATCGGCTCGACTTGATGCGCCTTTACTGCCAGAATCACTACGTCAGGAGTTTGTGCATCTCGAATTTTTTCAACCGCTTTAACTTCTGCTACCAAAGGTTCTGGTTGGTCATCCATGATTAATGCTAGACCACGCTCTTTAATTGCAGCTAGCGTTGCGCCACGCGCAACAACCGTCACCTCATTACCCGCTCTTGCCAACATGACCGCTAGGTAGCCACCGATTGCGCCACCTCCGCCAATTACACAGATTTTCATAAAGACCCTAAAAAGAATAAAATTTTTGTATTAGCAACATATTAGATGAGATTATTTCCCTTTGAAACAATTTATTGGTTGCCTATTTTTTAGGCAAATACCTCTTTAAACTGCTTTCAATAGGTCTTTAGGGACCAGGCTGCCTAAAAGCATGCCTGCAATGCTGGCCAATAGTCCCGCCAACTGAGGGGGTAGGATGGCCGTAGGGGCCAAAATTTCGCAGCTAATCCAAACGGCCAAACCACAAACAACCGCCAAGAGGCCCCCCAGAGAATTTGCCCTGGACCAGTACACACCGAAAGCCAGTGGTACAAAGGCTGCGACTAAGGTCACTTTATAGGCACTTTCCACCATCTTAAAAATAGAAAGTTCCGAGTTAATAGCAAAAAAGGTAACGACGATTGAAAAACATAAGACCGTGATGCGCATGATCTTTAATAGGTCATGGTCTGTGAGGTGCTTGAAAAAACCTCTCACAATATTTTCAGCAAAGGTGACGGAAGGGGCTAATAAAGTTGCACTCGCACAACTCTTAATTGCTGAGAGTAAAGCGCCGAAGAACATCACCTGCGCAATGATTGGCGCATGATTCAAAATCAATTTTGGCAAAATCATTTGCGGGTCAGTCTCTAAGTACTGCTTTACCAGGTCTGGGCTAATGAGGGTTGCAGAGTATGCCAAGTACATTGGCACAAAAGCAAAAATAAAATAGAGTACGCCGCCCAAGAGAGCAGCCTGTACGGCAATATTGACATTCTTGGAAGAAGTGATGCGCTGAAAAACGTCCTGCTGTGGAATAGAACCCAGCATCATGGTGCACAAGGCAGCCACAAAGCCTAATATAGAGGCAAGGTTCATATCAGGCCAGAAATTACTGAATTGACCCGCAGCAGCAGCATGCTCAATGACAACACCAATACCACCAGTCTGCATGGTCATCTCGCCACCGATGTATAGCATCCCGATCACAATAATGATCATTTGGATAAAGTCAGTAATGGCCACCGACCACATTCCACCAAATAGGGTGTAAATCAAGACGCTACCTGCACCAATCATCATGCCAGTTGTTTGAGTGATGCCACCCTCAGAGACGACATTAAAGACCAAACCCAAAGCCTTAATTTGCGCAGCAACCCAACCTAAATAAGAAACCACGATACAAAGCGTTACCAATACCTCAACCGTGCGACCATATTTTTCCCGGAAGAAATCACCAATCGTTAACATCCGACGGTTGTAAAGATGGCGTGCGAAAAAAAGCCCAACCAAAATTAAGCAAAGAGAAGATCCAAATGGGTCTGAAACAACACCGCCCAAGCCTTCTTTTAAGAAAGTAGCTGGAATACCTAAAACTGTTTCTGAGCCAAACCAGGTTGCAAAAACAGTTGCAGTAACAATCGGCAGGGGCAGGCTATGACCCGCAGCTGCAAAGTCCGCAGTATTTTTAACGCGTAGAGCGGCCCAAAGGCCAATGCCCACAGAGACTACCCAGTAAATGATGACGAACCAAATCAGCACGCCTTATTTCTCCTCTAGGAATTTGGTGAAATTATATGACTTTGTCACTTTTGTCAGAAAGAGAATGGGTACCAATTTGGAGCATGCGATGTATTGCTCTGGTCTGACATAATTCAAGGGTGAACTCCCCTAAAGCAAGCGCAAACGAGCATCCAAACGCTGACCTGGCCTATCAAAAAGCCATTCTGGGTTCGGTATCGCGCACCTTTGCCCTGACCATACCTCTCTTGCCAGTCGCCATCGAAAAGGTCATCGGCAATACCTACTTATTATGCAGAATCGTAGACACTATTGAGGATGCAGCAGAACTCAATGCGGAAGTTAAACAGACACTCTCTCAATTATTTTTAGATGCCGTGCTTGGAAAAGTACCAGTAGATGCTTTTGTCACACCCTGTCTAGCAGCACTCCATCATTACGGCAATCAAGATGAACTTGATTTGATCGCACATACCCCAACGGTTTTAAGAATTTTGCGTACTTGTCCGAACGATGATCAAGTCGCAGTGAGTCGTTGTGTATCGATCATGTCTGAGGGCATGTCCCACTTTCATGGTAGACAAAACCCAGCTGGCCTAAAAGATCTCGCAGAATTTGAAGAGTACTGCTATGTTGTTGCCGGGGTCGTTGGCGAACTTCTCACAACCGTTTTTAGCAAGCATTCGCCAGCATTTGCCAAGAGCCTTGCAGGCCATGAAGCTTTAGCACTTGCTTTTGGTCAAGCGCTACAAATGACTAATATCCTGAAAGACTCTCCTGAAGATAAGGCGCGTGGCGTATCTTGGAAGCCAGTCAACATGAGTCAGGCTCAGCTCATGGGAATTGCCTATCAAAAACTCGAAGATTCTTTGAAATACATCAAGCTGATTCCCAAAAAAGAGGTCGGCATGAGGCGGTTTTGTTTCTTAGCGTTTGGCTTAGCCGTAATGACACTTGCAAAAATTGCCAGCCGAACAGAACTTAACGATAGAGATGAAGTCAAGCTCTCTCGAAATACTGTCATGGTCTTTTACGCTTTTACAAAAATAGCGGCGGCTAATAACACGCTCGTTCAACTCTTTTTTCAAGCATTTGGAAAGTCCTTGAAAAAGTATTCAGCAACTAACTAAAGCGCACCCTCATGCTGTAGTAGCCATATCTTGATTTGGCGATAGAGGCCAGGCGAACTTTCTTTCATATAGCCTCCAATTCCTTGGGCTGAGACAACTCGGTGGCAAGGTGCAATTAAGGGATAGGGATTAGCACCACAAGCAGTGCCGACTGCGCGTGCACCACTCTTAATTTGCTTGGCCAGCTCTCCATAGGTTTGAGTTTGACCAACGGGTATATCTTGAACGGATCGCCAAACCTTTTGTTGATGTGTTGTACCAGCAGGTTTAATTGGCAAATCAAATTGATAGTGGGGGTCTTTAAAATACAAAGCGCACTGCCTAGAAACCTCTTTGGCTAATTGATTTTGGGGTTGAATCAAAGTTGCTTTAGCGCTTAAGTAGTCTAATTTAGATAGCATCAGACTGCCATCTACCAACTCAGTGGTAATTCCAAGACGCCCAAAGGGTGCAGGAATCACACTGTATTGAGTGTTATTGCTAGGAGGCTTTTGTCGGGATATCGCCATAAGAGCTCATTCTCACATAATTAGCCAGCTTAGATGACAGTCCTTTCTATACAAGCTATAGCTTGTGAAATGCCACTTTGCTATATTGAATCATCCTTACTTTTTTCAGGCAAAAATCCATGGACAATTTCTTTGACGATTGGCCCCTTTATAACCAAGTTGCTCTAGTCCTATTTTTACTAGCGCTTTCTGGTTTCTTTTCAATGGCAGAAACCAGCATGCTGTCTTCGAATCGTCATCGTCTTCGCGCAATGGCGAATAGCGGCAACGCGGGAGCGGCCTTAGCTGAAAGACTATTAAAGCGAATTGACTCTCTCTTATCAGTACTGCTGATTTCTAATAACTTAATCAACACTATCCTACCTATTCTGGTAACTGGCATTGCGTTACATCTATTTGGAGAAAGTGGCCTAGTCTTATCGATCGCCACTTTAGTGGTGGCACTTCTCATCATTGTTTTTAGTGAAATTACCCCAAAGGTGATTGGGGCAGCCTTTCCAGAAAAAATAGCCTCACGCGTGGGCTGGCTCATCCTGCCCCTCACTTTTGTATTGCAACCCTTGTTATGGTTTATTAATAAATTTGTATCGGGCTTAATGCAAGTTTTTGGCTTACGCTCCTCTTCAGATAGCAGAGCCATGAGTAAAGAAGAGTTGCGAAGCGTGGTACTGGAATCCAATCGCTTTGTTTCAAACCATCACCGTAATATTTTATTAAATTTATTCAATCTAGAAAACATCACCGTAGATGATGTGATGACGCCAAGATCAAAAATTGAGCTATTAGATTTGGCCAGACCAATCGATGAGGTTATTGAGCAGCTCGAGACCTGTTATCACAACAAATTGCCTGTCTGCGATGGCGACTCTGAGCGCATTATCGGCATTTTATCGGTCAAAAAAGCACTATCCCTATTGGGCGATACCCATCTCACACATGAAGACTTTAAGGTCTTGCTAAATGAACCATATTTCATACCAAGTGCTACCCCTGTGTTGCAACAAATGCAATTTTTTCAAGACAATCAACAACGCTTAAGTTTGGTAGTAAATGAATATGGCGAGTTACTGGGGCTAGTCACTTTTGAGGATATTGTGGAAGAACTCATTGGCGAGTTCACAACCTCTTTTTCCAATCTATCCAATGATCCACACTGGTTAGAAGATGGTACTTACCTAGCGAGTGGCAGTGCATCCTTGAGGGATCTCAACCGACTGCTCAATCTCAATCTACCCCTAGACGGACCGCGCACTCTCAATGGTCTGATTCTAGAGACGTTAGAGGCAATTCCAGATCATGATGTCAGCGTTCGTATTGCAGACATCGTCATGGAGATCATGCATTTTGATGAACAAGGCATCAAAACTGTCCGATTACACAAACCTACAGCGACGCCCGATCAAGATTGAGCATTGCTTTAGATGATTCACTCATTATTCGTACCTGGCATGAGATCGCAGTTAAAGCGCTAAATGCTAGGGCGAGTGATATTCATCTAGAGGCTCAGGCACAGGAAACCCGCATTCGCTTTCGGATTGATGGCTTGTTAGAAGCTCAATCGCAACTACCCATTGAATTACATGAGCGCTTAATCACTCGCATCAAAATACTGGCTCGCCTCGATATCGCAGAAAAACGACTGCCACAAGATGGCCGTCTTTGGATTGGGCATGATTTTGCTAAACCCAATATCAACTGCCGAGTTTCAATACTGCCAACACTCTATGGAGAGAAAGCAGTAATTCGTATTTTGTCTAACCGAATTGATGAACTCAGTCTTGAGAAAATTGGTCTACTCCCGCAGCAGCTCAATATTGTGCAAGATGCTCTTCGTCAGGCTAACGGTTTGATATTGGTAACTGGACCAACTGGAAGTGGCAAAACTCGCACTCTCTATAGCTGCCTGAGTGAGCTCAATCAAACCCATAGAAATCTTTGCTCCATTGAAGATCCAGTTGAGATTCGTCTGCCGGGTGTTAATCAAGTCGCCTATCACCCTCGTGCTGGCTTAGATTTTGCAACGATTATTCGAGCCTTACTACGTCAAGATCCCGATGTCATCATGATTGGTGAAATCCGCGATAGTGCTACCGCTCAACTTGCTATTCAAGCGGCCCAGACTGGGCATTTGGTTTTAAGCACTCTACATACACGTAATGCTAGAGGTGTCTTACCTAGACTCAAAAATCTTGGGATCGACCAAGAGTCTCTTGAATCTTGTCTGCGAAGCGTTAGTTCGCAACGTTTAGTACGTCGCACTTGTCAACACTGTCATGGCAAAACCAATCCTCATAAGCCATGCCTAAGCTGCGCTAATACTGGCTACCATGGTCGACTTGGTGTACACGAAGTACTGAGTAGCCAGCATTTGTTAAATCCATCGCTTAACTATCTAAGTATGCATGATGCAGGTTTGCATTATGTAAAGAATGGCTTGATTACACAAAGTATTCTTGAGTCTGAGATTGGCACATGGCATTAAGTAAACCAGAGCAATTGCATTTTGCCCAACAGCTTTCATCTCTTCTGGATTCGGGACTAGCCCTACTCAATGCCATTGAGTTGATTTATTCTTGTGCTCCCAAGAAATGGCAGCCTTGGTTAACTCAGATACATACACAACTCAAAAGTGGCAATAGTTTTTCACAGGGCTTAAACGGACAAAAAGGTCTTTTCTCTATCGAGTTCATCAACCTTATTCGGGTCAGTGAGCGCAGTGGCGATATTGATCGTGCCTTAAAGACCATTTGCCAACAACTAGAAGCACAAATAGAGCTCAAGCGTAAGGTACAACAAGCGCTGAGCTACCCACTCATCACGCTTGCAAGCTCTTTTCTATTGGTTCTGGTCATGATGGTTTGGGTTGTGCCTGTTTTCAAAGATGTCTTTAGTCATTTTCAAGCCGAGCTTCCGGCACCCACTCAAGCTCTCATCCAAGCTTCATCTCTGATAGAAGATTTCTTTTTCGAAATCAGCTTCTGCATCATTGCCGGCGCTATCCTATTTTTTATTGCCTGGATAAAACTACCCCATCTACAGAAAAAATGTGATCAGCTGAGTTTTCGTATTCCACTGCTAGGTTCCCTCTTGCGACTTGCCACCCTAACTTATTGGTGCCGTACATTAGGCCACTTATTAGAATCTGGATTACCGCTGCCCGATGCCTTGCGTGTCACCGCACAATCCTCAAATCATTGGCTCACTCATGATCTCAGTGCGGAGGTTTTTAAATACCTTACCCAAGGCTGGCCACTAGGAGATGCCTTGATCCGAGCCGATCCAAAGCATCTTTTATTTGATATTGAAACCTTGCAACTATTGCGTATTGCATCTGAAAGTGGCTCGCTTGCCCAAATGCTCAATAGACGTGCACATACTTTAGGTTCTCAACTGAGTAATCGTCTCAATACCCTCAGCCAGAGTCTAGAACCCTTCCTCATTATTTCTGTTGGGTTCATTATTGGAAGTTTGGTCATAATCCTATACTTACCCATCTTTAACTTAGGGCAGATTGTTTGATGAGTCCATTACTTGCCGATCTTGTAAAAATCGTGCTGATACTGAGCTTGGTTTATCTTGCCTATATTGACTTGCGCACGTTTAGGCTGCCTAACGTCATTACCCTGCCCTTGATCATTGCAGGATGCGCTTACAACGGCCTCTCTCCTCTTCATTTTGTTAGGGTTACAGACTCACTCCTAGGCGCCCTTCTGGGATATACATTTCTGTGGCTCTTAAACTATTTGTATCGACTAATAAAGAAACAGGATGGCATTGGAATGGGGGATGCCAAGTTGCTAGCTGCTTTAGGTGCTTGGCTTGGTTGGATCGCATTACCTGGAATCTTATTGATTGCCTCAATCTTAGGCCTCATCGGCGGCTTGATTTGGCTGCAATGGAATAAACAAGATCATCGCGCGGCATTTCCTTTTGGACCATTTTTAGCCTTTGCTGGCATCATTGAGTTGTTATGGCCTCAACTACTTCAAACTCTCCTACTGAGCAGCCCAACTTAAGCACCCTAAAGGGACACATTCCTTTGGTAGGTTTAACCGGCGGGATAGGCTCGGGGAAAACTGCAGTAAGCGACTTACTTGCTAAGTTAGGCGCAGGGATTATCGATACCGATCTACTTGCTCATCAAATTACAGCAATCGGTGGTGCCGCTATTAAGCCAATCCAAACAGAATTTGGGCCAGAGTTCATTGACCCCAATGGGGCATTAGACCGAGCAAAAATGCGTAGCCTGGTATTTGCAAAGCCCGAGGCTCGTAAAGTCTTAGAAGCCATCACCCACCCCCTCATCAGGCAGGAAACTGTCAAGCAAGCCATAGCACTTGCCCAAAGTGGGGCTCCTTACCTGGTATTTGTTGTTCCCCTCTTAGTCGAGTCGGGTAATTGGTTCAACACTATTGACTACCTCGTGGTCGTAGATTGCCCAGAAGAAACTCAAATTGCAAGAGTGATGCAGCGCAGCAATTTGCCGCGTAATGAGGTTCTCAATATCCTCCGAGCCCAGGCCCAGCGCACAGAGCGCCTAAGTCATGCAAATGCAGTAATTCAAAACCAGGGCAGCTTAGCGGAATTGGCGGCCGAAGTTTTACAGCTGCACCAAAAAATCCTACAGATTAATAAGGGTCAACTCAGTTCGTCATAGAATATGGGCTTGTGATTGTCTACGAATACCCCTTCAATGAATTAGTTCGAAGCATGCTTCGGCTGGAGTATTTGTTCGCCCGCTTTAATCACTTTGTACGCTCCGATGATCCTGAGCTACATCACAATGCGATCTCTATTTTGTTTGATCTAGGCGATATCGGTGCACGTGGCGATATTAAGTCACTACTTCTAAAAGAGTTTGAACGCCAAAAATATGCACTCAATGGTCTGAAATCTTCACAAAAAGTAGATCAGGAAGCGCTCGCGCAAACTATTGCCGATATCGACTCCGTTGCTAGCAGCATTAATCACTCTACAGGCAGGCCAAATTCTGCCATTACTGAGAGTGAGTGGCTCAATGCCATCCGTACGCGCTTAAATATTCCAGGTGGCACTAGCCCAATTGACTTACCTAGTTATCACGCTTGGAAAAATAGTCCGTCTGTAGAGCGCCGCAAACTGTTGGAAAGTTTTGCTAGCCCACTCTTACCTTGGCATGAAGCTTGTCAATTATTTTTACGTTTACTTCGCCAATCAGGTGAAGCGAAAGATGTCATTGCCCATAACGGTTCTTTTCAGCAAGCACCCTCTGGCAAGGTCTACCAATTAATGCGCATTGCGCTTGAAGATGATACTTTGTTTTCTGAGATTAGCGCTAATAAATACTTGCTGTCCGTTCGCTTCTTAAAATCAGATCGCGATAAAAAGGCGCAGCTGGTAAATGCAGATGTACCGTTCAAATTAACCCTTTGCCAGTTTTAGGTCAAAAGGGTTCGCAGCCTTTCCAACATTGGCCAAGCGGCCGGTAGTAGTGGCTCTACAGTGGGCTTTTCTGCCGCAATCAACTGCCAAGAAAGCGCCTGATCCTCACAGCCCTTTGGTGTACCCACCCAATGACGAATCAGGCTCACATGTAATCGAACATAAGCATGAGGATAGTCATGCTCGAGCACGGTTAATTCCTCACTAGACTGAATATCGATTCCCAGCTCTTCTTGAAGTTCACGCCTTAAAGCCTGAAAAACGGTTTCACCGCTCTCGATCTTACCGCCAGGTACTTCCCAATATCCAGCGTAAGGTTTGCCCGCGGGTCTCTGACCTAAAAGATAGCGACCCTCAGAATCTAGTAATATGCCTGCCGCCACTTCTGTAACAGGACGATTGATATTACTCATTGAAATAGATTACTTGGCGTGTGAGCCGGCCCAATGCTTTGCAAACTGCCAGGCAACTCGACCAGAGCGAGAGCCGCGTTCCAAAGCCCAGACCAATGCTTCTGCTCGAGCAGCTTCAATTTGGGGTGTATTCAAACCAAAGTGGGCTAGCCAGTGAGCCACAATCGCTAAGTACTCATCCTGCTTGGGAGGATAAAAAGAGAGCCACAAACCAAAGCGCTCTGATAGAGAAATCTTTTCCTCAACTACCTCGCCAGGATGAATTTCACCATCATCACTATGAACATAACCTTCGTTATCTTTCATGTACTCAGGTAACAGGTGACGACGATTAGATGTTGCATAGATCAAAATATTATCTACTTGAGCAGAAACTGAGCCATCTAAGGCTGATTTCATGGCTTTATATCCCGATTCACCATCCTCGAATGAGAGGTCATCGCAAAAAATAATGAAGCGCTCAGGACGATCTGCCAGGATATCGGTAATATCAGCCAAATCCGCTAGATACTCTTTTTCAACCTCGACTAATCGCAGCCCCTGGGCAGCGAACTCATGCAAACTTGCTTTAATCAATGAAGACTTGCCCGTGCCTCGTGCTCCAGTGAGCAAAATATTATTCGCTGGCTTTTTTTGAATAAAGTTTTTGGTATTGTCCCGAATAGCATCACGCTGACGATCGATATTTTTAAGGTCTTTGAAGGTGATATCTGAGACGTGCTTTACTGGCTGTAAAAAACCAATGCTGCCAAAGATGCTATCGCGTCGACGCCACCTAAAAGCTATAGATGACTTCCACTGCTCTTCAGTTAACTGCTTAGGTAAGAAGGTTTCAAGATGACTTAATAGTCGGTCTAATTTTTCATCCATGTATTTCTAGACCCTTATGAGCGATAGTCTGCATTAATGGAAACGTAATCGTGTGACAGATCACATGTCCACATGGTTTGAGTAGCGCTGCCGCGACCCAGATCAATCTTGACAGTAATTTCTGCAGCTTGCATCACCCGCTGGCCATCAGCCTCTTGGTAACTAGGGTTACGGCCACCGTCTTTGGCAACCCAAACATCCCCAAGCCACATCTGCACACGATTGACATCTAGATCAGTAATGCCAGCATAGCCAATAGCAGCCAATATACGACCCAAATTAGGATCGCTAGCAAAGAAAGCGGTTTTCACTAAAGGAGAATGAGCAACGGCTTTAGCCACTAAGCGGCATTCTTGCTCAGTCTTGCCACCAAGTACTTCAATGGTCATAAACTTGGTTGCACCTTCGCCATCTCGCACAATCATTTGCGCGAGCTTTCTAGAGAGCGCAATAAGCGCATCGCGGATACTGACATAACTTGGATCACTAGTCGATTTGATTTGCACCGTCGACTGGCCAGTCGCCATGATGATGAAAGAGTCGTTAGTTGAGGTATCGCCATCAATAGTGATCGCATTAAATGACAGATCAGCTACTTCGCGAGTCAGATTACCTAATAAACCAGGAGCAAAACCTGCATCGGTAGCAATGAAGCCCAACATAGTTGCCATATTTGGATGAATCATGCCGGCACCTTTGCAAATGCCAGTAAGGACAACCTGACCTGCTGGGGTTTGCATGGTGACCGAGCTAGCCTTTGGCTGAGTATCAGTTGTCATAATCGCTTGCGCAGCATCGAACCAGTTGTCTTCACTTAAATTCGCTACTGCCATTGGTAAAGCGCTAATTAACTTATCAATTGGCAAAGGCTCGAGAATCACACCTGTTGAAAACGGCAAGATCTGTTCTTGATTAATGTTCAAATTCTTGGCCAAGGCAGCGCAAGTTTCAAGGGCATGCTTCATGCCCTGCTCGCCCGTACCTGCATTGGCATTACCGGTATTGACAACCAATGCCCGAATTTCGCCATTACGCCCCTCTTGCGCCAAATGCTCGCGGCATACCTGAACGGGGGCAGCACAAAAACGATTTAAGGTAAACACTCCAGCCACCTGAGAGCCCGGAGTTAAAGTCATCACCAAGAGATCTTTACGGTTTGCCTTTTTGATTCCAGCCTGCGCAATACCCATCTCAAAACCTTTAACAGGCTTGAGGTCAGCTTTTTGAGGGAGAGGTAAATTCACTGTCATAGTTTGACAATTGTAGATGAGGGTTTATAGGGGCGCTTACTTGGCAAACCCCTATCAGGAGCACTTAAGTTAAGGCGCCGCAGCAGTTCTTGTATTTCTTGCCACTGCCACAGCTACAAGGATCATTGCGACCAATCTTAGGGCCCGTACGGACAGGAGCTGGCATGATCTCAATAGCCGCGCCACGATCACCAGTAGAGCCTGCAACCTCCATCTCTGGATCTGCGTGCTGATACTTCACATCAGATAGCTTGGCCAAATCCTCATTCATTGATTCCGAGGCTTGATCCAGCTCACTAGCACTTCGAATCTGCACAGTCATAATGCTTTTGACAACATCATTCTTGATAACGTCGAGCAATTCACCATACAACTCAAATGCTTCGCGACGATATTCCTGTTTAGGATCTTTTTGAGCATAGCCACGCAAGTGAATACCTTGACGCAAGTGATCCAAGGCTGCCAAGTGCTCGCGCCAATGCGTATCTAGACTATAGAGCAGAACAGATCGTTCAAATCCAGCAAATGACTCACGACCAGATAGTTCTACCTTTGCATCGTAAGTCTCTTTAGCTAACTGCAATACTCTTTCGACAATCTCGCCGTCATCTACTGTCTCGGCGGCCTCAACCCACTTTTGCAAATCTACTGTCAGACCCCAATCGCTAGCCAGAGCCTTTTCCAATCCAAGCAAGTCCCACTGTTCTTCCATGGATTCGTGAGGAACGTAAATTGAGCAGATAGAACGCAATACGTCCTCACGTAAATTAGCGATGAGCTCACCAGCATCTTTACTTTCCAGCACTTCATTTCTGAGGCGATAAGTTTCCTTACGCTGATCATTGGCAACGTTGTCGTACTCTAATAACTGCTTACGAATATCAAAGTTACGGCCTTCAACCTTGCGCTGAGCAGATTCAATCGAGCGCGTTACCATACCTGCCTCAATAGGCTCGCCATCTGGCATCTTCAAACGCTCCATCACAGAACGCAAACGATCGCCCGCAAAAATCCTTAAGAGCGGATCATCTAATGAGAGATAGAAACGAGAAGAGCCTGGATCACCTTGGCGACCAGAGCGACCCCTTAACTGATTATCAATACGACGGCTTTCGTGGCGTTCAGTTCCAATAATATGCAAGCCACCTGCAGCCAATACTTGGTCATGAATATTTTGCCATTCATCTTGTAGCGCTTTAATCTTGCTAGCTTTTTCTGCCGCAGAAAGTGAAGCATCAGCTTCTAACAAGGAAGATTGTTTACCAACGTTACCGCCAAGCACGATGTCAGTTCCGCGACCCGCCATATTGGTTGCAATTGTGATCATCTTTGGACGACCAGCCTGAGCAATAATCTCGGCTTCACGTGCATGCTGCTTCGCATTTAAGACCTGATGTGGCATTTTGCGCTGATCGAGTAACTTCGCAATTAATTCTGAGTTCTCAATCGAGGTTGTGCCTACTAAAACGGGTTGGCCACGCTGATAGCAATCTTCAATGTCTTTAATGACTGCATCGTAACGCTCGCGTGATGATTTGTAGATCTGGTCTTGCTTATCTTTTCTTTGACTAATTCGGTTTGGCGGTATGACCACAGTCTCAAGGTTATAAATCTCCTTGAACTCATATGCTTCTGTATCAGCAGTACCAGTCATCCCTGCTAACTTGCCATACATCCGGAAGTAATTCTGGAAGGTAATCGTTGCTAAGGTCTGATTCTCATTCTGAATCGGCACACCCTCTTTAGCCTCAACTGCCTGATGTAAACCATCAGACCAGCGACGCCCTTGCATTAATCGGCCAGTAAATTCATCGACGATAATGACTTCTTTATTCTGAACAACGTAGTGTTGATCACGGTGATAGAGAGAATGTGCACGTAGAGCTGCATACACGTGATGCATTAAGGTAATGTTTTGCGGCGCATACAGGGAGTCGCCATCATTCAAGGCGCCAATTTGCACTAATACTTGCTCAGCTTTATCGTGGCCTTGCTCGGTCAAAAAGACTTGTTGGGATTTTTCATCAACCCAATAATCGCCAGGCTTCTCAACACCAGTGCCATCTGCTTTTTCTTCCCCAATTTGACGCTCTAAATAGGAAGGCAAGGCATTGATCTTGACGTATAAGTCCGTGTGATCTTCTGCTTGACCAGAAATAATCAAAGGCGTACGTGCCTCATCAATCAGAATAGAGTCAACCTCATCGACAATGGCATAAGCTAAGTCGCGCTGTACACGTTGATCCAAATCCTGAACCATGTTGTCACGTAAGTAATCAAAGCCAAACTCATTATTCGTGCCGTAAGTGATGTCAGCAGCGTAGGCCTCTTGCTTGGTCTTATGGTCCATCTGCGATAGGTTCACACCCACCTTCATGCCTAAGAAGTTATAAAGCGTAGCCATCCACTCAGCGTCACGCTGAGCTAGGTAATCGTTCACCGTGACGACATGCACACCTTTGCCAGTCAATGCATTTAAATAGACTGGGAGTGTCGCGGTTAAGGTCTTACCCTCACCGGTACCCATCTCTGCGATCTTGCCTTGATGTAAAGCGAATCCACCCATAATCTGCGCATCAAAATGGCGCATCTTCATCACGCGAACACTTGCCTCACGAACCACAGCAAATGCTTCTGCGGAGATATCGTCTAAGGACTCACCCGCTGCCAGGCGCGCTTTAAATTCTGCAGTTTTTGCAGAAAGAGCGGCATCATCCAAAGATTGCAGGTTTGCCTCAAAAGCGCCAACCTTGGCAACGACTTTGCGATACTGTTTTAAGAGGCGGTCGTTACGACTGCCGACCAGGGTTTTAAGAAGACCGATTACCATGGGATATTGAAGAAAATTAAGTCCTTGAGTTTATCACCCGCAACCCCATTTTTTATGAACTTTGCC
>CANGHN010000035.1 GCA_947453825.1 Betaproteobacteria bacterium
CATTTGGCTACGAATACGCTTGTAATGGCGTTTTGCAGCAGCAGCCTTTTTACGCTTACGTTCAGCCGTTGGCTTCTCGTAAAACTCGCGGGCACGCAAGTCTGTCAAAAGACCATTTTTTTCAATGGTACGCTTGAAACGGCGCAATGCCACTTCAAATGGTTCGTTTTCGCGGAGGCGGACTGTAGTCATACTTATTTAACTCGTATATGCTCGATAAATATCGAAAAATTAACTGAATTGCGATTCTAGCACGGCTAAGCGAAAAAATGATTGTTTTAGGCATAGAAACTTCTTGTGACGAAACCGGGGTGGCTTTATACAACACAAGCCCCTGGGAAGAGGGAAAACCTGCATTCCAGGGCATTCTAGGCCAAGGGTTGCACTCTCAGGTCGCTATGCACCGGGATTATGGGGGTGTGGTTCCAGAGCTAGCATCTCGAGACCATATTCGGCGTGTTTTACCCCTTTTAGACCAATCTTTGGCCCAATCCGGCCTCAAATTGACGGATATTGATGCAGTTGCCTTTACCCAAGGCCCAGGTCTAGCTGGAGCTCTTTTAGTCGGCAGTGCTTTTGCTAAAGCTTTGGCTCAAGGCCTCAATTTACCCTCAATTGGGGTGCATCACCTAGAAGGGCACCTCCTTTCACCCCTTTTAGGTCAAACCACCCCTCAATTTCCCTTTATTGCCCTCTTGGTTTCAGGTGGCCATACCCAACTCATGAAAGTATCTGGCATTGGCCAATATGCGCTTTTAGGCGAAACCCTGGACGATGCCGCTGGTGAAGCCTTTGATAAAACAGCCAAACTCTTAGGACTTGATTACCCCGGTGGCGCCGCTATTTCGAAGTTGGCAGAAAAAGGACGGCCCGGAATTTTTGATTTACCCAAACCTATGCTCCATTCAGGTGATTTAGATTTTTCATTCTCAGGATTAAAAACAGCTGTTCTCAATCAAGTCAAAAAGTTTGAAGAGAAAAAGATCACCAACGCTTCTGAGATAGCTCAGTTTCATGCAGATCTTGCTAGAAGTTTTGTAGACTCCATCGTTGCGGTACTTGTAAGTAAATCTGAAAAAGCGCTCAAACAAACAGCTTGTAAACACTTAGTACTAGCCGGTGGTGTTGGGGCCAACTTACAACTACGCAATGCACTCAATGAAAAAGCTGCTCGCAATAGTTTTGAAGTGCACTATCCACCGATGGAGCTTTGCACTGATAACGGCGTCATGATTGCTTTTGCTGGAGCACTGCGCATGCTGGCAAAAAATAATGGCTCCACTACATCAGGAGCCTTTGATATCAAACCCCGTTGGGATTTACAAAGCAATAATTTATAGACGGCTTGCAGTCGTTTTTAGGCCGCTGATTTGGTATGGCTAATTCTAGCGAATGCGCTGTGGTTATGAATCGACTCGAAGTTCTCCGCTTCCACCATAAAGGAATGAATGCGTTGATCTGCCTTGAGGCGTCCGGCCACATCGCGCACGAGATCTTCTACAAACTTAGGGTTGCTGTAAGAGCGCTCGGTAACCCATTTTTCATCAGGCCGTTTGAGTAAACCCCAGAGTTCACTAGAAGCTTCGCTCTCCGCAGCAGTCACTAAATCTTCTACGGTCATCTTCGTTTGTGAATCTAGCACCACATCCATCGTCACATGAGAACGTTGATTATGAGCACCAAATTCTGAAATCTCTTTTGAGCAAGGGCACAAACTCATCACAGGCACTTGGGCACGCAAACCTAATTGCACATCGAGATTGCCTGTGTCATTTTTCTTGGCTCTAGCCATCCAAGTCACTTCGTAATCCATCAAGCTCTCTACGCCAGATACTGGCGCGGCTTTTTTAACAAAGTGCGTATAAGTAAATTGCACATGGCCTTCTTTGGCATCGAGTAAGGGCAACATATCACGCACCATCGCTACTACTGTGGTGCTGTCTACCGCCTCTTCCTGCTTTTGCAACAAAGCCATAAAACGAGACATATGAGTGCCCTTCACATGCGCAGGTAATGCCACATCCATTTCAAACTGGCCTACTGAGGGAAAGTTGCCTGTCGCACTGCGAATCATGAGTGGATGGCGCACACCCCGAATACCTACTTGCTCAATCGGCAAAGCGCGCTCGTCCAAAGTGGACTGCACGTCAGGCATTGCGCTGGCTTTCAGAAAAGCGGGGTTCATGTCATTCATGGCTCTATTTTCAAGCAAAACGGGCTTACTTGCCTGCAATTACTGAATTTGCCCTCAAAACCGCTGGAAAACGCTGTTGTATGGAGTTTGTCATGCCCTCTACATCAAGGCCACATTGGGTCATCAGCAGACTGTAGTCGCCATGCTCGATGAATTGATCCGGTAGGCCTAACTGTAATAAGGGCTTTTGAATTCCTAAATTAGCTAGTGCTTCCAAGCAAGCACTACCTGCGCCACCAGCGATTACGCCATCTTCAATCGTTACAAAATAATCATGGTCTGCAGCTAAAGACTTGATGAGATCGATATCTAAGGGCTTTACAAAACGCATATTGGCAACAGTTGCATCAATACCTTCAGCCACCTCTAGCGCGGAATACAGCAAGATTCCAAATGCCAAGATGGCTACACGCTGACCAGAAGGCGCATTGGATTTACGGCGAATCTCGCCTTTACCGAATGGCAATGTGCGAAGCTCAGATGAAGGAGTTGTGCCTACCCCAGAACCACGCGGATAGCGCACAGCACTAGGATGAGGCTGATGATATGCAGTGGTTAATAAATCGCGGCACTCTGCTTCGTCAGCCGGCGTCATCACCAACATATTCGGAATGCATCTTAGATATGGAATGTCATAAGCGCCTGCATGAGTTGCGCCATCAGCACCAACTAAGCCGGCACGATCTAGTGCGAATAACACTGGTAAGTCTTGTAGAGCAACATCATGAATCAGTTGATCGTAAGCACGTTGCAAGAATGTGGAATAAATTGCCACAACTGGTTTCATACCTTCGCATGCCATTCCAGCTGCAAAGGTCACTGCATGTTGTTCGGCAATACCGACGTCGTAATAACGTCTCGGAAAATTCTTTTCAAACTCCACTAAGCCTGAGCCTTCACGCATCGCAGGTGTTATGCCAACCAATAAAGGATCGGCATGGGCCATATCGCATAACCACTCACCAAATACTTGCGTAAATGTTTTCTTACTAGCGGCTACTTTCTTAACGCCTTCTTGCGGATTAAATTTACTAGGCCCGTGATAAAGCACTGGGTCAGCCTCTGCTAACTCATAGCCTTGGCCTTTTTTGGTAATGACATGCAAGAACTGTGGACCGCCCCCTTCAAGCGCTAAGCGGCGGACGTTCTGTAACATGGGCACTAAAGCCTCTAAATCATGACCATCAATTGGGCCAAAATAATTAAAACCAAACTCTTCGAAAATGGTTGATGGTGACACCATTCCTTTGGCGTGATCTTCTAAGCGCTTTGCAAATTCGCGTAGTGGCGGTGCAATTGATAAAACGCTATCAATCCCCTTTTTAGTTGCGGAGTAAATGTTGCCGCTCAAGAGTCTTGCGAGATGGCGGTTCAGTGCGCCTACTGCTGGAGAAATCGACATATCGTTGTCATTCAGAATGACTACCAGGGGTATGTCGTCATAAACGCCGGCATTATTCATCGCCTCAAATGCCATACCGCCTGTCATCGCACTATCACCGATCACAGCAACAGCTACATGACGCTCGCCTTTTGTCTGAAATGCGCGGGCCATACCCATCGCCGCAGAAATACTCGTAGAAGAATGGCCAGTTCCAAAAGCATCGAACTCACTTTCTGCCCGCTGCGGAAAACCTGACAAGCCTTTGAATTGGCGCAGGGTATTCATGCGCTCACGACGGCCAGTCAAGATTTTGTGTGGATAGCTTTGATGACCCACATCCCAGACGATACGATCGTCGGGGGTATCAAAGACATAATGCAATGCAATCGATAGCTCTACGGTTCCTAAATTCGATGAAAGATGACCACCCGTTTTAGATACTGAATCTAAAATAAATTGGCGCAACTCATCTGCTAACGCGGGTAATTCTTCGCGAGTCAGTTTTTTTAATTCTTTTGGGGAGTTAATAGAATCTAAAGTCATTAAATCAAAATAATCTGTACTGATACATTTCTCTTATAGATCTCTTATTTACCTCTATTTACTACCAACAGAGCCAAATCTTTTAATGCCTGCGCCTTTGCACCAAAGCTACTCAAGCTAGTAATCGCCACTTCTTGCAACTCCTTAGCCTGCTTCTCTGCATAGTCTAAACCCATCAAGGTCACATAGGTTGGTTTATTGGCGGCCGCATCCTTACCAGCAGTTTTTCCCAGAGTTTGACTATCTGCAGTTGCATCTAAGACATCATCAACAATTTGAAACGCCAAACCTAAGGCTTGTGAGTAATGTTGCAAATGGGCCATTTGAGGGAGATCCAGTTGCGCGGCAATCCCACCTAATTTCACAGCACAAGTTAGTAAAGCACCAGTCTTCATCGCATGCATTTGCTGAAGACCGGCAAGATCTAATTTTTTCCCAACACTTTCCAGATCAATTGCCTGGCCACCAGCCATCCCGCGTGAGCCAGAGGCTGCTGCCAGAGCGCTAATCATTTGTAAGCGGACTTCAGCACTGCACTTGGTATTAGCCACAATTTCAAATGCACGAGTTTGTAAGGCATCGCCAACGAGTAATGCGGTTGGCTCATCGAAGGCTTTATGAACAGTTGGGCGTCCACGTCGTAAATCATCGTCATCCATGCAAGGTAAATCATCGTGTACTAATGAGTAGGCATGAATACATTCAATTGCGACTGCAGCCGCATCTAAAGCATCTCGATGTTCAATTGATGATTGGTCACCCAGTTGACCAGCTGCATAAACCAAAAGCGGACGAATCCGCTTACCGCCACCTTGGGCTGCATAGCGCATTGCTTCATGCAAACGCTGGGGAGTCGTTTGCGCAGCATCTAGCAAACTATCCAAGGCGGATTCAGTTCGCTCAGAATGAGTGGTAAGCCACTCCTGAAATTGAAAAGCAGTACTCATTCAGCCTCAAACACTCGAACTTGTTGTTCAACTTGCGCAAGAACGCCTTGGCAATGCTTTAATAAGGCTGCACCACGTTGATAAGCCAATAAGGTCTCTTCTAGGGAAAATTTGCCAGACTCCATGTCAGAAATGAGCTTTTCAAGCTCTTTTACGGCTTGCTCATAACGAAGATCTGGGTCGATTTGGACTTCTAGGCCTGGTTTTTGACTCTCTGACTTCTTGGCTGGCATAAGCTGGCTTCCTTCGGATTTCCCACACAGATAGTCCTACATATTAAAGCGAGATGCTCCTTGGATGGGTATAATCCATCCCTTCCTATCCAATATCGATCCGTCGATGGTTGGATTGGTTATTCCGCTTAGCTTCGGCTGACGTTTTCGGGGGTGGGGAGAATGACTAATCTGGCTACCGCGCAGCAGCTTGCGCCGTCCAATCTACAACTGCCAGTTTCGGCATATTTTGACGCTGACTTATATCAGCGGGAAATTGATTTGCTTTTTAAGCAGGGTCCTGGCTATGTTGGCCATGAACTCATGGTGCCAGAAATTGGCTCCTATCAAACTTTAAGCGCAGAAAATGAAGGGCGTATTCTCGTTCGCAATCATGAAGGTGTAGAGCTTTTATCCAATGTTTGCCGTCATCGTCAAGCACTCATGCTCAACGGCAAAGGTAAGGCCGACAATATTGTTTGTCCATTGCATCGCTGGACTTACGATCTAGGTGGTAATTTATTGGGCGCACCGCATTTTGAAGATAGGCCCTGTCTTCATCTTGGTAAGTCACCATTACAAAATTGGCAAGGCCTCTTGTTTGAAGGTCAACGCGATGTTCGTACTGATCTTGCCAAGCTAGGCGTTGCAGATGATCTGAAGTTTGATGGTTATATCCTTGACCATGTTGAAGTACATGATTGCAACTACAACTGGAAAACATTCATCGAGGTTTATCTTGAGGATTACCATGTTGTGCCGTTTCATCCGGGATTGGGTAAATTTGTTTCGTGTGAAGATTTGCACTGGGAGTTTGGTGATTGGCACAGTGTGCAAACCGTTGGCATTCATAAAGATTTGCAAACACCAGGTTCACCAGCTTATCGAAATTGGCATGAAGCAGTCTTGCGCCAATTTGGTGGTAAAGCTCCACGCCACGGGGCGATCTGGCTAACCTACTACCCCAATGTGATGGTGGAGTGGTACCCAGGTGTTCTCTGCGTTTCCACCCTGCACCCGATGGGTCCAAACAAAACTCGCAATATTGTTGAGTTCTACTACCCAGAAGAAATTGCCCTATTTGAACGTGAGTTCGTAGAAGCGGAGCGAGCTGCCTATATGGAGACTTGTATCGAGGATGACGAGATAGGTGAGCGCATGGACCAAGGACGTGCTGCACTCTTTGCCCGCGGCATCAATGAAGTGGGTCCTTATCAGAGTCCAATGGAAGATGGTATGCAGCACTTCCATGAGTGGTATCGCCGCGTCATGAATTTTCAGGGCGCATAATTCAAGTACGTACTCTCATCATCTCCCTATCCAAAGGAAGCGCATATGACTCCTCTCATTTCCGCAAATCAACTAGAAGAAATCATTAATAGTGGTGAGAATGTTTTACTCTGCGATTGTCGCTTTGACTTAGTCAAACCAGAGGCCGGAAGAAAAGCTTATGAAGAGAGCCATATTCCTGGCGCCATTCATGTCGATCTAGATCACGATATGTCTGGATCAAAAACTGGTAGCAATGGACGTCATCCTCTTCCTTCACCAGAGGCATGGGCAAAAACCAAAACACGCTTAGGCATTAATCCGAACACCCTAGTAGTTGCTTACGATAAACAAGGTTCGGTATACGCAAGCCGCCTTTGGTGGATGCTCAAAGCTACTGGCCATGCCAATGTCCGCGTTCTGGATGGCGGCCTCGATGCATGGAACGGCCCCATGGGGACTATTCCACGACAGCCAACTCCAGCCACCCAAGCAATTGAGCCTATGCCTTTTGTGGGTCTGGTCTTAGTTGATGAGCTTGTCAACAATCTTCAGACCCAGAAAAATCTGGTACTCGATGCCAGAACAAATGATCGCTATCATGGTCAAAATGAAACCCTAGATCCTGTTGGTGGACATATACCTGGCGCAGTCAATCGCTGCTTTAAAGAAAATCTTTCAGCCAGTGCGTTTAAAGCACCAGAGCAACTATTCAAAGACTTTGTCGATTTATTAGGTAGCACTAAACCAGCCGAAGTCATTCATCAGTGCGGATCGGGTGTCACAGCCTGCCACAATCTTTTGGCCATGGAAGTAGCTGGACTGAAAGGTTCGCGTATTTATGCCGGCAGCTGGAGCGAGTGGTGCGCTGACCCTAAAAGACCGGTTGCGCTCTAAGTATTGCTAGTGCAATAGGGATAAGAGAATCACAAACCCAACGCCACATGCAATCAGGGCGGTTTGGCGCAAGGACTCTGCCCAATGTGGTCGGCGATGCATTTGCGGAATTAAATCGCTTACTGCAATATAAATAAAACTACTTGATGCAATGACAAGCAAGTAAGGCATTGCGGCGTGTGCTTTTTCCAAAAAGAAGTAAGCCAATACGCCGCCTACGACTGCAGATAAGCCGCAGATCAAGTTGTACAACAAAGCGCGTGTGCGAGAGAAGCCCGCATTGAGTAAGACAATGAAATCCCCGATCTCTTGAGGAATTTCGTGAGCAATGATTGCAATGGCAGTAAACACTCCCACTTGGAAGTCCGCCATGAATGCAGCCGCAATCAAAATACCATCTACAAAATTATGAATGCCATCACCCACCAGAATCATCCAGCCGCTGCGTCCTGCATTTTCTGCATCATGGCCATGATGATGATGATGACCATCACCCTCATGATGGTGATCATGACGCAAGAGTGCAATTTTTTCGAGCAAGAAAAATCCTAGGAGACCAGCTAGGAGAGTTGCAAATAAGAGTTGCGGGTTTGCCCCCTGCATACTGAATGCCTCTGGTAGCGAGTGCAGTAAAGCGGTTGCCAACAAAATGCCGACCGACAAACTCACCATGTTATTCACCATCTTGGAGAGCATGGCTATAGAACAGCTGGCAGCAACTAAGACACTAGCGGTGCCAGCTAAAGCCGTCACCAAGAGAATGCTTTGCAACACGGTCATCGAGAATTACACCACGCCTGTTTTCTTAAACCAGGCTATGCACTTCTCCCAACCGTCTTTGGCAGGGCCTTCGCGATAGGTAGCGCGATAGTCTGCATGGAAAGCATGGGGAGTGTCTGGATACACCTCAAATTGTGATGCCTTGGCAGCAGGATTTTTAGGAGCAGCTTGTGCTAGAGCAGTACGCATTTGCTCAACACTCTCTAAAGAAATGCCAGTATCAGCGCCACCATACAAACCGAGCACTGGTGCCTTTAACTCAGCAGCAATGTCTACCGGGTGACGAGGATTACCTTCGGTTTTCTCACCAATTAAGCGGCCATACCAAGCTACACCAGCCCTCACCTGAGGCAAAGTAGCCGATAACCAAGTGATCCGACCGCCCCAACAAAAACCGGTAACGCCAACCCGCTTCAAATCGCCCCCGTTTTTACCTGCCCAAACCAAGGCTGCCTGTAAATCATTTAAGACTTGGGCATCTGGGGTTTTAGAAACGATGTTGGCAAATATTTCTGCAGTGGTGCCATAAACATTAGGATCACCAGCACGTGTAAAAAATTCTGGGGCAATCGCCAGATAACCCAGCTTTGCAAAGCGCCTTGTTACATCAGCGATGTATTCATGTACGCCAAAGATTTCACTCACCACAATAATGATTGGCAAAGGACCCTTTGCTTTATCAGGACGAGAGACATACGCTGGCAACTGAAAGCTGCCCACCGGGATCATCTGTTCGCCTGCTTTGAGGCCATTGAAATCCGTTTCAATGGCAGCAGCCATTACTGGCTCAGATGCTGCCACAAATCCAACGCCCATAGCGGTCGCTCTAATTGCAGAGGTCTTCATAAAATTACGTCTACTGTTTTGTACTGTTTTTGTCATGACTACTATCTCCTTACTAATGTGCTTCTTCCCAATTATCGCCAATACCAATACTAACGAGCAATGGCACTTTTAATGTAGCAACATTACACATCAAGCCAGGTAACTTTTCCTGTAAGAGCTCAATTTCATCTAAAGGTACATCAAATACCAATTCGTCATGCACCTGAAGCAGTAATTTAGTTTTTAATTGCTCTTTTTCAAGCCAATTCTCTACTGCAATCATCGCTAACTTGATTAAATCTGCAGCAGTACCTTGCATGGGGGCATTAATCGCAGCGCGCTCAGCACCTTGACGACGTGGGCCATTAGAGTCTTTGATTTCTGGCAACCAAAGCCGTCTTCCAAAAACTGTTTCCACATAGCCATTTTCTCTTGCTTCTAAGCGTGTGCGCTCCATATATTGCGCAACCCCTGGATAACGATCAAAATATTTTGCAATATAGTTTTGTGCAGCAGAACGCTCAATCCCCAAGTTGCCCGCTAAACCAAATGCACTCATGCCATAAATCAAACCAAAGTTAATCACCTTGGCATAACGGCGTTGCTCTGAATTAACTTCCTCCAAAGGAATACCAAAGATCTCCGCAGCAGTGGCTTGGTGTACGTCTTTACCCTCTTTAAATGCGGCGAGTAAATTTTCATCCTCAGCAATATGTGCCATGATGCGCAGCTCAATTTGTGAGTAGTCAGCCGACAATAATTTACAGCCCTCAGCTGGCACAAAGGCTTCGCGAATACGGCGCCCTTCTTCAGTACGTACTGGGATGTTTTGTAAATTCGGCTCACTGGATGCTAAGCGGCCAGTGACAGCCGTTGCTTGAGAAAAATTCGTATGCACACGACCTGTCTTAGGATCAGCCATACGTGGCAATTTTTCAATATAGGTAGACATCAGTTTGGCCAAACTCCGATAGTCCAAAATGCGGGCCGGTAAGGGGTAATCTTCAGCCAATTTTTGCAACACCTCTTCATCAGTCGAAGGTGCTCCTGAAGGTGTCTTTTTAATCACTGGCAACTCCAATTGACCAAACAAAATTTCTGCAATTTGCTTAGGCGACTGGATATTGAATGGCTGACCCGCCAGTTGATGAATTTCCCCTTCTAACTCGAGCAGGCGCTTGCCCACCTGCTGACCTTGCTTAGCCAGCAAGCCTGAATCAATGCGAATGCCATTACGCTCCATGATGCCCAGCACACGCATTGCGGGCATTTCAATCTTTTCGTAGACATACAGCAAGCCTGGATTTTCTTGAATCTGTGGCCAAAGCTCCAAATGCAAGCGCAAGGTAATATCTGCGTCTTCTGCAGCATAGTCAGTCGCAATTTTTAAGTCGACTTGATCAAAACCAATTTGGTGAACACCCTTACCACAGACTTCCTCATAGCGAATGGTTTTCAAACCAAGGTGGCGCTCCGCCAGGCTGTCCATATTGTGCGGAAGATGCGACTCCAGAACATAAGACTCCAGCAAGGTGTCAAAAGCGACACCGCCTAAGGCGATGCCGTAATTAGCAAAAATGTGTGCATCGTACTTGAGGTTTTGTCCAACCTTTGGATAATTCTTGCCCTCTAACCAAGGTTTTAACTTTGCAAGCACTGCATCACGATGAAGCTGCAACTCACCATTGCGATGCGCTACGGGAATATAACAAGCCTCACCTGGTTTTACCGAAAGAGAGATTCCTACCAACTCAGCAGCTAAAGCATCTAAGCTAGTCGTTTCTGTATCGACTGCAGTCAGTTGTGCAGACTCGATCTTCTTTAACCACTTTTCTAAACCCGCCTCATCTACTACACATTCATAGTGTTTCTCGATTGCATCTTGTAAATCTTTTGTATCTTGCGATAAATCTTTTGTTGGTGAAGTCGCAATAGGTGATTTTTTATCGCTACTACCAAGATCTTCAGATGCGACAGTTGCAATTGGCGTACCAGCTAAGTCAAAACGCTCATCAACCCCAGAAGCGCCATCAGACGGTCTGGTTAGTTGTCTTTCAACATCGCGTAACCAGGTTTTAAATGCATAGCGCTCAAATAGCTCTCGCAATAGTGCAGGATCTTCAGACTGCGCATGCAAATCATCCAAACCCGGCAAATGTGGAGATAAATCACAATCTGTTTTAACGGTAATCAACTGGCGGGCTTGGGGAAGCCAATCTAATGTAGCGCGCAAGTTCTCGCCGACAACACCTTTTACCTGCCCTGCGTTCGCCATTAAGTTATCGAGGTTACCAAATTCAGCTAACCATTTATTGGCAGTCTTTGGTCCCGCCTTAGGAACACCAGGCACGTTATCTACTGTGTCACCAATAATAGATAAGTAATCCACAATCAGTTCTGGTGGCACTCCAAATTTTTCAATTACCCCATTGATGTCTAATTTTTCATTAGTCATTGTGTTAATCAATGTGACTGATGGATTGACTAGCTGCGCTAAATCTTTGTCTCCGGTAGAGATGATGGTTTCCCAACCGGCTTGCGTTGCTTGGCACGCTAAAGTACCGATCACGTCATCTGCTTCAACACCTGAAACCATCAGTACTGGCCAGCCTAAGGCTTTCACAATCGCATGAATAGGTTCAATTTGCTTTACCAAATCCTCCGGCATTGGCGAGCGGTGTGCCTTGTACTCAGAGTACATTTCATCCCGGAAGGTCTTACCCTTGGCATCAAAAACACAGGCAATATGGTCAGCCTTTAATTCAGACCGGGCCCGACGCATCATATTAACCATGCCATATATAGCCCCAGTAGGCTCTCCAGCCCCATTTCTGAGGTCTGGCATGGCATGGAAGGCACGGTAGAGGTAGCTAGAGCCGTCTACCAACAAGAGTCTATGTTTAGTCATACCGCAATCGTACAATCTAGTTGTGAAATGCCTACCGGTCTGGTTAAGGAACCGTCCGAGAGTAGGCTTAAAAAGGTGAAAAAATGATGCATGCTTTTACTAACTTGATTAGCCACTCCCTAAGCCAAAGCCTTGCTCTAATGAGCTTTTTGACAGTTTTTGGACTCTTCGGCGCTATTTCAGCTCAAGCTCAGAATAACAGCCAAGCACTGAGTCCCACAGAACTCAATCGAATCAACAATCAACCACTTGCCCCTATGGTCAGCCCCTCTGGAGCACTGAACTCGCCCCAAAATCGCACACCAAGCTATCAATACAAGGATGGGAATGGCACTGAGATTACTGAATTCAAAGACACTAATAGTCCCACTCAAGTACAGGTCAAAACCAAATACACCACTTACGAGATGTCCCCACCAGATTCCGTCAAACCCGGACCTCAATCTGGAGAGAATGAACTTCTGAGTGTGCCTAGCATCAGCATTCCCTTCAAATAAAAAGTCGCTTGATTTATGGCTGTTTTTACCCCGATCGAACTTGCTGATATTTCTGCTTGGATTTCGCAAGACTTTAATATTGGTCAGGCTAGTGAAATACGCGGCATTCATGGTGGTATCGAGAACTCTAATTTTTTCTTAGATACCGTCAAAGATGGCAAGAAGCGGGAATATGTATTAACCATCTTTGAAAGACTCTCCGCTCAGCAATTGCCGTACTATCTAGAGCTGATGCGTCATCTGGCAAATAAAGGTATTCCCGTGCCAAAGCCAATCGAGAATCACAAGGGTGACATTCTGTTTTCACTCAAAGGCAAGCCCGCAGCGATCGTGAGCAAGCTGCCCGGAATATCTAGGCTACAACCAGATGCAACACACTGCGCCTTGGTTGGTGAGATGCTAGCCAAAATGCATCTAGCTGGAAAAGATTTTCCTCAAAACCAAGAAAATCTTCGCAGTCTTGGTTGGTGGCAAAAAACTGTTCCACTGGTATTACCATACTTAAATACCTCACAAAAAGATTTACTCACTCACGAACTCGCTGCGCAAGAAAGTTTCTTTAGCTCAGGCACTTATGATGGCCTGCCACAAGGTGCAAGTCATTGCGATCTGTTTCGTGACAATGTCTTATTTGATCCCAGCAGCTCTGGCGATATCAAGCAAGATCGCTTGGGTGGATTTTTTGACTTTTACTTTGCCGGTACCGACAAATGGTTATTTGATTTAGCAGTGACAGCAAATGACTGGTGTCTTGCTCAGAATAAACAAGATTTAGATCCCGCCCGCCTAGATGCACTACTCAACACCTATCAAGCTGTGCGCCCACTGACCAAAGAAGAATTAGCTAGCTGGCCACTGATGCTGCGAGCTGGAGCTCTACGCTTCTGGGTGTCCCGTCTTTGGGACTTCTATTTACCAAGAGATGCCCAAATGCTGACACCCCATGATCCATTGCACTTCGAACGAATTCTCATAAGTCGTCGCTCATTATGAAACTCAATACCGTCGAACCTAAAGAAGGCTACACCTGGATTAGACAAGGAATTTGGCTCTTTAAGCAAAATCCACTCGGTTTTTTAATGCTGGTCTTTATGTATGTCTTTGCTGCGCAACTAGCGGTGATTGTTCCGGTGATTGGAGTATTTGCTGTACTACTGCTCACACCTACTTTATCGCTCGGCTTTATGACAGCATGTCGACAAGCTATTCAGAAGGAACGGATTAGACCAACAGTCTATTTAATTGGCCTGCAATCTGGGGTGCTGATTCGAAGACGCATCCTTCAGCTAGGCTTGGTATATGCCGCTCTTATTTTATTACTCAGCTTTGTCTTGAGTCTCTTAGTAGATTTTGAATTGCTACTGCCACTCATGACGAGTGAGAAACCAGTGACACCTGAAGCATTGCGTCAAATTTATCTCGTACTTTTCTTCGGAGCGATCCTTTATATCCCAGTTGCAATGCTGATGTGGTTCTCACCAGTATTGGTGGCATGGGCTGATATGTCAATTGCCCAAGCGCTATTTTCAAGTTGCTTGGCGTGCTGGAGAAACAAAGGGGCTTTCTTCTTCTATCTCACGATTTGGAGTGCTGTTCTCATTGCAATCCCCCTGACAGTGGGCATGCTGTTTGATGCAATGGATTTGGGTCAAGTCGCCTCTTTCATCATCGCCCCGATTTCAATGGCAGGACTTACTGTGATGCACTGCTCATTCTATGCAACCTGGAAAGCCTGCTTTACTGAAGATGAAGTCATCTTGGCAGCCTAAGGCTGCATCAGTCAATTGCAGCAAGCTTGGCAATACTAAGTTGTAACCACTTCACTCCATGGCGCTTAAAGCTAACTTGCGCACGTGCATCAGCATCAACACCCTCTAGTCCGGTAACACGACCTTCACCAAACTTGGTATGAAATACGTTTTGACCAATCTTAAATGGGTAGTCTCCACGTGGTGGAGCAGCCATCCTCCTCACCTCGGTTGAGGCTGAGCCAATACGTTTAGTAGGTCTAGGCTGTTCGCTACCAGAGTCAAAGAAATCATTAGATTCATATTCACGTTGACGGGTGTAGCCATCTTGCCAAGTTGATCCTGAGCGAGTACTTCCACCCCAACGTGCATCCTTTGCTTTGGGTGTGAGCCATTTCAAAGAATCTGTTGGCAATTCCTCTAAGAAACGAGAAGGCATGTTGTAACGTACCTGACCATGCAACATACGAGATTGGGTGTGCGAGAGATATAAGCGCTCTTTGGCGCGAGTAATCGCCACATACATCAAGCGACGTTCTTCTTCCAAGCCATTTTGCTCATTAATACTGTTCTCATGAGGAAATAAACCCTCTTCAAGACCAGTAATGAACACAGAGGTGAACTCCAAACCTTTGGCAGAGTGCACTGTCATCAACTGCACCGCATCTTGTCCAGCTTGCGCTTGGTTATCGCCTGCCTCTAATGAGGCATGGGATAAAAAGGCGGCAAGCGGAGAAACCTCTACAACGCCAGGAGCATTCTCACCAGGGAGCATCGCAGCAGCCGCATCCTGACCATAACCCTCTTCTGCAATGAAGGCTGTTGCAGCATTAATTAATTCTTGCAAGTTTTCAACGCGATCTTGTCCTTCGCGCTCTGAGAGGTAATGCTGTATCAATCCGCTATGTTGAATCACAAACTCGACTGTTTCAGGTAAGGTGTTGTGACGAGTAGCTTCACGCATGTGATCTACTAAACGTACAAACCCGCCCAAAGCGGCTCCTGCTTTACCTTCTAAGGAAGACGCTGCGGTATACAAAGAGCACTGCTGTGATCTTGCTGCATCTTGCAAAGCTTCAATAGAGCGCGCGCCAATGCCACGCGTTGGAAAATTAACCACCCTTGAGAAAGAAGTGTCATCGTTTGGATTCTCGAGTAATCGCATGTATGCCAATGCATGTTTAATTTCAGCGCGTTCAAAAAAGCGTAAGCCGCCATAAACTCGATAAGGAATACCTGCGGAGAATAAGGCGTGCTCAATGATGCGTGACTGAGCATTACTGCGATAAAGTAATGCGACTTCAGTACGTCTAATTCCGCTGTTGACTAGTGCTTTGATTTCATCGACAAGCCAAGCAGCTTCTGCATGATCACTTGGCGCCTCATAGATACGAACTGGCTCACCATGGCCAGCATCAGTTCGTAAATTCTTACCAAGCCGCTCTGAGTTATTGGCAATCAGATGATTTGCGGTATCCAAAATATGACCATGCGAGCGATAGTTCTGCTCTAACTTCACCATCAAAGGATGATATTGCTTTTCATACAGGCGCATATTTTCAACATCGGCGCCTCGAAATGCATAAATACTTTGATCGTCATCACCCACTGCAAATACTGAGCTACTTCCCGCGCCGCTTACGTTGACTCTACTGGCATCATGACCAGAGAGTAATTTGAGCCAAGCATATTGCAAAGCATTGGTATCTTGAAACTCATCAATCAAAATGTGACGGAAGCGTTCTTGATAATGCGTCCGAATGGCTTCACTGTGTTTTAACAATTCATAACTACGCAGCAAGAGTTCAGCAAAATCGACTACACCTTCACGCTGACATTGCTCGTCATAGGCTGCATAAAGTTGTGCCATCTTGGCCTGGAAGTCATCGCCCACCGATAAATCCTTAGCGCGTTGCCCACGCTCTTTGGCATGCGCAATAAAATATTGCAGTTGTTTTGGAGGGTACTTTTCGTCATCAACCTTTAAGCCCTTTAAAAGACGCTTAATGGCAGAGAGTTGGTCCTGGGTATCTAGAATCTGAAATGTAGATGGCAGCCCAGCTTCTTTGTGATGCGCCCTCAATAAGCGGTTACAGAGGCCGTGGAAAGTACCAATCCACATCCCGCGAGTATTGATTGGCAACATGGCGCTCAAACGCACCATCATCTCTTTGGCAGCCTTATTCGTGAAAGTTACCGCTAAGACGCCAATAGGGGATACCTGGCCTGTCTGAATCAACCAGGCAATCCGGGTGGTGAGCACGCGGGTCTTGCCGCTCCCAGCCCCAGCCAAAATCATGGCTGATTGGGCTTGGCCGTTTTCATTGACAGGCGGGAGGGTCACTGCCTCGCGCTGTTCTGGATTGAGGTTCGCGAGCAAGTCAGAGTACATCGCCCCAATTATAATTTGCCTCTTATGCCAAATGCCTCAAATACCCCTAATTCACCAGCG
>CANGHN010000036.1 GCA_947453825.1 Betaproteobacteria bacterium
GACTACAGCCTGGGTCGGAGCAAGCCAAACCGGCATGTTTCCAGCGTGGTTTTCGATCAAAATGCCAATAAAACGCTCTAAAGAGCCCACAATTGCCCTATGGAGCATGACTGGGGTCTTGCGGCTGTTGTCCTCAGCCACATATTCCGCACCTAAACGTGCTGGCATCGAGAAATCGACCTGAATCGTACCGCATTGCCATGTGCGGCCAATGGAGTCTTTGAGGTGATATTCGATTTTTGGCCCATAAAAAGCACCCTCGCCCGGTAATTCTTCCCATTCTTGACCGGACGCCTTCAAAGCGCCCCTCAGGGCCTCTTCAGCTTTATCCCAAATCGCATCATCACCAACTCGCTTGGCAGGACGCAAGGCCAACTTCACCGCAACTTCAGTAAAACCAAAATCTTGGTATACGGCGCGTACTGCTTTATCAAAGTTAGCCACTTCTGACTGAATCTGATCCTCGGTACAAAAAATATGGCCATCATCTTGGGTAAAGCCACGTACCCGCATCAAACCATGCAAAGCGCCTGAGGGTTCATTGCGATGACATTGACCAAACTCACCAAAACGTAATGGCAACTCACGATAGCTATGCAATCCAGAATTGTAAATTTGTACATGGCCAGGACAGTTCATCGGCTTTAATGCATATGCACGATTTTCTGATTCGGTCGTGAACATATTCTCTTTGTAGTTTTCCCAGTGCCCAGATTTTTCCCAGAGCGCACGATCCAAAATTTGAGGGGCTTTGACCTCTTGATAACCTTCTTGCTGATACACGCGACGCATGTACTGCTCAACCTCTTGCCAAATAGACCAGCCCTTTGGATGCCAGAAAATTAGACCAGGCGCTTCTTCTTGAAAATGGAATAAGTCGAGTTGCTTACCGAGGCGACGATGGTCACGTTTCTCAGACTCTTCAAGCATATGTAGATAAGCGTCTTGATCTTCCTTGCGCAACCAAGCCGTACCGTAGATACGTTGCAACATCTCATTCTTGCTATCGCCACGCCAGTAAGCACCAGCAAGCTTCATGAGCTTAAATACTTTTAATTTACCAGTGGATGGCACGTGGGGTCCACGGCATAAGTCAGTGAACTCGCCTTCAGCATACAAGGAAACATCCTCGCCTTGCGGAATGCTGGCAATAATTTCTGCTTTGTAATGTTCACCCTGATCTTTGAAGAATTTCACTGCTTCATCGCGTGGCAAAACACTACGCACTACTGGCTCATCTTTTTTAGCGAGCTCAGTCATTTTCTTTTCTAAGGCGACCAAGTCATCTGGTGTGAATGGGCGTTGATATGAAAAGTCGTAGTAGAAACCGTTATCGACTACTGGGCCGATTGTTACTTGTGCATCGGGAAATAATTCTTTAACAGCGTAAGCAAGCAAATGCGCTGTTGAGTGACGCACAATATCTAGAGCCTCAGGACTCTTGTCAGTAATGATGGCAAGCTGACTGTCTTTATCAATAACAAAGCTGGTATCAACCATCTTGCCGTCCACGATGCCACCTAGGGCAGCTTTAGCAAGACCACTGCCGATGCTTTGGGCAACATCCGCTACGCGAACTGGGGCCTCAAACTCGCGTTTTGATCCATCGGGCAGAGTGACTACTGGCATAACAACTCCATCTTATTTACTGAACTTCAGTTTCACTACATCAAGCTAAAAAGAAAGCGCGGTAGCTTAATGGCAACCGCGCCTCTGGGTCTTATTCGTTGGTAGGCTCGATTGGACTCGAACCAACGACCCCCACCATGTCAAGGTGGTGCTCTAACCAGCTGAGCTACGAGCCTATACAGCCGTACAGTTTATCACCGGCGACGTACTTGGGTGACCCCTTTGACCTCTTCTAGGCTATTTTGAACCAATCTCAACACTTCAGAATCCTTTACTTCAACCGTTAAAAGGATCTGTGCAAGACCTTTTTTGGCTGATTTACGTAAATCGGTCACATGCACGCCTTGGCGGGTCAATATCTCAAATAACTCTCTCATGAGCTCAGGTCGATCTAAGCCAGTCACTACCAGATCGGCTGGGAAGACCCGCTTCTGATTGGAATTGTCCATCGGATGAGATGCGGAAGCAGTCCAGGCTGTTTGAATCACTCGTTCTGGCGCTCTATCCAAAAGACTTTTGAAGGTCTTGCAGGAGCGTCGATGAATTGAAACACCCCTACCTTGTGTCACAAATCCAGCAATCGAGTCTGGTGGTAAAGGTCGACAACAGCGTGCCAGTTGTGTTAATAAAGAATCTACACCGACCACTAGGACATCTCCGCTCTGACCTGTTTTGCGACTACTATTGCGTAAAACAATTTCTGGGGTCGTTGGCTTTGCTTCGAGGCTAACTTCGGATTTGTTATCAGATGCTTTTGCAACCTGACCTGCCTCTTCATCATCCAGAGCATTAAACCAAGCGCGAACACGTTGGCGAGCCCTTTGGGAGCGCACATAATCTTTGTCTGGACTAACCCAGTCTCGAGAGGGCCCACCGTGCTTTACTGCGATGATCTCAACTGTTTGACCATTTTGTAATACGGTATCTAGTGGCACCATAGCGCCATCGACGCGAGCACCACGGCAGCGATGACCTAAATTGGTATGAACGGCATAAGCAAAGTCAATGGGGGTTGATCCTTTTTCTAAAGAGATGACCTTACCCAAAGGTGTGAGTACATAAATATGATCATCGATTTCGTGATGCTTGAGCTGATCCCAAGCATCTTCTTTCCATGAGATCAATTGTCTTGCCCAAGCAATCTGACGCTCATAAGCGACTTCAGCGCTATGGGTACCTTGCTGATGGTTGACGCTGGTTTTATTGGTCTTTGCTAGATTGGGTGGAGTAGCCATCCCATCATAGGCCCCCTCCTTATAACGCCAGTGTGCTGCCAAACCATACTCAGCTTGTTGATGCATCTCATGGGTACGTACCTGAATTTCAAATGCGGTTCCGTCTTCGTTCATGACGACGGTATGCAAAGATTGATATCCATTCGGCTTCGGTCTTGCGATGTAATCATCAAACTCGCGAGGCACTGGTTGCCATACATTATGAACAATACCCAATACGGCATAACAAGTTTTGACATCTTCCACAAGAACTCGAAACGCCCTCACGTCATACAGGTTTGCAAAATCAAGCGACTTGCCTTGCATCTTCTTCCAAATACTGTAGATATGCTTTGGCCTACCCAATACTTCACCAACAATATGAGCACCCTTTAATTCCTCTTTAAGCTCACGCACAATCCGCTCGATAAAGGCCTGACGTTCAATGCGTTTGGCATCAAGCATCTTGGCGATATCACGGTAAACCAGCGGGGACAGAACGCGGAAAGCTAAATCCTCCATCTCCCACTTCATCTGCCAGATACCCAATCGATTTGCAAGTGAAGCATCAATATTGAGAATCTCCTCAGCCCAAGCGCTAGGTAGCTCCATATTTTCTTGAGTAACCCAACGTAGGGTTTGCATGCGCGATGCAAGATAGATTAGGACAACTCGCAAGTCATCGCCAAAGGCCAAAAGCATCTTTCGTAACATCTCTTCTTGACCAGAGACGCTTAGACCCCCATCTTCACGCACTAGCTTGGCTTGAGCTTGCCGCAAACCACGATAACCAATGAGAAGTTTGGCTGACTCTTCCCCAATCAGCTTAATCAGCGCCTCTTTGCCATGGGTGCGCGCAATATTATTTGCCGCTACTAAGGTAGCCTCATCTAAGTTAAGGGAATGCAAAATTTGAGTAACGCCTGCAGAGTGAGATTCTGCAGGTTCGCCGTACCAAGCATCCTGAAATACGGCTACTTTTTCGGATTTAGTGGGCGTATTTGCCATCGGCAAAAATGAACTGTTTGGGTTATCTAAAGGAATTAATTGAAGAATTCTTTTGCTAAGGCAATTTGCTCTGGCTTCACAAAAGCTGGGGCATGTCCAACATGGGGTATCTCAATGCTGCGTGCATAGGGATTGACCTTACACATCTCGGCTACTGTTGCCGCAGAGAGTAAATCAGAGTCAGCGCCGCGCACGATCAGCATTGGTACATGAATCTGCTTAAAGGCATGCCACATAGCCATTTCACCAGCTTTAGCCATAACAGGATTGACTGATGCGAATGGTACGGCAATATTCGGATCATAGTGCATGTTCCAGACCCCATCACGCTCAATCAACATCGGTCCGTTATAAGTTTCCCATTCCTGTGAAGTATGGTCACCAAAAGTAGCACAGATAGCGTTCAAGCGATTCAAGGCATCAGAGCGATTGTCAAATGAAAACGGTTGCCCAACATAAGAGCCTAACCGTTTTAATGCTTCAGGTTCAATCTTAGGGCCAACATCGTTAATCAACATTCTACGTATTGGAGAGTTTGGTATCGCCGCATAGACCATCCCAATCAGTCCGCCCATCGAGGTACCAAACCAATCGACTTGGGAGACCTTTAACTCTTTAACTAGCTGTGCAATATCCGAAACATATTGTGGAACCGCATAGAGCATCGGATTGCTTAAACGATCAGAGTCTCCTCTACCAACTACATCTGGACAAACCACGTAATAGTCATTAGACATAGCTTCGGCCAGGGTCTTGAAGTCACTCCCGCGCCTAGTGAGGCCATGAACACAAATCAATACCTTCGAGTTGCTGGGGTCACCCCATGCGTGATAAGCCATCCGATGACTGCTATCGCCACTAGCGCATTGCACAAAGAAGGTTTCTCCTTGATGATGAACTGGGGTGTGCACCTCTTTGCCTGAAGAATCATGATGCGTATGCTCTTCTACATCTTCTACTTCAGGCTGTAAGGTCACATGATCAATACCATGCTTATTGAGTAACATGGTATTAATGCGAGACATAATCTCAGGCCAGTCTTGAATATTGGCTATCTCGATGTGCCCGATTAATGCAGGAAAACTAGGCGTCATTTCCCAAACATGGAGATCATGGACAGCCAAGACACCAGGCACAGCCTTTAAGTCTTTACCAACAGCTAAATAATCAATATGCAATGGCACACCTTCCATTAGGAAGTGGTAAGACTCATGCAAAATCGAGATAGTGGACTTCAAAATCAGAAGAGAAACCAAAATAGATAGTATGGCGTCAATGGGCATCCAGCCAGTCAGCTGAATAATCACGCCAGCAAGTAAGGCGGCCACCGATCCCAATAAATCACCCATTACATGGACTAAGGCAGCACGAGTATTGACGCTCTTCTTATCGCGAGAAAGAACCCAGGCGACCACGATATTCATGACTAAGCCAATTGCAGCTACAACAGTCACTGTCACGCCATCCACTTGATGGGGATCATAAAAACGGCTTATTGCCTCCATCACAATCCAAGCGACCAATCCCAGCATCACAATACTATTTACAAAAGCAGCTAATGCTTCAGCCCTTCCAAAACCAAAGGAGTGCTTTGGCGAAGGTGGTCTACGAGAAATAATTTGGGCTAAGAGCGCCAGACCTAAAGCAGCGGCATCAGTCACCATGTGACCAGCATCTGAAATCAAGGCCAAAGAATTTGCAAAATAAGCAGCCGCACCCTCTACACCAGAAAATCCCAAAGTAAGGACTAATGCAATCAGTAAGAGATTTTGATTAGAAACTTCTTTGCTATGAGAGTGCTGTGCATCACCCTTCTTATGAGCGTGCAGTGATGAATCAACCCCAGAATTCTTCTGAGCTGATGGAGGTCTTGAATGTGAATGATGGGATCCCGACATGGTGATCCCATTATTTCATTAAATAATGACCTGGGTCAGAAACCTGATACGTCAACAGGGGCGCCAGTTTTCTCAATCACCTCTTCTTTGGTGACGCCTGGGGCTAACTCGAGCAATTTGAGGCCCTTGGGGGTGATATCTAGGACACAAAGGTCAGTAATGATTTGGCTGATTACGCCCACACCAGTGAGTGGCAAGGTGCACTTAGGCAAAATTTTGATGTCTACAGTTCCATCCTTCTTTTTGGCCACATGCTCCATTAAAACGACAACATGTTTCACGCCAGCCACCAAATCCATGGCTCCGCCCATACCCTTGACCATCTTGCCAGGAATCATCCAGTTAGCAATATCGCCATGTTCACTGACTTGCATCGCACCTAAAAAGGCAATATTAATTTTGCCGCCACGAATCATGCCAAATGCATCGGCTGAAGAAAAAATCGATGACCCCGGCAAGGTTGTGATGGTCTGTTTTCCGGCATTAATTAAATCTGCATCGATTTGTTCTTCTGTTGGAAATGGTCCAATACCAAGCAAGCCATTTTCTGACTGTAGCCAGACTTCCATTCCTGCTGGTACATGATTCGCTACGAGGGTTGGAATACCAATACCCAAATTAACGTAGTAACCATCTTTTAATTCTTTAGCAGCACGAGCCGCCATCTCATCTCTATTCCAAGGCATCTTGATCTTCCTAAATTTCTAATAACGATTTAACGGGCGGTTGAAATGGTGCGCTGTTCAATACGCTTTTCGGGCTTGTCATTGATGACTAGGCGATGAACATAGATGCTTGGGGTATGGATCTCAGCAGGATCCAAGGTCCCATTCTCAACAATCTCTTCCACTTCGGCGACAGTAATTTTTCCAGCCATAGCAACGACCGGATTAAAGTTGCGGGCCGTATGTCGATACATCAAATTACCCGAACGATCTGCCTTCCAAGCTTTTACAAGAGAGATGTCAGAAACAATCGAGCGCTCCATGATGTATTTCTCACCATCGAACTCTTTCACTTCCTTACCTTCGGCAACTAAAGTGCCAACGCCTGTTTTGGTATAGAAAGCCGGAATTCCACAACCACCTGCACGTAATTTTTCTGCCAAGGTACCTTGTGGTGTGAACTCCAACTCCAACTCACCGGCGAGGTACTGCCGCTCAAACTCTTTATTCTCACCTACGTAAGAAGCAACCATTCTCTTTACTTGGCGAGAGTTCAGCAAAATTCCTAGACCGAAGTTATCTACACCCGCATTATTCGAAACGGCTGTTAAATTCTGCGCACCCAATTCTTTGACTGCCAAAATCAGTGCCTCAGGAATACCGCACAAGCCAAAACCGCCAACCGCCAATTTTTGCCCGTCTTTTAAAATATCCCTCAAGGCATCAACTGCCGATGGGTAGGTTTTATTCATAACTGATGTCCTAATATTGCAAAATGAGTAAAAGACAATAATAACGCTTTAGCCCAGGGAGCCATGCCAGCCATGGCACTAAATTGGTTTATGGTAGTTGGAACTAAACTATCAAGGCTGGAATACCCTATTTTGAAGAAATTTCGGAGAAATGAAATGACTGCCGCAGAACTATTAGCCCAATTTGGCCCCAGAGAATCCATGGACTATGACCTAGTCATCGTTGGTGGTGGCCCTGCCGGTTTATCTGCAGCAATCAAAGCCAAACAATTGGCCAACGCTTCTGGCAAAGAGATTAGCGTTTGCGTTTTAGAAAAAGGTTCTGAGATCGGCGCTCATATTTTGTCGGGCGCTGTAATGGACCCAAAGGCATTAAGCGAACTCTTTCCGAACTGGAAAGAGTTGGGTGCTCCACTAAATACTGCGGTCAATCAGGATCAGTTTTTATTTTTAACTGCTGAAAAATCGTATCAAGTTCCCAACTGGATGCTACCCCACTGTTTTAAGAATGAAGGTAACTATATTGTAAGCCTAGCCAATGTCACCCGTTGGCTTGGTCAACAAGCAGAAAACTTAGGAGTAGAAATTTTTCCTGGCTTTCCAGCAGCAGAAATTTTATACAACGAGCAAGGTGCAGTATGCGGTGTTGTTACCGGTGCAATGGGTTTAGATAAAGAAGGTAATCCCACCGATCAGTTTCAGCTAGGTATGGAGTTGCGTGCAAAGTACACCTTATTTGCCGAAGGTTCCCGCGGCCATCTTGGTAAACAACTAATTGCGAAGTTTGTATTGGATAAAGATGCAGATCCTCAGAGTTATGGCATTGGCATTAAAGAGTTATGGGAAGTGGAGCCTTCCAAGAGCAAGCCTGGACTGGTCGTACATACCGCTGGCTGGCCATTAGAAAGTGATACTTATGGGGGCTCCTTCCTCTATCACTTAGGGGATAACAAAGTTGCTGTCGGCTTAGTGGTAGGTCTTTCCTATAAGAATCCCTACCTCTCCCCTTTTGAAGAATTCCAACGCTATAAATTACATCCGAAGATTCGCGAAACTTTTGAAGGCGGCAAACGCATCGCTTACGGCGCACGCGCACTCACTGCTGGCGGATTAAACAGTCTTCCAAAAACAGTATTTCCAGGCGGCGCGCTGATTGGTTGTGATGCTGGTTTCCTTAATGCTTCACGCATTAAAGGTAGTCATGCTGCGATTAAGACTGGCATGCTTGCTGCTGAAGCAGCAGTAGCGGCGATTAATGAAAATCGCTCTGAAGATGTTTTGTCTGCATACCCAACTGCTTTCCAAAATAGCTGGTTACATACGGAACTAAACCAAGCACGCAACTTCAAGCCATGGATGTCCAAAGGACTCTACCTTGGAACTTTGATGGTCGGGCTGGAGCAAAAGGTGTTGGGTGGCAATATGCCATGGACAATCCATCTTAAGCACGCAGACCATGAATGTCTTGAGCCTGCCGCTCAGCACACGCCGATTGATTATCCCAAGCCGGATGGCAAGATTACTTTTGACCGTCTATCTTCGGTATTTATTTCCAATACCAATCATGCTGAAAATCAGCCAGTACACTTAACACTCAAAAATGACTCGGTAGCCGTCAATCTCAATCTCAAGACCTATGCGGGACCAGAGCAACGCTACTGCCCTGCTGGCGTATATGAGTTTGTTAAAAAAGATGGCAAAGACCAATTACAAATTAATGCGCAAAACTGTGTGCATTGCAAAACTTGTGACATTAAAGATCCTAGCCAAAATATTATCTGGATTACACCTGAAGGTGGTGGCGGTCCAAACTACGCGGAGATGTAATCATGATGATGCTTCATACAATGCTTCGAGTCGGCGATCTTGCTCGTTCTATTGATTTCTATACCAAGGTGCTGGGCATGAGTTTGCTGCGTACCACCGAACGTCCTGAGCAAAAATATTCTCTAGCCTTTGTGGGATTCGGCAAGGGTAATGCTGATGGTCAAGCTGAGATTGAGCTCACCTATAACCATGGCGTTCACTCTTATGATTTAGGTACCGCCTATGGCCATATTGCCATCGGCGTTCCTGATGCCTATGCAGCTTGCGACAAAATCAAGGCTGCAGGTGGTAATGTCAGCCGCGAGGCAGGTCCTGTAGCTGGTGGCGCCACCATCATTGCGTTTGTAACTGATCCGGATGGCTATAAGATTGAGCTGATTCAGCGCTAGTTGTGGCAGAGTCAGACACTTTTCAATTAGCAATCCTCGATCGCTTAAGCGTTATCTCAGCCGGCGAATGGAATGCCCTGCTTCCTAAGGATGCAGGACCTTTTCTTCGTCATGAGTTCCTCAGTGCCTTAGAAGAAACTGGTTGTGTCGGCGGCAATACTGGCTGGCAAGTTGCTCATCTTGTTCTAAAGAATGATCAGAAACTATTAGGGGCAATGCCTCTGTACATCAAACAACATTCTTACGGTGAGTATGTATTTGACTGGTCATGGGCACAAGCTTATGAGCAACAAGGCATGCAATATTTCCCCAAAGCACTTTGCGCCATTCCATTTACCCCCGTTCAGGGCTCCCGAATTCTGAGTAATGGTGATATTGATACCGGCCTTGTTAGACAGCGCCTCATTGATGGTTTAAAGACTGTCGTTTTACAAAATAATCTATCTTCAGCCCATGTCTTATTTCCCTACGCTGCAGAAGTAAGTGAGCTAAAGAAACAAGGTTTTATGTTGCGCGATTCAGTGCAATTTCATTGGCATAACCAGGGCTTTGAGAACTTTGAACAATTTTTAGCTGTCCTGACGATGAAGCGCCGTAAAAATATTCGGCGTGAACGTGAACAGGTTGCACGTGAGCTAATCAATTTTAGACATGTTCCAGGAGCATCATCAACTGATGCTGATTGGGAATTCTTTTATCGTTGTTATGCAAACACCTATTTAGAACATCACTCCAGTCCATATCTTAGCGAGATATTCTTCAAGCTTTGGGTACAGCGCATGCCTGAGAACCTGCATCTGATCATTGCAGAGCGCTCTGGAAAACCGATTGCTGCATCTATGTTGGTAGTTGACCCTATATGTTCTAAGGCCTACGGCAGGTATTGGGGTGCGATTGAGCATGTACCCTGCCTCCACTTTGAAACTGCCTACTACCAAGCGATTGAATATTGCATCCAAGAGAATATACAAACCTTTGAAGGTGGCGCTCAAGGCGAACACAAAATGGCGCGAGGTTTCCTACCAACCACCATTCAATCGGCTCACTTTATTGCAGATCCTCAGTTTGCCAAGGCGGTTCAGCACTTCTTGAATCGCGAGCATCAAGGCATTGGCGCTTATATCGATGAGCTTGCCGAGCACAGTCCACTGAAATCGACTAAAGTACAGCCATGAATTCTGGAAGCACAAAACCCCAAGATGGCTCTCATTCACTCTCCACTGGCGATGAGGATTCTGACTCACCTTGTATTGGCGTCTGTACCACTCTGTATGACGAAGTCTGTCAAGGTTGCGGTCGCACTTTAAGCGAAGTGAGCAATTGGGTATTCTTTTCTCAAGAAGAAAAGGATCTAGTCTGGAAACGCATTCGCGAAGATGGGACAGCAATGCGCTTTCAGAGACAGGCCAAAGAAAATAAGCCTGCGTAATCTCTACACAGGCTTATTGTTGGTATACCTAGATGATGTCTTAGCCAGCTAGCTCTTGGCTTCGTAAATACTCTTCGTAAGTACCCGAGTAATCCACAACCGTTCCATCCATCTTCACTTCTAGAATACGGTTAGCTAGTGATGATACAAATTCGCGGTCATGAGATACGAAAATCAAAGTGCCATCGAATTTCTCGAGCGCAATTTGTAAGCTCTCGATCGATTCCATGTCCATATGGTTGGTTGGCTCATCCATGGCAAGAACGTTATATTTTTGGAGCATGAGTTTGCCCCAAATCATCCTGCCCTTTTCACCGCCAGATAGAACCTTCACTGATTTACCAATGTCATCACCTGAGAACAATAAACGGCCCAAAGTACCTCTAATCACCTGATCATCGTCACCGGTATTGCGCCATTCATTCATCCAATCCATGAGCAATTCGTCTTTTGCAAACATCTCGGTATTGTCTTGGGGCATGACGCCAACTTTAGCGTTTTCTGCCCATTTCACGTCCCCACTATCAACAGCAATACCATCAAAACGCTTGCTAAGAATCGATTTCAGCAAGGTGGTTTTGCCGGCACCGTTTTGACCAATGATGGCAATCTTCTCTCCAGCGCGAACACCCAGCTTAAAGTTCTTGAAAATAACGCGGTCATAAGCCTTAGTGAGTGCATTGCACTCTACAGCCATGTTGTGAAGTTTTTTCTCAGTATCAAAACGAATAAACGGGTTCTGACGAGAAGAAGGCTTTACCTCAACAATCTCAATTTTCTCTAACTGGCGCTGACGCGAAGTAGCTTGACGTGCCTTAGAAGCATTCGCAGAGAATCGAGCTACGAAAGCCGCCAATTCAGCAATTTTTTCTTTGGCTTTCACGTTAGAGCTCAGTTGCTGTGTTCTTGCCTGCACAGAAGCAAGCATGTAGGAGTCGTAGTTTCCTGGGTAGACCTTTAAGGTTCCATAGTCCATATCTGCCATATGCGTGCAGACTTCATTGAGGAAGTGACGATCGTGAGAAATGATGACAATCGTGCTCTTAATTTGATTCAGGATATCCTCAAGCCAGTGAATGGAGTGAATATCCAAGTTATTGGTTGGCTCATCAAGCAGCAATACATCTGGATCAGAAAATAATGCTTGTGCTAGCAATACACGCAACTTCCAACCTGGGGCAACGTTACTCATGGGACCATCGTGCTGCTCTGTCGGAATTCCAATGCCCAATAACAACTCCCCTGCTTTTGCTTCTGCGGTATAGCCGCCATACTCGGCATACTTACCTTCAAGCTCAGCAGCCTTCATGTAATCTTCATCGCTAGCTTCTGGATTGGCATAAATCGCATCACGTTCAGCAGCGGCTTTCCACATCTCTTCGTGACCCATCATCACCACATCTAATACACGCACATCTTCATAAGCAAATTGATCCTGGCGTAATTTACCCAAACGGATACCGGGATCTAAGCTAACGTTTCCGCTCGTTGGCTCGAGCTCACCGCCAAGAATTTTCATGAAGGTAGATTTGCCGCAACCATTTGCGCCAATCAGGCCATAACGATTACCGCCGCCAAACTTGACGGAAATGTTTTCAAAAAGGGGTTTTGCCCCAAACTGCATGGTGATATTAGATGCGGACAGCACGGATGTTTTCTAGCTTTCTGATGATAAATTCAATACTCACCCCTCATTTGGGGCAAAGAACGTTATTTTAACGGTTTAGCAAGCTAAAGGGCTAATTCAGACTTTGACCCGAAATGGGGTGAAATTCGTATTGGTGTCGTAAAAATCCTGATTTTCCTTCCGCTTGAGGAAATTAACTACCCAGTAAGTCATGGGAGTTGCTAGGACTTCCCATGAAGTTTTCAAAACATACTGGGCTAAGGCTACTTGGATGACCTCATGGGTTGTCCAGATACCATAAAAGGCCAGTATATAAAACAAAGAGGAGTCAACCAACTCCCCTACTGCTGTAGACCCAATGGTGCGCATCCAAAGAAAGCGCCCCTGAGTCCATACCTTCATTTTTGCCAGTACATAGCCATTAGTAAAACTACCGCACCAAAAAGACAGCATGGAGGCCAGTGCAATCCGCCAAGAGTTTCCAAATACTGTCTCCAAGCCGTGTTGGTAATTAGCCATATAGGCGCCAGGCGCTACCGGTAAAGCAATCACACTTTGTGCCATGACTGCTGCAAAAGCCAAAGCAGCAAAGCCCGCCCAGACAGCACGGCGATCATAGGCGTAACCATAAACTTCAGTCAGGATGTCCCCAAAGAAATAAGCAATCGGGAAGAAGAGGATGCCAGCGCCAAAGGAAACCGTACCAAAATAAGGCAGATCAACAATAGCCGCTTTACCGGCGCCAATAAAGTTCGAGCAAAGCAAGACCACCACAAAAGCTGCCAAAATCAGGTCGTAATAACGGTGGTGTCGTCTAGGAGAGTCCATAGGTCTAGAAAAATGGATAATAGAAATAGCATATCTGCATTTCTGAAAATTCGCAGAAAGCAGCTAAAAACAAACCATAGGATGACTAAGTAATGAGCAAAGCCAGCTTTAATTGGGCAGACCCCCTGCTACTAGATACACAACTCACTGAAGATGAGCGCATGGTCCGTGATGCTGCAGCTGAATATGCACAAGGTCGTTTAATGCCACGCATTCATGATGCCTTTAGAAATGAAACTACGGATCCCAGCATCTTTCGCGAGATGGGCGAACTCGGGCTCTTGGGCATTACCATTCCGGAACAGTATGGTGGCGCTAATTTGAACTACGTCTCTTATGGCTTGATTGCTCGAGAGATTGAACGCGTTGACTCTGGCTATCGCTCCATGATGAGCGTGCAGTCTTCTTTGGTGATGGTGCCCATCAATGAGTTTGGCAGCGAAGCCCAAAAACAAAAGTACCTACCTAAATTAGCTAGCGGCGAATGGATTGGCTGCTTTGGTTTAACCGAACCTAACTACGGCTCTGATGCGGGCGGCATGATCACGCGCGCCAAAAAAGTCCCTGGCGGATTTTCATTAACGGGCTCAAAGATGTGGATCTCCAACTCCCCAATCGCCGACGTGTTTGTGGTGTGGGCCAAAAATGATGAGGGATTAATCCGCGGCTTCATCCTTGAAAAAGGCATGAAGGGCTTAAGCGCCCCAAAAATCAGCGGCAAAATGGGCCTTCGCGCTTCTATCACTGGTGAAATCGTGATGGATGAAGTATTTGTTCCTGCTGAAAATGAATTCCCCGAAGTTACTGGCCTTAAAGGCCCCTTCACCTGCCTGAACTCAGCGCGCTACGGTATTGCATGGGGCACGCTTGGGGCTGCTGAGTGGTGCTGGCATGCCGCTCGTCAGTACACCTTAGATCGCAAGCAATTTGATAGGCCATTAGCTGCAAACCAATTGATTCAGAAAAAATTAGCTGATATGCAAACTGAAATCACGATGGCTTTACAAGGCTGTCTCCGCTTAGGTCGCATGAAAGATGAAGGTATCGCTTCTCCCGAGATCACTTCCATCATGAAGCGTAATTCTTGTGGTAAATCTTTAGATATTGCTCGTATGGCGCGTGATATGCATGGTGGAAACGGTATCTCTGATGAGTATGGTGTAGTGCGTCATATGCTAAACCTAGAGGTTGTGAACACCTATGAAGGTACACACGATATTCACGCCCTCATTTTAGGACGTGCCCAGACCGGTATTCAGGCGTTTAGCTAGAGCCCATCTTTTTTACGATAGCCTTTGCAGCTATTGCAAAGGCCTCGTCACTATCATTCTCGAGTTGCACATAGTTTTCCATCTTGTACTGGGGGAAATTACGCACTATCGATGATTGATAGGATGGGTCGTAATGCTTAACCAGCAATTCTTCAACTAATTCTGGAAAATGGCCCGCATCAATCGCCTCATTCCATTTGGCAATCTGCACTTTTCCATAATGGGATGTCAGCAAGGCTAGCTTGCTTTTGAAATGAGTGCTATCCGTTAAGAAATGATGGTATTCACGTATTAACCAAGATACGCGTGTTTGTGTAGATGATCTCAACTCAATACAAACGCCATTGCGTATCTTTTCCATCAAAGCATCGGGCACATGTAAGCCGCCTACTTTTTTACTCTCTGACTCTACAAAAACTGGTTTACTCGGATCAAGCTTTCTAAAGGCATTCCACAAGGCTGTTTCAAAGGCCTTTTGCGAGGGTTGATCAATATTGGGCTCATTACCCAGAACAGAGCCACGATGGACAGCCAAACCCTCTAAATCAAGAATCTGAGCACCTAAGGAGCCTATTTCTTGCAATACCCTAGTTTTTCCGCTTCCTGTCATGCCGCAAATAACCTGAAAAGAAAAAGTCTGCGCATCACGCTCAAGACCATCAATCACGGTTCGCCTAAAGCCTTGATAACCACCTTCTAGCTGCATCGCCTTCCAACCAATACGATTCAGAATGTGGGTAAATGCGCCACTACGTTCACCACCACGCCAACAATAGATCAGCGGACGCCATTCACGAGGCAATTCCAATAAATGATTTTCAAGATGATGAGCGATATTACGAGATACCAATGCAGCGCCTAACCTCTTGGCTGAAAACGGCGATACTTGTTTATA
>CANGHN010000037.1 GCA_947453825.1 Betaproteobacteria bacterium
GCAATGAATTGATCATTGCGCTTGTTAGCCTCTTTTTCGCAGAGATTTAGCCAGTTACTTAAATCACGACCAACCTGAACCTCACCGCTGGTGCCCTGCACCTCTGGTAGATTGCTAATAATCTTCTCTACGCCTTTTTCCAGACCTGACACATTAACGCCAGCCCTAGTTAATAAGCTCTTAGCAGCACCATCAGAATCATGCAGCATAGCCAGCAACACATGGGCAGGCTCAATATATTGGTTATCTTTGGCTAAAGCGATACTTTGGGCCTCACTTAAGGCCTCCTGAAATTTAGTAGTTAACTTATCTATTCTCATTTTTGTACTCCATATATCTATCTATAGAATATAAGGGCAATATTACTAATTTCAAGGCTCTTTAAGCCCTTTTTGACTGGATTTTGACCTATTTTGACCTGGCTTGTTTACCTACTCGAGTGTGCCGATGGCAGCTACTATGCTGGCATTACCAACCGCATGGAACACCGCCTGGAGGCTCATAATTCAGGGCAAGGAGCGCGTTATACACGATCTCGCAGACCTGTTGTCCTTTTGGCAATCCAAGAGCACCCAGATCGATCTGAGGCATCTAAAGCGGAGGCTAAATTAAAGCAATTACCTAGATCGCAGAAGTTAGGATTTTTTATTAATCGAGTGTAATGTTTGCAGACTTTACCAATGCACCCCATTTAACCTTATCGTCCGCTAAAAGTTTATCCATTTGCGACGCTGCCAAAGGCTCTGATAAAGGTATACCACGCTGAGCCATTTCGGCACGAAATTGTGGATCGGCAAGAATATCGATAAATGCATTTTTCAGAATATTGACTGTGGCCGTAGGCGTGCCACTGGGAACTAGCACTCCTGTAAAGGCAGTAACATCAAAATTCTTAAGCTCAGGAATTCCCTGTGAAGCGAGCGGCTTTTGAGCAGGTGATAAAGGATCTATAGTGCGAGAACTAATGCCGAATGACTTTAACCTACCTGACTTCACCAACTCTCCGCCAGTTGTCACGGCATCAAACATTAATGTGACCTGTCCACCAATGACATCTGTTTCAGCCTGGGTTGCCGCCTTGTATGGCACATGAACCAAATCCAAGCCTAACTCTTTCTTGAAGAGCTCCATACACATATGGGAGTAGCTGCCATTGCCATTTGTGCCATAACTATACTTACCTGGATTTTTTTTCAGGTACGCAATTAACTCTGGCAAAGTCTTTGGTGGCAAGCTTGGACTACTCACCAACATTAAGCCAATACTATTTAAGACTGCCACTGGTGTTAACTCACTCTCCACCTTATAAGAAACATTTTTATCGGCCAATGGATTAATAGTTAAGGGCGAAGAAGTAGTAATCAGAATCGTATATCCATCGGCAGGCGCCTTGGTTACATAAGAAACGCCAATAGTTCCACCAGCGCCAACCCGATTCTCAATGATGAAGGGCTGCTTCAGACGCTGAGTTAATTTGTCTGAAAAAATTCTGGCCAGCACATCCGCGCTGCTGCCAGGCCCAAAAGGAATGATGGCCTTGATTGGTTTATTGGGATATTGATCTGCAGTATTTTGAGCGCTCGCCAATACAGAGAATATAGCTACCCAAAAAGTCAATAAGAGTCTAAACATTTACAGTTCCTTTACTAATTTCTCGTGCGCAAATCTACGCATCGTCGGGTAAACACTAATCATATGACTTACATTTAAATGTATATTGGTCAGTCTATGCGGCATTCAAAATAATACGCTTTGCCGATTACTACATAAGGAAGCACTATGGCACAAATTCTTAAATCTGCACACCCCATTACCAATACAGCAGATGCCGTTCCACCAGAACAAATTCAAGATGATGTGAAACAGATACTGGACCTTGTTTATGGTGGTGGCGTTGCAATTCTTCCTCTGGATGTTGCGTATGCAGTCATCGGCAGTAAAGAAAATGCAATTAAACGAATATTTGCAGCCAAAAAGAGGAGTTATGAGAAACCTAGCGGTCTTTTTTCAAACTGGCAATTTAGCAATGAAATTCATATCCTGCCTGACGAAAAACGAGCCATGATTCGAGAAATCATTGACCAGGAAAAATTGCCCTTTTCAGTGGTTGCCCCTTTTAAAAAAGATCACCCATTCTTCAAGGACGTAGATCCTTTCGTGATACAAAATTCCAGTAAAGCCAATACCATTGACATGCTTCTCAATGCAGGGGATCTTCATAATGAGATTGCCCGCCAATCATGGGCTGCAGGAATGCCTGTATTCGGTTCATCAGCCAATACGTCTTTAATGGGCAGCAAATACCGGGTTGAAGATATTGAACCAGAAGTTCTCAACGCTGTAGATTTAATCGTGGATTATGGATTATCAAAGTACCACAATGATCTGGGCCGCTCGAGTACTATTATTGATTTTTCTGATTTTTCAGTAATTCGCGTCGGGGTAGTATTTGATCAACTGAAATCTGCATTCAAATCACGTTTTAATGTAGATCTCAAAGTCAATCCACACTAATCTTCAATGGAACTGCCCCATGCTTAGTAAATTGATCGGCTTTGCACTCTCAGCGTTAATTTTCTGGCCCTCTCCAAACTATGCACAAATTCCAAATAAAACAATTCGTCTAATAGCTCCCTTCTCCCCAGGTGGAGGGGCAGATAGTCTGGCACGCCCTCTATCAGATCAATTAAAAAATAAGTTAGATAGAACTGTAGTCATCGAAAATAAACCGGGGGCAGCTAGCAATATTGGCACTGAATTTGTGGCGCGTTCAACGCCAGACGGTAGCACACTCCTAATTAACACTGATGGCATCGCGATCTATCCTTACTTATATTCAAAATTAGGTTATGACGTTTTTAAAGACCTCGTGCCAATCACTTTTATTGCAGAGACCCCGCTAGTTCTGGCATCGAATAAATCCTTACCTCCAAACACTCTCAAGGAATTGATTGCTTTTGCCAAAATTGAAGACAATAAATTTTCATTTGCAAACCCTGGCCTTGGAACACCTCATCATCTCGCCTTTGAATTATTTGCCAAACAAGCAGGAGTGACTGCAGCGCAACCTGTTTATAAGGGGGGTGGTCCAGCCCTGCAAGATGTCCTAGCTGGTCATGCGCAAGTTGGTATGTTTACTTTAGGCGCAGTGATTAGCCACATCAATCAAGGTAACTTAAAACCCTATGCGGTGATGACTGAAAAGCGCGCCAGCTCTGCTGACAATATTCCCACCATGAGTGAGGCAGGGCTACCCGGAGTTCGCGCTGGACTGCGTTTTGTATTAATGGCTCCAAAAGGCACTCCTCCACAAACCATTTCTGTAATCTATAAAGCAACCATTGAATCCTTAAAAGAGCCTGCACTGCGCGAGGCGTATTCCAAGCAAGGATTTGAAATCCTAGGTACAACACCTGAAGAAACGGAAAAAATAATGCGTCAAGACTATGTCAAATGGGGTCCAATCCTAAATCAACTCAATATCAAATTGGATTGAAAGCTTAATTGATGAAAACTCTAAACAACCCTATCTATCTGATGGTGCGCATGATCATCGCGTTTACAGCATTAGGATTTTGTCTTACAGCTTATGCGCAAACTTCTGCAAACTATCCTAATAGAACCATTCGATTTGTTGTGCCGTATGCGGCAGGTGGTGGCACAGATATCTTTGCTAGATTAACGGCTCAAGAGTTAAGCAAACAAATCGGGGAAACCGTAATTGTTGATAACGTCGTTGGTGCTGCGGGTATGGTAGCTGGGGCACTGGTTGCTAAAGCCGCACCGGATGGGTACACCATTCTTGTAGATCAAGCATCTATTGCCACCAACCCACTGCTTTACGACAAAGTACCATTCGATTTAAAGAAAGATCTTGAGCCCGTGATCATTGGTGTTTCACTAGACAATATCCTAGTAGTAAACCCTTCTCTACCAGCCAATAACGTCAATGAACTCATTGCGTTAGCCAAATCACAACCAGGCGTGCTGAACTATGCATCTACTGGAATTGGCTCACCACAACATTTAGCAATGGAAATTTTCAAAGATAAGACTGGGACCAATATTGTTCATATTCCCTATAAGGGCGGTAGTCCAGGAATTATGGCTACAAGCACCAATGAAGTACAAATGTTTTTAATTAGCGTATCTACCGCCCTTCCATTTATTAAATCTGGCAAGGTTAGAGCACTTGGCAATGGTGGTCCAAAGCGTTCCCCCCTTCTGCCAGAGGTTCCAGCCATCTCGGAATCCTTGCCTGGCTTTCAGAGTACTAATTGGCTAGCGCTGTTTGCTCCAGCTGGGACTCCCAAGCCAATTATTCAAAAATTAAATGGTGCTTTGCAAAAAGTATATGCAAGCCCGTCACTAGTTGAGCATTTCAAGCAACAAGGCATGATTGTGTTGGGAGGTAGTCCAACCGAACTTTCTAATACGATCAATCGCGATACTGAGTACTTTGGAAAAATTATCAAGTCAGCAGGCATTAAAGCCGAGTAACCTAAAACTTATTCAATGCCACAACTCAATTTAGTTATAGAGCTTAGTCACTTTAATCACCCGATTACCATTAATGAGTTTTTCCATAGCAGGACATATAGTGATATCTTTGTAGCGCATCGGCACATACTCATAAGAGCCTCCCTGAAGAACTCGCCATCTAGTACCGTCATACAGAGTAAAAGTCTCACCAGGGTTCCCATAAAAAATGGCTGGCTCTTTAATCACTTCCTCGTAGCAAGCTACTGCATTTCCTTTTGAGCTCTGCGCATATAAATTCCCTGAAAAACCAAATAGAATAATGAAGACATAAAAAAAGAATTTGGCATCGATATAGGCTGCAAGCACAGCCTCAAGAACCATGGCCTCTTTATTATCGGCAATCCTGTAGCGCCGATCAATACGGTGGCAAGCATGTTGGAATTCGAGAAATTTAGCACTGCTTTTACTCATATTAAGATGCTATTCGCTCTACAGCTAATATGAAAGCGAAATCGACACTTAATTTAAATACTAATTTTTAGTAAATTATAGAATTTATAAATTACTACTCGCTGTGTTACCTAAGCGGCGATAAAAATTTTTATCAATCTTATTTCTTTTTCCAACGAACCATTGCAGCAGCATCTGTCACGCGGGCGTCTACCCAACGAGCACCACCAGGAGTATCTTCTTTTTTCCAAAATGGAGCCGCCGTTTTAAGATAGTCCATGATGAACTCACAAGCAGCAAATGCTTCGCCTCGATGGGCGCTTGTTACTGCTACGAAGACTATTTGGTCTTCCGGTAACAGCGGTCCAATCCGATGAATTACTAAAGCTTGATAAATATCCCAGCGCACTTGTGCTTGAGAAATAATTTCTTCTAAGGCCTTCTCAGTCATTCCCGGATAGTGCTCAAGAGTCATCCCATGAACATGGCTACCGTCATTCATATCTCGCACGGTACCCAAGAAGGTGACTACCGCACCAACTCTAGGATCACCTTGACGCAATGCTGCTATTTCAGCACTAACATCAAAATCTTTTTCCTGAATACGAATCGGCACCTTAGCCTCCGGTTACTGGAGGGAAGAAAGCGACCTCAGCACCTGCTTGTAAAGCAGTATTTGCCTCTACCATTTGATGATTGAGTGCACACCGCAATACCTTGCCATCAGCCAATACCTCAGACCAAGGATTTCCACGTTGTGCAAGAAGCACTCTAAGATCAGCAATCGTTTTGACTGATTCTGGGGCGACAATACTTTCTTGAGAAACTCCTAGAGCTTCACGCAAAGAGGCAAAGAATCGTAATTCAAGTTTCATGGAGTAATCGTAAACCGATTATTGAAGTAAGGCATCAAAAGGAATGTACTTCACAAGGTCGCCAGCTTTGATTGGCTGACTTGGAGGGCAATCTACTAAGCCATCACCCCAAGATGCACTAGTCAGCACGCCAGAGCTTTGGTTGGGAAATAAATCCAAACCGCCATTGCTGTTGAGCTTGACACGTAAGAACTCATTACGTCGATCAGCCTTTAACCAATCAAAATCTGCACGCATCATATAAAACTGTGGCTGTTTTGCTTCGCGCCCCTGCAACTTCAGAATAAAAGGTCTAACAAAGAGTAGAAAGGTTACAAAACTCGATACTGGGTTACCAGGTAGGCCAATGAACCATGCCTCACCAGCCTTGGGATCATCTGATTTACGAACAGCGCCAAATGCTAATGGCTTACCTGGCTTTATGGCAATTTGCCATAGATCTAATCTACCCTCAGCGCTCACGGCTGGCTTGATGTGATCCTCTTCACCAACTGATACGCCACCAGACGTAATAATCAGATCATGATCTTTACTGGCTTTGCGCAATGCTGCTTTAGTTGCATCTAGTCGGTCAGGAACGATTCCTAAATCAGTAGCGTCGCAACCCAAAGACTTTAGGCAAGCTAATAAAGTATCTCGATTGGAATTGTAGATACCGCCCGGTTTTAGTGGCTCACCAGGTAAAGCTAACTCATCGCCAGTAAAGAATGCCGCAACTTTTACTCGACGCTTCACAGCCAAGTGCGTCAAACCTGCAGAGGCAGCAACGCCAAGTTCTTGTGGGCGTAAGAAGGTGCCGGCAGTCAATGCTACTTTGCCGGTCATTAAGTCTTCACCCCTGCGACGAATCCATTGGCCTACAGCAGGTGCTGCATTAATTTGTACTTGATCTGTTAATCCCTCAGGGATACTGCAATCCTCTTGCATCACTACAGCATCAGCACCAGGCGGCACTGGAGCCCCAGTGAAAATTCTGGCGACAGTACCAGGCTCTAAAGTAGTCCCAACCGAGCCCGCTGGAATACGTTGTGCAATTTTTAAAAGATTTCCAGAATGTTGAGCATCTGCTGTACGAACGGCATAACCATCCATCGAAGTGTTATCGAGTGGGGGGACATCTACCAAGCTATTGACGTTTTCAGCAAGCACGCGACCTAAGCTGGCTTGCATAGCCACGCTTTCAGTTTCATTCACTGGCTTTGCATGAGAAAGCAAGTGATCTAAGGCCTGCTGTGCAGTCAACATTGGAGGCTTAGTCATAGCGATGATGAATTACTTGTGTTTTAACTGAGATGTGTTGTGATGAATGCTTTGACCTGATTGATATCAACATCAATATTCTCGACACGCTGCGGCTTAGACTTGATATCCCTAAATGCAGGTGGGCACTCCGCAGGACGACCCAAGGCTTCTAGAATCGTTTCTTCAAACTTGATTGGTAGGGCTGTCTCTAGCACTAGCATTGGAATATTAGCCTGCAGATGATCACGAGCGACTTTGACACCATCAGCAGTATGTGTATCTATCATCACACCATAGCGCTGATCAATATCGCAAATTGTATCTAAACGGTTTTGGTGGGTGCTGCGGCCAGACTGAAATCCATACTTAGTCATCTCTTTAAACACGGCATCTTTTGAGATATCAAATCCACCATGCTCATCTACCTGCTTAAACATCGCTGCGGTAGCCTTGCCATCATGACTCATCAAATCAAAGACAAAGCGCTCAAAATTGCTAGCCTTCGATATGTCCATAGAAGGACTTGAAGTATGCAAAGTTTCTGCAGACTTACGGGCGCGATATACGCCTGTGCGGAAAAACTCATCGAGCACATCATTCTCATTAGTTGCTGCAACCAAATGGGCAATCGGCAGACCCATCATGCGGGCAATATGGCCAGCGCAGATATTGCCAAAGTTACCTGATGGCACAGTGAATGAGACTTTTTCACTGCTAGACTGAGTTGCCAACAAATAACCCTGGAAGTAATACACCACTTGAGCAACTACGCGCCCCCAGTTAATGGAGTTCACGGTACCGATTTGATTTCGAGCCTTGAAAGCATGGTCATTACTCACTGCCTTCACAATATCCTGACAATCATCGAAGACACCGGCTACCGCCAAGTTGAAAATATTGGGGTCTTGCAAGGAATACATTTGCGCCGATTGAAATGCGCTCATCTTGCCGCGTGGTGAAAGCATGAATACCTTAACGCCCTCCTTACCGCGCATGGCATATTCAGCAGCGCTACCGGTATCACCGGAGGTGGCACCCAATATATTAAGGTGTTGACCTTTTTTCTTCAGGGCGTACTCAAACAAATTGCCGAGCAATTGCATCGCCATGTCTTTGAATGCTAAGGTTGGCCCATTTGAAAGACTTAAGAGTCCAATACGAGTGCCATGCTCTTCACCTAACCAATGAAGTGGAGTGATGTCTTTTGCATTATCTTGAGGACGGCCATTACAGTAAACCTGCTCGGTATAGGTCTTGCGTAATAAGGCGCGCAAATCCTGCTCGGGAATGTCATCGCAATATAAGCTCAAGATCTCGTAAGCAAGATCTGCATAAGACAAGCCGCGCCATGAATCTAATTGAGTCGGAGTGATCTGCGGATATTGAATCGGCAAATATAAACCGCCATCTGGGGCTAATCCACCCAAGAGGATTTCTAAAAAGGATTGTTGTGGGCTATTGCCACGAGTAGATTGGTAACGCATGAATAAAGTTAAGACAGATTTTCTAAGCGAATCTTCACTACGTCACCAGCGACAGTTTTAAGACTCTGGATCTCTTTGATTGCGGCAAGCATGCTCTTCTCTTTAGTCTCGTGCGTCAAGGCAACTAAATCGGTTTGGCTCTCACCCTCATCAGCCTCTTTTTGCAAGAGTGCATCAATAGAAATACTATGTGCCGCCAAAATCTTAGTAATGTCAGCCAATACACCAGCCTGATCCGCTACACGCATCCGCAAGTAATAACTCGTGGTGATCTCACCAATTGGTAATACCGGTGTGTTTTGGACAGCATCCGGCTGAAACGCTAAATAAGGAACACGGTGCTCTGGATCGGCGCTCAGTAAACGCGTGATATCAACTAAGTCGGCAATGACAGCAGAAGCCGTTGGCTCTGAACCAGCACCCTTCCCGTAGTACAAGGTGGTACCGACAGCATCGCCAAAAACTTGAACTGCATTCATTGCACCTTCTACGTTTGCGATTAAGCGCTTAGTAGGAATTAAAGTAGGATGTACACGTAATTCAACACCTGTTGATGTTTTCTTAGCAATGCCCAACAGCTTGATCCGATAACCCAACTGTTCTGCATATCGTATATCAATCGCAGCTAATTTTGTTATGCCTTCAATATGCGCTTTATCAAACTGCATCGGAATACCAAATGCAATGGCGCTCATGATAGTTGCTTTATGGGCCGCGTCAACACCTTCAATATCAAAGGTAGGATCTGCCTCAGCGTAACCTAAACGTTGTGCCTCTTTGAGAACATGCTCAAAGTCTAAGCCCTTATCACGCATCTCAGAGAGAATGAAATTAGTTGTACCATTGATAATGCCGGCAATCCATTCAATACGATTGGCAGTTAAGCCCTCGCGTAATGCTTTAATGATCGGAATACCACCAGCAACAGCAGCTTCAAATGCAACCATCACACCTTTAGCGTGAGCTGCTTTAAAAATCTCATTGCCATGAACGGCTATTAAGGCTTTATTGGCTGTTACCACATGTTTACCTGCTGCAATCGCCTCTAAAACTAAATCCTTAGCAATGCCATAACCACCAATAAGTTCAACAACAATATCAATCTCGGGATTATTAATAACGGCACGTGCGTCACTCACAATCTGCGCGCGATCTTTAACGATCTCTTTAGCGCGGTCTACATTTAAGTCGGCAACAGTATGAATACGAATACCGCGACCTGCACGGCGAGTAATTTCATCTTGGTTGCGCTCGAGAACAGTAAATACGCCACCACCAACAGTGCCAATACCTAATAGACCTACTTGAATCGGTTTCATGATGCCTTTGCTGCAGTTGAAGAAGCCTTGCGGCCATGTTTATTGCGATAACGCTCTAGAAAACGCGCAAGACGTCCAATTGCTTCTTTAAGAACATCTTCATGAGGCAAAAAGACGACGCGGAAGTGATCAGGTTTACCCCAGTTAAAACCAGAACCTTGCACTAGGAGTACTTTCTCTTCCTTCAAAAGATCTGCAACGAACTGTTGATCATCTTCGATGGGATACATTTCAGAATCTAACTTTGGAAATAAATACAAAGCAGATTTTGGCTTGACACAAGTCACGCCAGGAATATCTGTGATGAGCTTCCAGGCAAGATCACGTTGTTTAGCAAGACGACCGCCCTCAGACACTAAATCATGAATACTCTGATAACCACCCAGCGCTGTTTGTATTGCATACTGGCCCGGTACGTTTGCGCACAAACGCATTGATGCCAACATTGTGAGGCCCTCAATATAGTCACGCACCATCTCTTTATCGCCTGAAACGACCATCCAGCCGGCGCGGTAGCCGCATGAGCGGTAATTTTTAGAAAGGCCATTAAAAGTAATCGTAACAACATCAGTAGATAGCGAAGCTAGAGAAACATGCTTCTCTGCGTCGTACAACATCTTGTCATAAATCTCATCAGCAAACAAAATTAAGCCATGTTCACGAGCAATTTTTGTAATCTCAAGTAATACTTCTTTTGAATAGATTGCACCAGTTGGATTATTGGGATTAATCACCACAATTGCCTTGGTGCGCGGCGTAATCTTTTTACGCAGATCATTTAAATCTGGGGCCCAATCTTTTCCTTCATCACAAAGGTAATGCACAGGTGTGCCGCTAGATAAACTCACTGCAGCAGTCCAGAGTGGATAGTCCGGCGCAGGCACTAACACCTCATCGCCATCATTGAGCAAAGCATTCATCGACAAGACGATGAGTTCAGAAACACCATTACCCGTGTAAACATCATCCAAGGCAACCCCTTGAATGCCTTTTTCTTGGCAATACTGCATGATGGCTTTGCGAGCCGCAAAGATACCTTTGGAATCTGAATAGGCAGAGGCGTTGCTTAAATTGCGAATCATGTCTAACTGAATTTCTTCAGGAGGATCAAAACCGAAAACCCCTACGTTTCCGATGTTTAATTTGATGATTTTGTGTCCCTCTTCTTCCATGCGCTGAGCGAGCTCAAGCACCGGCCCACGAATGTCGTAGCAGACGTTATCGAGTTTTTTGGACTTTAGGATGGGTTTCACAATAAATTAAGGGTAAGTTCTTGAAATCTTGGAAAAAACAGCTAGCTATAATCCACATAATTATGACAGAGAGTCCACTTGAAGCTTCAATCTGACCCCCATTCTGGAGCCAATACGATCACCGGCTACGGGGATGGTTACGTCGAAATCAACCAGAATCCCTATACCCATGCAGTCTTGCTGAGTTCCGATGGTGCTATTTCTGAGTGGCCGGTAAGTACCTTTGAAACCCTAGAAGCCGGGCATTTTGCCCAAATGGTCGACCTAAAGCCTGAATTAATCCTCATTGGCACCGGCAGTCGCCAGCGTTTTCCCAAGCCTGAGCTCTTAAAAGCCCTCATTTCAGCCAAAATCGGCTTTGAAATCATGGATTCTCAGGCGGCCTGCCGTACTTACAACATTTTGGTTGGTGAAGGTCGCCAGGTACTGCTTGCTTTGATTGTGGAAGCTATCTAATGCAGTTTGGACAAATACGACGATCCTCAGCACTGCACCCCGGCAAAATTTTATTGCTACTCATCATCTATGGCTTGCTATGGTTTGGAACACTTAACTACCGACACCTGATCCCTTCTGATGAAGGTCGCTATGCAGAAATTGCGAGGGAGATGTTAGTCACTGGTGATTGGATTACTCCTCGCTATAACGGTTACAAGTATTTTGAAAAGCCGCCATTACAAATTTGGGCAACTGCTGCAACATTTCAAGTATTTGGTATTGGCGCTTGGCAAGCCAGATTTTGGACAGCGCTCACCGGTTTTTTAACCATTCTTGCCATTGGTTTTACTGGTGCGCGCATCTATAACGCGAGAGCCGGATGGCTAGCTGCAATCGTTTTAGCATCAAGCCCTATGTGGATCATTAGTGGCCACTTCAACTCCTTAGATATGGGTCTGTCATCTTTTTTGGTGGCTGCACTATGTAGCCTGCTATTAGCGCAAACCTCTCCAAACAAAGAGTACTGTCGAAATTGGATGTGGGCATGCTGGATTTTTATGGCCTTAGCAACCCTATCAAAAGGTGTTATTGGCGCAGCCATACCGGCAATGGTTTTTATTGCTTACTCCATTAGCACTTGGGACTGGAAAATTTGGACACGCCTGCGTCTATTTAGTGGCATGGTTTTATTTCTGGCGATTACAGCACCCTGGTTCATCTTAGTTGCACAACGTAATCCTGAATTTTTAGAATTCTTTTTTATTCACGAACATTTGCAACGCTTTACTCAAGATGCTCACAGTAGAACGGGTCCAATCTATTACTTTGTGCCATTACTATTGATTGGCTTATTGCCCTGGATCATGCAGGTACCTGGAGCGATTTTGCAGGCCTGGGGCGAGCGTCGTCGTGACTTCTCAAGCGCTTGGTTATTGGTCTGTTGGTTTGCAGTGATCTTCGCCTTCTTTAGCGTTTCACGTTCGAAGTTGCCGGGTTACATCATTCCCATCTTCCCTGCTCTAGCCTTATTGATTGGTAATCGTTTAGATCGATTATTGGGGCATACCAACTCCATGGCACTACCTTGGAAATTCCAAACTCTGGGTTTTGCAATCCTCGGTGGTATTGGATTTTTCTTTCTATCCGACATTAGCAAGCAAGCAAGGCCTGATGAAATCGAAGCCTATGCTCAATATACCTACTGGGTGATTGCTGCTTTAGTTGCACTGATTACCTTTAGTGCATTTGCCGCATGGCAAAGCAAACGTAATGGCATCCAAAGCATTGTGAGTTTTGCTTGTGGATTTTTTCTGTGCTCTATCATTGCGGGTACGGGCCATGAGACCTTGGGTCGGGCTGTATCAGGCATTGATTTAGTGGAACGCGTCAAGACATCCATTCCTGAAAAAGTCAATTTCTACTCAGTGCGTCTTTTAGATCACACCGTGCCCTTCTATTTAGGCAGGACCATGATCATGGTGGAATCACCAGATGAGCTGGAGTTTGGCGTAAATCAAGAACCTGAGCTGTGGATGCCAAGCTTAGAGGCCTTTATCACGCGCTGGAAAGAAGATCCCACAGCCTATGCTTTGATGGTGCCTGAGCAATATGTCGCGCTCCAGAGTCTCAACATACCAATGCAAGAGGTAGGTCGCGATTCCCGCAGAGTCATCGTGAAACATCCTGACGCGCCCAACGTGACGCAGTAATATAAGGACATCATGTCAAACCCCACCCCGACATTTATCCCCTTCACGCGCCCAAGCTTTAATCAAGAAACGATTGATGCTGTAGCTGATGTGTTGCGCTCGGGATGGGTTACTTCAGGCCCCAAGCTAGCAGAATTTGAGGCTACCTTAAGCGCTTATTTTGGTGGCCGTCCAGTGCGTTGCTTTGCCAATGGCACAGCAACTATGAAAATTGCCTTGCAAGTCGCAGGTATCGGCGAGGGTGATGAAGTCATTACCACTCCGATTTCTTGGGTAGCTACTTCCAATGTAGTTTTATCCGTTGGCGCTAAACCTGTCTTTGTCGATGTAGATCCTATTACCCGCAATATTGATCTCACTAAAGTGGCTGCCGCCATTACACCTAAAACGCGCGCCATCATGCCGGTCTATCTTTCGGGTTTACCGGTAGATATGGATCAGCTCTATGTAATTGCGAAACAGCACAAGCTGCGAGTCATTGAAGATGCCGCTCAAGCCTTTGGCTCTCAATGGCAAGGCAAAAAGATTGGTAGTTTTGGTGACCTCGTGAGCTTTAGTTTTCAAGCAAATAAAAACCTCACCACCATTGAGGGTGGCTGCCTTGTTTTAAATAATGAAGCTGAAGCCAAGCTTGCTGAAAAATTCCGTTTGCAAGGTTTAACTCGCCAAGGCATAGATGGCATGGATGTAGATGTCCTTGGTGGCAAAGATAATCTCACCGATGTCAATGCAGTGATTGGCTTGCAGCAACTCAAGCAATTGCCTGCGTACCAAACACGACGCGCCGCACTGGCGCGCCAATACTTTGACCTCATTCGTGCAGAACTCAAATCTGCAAACTTAGAAAATCTACGTCTAGAGCTGCCTGTGGAAAACTATAGCGATAGCAACTGGCACATGTTCCAAGTTGTATTGCCACTTGAGCAACTCAATACAAATCGCGCCCAAGTAATGACAGAGCTAAAAGACTTGGGTATTGGCACCGGCGTTCATTACCCCGCTATTACCGGCTTTACTCTGTACAAAAACC
>CANGHN010000038.1 GCA_947453825.1 Betaproteobacteria bacterium
AAGCATTATCAAAAGCACCAAGGCCATCTTCAGAATTTCACTGAAATTTTGATCACAACGATTAAAGCCTAATTCAGGTAGGAGAAAGATATGGCACAGAAAAAAGGCGGCGGCTCGACACGAAACGGCCGTGACTCAGAATCGAAACGCTTAGGCGTTAAGGTATTTGGCGGCGAGCATATCAATGCTGGCAGCATCATTATTCGTCAACGCGGTACCAAGGTTCATCCTGGTACTAACGTTGGTATTGGTAAAGATCACACTTTGTTCGCCTTAATTGACGGACAAGTGGAATTCGGCGTTAAGGGTGCTTTGAAGAAGGCCCAAGTTTCAGTGTTGCCTCGTTCATAAGGCGCCTGACTGAGACTCGTTTGATTCAGATTTATTCCGAATTTAACTCTTAGGAACAGGCCTCGCTAAGCGAGGCCTTTTTTATTCATGAAATTTATAGACGAAGCACGTATTGAAGTCATAGCCGGCCAGGGTGGCGCCGGGAGTGCTTCTATGCGCCGTGAAAAGTTCATTGAATTCGGTGGTCCTGACGGCGGTGACGGCGGCAAGGGCGGTAGCGTCTGGGCTATTGCTGATCGTAATATCAATACGCTGATCGATTACCGTTACGCAAAAACACACACCGCAAAAAATGGTGAGCCTGGTCGCGGTGCTGATTGTTATGGCCGTGCTGGTGATGATATTGAATTACGCATGCCTGTTGGCACCATCATCGCTGACTACGAAACCGGCGAGCCGATTGCTGACTTAACTACTCATGGCGAGCGCCTTTGCTTGGCACAAGGCGGCGTTGGTGGGTGGGGCAATATTCACTTTAAGAGTAGTACCAATCGGGCGCCACGCCAAAAAACGAATGGTAAGCCTGGTGAGCGTCGCAAATTAAAGCTGGAATTAAAAGTATTGGCCGATGTAGGTTTATTGGGCATGCCAAATGCTGGCAAATCTACTTTGATTACCGCTGTGTCAAATGCGCGACCAAAAATTGCTGACTATCCATTTACCACCTTGCACCCGAATTTAGGTGTGGTTCGAGTAGGCAATGAGCGCAGCTTTGTGATTGCAGATATTCCGGGTTTGATTGAAGGTGCCGCTGAAGGGGCTGGCTTGGGCCATCGCTTCTTACGTCACTTGCAGCGTACCGGCGTTCTTTTGCATCTGGTTGATATTGCACCATTTGATGAAAATGTGGATCCTGTGGTAGATGCAAACGCTATCGTGAATGAATTACGTAAATATGACGAGGCCCTAGTAGAAAAGCCTCGCTGGTTAGTTCTAAACAAGGTCGATATGATCCCGGAAGAGGATCGTAAGAGAGCAGTAGCAGACTTTGTGAAAAAGTTTAAGTGGAAAGGTCCAACGTTTGAGATCTCTGCCTTAACTGGACTTGGCTGCGATAAGCTTTGTTATGCCTTGCAGGATTATTTGGATTCTGTACGTCGTGATCGTGATGAACAAGATGAGCGTGCTCAAGACCCTCGCTACAAAGATCAGTTAGAAGATAAAAAACCCGATTAAAGTATGTATTCAAATTGTCAGTTGTTATGAACACCAAACAAACTAAACGTATCGTTGTCAAAGTAGGCTCAAGCCTAGTGACCAATAATGGTGAAGGCCTAGATCATGCTGCGATTGCTATGTGGGCAGAGCAGATGGCTGCTCTATTGCGCTCAGGTCACGAGGTCTTGATGGTGAGCTCCGGGGCAATTGCAGAAGGAATGCAGCGCTTGGGATGGACTAAGCGTCCACAAGAAATTCATCAGCTTCAAGCCGCTGCTGCAGTAGGTCAAATGGGTTTGGTGCAGGTTTATGAAAGCTGCTTTGCACGTTTCAATTTGCGTAGTGCCCAGGTGTTATTGACCAATGCCGACTTAGCCAATGCTGAACGTAATGCAAATGCGCGCGCAACTTTAGATACCTTACTCAAGCTAGGTGTCGTTCCTATTATTAATGAAAACGATACGGTAGTGACCGATGAGATTAAGTTTGGTGATAACGATAGCTTGGCCGCTTTAGTCACCAATCTGATTCATGCTGACTTGCTCATTATTCTGACTGATCAAGGTGGCTTATTTACTGCTGACCCACGTCAGCATGCTGATGCAACCCTATTGCAGCAAGCTATTGCTGGCGATCCTGCCCTAGAAAAAATGGCTGGTGGAGCTGCCAGTGAACTCAGTAAAGGTGGTATGTTGACTAAGGTCTTGGCAGCTAAGGTTGCAGTACAGACTGGAGCTTCTACTGTGATTGCTTCTGGGCGAGAGCCAAATGTACTAACTCGACTGCTAGCTGGCGAGCAAATCGGTACCCGTTTAGTCCCGCCATCAACTCACTAAAGTTGATTTAGTTAGCAAACAAGCCATTGGAGTTCGTAGGTTTGGTGTTGCCTGTAAATCCGTTAGGGTTGAGTGCATTCACAATAATCTTGATATTTTTTTCTTGCGAATTGAAATTGCAAAATGCCCCCTGTGCTAGAGCTGCTTGATAGCGATTAGGTGTATTACTATTGATACTACGCCATGCTGATAATGGACTTGCCCGCCATTGACCTTCTTCAAAGTTGCCATAAAGGCGCCACTGAAACGAATCACAGCGAATGCCTTCATATTGCGCTTGTTGATCTCCGCTAGGGTTGGTCATCACCACTATGTAGCGCGTAATGCCATCGGCACCGATCAGAATAGAGTCGGTATCTACTGAAAACTTAAAGATGGTTTGTGGTGAAACATAAAAAGATTGCAGTGTGGATTTATTGGGCGGGTTTAAGGGCATGGCAGTCGTGCCCTCCTTAAATACCATCGGCGCAAATGGGTCCAAACCACTAATGAGGGGATCTCCTGTACAGGCAAAGAGACCTATGCTGAATATGGCACAAGCAAGATAAGACCGAATGCGCTGAAAGGATTGGGTCATTTTGGTTTGTCCTTGGGGTTGTGCTCTTTGGTGTGTTCTTGTGTGCCTGTATAAAAGGACTGAATTAAATCTAATGGAGTGCCCCAAGCAAGTTGTTGCATCCGCATTCCGCGCGAAAGGTAGCGAGCGAGCTCAGATAAAGCCATTTGGTAGACCTCGCGTTTGAAATCAATCACAGCATCGAGTTGGATCCAGAAGGGTACCCAGCGCCAGGCATCAAATTCTGGGTGTTCTGAAGCGCGCAATTGAATATCGCTATCTAGACCTACTAAACGTAAGAGAAACCAGATTTGCTTTTGGCCACGATAGGCGGCGCGATGGACGCGAGTGGCATGTTGACGGCGCAAGTACTCCTCAGGGACGTCGTAACGGAGCCAATCCCTGGTTCGTCCAATAATTTGGACATGTTCTGGCAGCAAGCCAACCTCCTCATGCAATTCGCGGTACATGGCCTGCTCAGGGGATTCACCATGTTGAATCCCGCCCTGCGGGAACTGCCACGAATGCTGCCCAACGCGTTTTCCCCAGAAAACCTCGTTACGGCTGTTGAGGAGGACAATGCCGACATTGGGGCGATACCCTTCACGGTCAAGCATGATCGTGCCTCAAATCCTTTAAAATCAATGATTTGATTATATCCATTCATGAAAGCATCACAATCATTTCTCGCCACGCTAAAAGAAGCCCCCTCTGACGCTGAGGTGGTTTCGCACAAACTCATGGTGCGGGCAGGTTTAATTCGCAAGCTCAGCGCAGGCGTATATAACTATTTGCCACTCGGTTTGAGGGTGATTCGCAAGGTTGAAAATATCATTCGCGAAGAAATGAATCGTGCTGGTGCAATCGAGTTGTTGATGCCAATGATTCAGCCTGCTGAATTATGGCAAGAGACGGGTCGTTGGGAAAAGATGGGTCCTGAGTTATTGCGTATCAAAGATCGTCACGATCGAGATTTCTTAATTCAGCCAACTTCTGAAGAGGTCATTACTGATTTAGCTCGCAATGAAATTAAGAGTTACAAACAGTTACCAGTCAATTTCTATCAAATTCAAACGAAGTTCCGTGATGAGCGTCGCCCCCGTTTTGGCATCATGCGCGGTCGTGAGTTCAGTATGAAAGATGCTTACTCATTTGATCGAGATGCTGAAGGTTTGAAGAAGTCTTACCAAATTATGTTTGATGCTTACACACGCATCTTCAAACGTATGGGCCTTCAGTTCCGTGCCGTGACCGCAGATAATGGCGCGATTGGTGGATCAGGCAGCCAAGAGTTTCATGTGATTGCGGATACTGGTGAAGATGCAATCGTCTATTGCCCAACATCTGAATACGCAGCGAATCTTGAGGCTGCAGAATCATTGGCTTTGACGGCTACACGTTCCGCTGCTACTACCTCAATGGTGAAGGTAGCAACGCCAGAAAAGACGAATTGCGCAGATGTTGCGAAGTTCCTCAATATTGAGCTTGAGAAGACTGTGAAATCTTTATTGTTTGCTGCCGACCAGGAAAAAGGTCCAGCCAAACTCTTTATGCTGTTAGTGCGCGGTGACCATGAGCTTAATGAAGTCAAGGCAAGCAAGGTACCTGGTATGACGCAATCTCGCTTTGCTACTGAAGCAGAAATCAAGCAAGCTTGTAATGCTCCTGCTGGTTATTTGGGACCGGTTGGCGTAAGCGCTGAGGTTACAGTAGTGGCAGATCGCACGGTTGCGAATATGTCTGACTTTGTGTGTGGCGCCAATGATGCTGGCCACCACTTGATAGGCGTTAACTGGGGACGTGATTTGCCGGAGCCCTTGGTCTTAGATATTCGCAATGCAGTGATTGGTGATCCTTCTCCAGATGGTAAAGGTGTAGTGGATATCTGTCGTGGTATTGAAGTGGGTCACGTATTCCAACTGGGCACGCGCTACTCTGAGGCAATGGGTTGTACTTATTTAGATCAACAAGGCAAAGCACAGCCCATGGTGATGGGTTGCTATGGAATTGGCGTTACCCGCTTATTGGGTGCCGCTATTGAGCAAGGGCACGATGAGCGCGGCATTATTTGGCCGATTTCAATGGCGCCATTTGAGGTGGTGATTTGCCCGATGGGATATGAAAAATCAGAGCAGGTGAAAGAGGCCTGCGATCAATTGCATGATGCATTGCTCGCTGCTGGCATCGATGTGATTTTGGATGATCGTGGCGAGCGTCCAGGTGCGATGTTTGCAGACTGGGAGCTCATTGGTGCACCTTTCCGCGTTGTCATTGGCGATCGTGGATTGGTTGACTCTCAAGTGGAATTCAAAGGCCGTACTTATGCTGAATCACAGAATATTCCGCTAGCGCAAATCAAAGACAAAGTAATTGCTGCGGTTCAAGCGGCTAAAAAAGCTATCAGTTAATTACAGTTGCGAACTGAGTAGCTTATTTTTTAAAGAGTCCGCCGATCCCCTTGGCGGCTCCTTTTGCAGCCATGCTAGCCATGGTGCGCGCCATCTTGCCGCCCTTAAACTGCTTCATCATAGTTTGCATTTGTTCAAACTGAGCTAGTAGGCGGTTCACTTCTTGTACTTCAACTCCAGCGCCTGCTGCAATGCGACGTTTACGACTGGCCTTGAGTAATTCTGGTTTGCTGCGTTCACGCGGCGTCATGCTATCAATAATGCCGCGCATACGCTTCGTTTGCTTATCAGCATTACTCAGATTTGCTTTGGAGGCTGCCTGTGCAACCTGGCTTGGTAATTTATCCATCAGACTGGCCATGCCACCCATCTTTTGCATTTGCATGAGTTGATCACGGAAGTCTCCAAGATCAAATCCACCTTTAGAAATCTTGCTCGCTAATTTTTCAGCTTTGGCAACGTCTACATGCTCTTGGGCTTGTTCTACCAGGGCCAAAATGTCACCCATGCCCAAGATGCGGTTCGCCATACGCTCAGCATCAAAGGCTTCTAGGCCATCCATCTTTTCTGCAACACCAATAAATTTCAGTGGGACTCCAGTAACTTGGCGCACAGAGAGCGCCGCACCACCACGTGAATCACCATCTAATTTCGTGAGAATGACGCCAGTCAGCGGCAGTGCCTCATGGAAGGCTTTAGCGGTATTAACAGCGTCTTGACCAAGCATTGCGTCAACTACAAATAGGGTTTCAATCGGATTCAAGCTGGCATGCAAAGTTTGAATTTCTTGCATGAGGGCTTCATCAATACCGAGGCGACCTGCGGTATCCACTAATACAACATCAAAATAATGACGACGCGCCCAATCTAAGGCTGCAATGGCAATGTCATTTGGCTTTTGATTGATATTGCTTGGGAAAAACTCAGCACCTACTTGCTTAGTAACGGTTTCTAGTTGTTCAATCGCAGCAGGGCGATAAACGTCACAAGAAACGGTGAGCACTTTCTTTTTCTTTTTCTCTTGTAGCCACTTAGCTAGCTTTCCAACCGAAGTCGTTTTACCAGCACCCTGTAGACCGGCCATCAAAATCACTGCGGGGGGTTGGGTAGCTAAATTGAGTTCGCCGCTTTGATTTGTATCCCCATGCATCACTTGGGCTAGTTCGCGTTGTACTACACCTACCAAGGCCTGTCCTGGGCTGAGGCTACCTACAACCTCCTCACCGAGAGCCTTAAATTTAATTTGTTCAAGCAGGGATTTGACAACAGGTAGGGCTACGTCCGCCTCCAGTAAGGCTAAGCGGATTTCCCGTAGCATTTCTGCGGTATTGCTTTCAGTAAGGCGGGCTTGACCCCGCATTGTTTTCACAACGCGGGATAGACGATCGGTGAGGTTTTCTAGCATTTATCGATTAGACTTTCTATATGGATATTTTAGGTTACTCAATTTTCGGCTGGCTTCCCCCAATCCTTTATTTGCTTTTACTGCTCTTTTTGAGCCTGAGAGCTAGGGTGGGTAAGGAGTCCGCCCTCTTTGCTGTGCTGATGCAAGCCTGTATTTTTGTGATTTTGATACTTCATGGAATCGAATTACATGATTCAGTCTTTACATCCCAAGGATTCGTCTTTGGATTTGCCCAGGATTTATCCTTAATCGCCTGGGTAGGCCTAGCTTTTTATTGGTTCCAGTCTTGGTTTTTGCCAATCGCTAGCTTGCTTTGGATGTCAATTTTATTTGCCTTGTTTTGTTCTTTGCTTCCGATCTTCTTCCCAGGTGTATTAATTTCTCCAGAAGCGGTTTCAGATCCCTGGTTTAAGGCGCACTTTATCGTGGCAACGATTTCAGTCGGCTTATTGAGTCTAGCGGCTATGCAGGCCATGTTGATGAGTGTTTATGACCGTGCCTTACATCGTCAATTAGCAATTTCTCCTAACAGTCGGCTTGCGCATTGGTTAGAAGATTTGCCACCATTGATGACAATGGAAGGCCTGCTATTCAATTTACTGTATGTTGGTTTTGCCCTCTTAACACTGACTGTTTTTTCTGGCTTGTTATTTTCACAAGCTCTATTTGGCAAACCTTTTGTATTTGATCACAAAACTATTTTTGCACTCATTTCATGGATTTTGTTTGCAGGCTTAATCATCGCTCGTTGGTCAGTTGGTTTACGTGGATGGGCAGCAATTCGCTGGGTATTGAGTGCTTACGTTGTTCTATTGCTCGCGTATGCTGGCAGCCGTTTTGTTTTGGAAGTCATTCTTCAGAAAGCATGATTCTTGTTTAAGTGGCTTTTACTGTTTGCTGGAGCAGGCCTTTTTTATTTTTGGCTAAAAGGAAAAAAGCAAGCCAAATTTGATCAAGAGAAAGCGATCAAACCTAAGGCCAATAAAGCTCGGGTGCCGACCGAGCCAGAGGCAATGGTGCAGTGTCAATACTGCAAAGTCCATCTGCCGCAGCCCGATGCCATTGTTTTTGATGAGCGCTTTTATTGTTCAAAAGCACATTTAGATTCTTTGGATGAACAAGGTTGGCTTGGTAGCGCTATATGGCGTGCCTCACCAAATCAAGATGTGCGACCAGATCATACTCAGACAGATTTAATTCTGATTCATCACATTAGTCTTCCGCCCGGCGAATTTAAAAACCATTCTTGCGAACATCACATCGTTGATTTTTTTCAAAATACACTCGATCCCACTTTGCATCCTTACTTTACGCAGATTGCGGGACAAAAAGTTTCTAGTCACTTTTTAATTACCCGCGCTGGAAAGCTCTTCCAATTTGTTTCTACTCACAATAAAGCTTGGCATGCAGGGGCGTCTCAATTTATGGGCAGGGAAAAGTGCAATGATTTTTCAATAGGTATTGAGCTAGAGGGTGATGGCGATACCCCCTTTGAAGACGTGCAATACCAAGTGCTAGCAAATACGATTAAAGAATTAGCAACTCGCTATCCCAATTTACACTTTGCTGGCCACAGTGATGTTGCTCCAGATCGCAAAACAGATCCTGGAAAATATTTTGATTGGAAAAAGTTCCAAAAAGAGACAGGCATTGCTGCAGAAAAAATGCCCTATGGGTTCGTTTCTCGTTAGTAATAAGACTTGTATGTAAGCATACGCTCACTTTTTTAGCCTTTAGCTAAAAAGGGCTAGAAATTTCGCACCAAAATGACCCCAGAAATTGCCCAAAAATTAGTAAAAATACTAATGAATATTTATGAGAAATATCTTACCAAGCGGCAAATATTTCCCTATACTTAGTATCAAATGCACGTTAAGACACTACATCTAGTGTTTAAATCTCGCAATACACCCTTGTTTTTTAACGATTTTTTGTCCAAATAACTATATATAAGTAGGAGCAACATGACATACGCCAATCCACAAGCAGCAGGCCAGCCAACTGGAGCCAATAATCCAGGAATGGGACCTGCGGGGGCAATGAATCAAGCTCCTTCCGCCAGTTTTGTTGCTGGTGGTGTTGGTGGTGCTCAGACAACCCAATTATCTGATTACAAAATTATTCGCCGTAACGGATCAGTTGTGGCATTTGAGCCATCCAAAATTGCGATTGCAGTAACTAAAGCATTTTTAGCGGTAAACGGTGGTCAAGGTGCCGCATCTGCACGTGTGCGTGAGCAAGTTGAACAATTGACACAGTCTGTTGTGCGCGCTTTATTGCGTAGCCGTCCAAATGGCGGAACTTTCCATATTGAAGATATTCAAGACCAAGTTGAATTGGCTTTGATGCGCAGTGGTGAGCACAACGTTGCTCGTGCCTATGTTCTTTATCGCGAGAAGCGCAATCAAGAGCGCGCAGCTCAACAAGAAGCTTCTCAAGATACTCAAGTAGCAAATCAGGCTGGTGAGTCTGGTATCAAGGTAACTGACAACGGTGTTGAGAAGTGGCTGGATATGGCTGCACTTCGTACCGTGATTGAAGCGGCATGCGAAGGCTTGGGCAATAACATTGATGCAACTCCAATCATCACAGAAACCATTAAGAATTTGTACGATGGCGTTCCAATGGCGCAGGTTTATGACTCTGCAATTTTGGCTTCCCGTACCTTGATCGAAAAAGATCCTGCGTACAGCCAAGTAACAGCGCGCATTTTGATGCACGTCATTCGTAAAGAGATTTTGGGCCAAGAGGTTTTGCAGGGTGACATGCAAGCTGAGTACAGTACTTACTTTGCAAAGTACATTAACGAAGGCATCTCTGCAGAATTATTAGACCCACGTATGCGTGAGTTTGATTTGCCAAGATTGGCTGCGGCCTTGAATGCCAGCCGTGACTTGCAGTTCAACTACCTTGGCCTGCAAACTTTGTATGACCGTTACTTCTTGCACATTGAAGATCGTCGTATTGAAATGCCACAGGCTTTCTTTATGCGCGTGGCAATGGGCTTATCCCTGAACGAGTTAGATCGTGAGCGTCGTGCGATTGAGTTCTATGAAATCCTCTCAACATTCGATTTCATGTCCAGCACCCCGACTTTGTTTAATTCAGCAACCACTCGCCCACAGCTCTCTAGCTGCTACTTAACAACAGTGGATGATGATTTGGATGGCATCTACGAAGCTTTGAAAGAAAATGCTCTGTTATCCAAGTTTGCTGGTGGCTTGGGTAATGACTGGACTAATGTGCGCGCTTTGGGGAGTCATATCAAAGGCACCAACGGTAAATCACAAGGTGTTGTGCCATTCCTCAAAGTAGTCAATGACACTGCTGTTGCTGTAAACCAAGGTGGTAAGCGTAAAGGTGCAGTCTGCGCCTACTTGGAAACATGGCACCTAGATATCGAAGAGTTCTTGGAGTTGCGTAAGAACACTGGTGATGATCGTCGCCGCACGCACGATATGAATACTTCTAACTGGATTCCGGACTTGTTTATGAAGCGCGTCATGGAAAACGGTGACTGGACTCTGTTCTCACCATCCAATACCCCTGACTTGCATGACAAGTTTGGCAAGGCATTTGAAGAGGCTTATGTTGCCTATGAGCAAAAGGCCGACCGTGGTGAATTGAAGCCTTTCCGCAGAATTCCAGCGCAGCAGTTATGGCGCAAGATGCTCGGCATGTTGTTTGAGACCGGCCACCCATGGATCACATTTAAGGATCCATGCAATATTCGTAGCCCACAGCAGCATATCGGCGTAGTTCACTCTTCTAATTTGTGTACTGAGATCACCCTCAATACCAATGAGAGCGAAATCGCTGTATGTAATCTCGGTTCAGTGAACTTAACCGCCCACATGACAACTGACGCTAACGGCAAGATGATTTTGGATCACGAGAAGCTCCAGAAGACTGTCCGCACTGCAATGCGCATGCTCGATAACGTGATTGATATCAACTACTACGCAGTTGCTAAAGCGCGTAATTCCAACTTGAAGCACCGTCCAGTCGGCATGGGCATCATGGGCTTCCAAGATTGCTTGCATATGCAGCGTATTCCTTACGCTAGCGATGAGGCTGTGAAGTTTGCGGACTCTTCTATGGAAGCGGTTTGCTACTACGCCTACCAAGCTTCATGTGAATTGGCTGAAGAGCGCGGTGTTTACAGCACCTACAAAGGTTCTTTATGGGATCGCGGCATCCTCCCACAAGATTCAGTGGCGATGTTGGCGGCTGAGCGCGGTGGTTATGTAGAGGTTGATAACTCTTCTACTATGGACTGGAGTGGTTTGCGTGCCCGCATCAAGCAACACGGTATGCGTAACTCCAATTGCGTAGCGATTGCCCCAACAGCAACGATTTCGAACATTATTGGTGTTTCTGCTTGTATCGAACCGACTTTCCAGAACTTGTTTGTGAAATCCAATCTTTCAGGTGAATTCACCGTAGTAAACGAGTACTTGGTCCGTGATTTGAAAGATCGTGGCCTTTGGGATGAAGTCATGATTGCCGACCTAAAGTACTTTGACGGCACTTTGTCTAAGATCGATCGCATTCCACAAGATTTGCGCGATCTATATGCAACTGCTTTCGAGGTGGAGCCAACTTGGTTGGTTGAGGCTGCTTCTCGTCGTCAGAAGTGGATTGATCAAGCCCAGTCACTCAATATCTACATGGCAGGTGCCTCTGGCAAGAAATTGGATGACACCTACAAGTTGGCATGGTTACGTGGTCTAAAAACTACCTATTACCTGCGCACAATGGCAGCTACCCACGTTGAGAAATCAACCGTAGCTAGTGGTCAATTGAACTCGGTTTCTAGTGGTGGTGGTGTCAATGGCACAGACGCAGCTGCAGCAAGCGCTGCGGGTGCGGTTGAAGCTGATGGCCCAGTTTGCACAATGCGCCCAGGTGATGCTGGCTTTGATGAATGTGAAGCATGCCAATAAGCTGTTTGCTTATTGGTCAGAAATAGAAGAATTAAGGAGAAAGTTATGTTGAATTGGGAAGAGGAAGTTGCTCCAGCGCTAGCGAAAGCTGGCCTTGCACCGCAGCAGCCGGTTGCAGTGGAGCCACAACGCCCACAGCCAGATCAAGTGGCAATGGCACCACAAGCTGCCGCACCTGCGCCAGTACAGACTAGCAATATGTCTGGCGGCGCAGCTTTGCGCGTAAACGCCGCCGATAAGCGCGTGATTAATGCCAAGACTGACGTAAATCAGCTCGTTCCATTTAAATACAAGTGGGCTTGGGAGAAGTATTTGGCTGGTTGCGCAAACCATTGGATGCCACAAGAGATCAATATGAACCGCGATATCGCGCTTTGGAAAGATCCAAATGGCCTGACTGAAGATGAGCGTCGCATTATTAAACGCAATCTCGGTTTCTTTACTACGGCCGATTCTTTAGCAGCCAACAATATTGTTTTGGGTACTTATCGCCATATTACAGCCCCAGAATGCCGCCAATACCTATTGCGCCAGGCTTTTGAGGAGGCGATTCATACCCACGCATACCAATATATTGTGGAATCTTTAGGTTTAGATCAGTCTGAAATCTTCAATGCGTATAACGAAATTGAGTCGATTCGCGCCAAAGATCAGTTCTTAATTCCGTATATCGATGTATTAACTGACCCAAATTTCAAGACTGGCACATTAGAAACTGACCAAAAATTACTTCGTTCGCTGATTGTTTTTGCCTGCGTAATGGAAGGTTTGTTCTTTTATGTTGGTTTTACGCAAATACTTGCGATGGGTCGTCAAAACAAAATGACGGGTGCTGCCGAGCAGTATCAATACATCCTTCGTGACGAGTCAATGCACTGCAATTTTGGTATCGATTTGATTAACCAAATCAAGCTGGAGAACCCGCAGTTATGGACTTCCGCGTTCAAAGACGAGATTAAATC
>CANGHN010000039.1 GCA_947453825.1 Betaproteobacteria bacterium
GTGAGTACGATCAATTGCGTGAGTCACTTGAAAAACTCAAACTAAACGATGCATCACTCTTGTATGAGCCAGAGGTATCGCAAGCCTTAGGTTTTGGTTTCCGCTGCGGGTTCTTAGGTCTACTCCATATGGAGATCGTACAAGAGCGCTTAGAGCGTCAGTACGGCATGAACTTGATAACAACGGCGCCAACCGTGGTGTATCAAGTACAGCAATCAGACGGTACCATCATTATGGTTGATAACCCATCCAAGATGCCTGAAACCAGCAAGGTCGATACCATCATGGAACCGATCGTGACGGTGAACTTATACATGCCGCAAGAATATGTTGGCTCGGTGATTACTTTGTGTGTCGGCAAGCGTGGTATTCAGACGGGCATGAACTATCTCGGTCGCCAAGTCCAGCTCACTTATGAATTACCTATGGCAGAAATCGTGCTCGACTTTTTTGATCGCCTGAAATCGATTTCACGTGGTTATGCTTCGATGGATTATGAATTCAAAGAATATCGTCCGGCTGATGTGGTCAAGGTAGATATCTTAATTAACGGTGATCGGGTTGACGCTCTGTCAGTCATTGTCCACAGAAGTAATAGTCAACACCGTGGTCGCGAGGTAGTCTCTAAGATGCGCGGTATTATTCCGCGTCAAATGTTTGATGTGGCAATTCAGGCGGCGATCGGTAGCAATATCGTTGCTCGTGAAAACGTCAAGGCGCTGCGTAAGAACGTATTGGCTAAATGTTACGGTGGCGATATTTCTCGTAAACGGAAATTATTAGAGAAGCAAAAAGAAGGTAAGAAGCGCATGAAACAAGTGGGTAACGTCGAAATCCCACAAGAAGCCTTCTTGGCTATTTTGCAGGTGGAGGATTAATGAACTTCGCACTCATCCTTTTTATTTTGGTCATTGTCTCAGGTATTGCTTGGGTTGCTGACAGGGTTTACTTTGCGCCGCAAAGACGCAGTGCTGGCATTGATCGTATGCCTTTATGGCTCGAGTACACCGCAGGCTTCTTCCCGGTGATCTGCGCTGTATTTGTATTGCGCTCATTTATTGTTGAGCCTTTTAAGATTCCTTCTGGATCAATGATTCCGACTTTGCAGATTGGTGATTTCATCTTAGTCAATAAATTTACTTACGGAATTCGTTTGCCGGTGATCAATCAGAAGGTACTTGATTTAGGATCCCCAAAGCGCGGTGATGTAGTGGTATTCCGCTACCCACGAGATGAATCGGTTGACTACATTAAGCGCGTAGTGGCTCTTCCTGGTGATGTAATTGAGTATCAAGATAAGCGCCTCATCATCAATGGTCAGCCCTTGCAATATAGTGGCGGTGAAGCGTATCTTGATCCAGAAAACATGCGCTATGCCAAACGTTTTACTGAAACTTTTCCAGCTGATCTAGGTGGGAATCGTCACGATATTCTGAACGACCCAGATCGTCCTGCCGCAGTGTTTCCAAGCGAGCGTTTTCCAGGATCTGAGTTTTGCCAATATCAGCAGTCTGGCTTAACTTGCAAGGTTCCTCCTGGACATTATTTCGCGATGGGCGATAACCGTGATAACAGTGCAGATTCTCGTTATTGGGGATTTGTGCCAGACAAAAATATTGTGGGTAGAGCTTTCTTTGTTTGGCTTAATCTGGGTAACTTAGGCCGCATTGGCGGCTTCGAGTAACGCAGATGAACGCGCGCGCCGTTATTGATACTGGACCCTTACAAGAGCGTCTAGCCTATGTCTTTAAAAAGCCAGAATTATTAAATCAGGCACTTACTCATCGCAGTCATAGCAAGAAAAATAATGAGCGCCTAGAGTTTTTGGGTGATTCGATTCTCAATTGCGTTGTGGCAGATTTGCTGTACGAACGTTACTCCGATTTAGATGAAGGCGATCTTTCTCGTGTGCGCGCTAATTTGGTGAAGCAACAAGCTTTGTACGAAATCGCCCAATCCTTATCTTTATCGGACTACTTGCGTCTGGGAGAGGGTGAATTGAAGAGTGGGGGATTTCGTCGTCCGTCAATCTTGGCCGATACTCTAGAGGCAGTTACGGGAGCAATCTTTTTGGATGGTGGGTTTGATGCAGCTAAGGCTTGTCTGCGCAAACTCTATTCCATTATTTTGGAGCATGTAGATCCTAAGACCTTGGGTAAAGATGACAAAACACTATTGCAGGAGTGCCTGCAAAGTTATCAATTGCCTTTGCCTACTTATAACGTGACTGGCACAAGTGGCGCTGCTCATAATCAACAGTTTGAAGTCGAGTGCCTCATTCCGAGTCTAAAGGTATCGGTAAAAGGTGAGGGTGCATCCCGTCGAGCTGCTGAACAAGCTGCTGCGAAGATGGCATTAGTACTGGCACTCAAAGCGCTGCCACAGAAATTAGGCAAACCTAAAAAAACTCGCTCGGCGAAGAAAAAAGCTGCCAAGAAAGAAGCAAGTGAAGAGCAGTTAAACCTTAAGCTGAAGGGCTAATCGTGTTTAGATGCGGAACTATCGCCATTGTTGGGCGTCCCAATATGGGCAAATCAACACTCCTCAATGCTTTAGTGGGTCAAAAGATTAGCATTACTTCTCGCAAGGCTCAAACTACTCGCCATCGTATTTTAGGAATACAAAATCGTGAAGAGGCGCAGTTTATTTTTATCGATACACCGGGTTTCCAGACGCGCTTGATGAATACGCTGAACAAAGCATTAAATCGCACCGTCACTACTGCCTTGCAAGATGTCAATGTTGCTTGCTTTGTAGTTGAAGCAGGCTACTTCGGTGAAGATGACAAGAAGGTCTTAAAGTTGCTGCCAGATGACCTACCCGTTGTGCTGGTATTAAATAAATTAGATCTATTTAATAGCCGCTTTCAGGCGCCTTCGGAGCGTGACCAGGCATTACTCAACTTCATGAAAGAAATGTCAAAGCCTTGGTCTGAGTTGGGTGGTCACGAAGACCAAAAATGTGAGTTCGCTGAAATCGTGCCGATGAGTGCTAAGAGCCCAGGCGATGTTCAAAGGCTCTTAGATGTCTTAGAGGGCTATCTTCCTGAAGCGCAGGCTATCTATGATGGCGATACTATTACTGACCGTAGCGAACGCTTCCTCGCAGCTGAAATCCTGCGTGAAAAAGTATTCCGTTTTACGGGTGAAGAGTTACCCTACACCTCTACGGTAGTGATTGATCAATTTAAGATGGATGGCAAGATGCGCCGGATTGCTGCAACGATTTTGGTTGATCGTGATAGTCATAAAGCCATGATCATTGGCCAAAAGGGTGAGCGCCTTAAAAAAATTTCAACCGATGCCCGCATTGATATGGAAAAGCTCTTTGATGGAAAAGTCTTTTTAGAGACTTGGGTCAAAGTGAAGCGCGGTTGGGCAGATGATCGCGCCGAGTTACGGGCGCAGGGCCTGGAATAAATTCGCATGGCCTCGATTCGTGTTGCTGACGAGCCTGCTTTTGTATTGCACAGCATCCCCTATAAAGAGACTAGCTTAATCCTGGATGTCTTTACACGGCAATATGGCCGCATGGCTTTAATTGCCAAAGGTGCCAAACGTCCTCACTCTACTTTACGTCCAGTCTTACAACGCTTTCAGCCGCTATTGGTTTCATGGAGCGGTAAGTCGGAGTTACGCACTCTCACGAAGTCTGAGTGGGTTGGTGGCATGCCTTCTTTGGTCGGGGATGCGCTGCTGTGCGGCTTCTATCTCAATGAACTGCTCGTGAAATTCTTGGCGCGTGAGGATGATTATGAAAAACTTTATGACCGCTATGCAGAAACAATCAATGCCTTATCGAATCTTGAGTTTGAGTCTAAGGGTTTAGAAGAAATCTTGCGTCCTTTTGAGCTATCGCTACTTCAAGAAACTGGTTATGCCGCCGCTCTAGACCGTTGCGTGGAAACTAATGAAGCGCCTATCGCTCAGACTCAATATGTATACCAACCTGAGCGTGGTGTGCGTCCAGTACAAAGCGATGATCCAGGACACTGGCCAGTGCTGACGGGTAAGTCTTTGCTAGCCATTGCTGCTGGCGATTTTTCAGATTTAGAAACCTTAACCGAGAGCAAGCAGCTCATGCGCTTCTTGTTGGGGCTCCATCTGCAAGATCAAGTCTTGACTACGCGCCAAATTTTGATTGATTTGAAGAAAATCTAGTAATCTACAGTCATGACAGCGCTCTCATCCCAACCTGCCCTAGAACTTGGTATTAATATCGATCACGTTGCTACTTTGCGTAATGCACGGGGCACGGTGTATCCAGATCCATTAAAGGCAGCGCAATTGGCTGAAGAAGCTGGAGCAGATCTCATCACTTTACATTTACGTGAAGATCGTCGCCATATTAAAGATGCTGACTTATTAGCCTTACGACCACTCATTAAAACGCGTATGAATCTCGAGTGCGCGGTGACGCCGGAAATGATTGGTATTGCCTGCAAGGTAAAACCTCATGATGTCTGCTTGGTTCCTGAGAAGCGTGAAGAGGTGACTACTGAGGGTGGTTTAGATGTGTTGGGAAAATGGGAGGCAGTCAAAGCTGCCACAAAACAATTACAAGATGCAGGGATTCGGGTTTCCTTATTTATTGATCCGGAAGAAAAACAAATTCAAGCTGCCAAGGATGTGGGTGCTACAGTAGTGGAATTACATACTGGGCGTTACGCTGATTTATCGGGCACGCAGCAAGCTGCTGAATTGGAGCGTATTCGTAAAGCAGCGCAATTTGGCAAAGGCATTGGGCTCAGAGTGAATGCTGGCCATGGTTTGCATGAAGGCAATGTCATACCGATTGCAGCAATAGTAGAGTTATCGGAGCTCAATATTGGTCATGCAATTGTGGCTGAAGCACTCTTTAAGGGGTGGCAACAAGCAATTCAAGATATGAAGACCCTGATGCTTCAAGGCAGAGTGAACTAATTCAAATGATCATCGGCATCGGCACTGACATTTTGCAGATTGAGCGCTTACAGGCAGCTTATGATCGTACCCAAGGACGTTTGGCTGAAAGAATTCTGGGGCCAGATGAGATGTTGGTATTTAAGCATCGCTTGGCCAGAAACCATAAACGCGGCATCGCTTTCTTAGCTACACGTTTTGCTGCTAAAGAAGCCTTTTCTAAGGCTATTGGCCTAGGAATGAGAATGCCTATGACTTGGCGCTCATTGCAAACCTTGAATGAGCCAAGTGGTAAGCCAGTAACAAGTTACCTCGGAGCGCTTGCCCAATTTATGCAAGAGAAAAATTGGGAAGCCCACGTCACAGTCAGCGACGAGCAAGATATGGCGATTGCCCATGTCATCGTTACGCAAAAATAAAAGTCAGAAATAAGTTCAAGGCATTGAGAATATACAGAGGAAAAAATGAGTAAAGCGACCATGAATCCAGGCCCAATTACCTTAGACGTCGTGGGACAGGTCTTGAATGCAGAAGATCGCCGCCGTATCTTGCACCCACTAACTGGCGGTGTAATTTTATTTGGCAGAAATTTTGCCAATCGTAAGCAACTCAGCAAACTCACTGCCGATATTAAAAAGCTTCGCCCTGATGTGTTGATTTCGATTGATCATGAAGGCGGAAGAGTGCAGCGCTGTAAAACAGATGGCTTTACCCATCTTCCAGCAATGCGTAAGTTAGGTGAGCTTTGGGGTGCTAAGAGTAATTCAACTCATGCTGCAGAGTCTGCAGCACTTGCCATGGCAGCCGCTACTGCATGTGGCTATGTTTTAGCTGCCGAGCTACGCGCTTGCGGCGTGGACTTTAGTTTCACACCAGTGCTTGATTTAGATTTTGGGCGCAGCGGTGTCATTGGTGACCGCTCCTTTAGTCGCGATCCTCAAATTGTGTTTGCTTTGGCGAAGAGCTTAAATGAGGGCTTACGTCTTGGCGGTATGGCAAATTGCGGTAAACATTTTCCGGGTCATGGCTGGGCAGAGGCAGATTCTCATGTCGCCATTCCGGTGGATGAGCGCTCTTTAGCGCAAATTCTCAATGATGATGCCAAGCCTTACGAGTGGTTAGATCTGAGTTTGGCAGCAGTCATGCCAGCCCATGTGATTTATCCTAAGGTTGATAAAAACCCAGCAGGCTTTTCTCAGGTTTGGTTGCACTCGATTCTGCGTCAAGAGTTGGGTTTTGAGGGCGTTATTTTTAGTGACGACTTATCAATGGAGGGCGCAAGCGTGGCAGGCTCAGTAGTGAAGGGCGCTGAAATGGCCCTCGAGGCTGGTTGCGATGCTGTCCTGATTTGCAATCGTCCTGATTTGGCAGATGAATTACTCGCCAATCTAAAAGTTTCTAAAGCTAAACAAGTTGAATCTGCTACTCGCTTAAATCGTTTAATGCCTACATCTTCAACTCTAAATTGGGATGCACTTCAGGGTGAGGCTGAATATCAGCATGCCCAGGGCCTCTTACAGCAATTAAAGTTGATTGCTTAAAGCGCAGGTGCTCTAGCTAATGAGAAAAGCCCGGAATGCCGGGCTTTTATATGGGCGTTACAACTGAGTTTTTACTTAGTTAGCACGACTGCGGTATTCCCCAGTACGAGTATCGATCTCAATCTTGTCACCAGTGTTGCAGAACAGAGGTACTTGCAACTCATAGCCAGTAGCCAGTTTTGCATTCTTCAAAACCTTACCTGAGCTAGTGTCACCTTTTACTGCTGGCTCGGTGTAGATAATTTCACGTACGAGTGAGTTAGGCATTGCTACTGATAGTGCTTTACCTTCGTAGAACACTACTTCACATGGCATGCTTTCTTCGAGGTAATTTAATGCATCACCCATGAATTCTGCTTCTACTTCGTATTGGTTGTAGTCACCATCCATAAAGACATACATTGGATCAGCGAAATAAGAATAAGTGCAATCCTTCTTCTCAAGAATAACTACATCAAATTTATCATCGGCTTTGTAAACACCTTCGTTTGGTGCGCCAGTCAATAAATTCTTAAATTTCATTTTCACAACTGAAGAGTTGCGGCCGGAGCGGCTATATTCGGCCTTTAAAACGACCATGGCATCAGTGCCAATCATGACTACGTTACCAACGCGGAGTTCTTGTGCTGTTTTCATCTTGCTATTCCTGGGTGCAGAGATTAGTTTCTGCGGTTTTTATCAAAAACAAGATTGTAACCGCCCGCAAGCCTTTATTGCTGAGCGCTAGCCTACGAACCTCAATAAACGGGCAGCTAGGCCGCCATCCCTTTGTTTTTCGAGTAATTGGCCGCGCCAAGCTTTGGAATGAGTAGTCCAGCTATCCAGGGATTTAAGCCATTCGCTAGGCATTGCCCAGGTCATAGCGGCAATCGTTGCCAAGCGTAGATCTTGCGTAGCCTCTTCTAGATAAAGATCTAAAAAGGCTGCCAATTTCACTTCATGAGCACGATCTGCTTGGGGGTAGATGTGCCAAATAAACGGTTTGCCAGCAAGTTGTGCGCGGACAAATGAATCTTCACCACGCACGATATTGAAATCACATTGCGAGAGAACCCAATCGTATTCATCTTGAGAGACGAAGGGCATTGAAAGAAGCTGTAGATTTTTTGGTAAAGCAATTTGTTTTTCACTGTAAAGATTTAATAGCTCAGCATGACCATGTGTCAGGAGAACATCAATATCTTCACCGAGAGCAGCAAGATCTTCTAACCATTTGCGCAGTGGGGCTCCGGGATAGCAAAAGATGCTCATTCGTTTGGCTCCGGGCTGCAGCATTGACCATAGTTCTTGAAGATCTGGTGGAATTTGTTGTGCGGTGAGGGTGCCTTCAAGCGGTATGGGGTCTAGTAATAAGCCACCCACTTCAGGCTGAAAACCAGGAAAGAAAAAATACTTCGAGATCCCGTGCGATTGCGGTGATGCTTTCGCATGAAACTCAGTAATCCAGGGTTCTGCACTGAGGTATTCCAGATTAATGATGATCGGTTTTACAGGGGCGATAAAAAGACCCGCAAGATAGCGTTCTGGTAGCTCACAGCCAAAAGCCTCAATCACCACATCGGGAGTCTTCACGGGATGGCGTGCGTTGCTAAAGCTTTCCTCCCAAGGTAATAGATCAATTTTTTGCTTAATCGATTCATCTACTCCAGAAGCGAGTAAATTAAGGGTTGCAAGGTCGTCACAGAAGATACGTACCTCTTGGCCATGAAGACTTGATAAGCTTCGGGCTAGGCGCCAGCAAACACCGGCATCACCATAGTTATCGACGATTTGGCAGAAAATATCCCAACGCATGAGCAATTCGCTTTTTGAAACCCTTCAGCAGGATGTTAAACGGCTACCCGGATTGCCGGGGGTATATCGCTTCTTTGATGAGGCGGGGAGCATTCTATATGTAGGCAAAGCACGTAACCTTAAAAAACGGGTTGCTAGTTATTTTCAAAGCAAACAACTGTCACCCCGTATAGCACTTATGGTGGGCAAAATTGCCCGCTATGAAACAACAGTAACACGGACTGAAACCGAAGCTCTCATTCTAGAGAACAATCTCATTAAAGAGTTGGCTCCTCCCTTTAATATTTTATTTAGAGATGACAAGTCTTATCCTTATGTGATGCTGACAGGGCATCAATTTCCAAGATTAGCGTCCTATCGCGGTAAGGTAGATAAGCGTAATCATTACTTTGGACCTTTCCCAAACTCTTGGGCAGTTCGTAACAGCGTGCAAATTTTGCAAAAGGTATTTCGTTTGCGAACCTGTGAAGACTCCGTCTTCAAAAACCGTAGCCGTCCCTGTTTATTGCATCAAATTCATCGCTGTAGTGCCCCTTGTGTGGGACGGCTCAGCGTGGAGCAGTACGGTCTAGACGTTGCGCAAGCCACCCGTTTCTTAGAGGGTGACCATAGTCGTGTGTTGGCTGAGCTTGAAAAAGAAATGCAAGTGCACAGTGAGGCCATGGAGTTTGAAATGGCCGCAGTCTTACGGGATCGTATTGCCGACCTTTCTAGCGTTCTGCAACAGCAGTCAATGGATACCGTGGCTGAAGGTGAGGGTGATGTTGACATCATTGCAGTTGCACAAATGGAAGGCATGGTCTGCGTGAACTTAGCAATGGTGCGCGGCGGCCGTCACCTAGGTGACAGAGCGTATTTCCCCAAGGGCCTGCGCACGATATCTGGAGAATTGCCTTCTCCCGCTGAGATCCTGGAAGCTTTTATTGCACAACATTATTTGGAAGATGTCGCGGGTGATGCGCAAGCGACGACAAATTTAATACCACCAGTGTTGGTTTTAAATCATGCGCTTAAATCCGCTAGCGATGATGTTGCGCAGTTCAGTGAAACGCTGCCAGAAGATTTACATGATTTATTAAATGCTCAGGCTGGCAGAAAGATTACCTTTTTGCATCAACCGCAAGGGCAAAGACGCCATTGGCTGGGGATGGCTGAAGGTAATGCAAAGATTGCTTTAACAAAACGCTTAGTGGAGACCGGTGGACAGTTGGCGAGAGCACGGGCTTTGGTGGATATTTTGGGTCTGGATTTAGAGGGTCTGGAACATTTACGCATTGAGTGTTTTGATATTAGCCATACTTCTGGCGAAGCTACGCAAGCATCGTGTGTGGTTTATGCGAAGAACGCCATGCAGTCTAGTGAATACCGACGTTTTAACATCAATGACATTACTCCAGGCGACGATTATGCGGCGATGCGCCAAGTCTTGCAAAGACGCTATGCCAACTTTCAAGAACTGCCTGTAGAAAAAATTCCGCAAGTCATTCTGATTGATGGTGGCAAGGGCCAGGTAGAAATGGCCAGGCAAGTACTCTCAGAATTTGGCATGGATGTGAGCTTAATTGTTGGTGTAGCAAAAGGTGAGGGACGTAAAGTGGGTCTTGAGAGCTTAATTTTTGCTGATGGTCGCCCTGCATTGGAGCTTGGCATTGAGAGCGCAGCGCTTTTATTGGTTGCACAGATTCGGGACGAGGCCCATCGTTTTGCAATTACCGGCATGCGCGCCAAGCGTGCCAAGGCAAGAACAATCTCCCGTCTTGAAGAGATTGAGGGCATTGGTGCTAAACGGCGCCAAAAGTTATTGGCCCGTTTTGGCGGTTTAAAAGGGGTGGCCAATGCCAGTATTGAAGAGCTTGCAAGTGTCGAGGGAGTATCGATGACCTTGGCGGAGCAAATTTATCGTCAACTGCACTAGTCAATAAACTGCATATTTGGTTTATGCTTCTTCAATGCCATTTAATCTTCCGATCGCTTTAACCTGGTTACGGGTAGCCGCAATACCGCTGTTGGTAGCCGTGTTTTATCTGCCTAATACTTGGCTGAGCCCTTTTGAGAAAAATCTTGTAGCAACCATTATTTTTGTTTCAGCAGCAATTACGGATTGGTTAGATGGATTTTTGGCGCGCCGTATGCATCAAGAGTCTGCCTTCGGCCAATTCCTAGACCCGGTTGCTGATAAGTTAATTGTTGCGGCAGCCCTATTGGTTTTGCTCAATATGGATCGTGTTCAGGTATGGGTTGCGCTCGTGATTATTGGTCGAGAAATCACCATCTCCGCCTTACGTGAATGGATGGCTTTGCTAGGCGCCGGCAAGAGTGTGGCAGTGCACATGGTGGGTAAGCTAAAGACTACGGCGCAGTTAGTAGCAATTCCATTTTTATTATTTAATGACACTTTGTTTGGATGGTTTGATTCTGCGCGTGTCGGTACCTGGTTAATTTGGATCGCTGCATTTTTAACCTTATGGTCGATGTTTTACTACTTAAAAAAGGCTTTGCCTCAGCTCGCTGGCAAAATCGATTAATTCCCATAAAGCCCAGCCAATTAGGCTTTGAATGGGAATGATGCTTTCTTTTCGATTGTTTGTTAAACTACTGCCCTGTTATGCGGGAATAGCTCAGCTGGTAGAGCGATACCTTGCCAAGGTATAGGTCGGGAGTTCGAACCTCCTTTCCCGCTCCAAGTTCGATGGGAAGCCCTCAAAA
>CANGHN010000040.1 GCA_947453825.1 Betaproteobacteria bacterium
AAATAGATTAGTAATATAACTAGGCCAGCAGTAGAAATACTGTTGGCCTATTTTGTAATGAGGCGCAGGCTGCTTCATTGGGATAGCGTTTGCGCCACTCTGCGATCGAGAGTGTGACAATCATTTCTGTTGGCAGACTTAAATCCACACCAAGGCAAAGCAAGGCTTCTGTTGCTAAGGAGTTGATGCATGCTGTCAACATTGCAGTATTACGATAAGGTGTCTCAATCCAAATTTGGGTTTGCCCTAGCTTTCTGGATTCAGCTTCGAGTTGTTTGAGTTTCGCGCTACGCTCATGAGCATCCTGTGGTAGGTAGCCCTGAAATGCAAAGCGCTGGCCATTCAGGCCGCTTGCCATAAGGCCTAACAAGATCGAGCTTGGGCCGACTAGAGGCTTCACTTGGGCACCAAGCTGATGTGCCGCCAGCACTAGTTCTGCACCAGGGTCAGCAACGCCCGGTACACCTGCTTCAGACATCAAGCCCATATTATTGCCGGCCATCAAGGGTTTTAATAAATCAGCCGGTTTGACTGAGTCGCCATATTTAGCATGACGTGCAGCGCCGCGCCATTCACTCATCTGCATTTCTTGAATAGTGCAGGTGAGTGGTGATATGCCATCAACTGCTTTTAAAAGAGCCCGCGCCGTTTTTGCATCTTCCACAACCCAATACTTCAATTTTGCTATGCAAGCAATGGTTTCGCTTGGCAATACCCAAGGCAATTGCTCATTGCGATCATCATCACCCAAAGTATTGGGAACTAAATAGAGTGTGCCGAGCTTAGTCATGAAAAGTTTTGACTTTTTTATTGTTTGTTTTCTTAATTCTTGGCTGGAATAACAAAACCAGCGTCACGTAATAAGCCGCATAGAGCAATGAGGGGTAGGCCGATGAGGGCTGTAGGATCTTCGCTCTTGATAGACTCAAGCAGGCTAATTCCCAAGCCTTCAGACTTGGCGCTACCTGCGCAGTCATACGGCTTTTCAGCAAGCAGGTAACTCTCTAATACTTCGTCTGAGAGTTTGCGAAACCTGACTTCAGTTGGAATGCTAAAAGTAGTTTGCGCATTACCCTGCATTAAACATAGCGCCGTATGAAATGTGACTGTTTGACCACGCATCAGTTGAAGTTGAGCCATAGCTCTTTCAAAATTGCCTGGCTTTCCAATCGCAGCGCCACAAAGATCGGCCACTTGATCAGAGCCAATCACCCAAGCATTGGGATTTTGTTTAGCAACAGCTGCTGCTTTTGCATTGGCAAGTCGTAACGCTAAATCGAATGTGCTCTCACCAGTAAGTGGTGTCTCATCCACTTGAGGGGAGATCACAGTAAAAGGAATGCGCAGACGCTCTAAGAGTTCACGACGATATACCGAGGTCGATGCCAGGATGAGGGGTGGATTTGAAGAAATTGCCATTGCCGCTTACTTTCGAAGATGCCTTGATTTAGACTGATGCCATGAATCGTAATCAAGTTTTACCTCAAGTCCAGTTATCTGCCGAACCTGCTGCTTTAAAGAAGGTCGATTTTTGTGCCCCTCAGCCCTACAAAGGTGCTGGCTTTTTAAGTATTTCAGACTTGCCCAGGGTCCTCGAAGAGGCTTCTAGCGTCAACCCAGGGGATGGTTTTGATTGGCAGATCGAGACCCATTTCGAAGATTCTCCAGGCAGTGAGCCCCGCCAAATCCTGCAATTAGGGCTTCATGGGCGTTTGCACGTCATCTGCCAGCGGTGTTTGCAGGATTGCGCGATCAATTTGGATGATCAACGGCGTTTTGTCTTGGTGCAAACCGAGGCCGCTGCAGACGATTACCCAATCGAGGATGAAGATCAGGAACCTTTAGTTATCAGTCAGCATTTCAACCTCTTAGAGACCATGGAGGACGAGGTTTTACTGTCTTTACCCTTGATTCCAAAGCATCCAGAGGGGTTTTGTGAGCCCCATGCCACTATTTTTGGCATTGAGGATGAAGAGGAAGGGTCTGAGGAGCGGGAAAATCCCTTTAACGTATTGAAAAATATGAAGAAAAACTCGTAATCTCAGTATATTTTTGCCTGTTGTTTTCAGTCTTGATTACCAATAAATCAAGCATTTAGGTGCTTTTTCATGCTAGAATGTCGCCTTGCTTAGGAGTTCAATATGGCCGTTCAACAAAACAAAAAATCACCTTCCAAACGTGGCATGCACCGTGCGCACGACTTTTTGACTGCACCTGCTACGGCTGTTGAAGCCACTACTGGTGAAGCCCATTTGCGTCACCACATTTCACCAAATGGCTACTATCGTGGCCGTAAAGTTGTTAAAACTAAAAACGACTAATTTTTAGCCTACACAGAGAGAAGCGGCTCCAGAAATAGCCGCTTTTTTCTTGGATAAATCACTTGCAGCAATCAATGAGTTTATGAGCCTCACTCTAGCTATTGATGCCATGGGCGGAGATCATGGAGTCGTCGTTACGGTTCCAGCCGCCTGCGATTTTCTTGAAAAATATGCTGATGTCAATATTGCCTTAGTGGGCGACGCCGATTTAATCAGGCAAGTGTTGGGCAAATCTCCTAAAGCGCCACTTGAGCGCATCCAAATTATTCACGCTAGCGAAGTTGTCTTGATGGATGATCCCATTGAGGTTGCTTTGCGTCGCAAAAAAGATTCTTCAATGCGCGTAGCAATTGAGTTAGTGAAAGAAGGTAAGGCTGATGCGATCATCTCCTCCGGAAATACTGGCGCACTCATGGCAATTGCACGCTATATTTTGAAAACCCTTGAGGGTGTTGATCGTCCTGCAATCGCAACCGCCATCCCCAATGAATTGGGCCTTGGTACGACGATGTTGGATCTGGGTGCGAATGCGGATTGTGAGCCTATGCATCTGGTGCAGTTTGCACAAATGGCCAGTGTGATGGTGCAGGTTATTGAGGGCAAACAAAATCCCTCTGTTGGCCTTCTCAATATTGGTGAAGAAGTGATCAAGGGCAATGAGGTAGTCAAGCAAACCGGCGAGCTACTCCGTCAAACCAATTTAAACTTTTATGGCAACGTAGAAGGCAATGATATTTTTAAGGGCACTACGGATATTGTGGTGTGCGATGGATTTGTCGGCAACGTTGTTTTAAAGGCGAGTGAAGGCCTGGCAAAAATGATGAGTGGTTTGATTCGTCAAGAATTTAATCGCTCTCTATTGACTAAATTGATGGCAATTTGCGCTATGGTGCCCCTTTTAAGGGTCCGTAAGCGGGTAGATCATCGTCGTTATAACGGTGCGGTATTGTTAGGTCTACGCGGTTGTGTGATTAAGAGTCACGGTTCGGCAGATCGCTTTGGTTTTGGCTTTGCTTTAGAGCGTGCCTATGAGGCTGCTAAAAATCGCATGGTAGAGCGCATTGCTGCAGCTTTTGCGGCGGAGACAAAAATATGAGTATCTATGCAAGGATTGCGGGTACGGGAAGTTATCTTCCAGAGTTGCGCTTGACCAACCAAGATTTAGTTGAGCGTCTCGCAAAAAGCGGTTTAGAAACCAGTGACGAGTGGATTACGACTCGTAGCGGTATTTCTGCGCGTCACTTTGCTGCGGAAAATGAGCTCACTAGCGATCTGGCTGTAAAAGCGGCACAAGCGGCATTAAGCACTGCTGGCATGACATCTGAAGATTTGGATCTCATCATCTTGGCGACATCTACGCCAGATCATTTGGGTGGCTTTCCAAGTACTGCATGTGTAGTGCAAGATAAATTGGGTGCGCATACGGCGTGCGCCGCTTTTGATGTACAGGCAGTATGCGCAGGTTTTACTTATGCCATGGCGATTGCTGATGCCTTTATTCGAACTGGTTCTTATAAAAAAGTACTAGTGCTTGGCGCAGAAACCTTTTCCCGTATTTTGGATTTTCAAGATCGCACTACTTGTGTTCTCTTTGGTGATGGTGCCGGTGCAGTGGTGCTGGAGGCCTCTAAAGAACCGGGCATTTTATCAACCGCATTGCACGCCGATGGCAGCCAGCGCGATATTTTGTGTGTGCCTGGCCGCTCTGGTAACGGTCAAGTGCATGGCTCGCCATTTATGACGATGGATGGCCAGGCAGTCTTTAAGCTGGCCGTGAAGGTATTGGAGCAAGTAGCCCATGAGGCTTTAGAAAAGGCACATCTCAAGCCAGAGCAAATCGACTGGTTGGTGCCACATCAAGCTAATATCCGCATTATGGAAGGTACCGCCAAGAAGATGGGCATGTCCATGGATAAAGTCATTGTCACAGTGCATGAGCATGGCAATACTTCTGCTGCATCCATTCCATTGGCTTTAGATGTGGGTGTTCGTTCTGGTCAAATTCAACGTGGTCAACATCTATTATTAGAGGGTGTTGGTGGTGGCTTTGCTTGGGGCGCAGTCGCCCTCAAGTATTAATTTTATTATTCAGTAAATTATTCACATGACATTCGCATTCGTATTTCCTGGTCAAGGTTCTCAATCGGTAGGTATGCTCAATTCCATTGCGCAGCGTCCTGAAGTGCGCGCTACCTTGCAAGAAGCTTCAGAAGCGTTGGGTGAGGACGTAGCAAAAATGATTGCTGAAGGTCCTGCTGAGGCCCTGTCATTAACCACGAATACTCAGCCTGTCATGCTGACTGCGGGTGTGGCGTTTTATCGCGCCTGGATCGCTGCTGGTGGTCCTACTCCGAAGGTAATGGCGGGCCATAGTTTGGGCGAATATTCTGCTTTGGTTGCTGCGGGCGTGATTGCTTTTAAAGATGCCGTTCCATTAGTGCGTTTTCGCGCCCAAGCGATGCAAAGTGCGGTGCCAGTTGGAACTGGCGGTATGGCGGCGATTTTAGGTTTAGATGACGCGACAGTAATCAAGGTTTGCGCTGAGGCAAGCACTGCATCTGGGAGCGTTGTGGAGGCGGTCAATTTTAATGCTCCTGGACAGGTGGTGATTGCAGGTGCAAGTAATGCCGTCACGAAGGCGTGTGAATTATTAAAGGCTGCTGGTGCTAAACGTGCTTTGCCATTACCAGTATCCGCACCATTTCACTCTTCTTTATTGCAGCCTGCCTCTGAAAAGCTCAAAGGCTATCTTGCGAATATTGAATTTAATGCTCCAAGTATTGCAGTAATCAATAATGTTGATGTTGAAATCTTGCAGGAGCCAGTTGCCATTAAAGATGCTTTAGTGCGTCAAGCTGCTAAACCGGTTCGTTGGCAAGAAACAATTCAAGCAATGGCTGCACAAGGTATCACCCAGGTTGTAGAGTGCGGCCCAGGTAAAGTGCTTGCTGGTCTCACTAAGCGAATTAACGATCAAGTGACTGGCGTGCCGGTATTTGATGAGGCTAGCCTGAACGAAGTCTTGACGAGCTTTCGGTAAACAGTCATCACCACCCCATCATATCCACGGAAAACTAATATGAATCTCGACTTAACTGGACAAATTGCCCTCGTCACTGGCGCATCACGTGGCATCGGTCAGGCGATTGCGGATGAGTTAGTGAAGTGTGGCGCTAAAGTAATTGGCACTGCTACCTCTAGCGAGGGCGCAAAAGCCATTGATGAACGCTTGAAAGCTTCAGGTGGTAGCGGTTTGGTTTTGAATGTCACCGCACCAAATGCTTGCGAAGAAATTATTGATCTGATCGTGAAAGAACATGGCGGCATCAATATTTTAGTTAATAACGCCGGTATCACACGTGATAACTTGGCGATGCGCATGAAAACAGATGAATGGACTGATGTGATTGATACCAACCTCAGTGCCGTATTTCGTTTATCGCAAGCGGTGATGCGTCCCATGATGAAGGCGCGCGGTGGTCGCATTATTAATATCACCTCAATCGTGGGTCATATGGGCAATCCTGGGCAGGCTAATTACGCCGCTGCAAAATCCGGTGTTTCTGGGATGACACGTGCTTTGGCGCGTGAAATTGGTAGTCGTAATATCACTGTCAATTGCGTAGCACCAGGTTTTATTGATACCGATATGACACGTGCTTTGAGTGAAGAGCAGCAAAATGCACTAAAAGTGAACATTCCGCTGGCGCGTTTGGGTAGTCCGGAGGATGTGGCCCAGGCAGTGGCATTTTTGGCTTCTCCAGCTGCGGGATACATTACTGGGAATACCCTACACGTCAATGGCGGCCTCTATTTAGCGTAGCGGCAAGCCTAATTTAGTCATTTTTTGGTGGATTTGCTAGATTGTTCCGCCAAACTGATAAAATCCTTCAATCGTTTTTTACAACCCCTGGGGAAATTAATGGACAACATCGAACAACGCGTTAAGAAAATCGTCGCTGAGCAATTGGGCGTCGCAGAAGGAGATATCAAGAATGAATCTTCTTTCGTGAACGACTTGGGCGCTGACTCTCTTGACACTGTTGAGCTTGTTATGGCTTTGGAAGATGAATTCGGCATCGAAATTCCTGATGAGGAAGCTGAAAAAATCACCACCGTACAGCTCGCGATCGACTTCGCTAAATCAAAAGCTCAGGGTTAATTCCCTAGCTTAGGTAATACTGTGTCAGCATCAAATGGCCGACGCCGGGTAGTAGTTACCGGTCTTGGCCTCATCTCACCTGTTGGTAATTCAGTTGATTTAGCTTGGTCTAATTTGCTTGCGGGCAAATCGGGCATTGCTACGATTACGAAGTTTGACCACACTCCACTGAGCGTTCATTTCGCTGGAGAGGTGAAAGATTTCAATGTTGAAGAATATGTTTCTACTAAAGAAGCTCGCCACATGGATAGCTTTATCCATTACGGTATCGCTGCGGGCGCACAAGCTATTCGCGACAGTGGTTTAGAGCTTACTGAGCAAAACGCTGAGCGCGTTGGCGTGATGGTGGGTTCTGGCATTGGCGGCTTGCCTATGATTGAAGAGACTGGCGCTGAGCTATTGGCTCGTGGTCCTCGTCGTATCTCACCATTCTTTGTGCCAGGCTCCATTATTAATATGATTTCCGGGCATCTGAGTATTTTGTTTGGACTCAAAGGTCCAAACGTTGCTGCAGTTACTGCCTGTACTACTGGTTTGCACAGCATCGGTTTGGCTGCACGCTTAATTCAGTACGGTGATGCGGATGTCATGGTTGCTGGCGGTGCTGAATCAACTATTTCTGCATTGGGGGTGGGTGGTTTTGCTGCTGCAAGAGCACTTTCAACTCGTAACGATGATCCAGCGACTGCTTCACGTCCTTGGGATAAAGACCGCGATGGTTTTGTTCTTGGTGAAGGTGCTGGTGTGGTTGTGCTTGAAGAGTATGAGCATGCTAAAGCACGTGGCGCAAAAATTTATTGCGAACTCCTTGGCTTTGGTATGAGCGGTGATGCGTACCACATGACTGCTCCTAATATGGACGGCCCTCGTCGTTGCATGGTGAACGCTATGCGCGATGCCAAGCTCAATCCAGATCAAATTCAATATTTGAACGCCCACGGTACTTCCACGCCACTAGGCGATAAGAACGAAACCGAGGCTATTAAGGCAGCTTTAGGCGACCACGCTAAGAAGGTCTTAATTAACTCAACCAAGTCTATGACTGGCCACCTTTTGGGCGGCGCTGGCGGCTTGGAGTCTGTTTTCACGATTTTGGCCCTCCATAACCAGAAATCCCCACCCACCATCAATATCTTTAATCAAGACCCTGAGTGTGATTTGGACTACTGCGCCAATACCGCTAGGGATGTGAAGATAGAGCATGCAGTCAAAAACAACTTTGGCTTTGGTGGTACTAATGGCACCTTGATTTTTGGTAAGCTGCCCTAATATTCTCTTTATCTCCATTTTTGGTTTTTACCAAGTAGGTCCATAGCATTATGAAAAAGTACTTTATTGCGCTCTTCGCTATTTTTAGTCTTGGGCAAACTGCGTTTATTCCTGCCGTATCGGCTCAAACACCTAGGGTGACGATTCCGGATTTTGCCGATTTAGTCGAGCGTGCTAGTCCGGCGGTCGTGAATATTCGGACAACAGAAAAGGTGGTTGTTCAGCAGGCGCAGGGTGGTATTCCTGGAATGCCAGAAGATCAAGCTGAGTTTTTTCGCCGCTTCTTTGGTGTGCCTATTCCTGGAATGCCGAACGCGCCTAAGCCAGCACAACCTAATCCTGGAAAACCTCAAGAGGCTGACCGCGGAGTTGGCTCAGGTTTCATTATTGAATCGAATGGTTTGATTTTGACAAACGCTCACGTGGTTGAGGGCGCCACAACGATTTATGTGACCTTAACCGATAAGCGTGAATTTAAAGCCAAGTTATTGGGATTAGATAAACGTACTGATGTCGCTGTAGTCAAAATTGATGCGCGTGATTTGCCAAAGCTGCCCTTAGGCGATTCTTCTAAAGTACGCGTTGGCGAGTGGGTGCTCGCGATAGGCTCACCCTTTGGTCTTGAGAATACGGTGACAGCAGGCATTGTCTCGGCTAAGAGCCGTGACACCGGTGATTACCTACCCTTTATCCAGACTGATGTTGCTGTCAACCCTGGTAATTCAGGCGGGCCCTTGCTCAATACTGCTGGTCAAGTGATTGGTATTAATTCTCAAATCTTTAGTCGCTCAGGCGGCTATATGGGAATTTCTTTTGCAATTCCGATTGATGAGGCAATGCGAGTGGCTGATCAATTACGCACCAATGGAAAAATGACGCGTGGTCGTATTGGTGTTGCTTTAGGTGAAATGACTAAAGAGGTTGCTGAGAGTTTAGGTTTGGGTAAACCCCGTGGTGCTTATGTGCGTAACGTAGAGCCTGGCGGTCCAGCAGCTTTGGGTGGTATTGAGTCTGGTGATGTGATTCTTGCCTTTAATGGCCGTGAAATTGCTAAATCAACTGATTTGCCAAGAGTCGTTGGAGAAACCAAGCCTGGTACAACAGCTACAGTACAAGTTTGGCGTAAGGGTGCGGCGCGCGATGTAACGGTGACCGTTATCGATACTGACACTACTCAAGCAGTGGCAAAGAAGTCAGACGCTCCCGCAGCTAATGGAGTGACAGTTAATGGATTTGGGGTGGCCGTGGCCGAGTTATCAGATGCCAAAAAGAAAGAGCTGAATATCAAAGGCGGAGTTGAAGTCACCGGTTTGGGTGAAGGCACCTTAGCTCGAGCAGGCGTCCGCCCTGGCGATGTCATTATTCGGGTTGCCGATACCGATATTACGGGGGTTAAGCAGTTTGAAGCCCTCGCTAAAGGCCTCGATGCCAGTAAGGCTGTTCCGGTCTTTATCCGCCGTGCAGACAGCACCCTGGTCATCCCTGCAAAGCCTAAATAAGCTTAATTTAGGCTAAAAAATGGGGTTTGGCGTCTTGCAGACGCCACCCATTACAATCACTTTAAGACGGCTTTTTGCAGCGCATCATTGTGGTGCGTTCTGACAAGGCGTTTTTTGAATGAGCTATTAAGACGCTATGGATTTAATCCGCAATTTTTCTATCATCGCCCACATTGATCACGGCAAATCTACACTTGCGGATCGCATTATTCAGCTGTGTGGTGGCCTTTCTGATCGTGAAATGGAAGCTCAGGTTCTGGACTCCATGGATATCGAGCGAGAGCGTGGTATCACGATTAAAGCGCAAACTGCTGCCCTCAGTTACAAAGCCAAAGACGGCAAGATTTACAACCTCAATCTCATTGACACCCCAGGGCATGTCGACTTCTCTTACGAGGTGAGTCGCTCCTTATCCGCTTGTGAAGGCGCTTTATTGGTGGTGGATGCGAGTCAAGGCGTAGAGGCGCAAACAGTGGCCAATTGCTATACCGCAATTGAGCTTGGCGTTGAAGTGGTTCCTGTACTTAATAAGATTGATTTGCCACAAGCCGATCCTGAGCGCGCTATACAAGAAATTGAAGATGTCATCGGTATTGATGCAACTGATGCGGTCACCTGTTCTGCTAAGACAGGTTTGGGAGTAAATGAAGTCATCGAAGAAATGATTCGACGAGTTCCTCCGCCTAAGGGTGATGCGAGTGCACCACTACAATGTTTGATTATCGACTCTTGGTTCGATAATTATGTGGGTGTGGTGATGTTGGTGCGGGTTGTAAACGGCACCTTAAAACCGAAAGACAAAATTACTTTGATGGCCAATGGCTCAAGCCATCTGGTTGAGCATGTCGGTGTCTTTAGCCCTAAGTCAGTTGACCGCCCTGAGCTCAGCGCTGGTCAAGTAGGTTTCATCATTGCAGGCATTAAAGAACTCAAAGCCGCAAAAGTAGGCGATACCGTTACACACACAACAGGACAACAAGGTCGTACACCTGCCACCGAACCACTGCCTGGTTTTAAAGAGGTTAAGTCCCAAGTATTTGCTGGCTTATATCCAGTTGAGGCAAGTGAGTACGATCAATTGCGTGAGTCACTTGAAAAACTCAAACTAAACGATGCATCACTCTTGTATGAGCCAGAGGTATCGCAAGCCTTAGGTTTTGGTTTCCGCTGCGGGTTCTTAGGTCTACTCCATATGGAGATCGTA
>CANGHN010000041.1 GCA_947453825.1 Betaproteobacteria bacterium
GGGTAAGAGCAAGATTTGCGGAGAGAAGATTGATTTAGGCAAAATTCGATGTCCAGCCTATTTGTACGCATCCCAAGAGGACCATATCGTTCCATGGCAATCTGCCTATCAGTCCACCCATATTCTGAAGGGCAAGAATCGTTTTGTTCTTGGCGCATCTGGGCATATTGCTGGCGTGATTAATCCACCTGCGAAAAATAAGCGTTATTACTTTGAAAATAAAAAACTAGCGGATACGGCTGATGAGTGGCTGGCTGATGCAAAACAAGTTCCCGGAAGTTGGTGGCCAGATTACACAGCATGGCTTGAGCAATATGGTGGCAAGAAAAAACCAGCAAGTAATACTTTTGGAAACGCTAAATACAAGAAATTGGAAGCCGCACCTGGCCTCTATGTGAAGGAAAAAGCAGTCTAGCCAGTCATTGGCGCATACATTAACGAAGTTTTTTACAAGGGGAAAGTAATGTCTCAAAAAGTCGCGTATGTAACTGGTGGTATGGGTGGTATTGGTACCGCTATTTGCCAGCGTTTGGCAAAAGATGGTTTTAAAGTAATCGCTGGCTGTGGCCCAAATTCTCCGCGTAAAGATCGCTGGATAGGTGAGCAAAAGGTTCTTGGATATGACTTTATTGCTTCTGAGGGTAATGTTTCTGATTGGGATAGCACTGTCGCCGCCTTCGAAAAAGTAAAAGCTGAAGTCGGACGAGTAGATGTATTGGTCAATAACGCAGGCATTACCCGGGATAGCGTTTTCCGCAAGATGACTCCAGACGCATGGAAAGCCGTTATCGATACCAATCTCAACTCTTTATTTAATGTCACCAAGCAGGTGATAGACGGTATGGTTGATAACAACTGGGGCCGCATTATCAATATTTCCTCTGTAAATGGTCAAAAAGGGCAATTTGGCCAATGTAACTATTCGACTGCTAAAGCAGGTCTGCATGGTTTTACTATGGCTCTCGCACAAGAGGTTGCAACCAAAGGGGTTACTGTGAATACAGTTTCTCCTGGTTACATCGGCACTGACATGGTTAAAGCAATTCGGGAGGATGTTCTTGAGAAGATTGTTTCTGGTATTCCCGTTAAACGATTGGGAACCCCAGATGAGATTGCCTCAATTTGCTGCTGGATTGCGTCTGAAGATGGTGGCTATGCAACTGGAGCTGATTTCTCCTTGAATGGTGGGATCCATACTGGCTAAGAGCCTTCAATTTTTGTAATGCTGCAGTGCAATATGGTTAATTTACCTTTTTTCAAAACAAGGGATAAACTATGCCGATGTTGCATTGCAGTAATGAGTAAGGAAAATTATGGTTACCAGAGCTAAACGAGTTGGTGAAGACCGACTAATCAAGAAATATCCGAATCGTCGTCTTTATGACACCCAAACAAGTACCTACGTCACTTTGGCTGATATTAAAGGGCTAGTCATGGCAAACGAGGTCTTTAAGGTCGTTGATGCTAAATCAGAAGAAGATCTAACCCGGAACATATTGCTGCAAATTATTCTTGAAGAAGAGGCTGGTGGTGCGCCGGTATTTTCTTCGCAAATGCTTTCACAGATTATTCGTTTCTACGGTAACTCCATGCAAGGCTTGATGGGTAATTATCTCGAAAAGACAATGCAGTCATTTGTTGATATCCACAATAAATTGGGAGATCAAACAAAGGGCCTGGGTGCCGGTAGTACGCCTGAGGCTTGGTCGCAAATGCTCAATCTGCAAAATCCTCTCATGCAAGGTTTAATGGGTAATTACATGGATCAAAGCAAAGAGTTGTTTGTAAAGATGCAAGAACAAATGCAAAGTTCACACAATATGTTTGGTGGCTTTCCATTTACACCGCAGCCTAGTAAATCTGAAAAAGAATAGTTGTGGCTGGAAAAATTGGTTTTGTATCCTTAGGTTGCCCTAAGGCTTTAGTCGATTCCGAACTCATACTGACGCAGCTTAGTGCTGAAGGGTATGAGACTGCCAAGGAATACTCGGGGGCTGATCTCGTTGTTGTCAATACCTGTGGATTCATCGATTCAGCTGTAGAAGAAAGTCTGAACGCGATCGGCGAGGCTCTTGCCGAAAATGGCAAAGTGATTGTTACAGGCTGTCTTGGGGCTCGAAAAAATGCCGATGGTAGCGATCTTATTCAAAGCATTCATCCCAAGGTGTTAGCGGTTACCGGACCTCATGCCACTAACGAGGTCATGCAGGCGATACATCAACATTTACCCAAGCCGCATGATCCATTTACCGATTTACTTCCTGCTATTGGTATCAAGCTCACGCCGAAACATTACGCCTATTTGAAGATTTCAGAAGGTTGTAATCACCGTTGTACTTTTTGCATCATCCCAAATATGCGTGGCGATCTGGTGTCTAGGCCCATTGGGGAAGTCTTACTAGAAGCAAAACGTTTATTTGAATCAGGCGTAAAGGAGTTGCTCGTTGTCTCGCAAGATACGAGTGCTTATGGCGTTGATATTCAATATCGTACGGGTTTTTGGGATGGCAAGCCAATCAAAACCAAAATGTTTGATTTAGTCAATGCATTAAATCAAATTGCACGCGAACATCAGGCCTGGGTAAGACTGCACTATGTTTACCCTTATCCGCATGTCGACGACATCCTGCCTTTGATGGCAGAGTTTTCTGAACATGGATATGGGGTGCTGCCTTACTTGGACATTCCACTGCAGCATGCACACCCTGATGTACTCAAAAGAATGAAGCGGCCTGCAAGCGGTGAAAAGAATCTGGAGCGAATCTTGGCCTGGCGTGATGCCTGCCCAGATTTGGTTATACGCAGTACTTTTATTGCAGGATTTCCGGGCGAGACAGAAGAAGAATTTGACTATCTGTTGAATTTCTTGGATGAGGCCCAAATTGATCGTGCTGGTTGTTTTGCATACTCCCCAGTGGAAGGTGCTGCTGCAAATCAGCTTGATTATCCCGTTCCGGATTCGCTTCGAGAAGCGCGTCGCGCTCAATTTATGGCTAAGGCAGAAGAAATCTCTATCAAACGGCTTGCTAAAAAAATAGGCAAGCGTATTCAGGTCATTATCGACCGAGTCGATGAGTCTGGCGGAATCGGCAGAACGATTGGTGATGCCCCCGAAATTGATGGTTTAGTGCGGGTTTTACCACCTAGCAAGCCCTCAAAACGTTATCGTGCGGGCGAAATTATCAAGGCTACGGTCATTAGCTCCCAAGGGCATGACCTAATAGCGGAAACTTAAAGAATGTAATAAAAATGCAAATCGTATTATTAATTAAGCCTATTTTTGGGCTCAGCTAAGGGGATTGATATGAGTCGTGATGTCGTTGTCTTAAGTGCAGTTCGTTCCGCTATTGGTACCTTTAATGGTTCCCTCAGTAGCTTTGAGCCTTCAGAGCTCGGCGGCATTGTCATGAAGGAAGCAGTAGCGCGCGCTGGCGTTAATCCTGCATTAATTAATTATGTCACCGTAGGTAACACTATTCCTACAGATAGTCGTTATGGTTATGTTGCACGTGTTGCATCGATACAGGCTGGTCTGCCAATGGAATCAGTGGCGATGGCATTAAATCGTTTGTGCAGCTCTGGTTTACAAGCAATCGTAACAACTGCTCAACAAATCATGTTGGGTGATTGTGATTATGGCGTTGGCGGTGGCGTTGAAGTGATGTCCCGTGGTATGTATGGCTCCCCAGCAATGCGTAGCGGTGCGCGTATGGGCGACACCAAGATGATCGACCTGATGGTAGGAATTTTGACTGACCCATTTGGTGTTGGTCATATGGGTGTTACAGCAGAGAATCTCGTTGAAAAATGGAAGCTTACTCGCGAAGAACAAGATGCTCTGGCGATGGAGTCTCATCGTCGTGCTGCCCATGCAATTAAAGAGGGTCGCTTTAAGTCACAAATTGTTCCGATCACCATTAAGTCTCGCAAGGGTGATGTTGTGTTTGATACGGATGAGCATTGCAAGCCAGATACTACGATGGAAACCCTTGGCAAGATGAAGGCTGTTTTTAAGAAAGAGGGTGGTTCAGTTACTGCTGGTAATGCCTCTGGTATTAATGATGGTGCAGCATTCTTTGTCTTAGCTGACGCAGAAACTGCAAAAAAAGCCGGCCATAAGCCAATTGCACGTTTAGTGTCTTATGCAGTGGCTGGTGTTCCTAATCACATCATGGGCGAAGGTCCTATTCCTGCTACCAAACTTGCTCTTGAGCGCGCTGGCCTCAAGTTAGATCAAATGGATGTGATTGAGTCGAACGAAGCATTTGCTGCGCAAGCATTAGCAGTGACTAAAGGGCTAGGTTTAGATCCAACTAAAACCAATGTGAATGGTGGTGCAATTGCTTTGGGTCATCCAATTGGTTGCTCTGGAGCGGCTATTGCTACTAAAGCTATTCATGAGTTACAACGCGTTCAAGGTAAGTATGCGCTAGTGACAATGTGTATTGGCGGTGGTCAAGGTATTGCGACCATTTTTGAGCGTATGTAGCCTAATAATCTGATGGATTAATTCATCAAGAAATTAATAGTAATGCAGCATCTAAGCCGACCCGGTCAAAAGCCGCGTCGGCTTTTTCTTTGACCACGGGTTTTGCTTTATAGGCAACACTGATACCAGATCCGTTCATCATCATCAGATCATTCGCTCCATCACCCATCGTAATAGCGTTAGTTTTAGTACACCCTAATTGGCGACATGCTTGATCTAGGTGGGCCGCCTTCGCTGCACCATCCACAATATCTCCGAGCACTCTACCCGTTAATTTGCCATCAATGATTTCAAGCGTGTTTGCTTGCGTCTGCTTAAACCCTAAGTCCTGGCGCATTTTTTCTGTAAAGAAGGTAAAGCCGCCTGAAACAAGTAGGGTGTAGATCCCGCGTTGGCTTGCGCCAGCTAATAATTCAGCTGCCCCTGGGTTCGGTTGTAAGCGCTCACGGTAAACCGATTCAAGCGCCTCAGCAGATACGCCTTCAAGCAGAGCCACTCGACGACGTAGGCTTTCTTTAAAGTCTTTGATCTCGCCACGCATAGTTGCTTCCGTGATTTGTGCCACAGCAGCTTTCTTACCGGTGAAGTCAGCGATCTCATCAATACATTCAATATTAATTAGCGTTGAGTCCATATCCATCGCCAGTACTTTGATATCAGTAGAAATCAGATCGGGCTTTAAAAAGCAAAGATCGCTATTGAATTGAGCCGTGATGGAGCGTAAATGCTCTCTTTGATTGACATCTAATAATTGATTAGATTCCCAGCGCTCCGAATAGTAAGCCCCATTTGAGATTTGTCCACCAGTGGAATGCAAAGTAACGCCAAACGAAACTAGATGGTCTTTGAGTGCAAAGACTAGTTTTTCAGAAATAGGCTCTTTTGATAGGGCTACGAGACTTACTTTAGACATGGGATTTATCATAATGGGAAAAGCTAGTTGGCTTTTGTAGTGCTGAGTACGGCTGATTCGTTCAAGCGCCGTAAGACTTTCCTAATCACGTCTAAACGTTGCTCTAGCTTCTCATATTCACGGTCTTTCTCCGGCAGTATCTTGAGTTTATCTTGACCATTTAACTGTATGAATTTGGAGCTCTGAATCAATTGAATGATCTTCAAAGGATCAATGGGTGGATTCGGGATAAATTGAATTTGAATCGATGCTGGTGTTGCATCAATTTTTTTAATGCCAAAGCCCGTCATCTCTAAACGTAGGCGATGGGTTTCATAAAAGGATTTAGCCTGATCAGGAAGGTCGCCAAAGCGATCCACCAATTCTTCGCGTAAGCCCATGAGCTCTGAAAAGTCATGACACCCTGCAAAGCGTTTATAGAGAGATAAGCGCTCATGGACATCGGGGCAATAGTCCTCTGGAAGTAGCGCTGGAACACCTAAGTTCACATCGGTAGTTGCTTGCAAGGGCGATAGTAAATCCGGCTCTTTGCCGCTGCGTAAAGCTTTTACAGCACGGTTGAGCATTTCGGTATACAGCTGAAAGCCAATCTCATGAATTTCTCCGGACTGTTTATCTCCCAATACTTCTCCTGCACCACGGATCTCTAAATCATGCATGGCTAAATAGAAGCCAGAGCCAAGTTCTTCCATCGCTTGAATAGCATTAAGACGTAATTGGGCTTGTTTACTCAAAGCCTCTGGATCGGGAACAAGAAGATAGGCATAAGCTTGGTGGTGTGAGCGTCCCACGCGACCACGAAGTTGATGCAACTGGGCTAATCCAAATTTATCTGCACGGTGCATGATGATGGTATTGGCTGTAGGTACATCAATACCCGTTTCAATAATGGTTGTACAAAGCAAAATATTAGTCCGCTGCGTTACAAAATCACGCATCACAGACTCAAGCTCACGCTCATGCATCTGGCCATGAGCGACGCTAATGCTAGCTTCAGGGATAAGCTCTTGCAATGCGTGTTTACGATTCTCAATTGTTTCTACTTCATTATGCAGAAAATAGACTTGACCACCCCGTTTAATTTCACGCAGTACTGCCTCACGAATAACTCCGTCACCTTCGCGGCGCACAAAGGTTTTGATCGCAAGGCGTTTTTGGGGTGCTGTAGCGATAATGGAAAATTCTCTCAGACCCTCCATGGCCATGCCCAAAGTTCTGGGGATTGGTGTAGCGGTGAGAGTGAGAATATCTACTTCGGCTCTTAATGCTTTGAGAGCATCTTTTTGACGCACACCAAAACGATGCTCCTCATCAACGATAACAAGACCAAGATTGGCAAATTGGGTTTCTTTAGAGAGCAGCTTGTGTGTGCCGATGATGATATCTGCTTCGCCTCTAGCAATTTCCGCTAATGCAGTATTAATTTCTTTAGTGGTTTTAAATCGTGATAGCTCCACAATGCGGACGGGCCAATCAGCAAAACGATCTTTCCAGGTAGCAACATGTTGCTCAGCAAGCAAAGTAGTTGGCGCCAGAATAGCAACTTGTTTACCACCCATCACCGCGACAAAACTTGCTCTTAGAGCCACCTCAGTTTTACCAAAGCCCACATCACCGCAGACCAAGCGATCCATAGGTGTGCCGCTTGTCATATCGCCAATCACTGCAGCAATGGCATTTGCTTGATCTGGCGTTTCTTCAAAACCAAAGCTTTCAGCAAATGCAGCGTAATCATGGGCTGAAAACTCAAACGCATGACCCTTACGAATTGCTCTGGCGGCATAAAGGCCCAAGAGTTCTGCCGCTGTATCGCGGATTTGTTGTGCAGCTTTGCGTTTTGCTTTATCCCATTGACCAGAACCTAGTTGATGTAGTGGTGCAGAATCGGGATCTGATCCAGCGTATCGGGTGACCATCTGTAATTGCTGCACTGGGACGTAAAGCGTAGCTTCTCCCGCATATTGAAGGTGCAAAAACTCTTCAAAAATAGGCGCTTCTTTCGGTTGTGCCAAGTTCAATAAGACTAGACCCTGATAGCGACCAATGCCATGCTCAGCATGCACCACTGGATCGCCAATTTTGAGCTCTGATAGATCCTTAAAGAGCATGTCAGGATCAGCACTTTCAGTCCCTTTCCCTTTACGTCTTTGCCTTGCGGTAGAAGTGAATAATTCCGCCTCAGTAACGACGATTAATTTTTGTGCGGGCCAACTAAAGCCATTAAAGAGGGGTGAGGTAACAAGACCAAATAGAGCATCGCTTTTAATGAAATCAGCCACATTCTCAAACCCCTCCGGCTTTAACAAGTAGAGCGGTTTTCCATCTTGCCCTGCAACCGAATTACTTTCATCTAAAAGTTGTCGAATGGATTCTTTGCGTCCAGCACTATCGCTGCAAATAAGTACTCGATTTTTTCCATTCGCAACTAGTGCACGCAAACGTGCAATTGGATCCGCATCACGTCTGTGAACGGCAATATCAGGCACCGGCAAAAACTGGGCATCTTTAGAATCATGGGAGTCAAGAGCTAAACGTGCGTGAGGCTTAGCTGTGGAGAAAAATTCATCTACATCGAGAAACAATGCCTTAGGTGCAAGGATTGGTCGATCAAGATCGTGCTTTAGGAACTCATAACGTGATTGCGTGTCTTTCCAAAAGCTGCGGATAGATTCCTCAATATCACCAGTGCTAATAATCCATACCGGATCCCCAGATCTGGGGAAGTAATCAAAAAGAGTCGATTGCTCTTCAAAAAAGAGCGGTAAATAAGACTCAATGCCGGCGCTGGGAATTCCAAGGTTAGCGTCTTTGTAAATCGAGCAGCGAGTGGGATCGCCTTCAAAAACCTCGCGCCAATGACTTCTAAAAGCAGTTCGTGCCTGATCATTAAATGGAAACTCATGACCTGGAAGTAAGCGTACTTCTTTGACAGGATAGAGGCTTCTTTGCGTATCAGGATCGAAAGCCCTAATTTGTTCAATTTCATCGCCAAATAAATCTAAGCGATAAGGCAAATTAGATCCCATAGGAAATAAATCAATCAGTCCCCCGCGAATACTGTATTCACCAGGCCGCATTACTGCACTAACGGGGTCGTAACCAGCTTGTTGAAGCTGTAGCTTTAATGCCGCCTCGTTTAGCTTATCTCCCTGACTAAAGAAAAAGGTGTGGCCCGATAAAAATTCGGGTGGACCTAATCTTTGTAGTGCTGTTGTAACTGGTACTAAAACAATATCGCAACTACCATTAAGCAATTCATAGAGTGTTGCTAGGCGCTCAGAAACTAGATCTTGGTGTGGTGAAAAGTGGTCATAAGGCAGAATTTCCCAGTCTGGCAAAAGTCGGGTTCGAAGTTGCGGGGCAAATGCAGGGATTTCTTCTAAAAGTCGTTGAGCTTCTTGTGCTTGTGCACAAAAAATGACCATAACCGAAAAATCATGCCGATAGCGTAGGGCGCTTTCAGCGATTAATGCGGCATCAGATGAGCCAACCAGCCCTGAAAAGGTAAAGCGCTGCCCAGCCCGCGGAGCAGGTATGGGGGATACTAGATTTAATGCATCAGACATCTGTGCTCATTATAGAATCAGGTATGGGCTCTGGAAATCAATCAAGCGTGAAATGTCATGTACTCCTGCCAACCGCAGGCACAGGCTCCCGCCTGGGTGGCGAGCTTCCTAAGCAATTTCAGCAATTGGCTGGGAAACCAATGCTGGCCTATGCCATTGATGCTTTTATACAAAGTCCCCAAATTCAGTCAATTTGGATTGGAGTATCCCCGGGATTTATAGACAACCCCATTTTGCAGAGTCTCAAGCAAGCAAGTAAGCCAATTCACTTCTTACCAACTGGGGGTCCAACTCGTCAAGAAACAGTTCGCAATACTCTGGCAGCAATGTTAAAAGCGGGCGCCTCTGAGCTTGATTGGGTATTGGTTCATGATGCTGCGCGGCCTGGCATTACACCAGTGCTGATTAATAAATTAATTACGGCGGTTCAAGCTTCTCAAACGGGGGGCTTGTTAGCGATACCTCTGGCTGATACATTAAAGCAGGCTGATTTGGATTCGACTATTGCCGGCAATAGTCCGCATGTTGAAAAAACTATCCCTCGCAAACATCTATGGCAAGCCCAAACACCGCAAATGTTTGGACTTAAGCAATTACATGATGCGCTTGAGGATGCGATTCGTTTAGAGGCAGATGTCACTGACGAAGCAAGCGCAATCGAATTAGCGGGCGAAAAACCATTATTAATAGAGGGTGCGACACGTAACTTCAAGGTAACTCATCCTGCTGACTGGGATTTGATGAACCTGTTATTGAGCTCAGGTAGTAATTAAAAAGAAAACCATATGACACAAAGCAATCAACACATGCCTCAATTTCGAATTGGTCAGGGTTACGATGTTCATGCTCTAGTCATAGACCGAAAACTCATTTTGGGTGGAGTACATGTGCCATTTGAAAAAGGGTTGCTGGGGCATTCAGATGCTGATGCTTTGCTGCATGCCATTACAGATGCCTTATTGGGTGCTGCCGGTTTGAATGATATTGGTCAGCTGTTTCCTGACACGGACCCAGAATACAAGGATATGGATAGCCGTATTCTCCTTAGGGCTGCATTACAAAAGGTTCAGGCTGCAGGTTTTCAGATTGGTAACGTAGATGTCACCATCATTTGCCAAAGACCCAAATTAGCCAGTTTTCTGCCTGAAATGATCAAAAATATAGCTGCCGATCTTGCGGTTACCCCAAGCCATATCAACTTGAAGGCCAAAACCAATGAATCTCTGGGCCATTTAGGTCGAGGTGAGGGTATTGCGGTCCATGCAGTGGCCTTGCTCTACAAGTCCTAAAAGATCCTCTAAAACCCCAAGCATTGTAGAATTACGGTCTTTAGAGTGAAGTTTAAGCTTGGCAGTGTTTGCGGATATTCGCGAGGATGGCGAAATTGGTAGACGCACCAGGTTTAGGTCCTGACGCCAGAAATGGTGTGGGGGTTCGAGTCCCCCTCCTCGCACCACA
>CANGHN010000042.1 GCA_947453825.1 Betaproteobacteria bacterium
AAAACGGCAGCCGACTTCTTGGTAAAAAAGATTACCCCTGTGTTGTACTCAACCTCATCGCCAGTAAATATCTTTGGGTAACGACGGCCCCAAGGGGCTTCACAAATGGAGAGTGCCAAACCAAATTGCTTGGCCTTTTCAAATCCGAAGCTGAGATCACCCAGAACAACGGTATCAAGATCTAAGAATAGGGTTTCGTCAAAAGGGGATAAATCCATCATGGCAGCTTTTTTATTGAGGCTACTTGGATCTTCGCTGGGGGCATCTACTTTGATGATTTCATGGGGCAAATCTGGATGATGCTTTTTTACTGAATTCTTCAGCCGCTCAATGGGAAGCTTTTTTTCATCCCCCCAATAGATTGAAATAATTCCTCTAGACATATTACGCCCAAATAGTTAACGATAAATTTGTTAAATAAACTGCTATTTTGGATTGTAGAGGAACTGCCTGGCTATTTGTTGGTTAAACTGCTACAAGCAACCTTACAGCAAACAAATGAACAAACTAGCAGCCGTCATCATTGATACCTACCCAAATAAGCATTTGGCGGCAGTTGCAATTCATATGGCGTTGCGTCTAACGAATGTTGGGAAAATTTATACATTCTCTGATGAGCCCTTCTTTGAAGGCGCTCAATTTATTAAAGTACCAAAGCTATCGAGCAATAACGACTATGGCTCGATCATCTTTAATGTGCTGCCTAAGCATGTCAACGAAGAGCATTTTTTCATTATCCAGTGGGATGGCTTTCCTATACTTCCAGAAAACTGGAGCGATGAATTTTTAAAGTATGACTATATTGGCGCCCCACTAGGAGGGTGGGTGGGAAATGGGGGCTTTAGCCTTCGATCGCAAAAGCTACTAAAAGCAATTAATACTCTAGGAATTGGACTTGATCACAATAATCCAGACGACCAACCAGAAGATGGCATCATTTGCACAAAATATAGAGAGCAGCTAGAGTCTCATGGTATTCAATTTGCCCCCCTGGAAATAGCTGAGAAATTTTCATTCCAAGCTGGGTCAATAAGGTCCAACATGTTGGGATTTCATAGTGTAGACAATCTTCCATTTTTTATTCCAGAGTCTGAGCTTGTAAAGGTGGCAGATCAAATCATTGAACGAACTGGACAGCCGCTAATGATGCTTCAATATCTTCAAGCTTGCATAGAAGCGGACTACTTTCAACTATTCTCAGAGAGCGTTCGTAACTACCAGACAAAGCCTAATTTAATGAAGGCTATTGAGTTTGAGCTAAAACAAAATCCAAATAGCTCACTAAAGAACTTAATTGAAAAAATCAATCTCTAGGACCAATACCTTATGTTTTTAGCCGCTTTTATCAGCATAGTTATTTTTGTAGCGCTTGCATTGCCCATTAAGAATTGGCTTGAAATCAAAGGTGCCGCAAAGAAAGAAGCAGTTTGGATAAAATGGGTCAATGAAAGATCCTCGAAAGAAGAGTACTGCAAAAAGCATAATCAGGATATAAATAATCTTGAATGTGATTTTTGTGGGTGCAAAAGAATTGTCCCTAGCCTAGAGATGGTTCTTATTAACAAACCTAAATTTGGCCTTATCAACAATTCATTTAAAAACTATTCGTACTTTAAGAGTCATATTTGCTCTCAATGCAATAGTGACTTATTTAGAGAGCAACATGAAGATTCCTAAAGCTAAAATTCTAATCTTGCAATATCAACTTTCTCATTACCACCTTCAGATGCTCGCCTTCCCATGTTTGGCTCTCAATTCGAAAGTATCCATTAAAACCATACATTGCAGCTAAGCGGTTTTGATCATCAAAATATCTTGGGAATGTCTGCTCTGTAATAATATTTACATGCGTTGGGTCACGCCAAGCTGACTCCTGAGGAAATGCTGGGGTTAAGGATAAAAATAAACCGCCAGGCACTAAAACTCTATAAATCTCATTCATGAGCTCTACAAAACTAAATCTTCTATGAGGCGCATAGATCACTCGAGGAATATGCTCAATAAAGTCAAAGGCGCTCACACAATCAAAGTAGCCATCTCCGAATGGGATGGGTTCAACTGCAAGATCGGCCTTATAAATTTTTGCATCAACATCTTCTCTAATATCGATGCCATAAATCTCGTCTAAGTTGAGAGGATTTTTTGGATTAGGGCCACAGCCGAGGTCTAAGGTTTTAGTCATATTTATATTGAAAAAATTAATATGAGGCCACTTTATCAGATTGCCGCAAAATTCCAATATGAGCAATGCAAAAGTGATTTACAGTCGATGTAAGTCTTTGCTTGTATCTAAAATAGACCATAATTAGACGTAATTGTTTAAAGCGTCCAATAATTAGAGGATGGGAATTTTTATGCTGGTTTTTTCACATGCTGCAAAAGATCATGATTTTACTTATAACCTTAATGGGTCTACTACAAAAATAGTCATAGGGGCCATGAGCTATACGGGTGACGTTGGTATTTACGATTACGCCCCCACTAGACCGAATGGCTCTGCGCCTGGGCTAATTCAAATAAAAAGATTTTCATCAATTGCAGATCAAGTTGTTATCCAACTTTATGGTGACCATAATTATAAAAACGTTACCACTAGTCCATTAATGCCTATCATTGGCGATTACAAAACTGCTATGGCAGCGGAATTAACTAGTGAATCAGTGATTATTGGAAATGATGTTTGGATTGGTAATAATGTAAAGATATTGAGCAATGTAGAAATTGGAGATGGCGCTGTCATTGGCGCAAATGCTGTTGTTTCTAAGAATATTCCTCCATATGCTATCGCAGTAGGAAACCCCATTCAAATTATTAAATACAGATTTTCCAAAGATACCATCAAGGAGATGTTGAAGATTAAATGGTGGGATTGGGAGAATAAAAAGATTCTAGAAAATAGTAATTTATTATTCGGGGAAGATATTGAAAAATTTATTGAAAGACACCATATTTGAATGTACTTTAGCAGTCCAAGGTCGCATTGATTTGCAGATTAATAGAATTTCATAAGGTTTTTCATCAGTCGATATAATTGAAGTCTTCAATACTTCTAATTAATAAAAAGCCAATATATGCCCTTAAAACTTGCAGCCATCTCGATGGTTCGTAATGAGTGTGACATTCTTGAGTTATTTATAAAAATAAATTCTAGGGTTTTTGATGCAATCTATATATTGGACCATATGAGTAGCGATAGGTCTTATGAAATAGTAAACACATTAAAATTGGCTGGATATCCGGTTAAATATAGTCGGTTAGACAATACCCATTTTTCTCAAAATAAAATTATCACGAGCCTAGTTACGCAAGTTGCGAACTTAAATGAATTCAATTACATCGTCCCACTTGATGCCGATGAATTTTTTACAGAAAATCCTAAGGATATCGTTGAGAAATTTGTTTCAATTTCACAATTTGGACTAATTCCATGGAAGACCTTTTGTCCCATTTCTGAGCAATACTTTAATAGCACTGCCCCTCTATATGAATTATTCAGGGCGCGCGCAAGCGAGCCTGAGCAGTACTATAAAGTGATCATTGGAAACGAGTACGCAAAATCATGTACCGTTTCTCCAGGAAATCATTTTGCATCAAATAATTCTCATTCCTGCCAGCCGAAAATACTGCCTCTACACCTATCTCATGTACCAATCAGAAGTAGTGAGCAATTAATAAATAAAGCAATATTAGGCAGTTACTCTCTCAGATTAAAACCAGATAGAGCCAATGGAGAAGGTTTCCATTGGGACCTAATGGCAAAAATAATACGGGATAAAAATTTTAAAATGAATCATTCTGATATCGCAGATATCGCTGCAAGATACGCATTGCCAAACGACCCTAAAATAGAAACCCCTAGCCTACTAATAGATGGTCCAAGAATTGGCATTACAACAGACTCTATAGAGTTTAAAGATCTAGCCGAAATTAACAACGTCAAATCTTTTGATGCTTTTATTTCAGGAATTGTAGATATGGGGCTTGGGAAAAGAGGGCTTTAGACTCGCCAAAATTTTTGGGTAAATACCAGTGGCGCCCTAAGTTATCTCGCAGCTTGAAGCAAAAAACCTTGTTGCGAATGGTGCCCCTTGTCCGACTCGAACAGACCACCTACTGATTACAAATCAGTTGCTCTACCAGATGAGCTAAAGGGGCACGGTTGCTATTTTAGCCTATTTCACAATCTTCAAGCTTGGTTTACCAGTTTTAGGCTTTTCTGATGCGCCATCGGAAGGGTTGGCAATATGGAGTCCTTTGAGCTTTGATGGATCAAATGGGAATGACATACCCTGACCATTTTCCCGAGCGTAGATTGCCAGAACATGCGTTATAGGAACCATAATCTTTCTTGGGATACCCCCAAATCTTGCCTGAAAGCTGATCCATTCATTTTCCATTTGCAGTTGATGGCAAGCCTCAATAGAGAGATTTAGAACAATCTCATCATTCTTGACATACTCCATGGGTACCTCAACGGTACCATCCACAAAGACCGCAATAAAGGGAGTAAAACCAAAATCCGTGCACCACTGATGTAGAGCACGGATTAGATAGGGTTTATTACTTGGGACGTCAGACATGCTGACCAATAATGAACCGCTCAATACTGCTTAGCGGCGCATTACCTTTTCAGAAGGAGTCAAGGCTTCAATATAAGCAGGTCTACTAAAAATACGCTCAGCGTATTTCAGAAGGGCTGCTGCATTACGAGATAAATCAATGCCGTAATGCTCAAGACGCCACAATAAAGGCGCAATCGCTACATCCAACATTGAAAATTCATCGCCAAGCATGTACTTGTTCTTCACAAAAATCGGCGCCAACTGAGTCAAACGATCACGAATTGCCAAACGGGCTTTTTCATGAACTTTTTCAGCGGCTTTTCCTTTTTCGTTTTCCAAAGCAGCAACGTGTACAAACAGCTCTTTCTCGAAATTAAACAAGAAAAGACGTGCGCGAGCTCGAGCCACTGGATCAGGCGGCATCAATTGTGGATGAGGGAAACGCTCATCAATGTATTCATTGATGATGTTAGATTCATACAAAATTAAATCGCGCTCAACCAAGATTGGAACCTGGCCATAGGGGTTCATCACCGAGATGTCTTCTGGTTTATTAAACAAATCGACATCGCGGATTTCAAAATCCATGCCTTTTTCAAAAAGCACCAAACGGCAGCGTTGCGAGAATGGGCAGTTAGTACCCGAATACAACACCATCATAAATTGATTTCCTTAAATTTCTACTTCAATGCAACAAACGCACAATAAGCTGCGGCTTTCAATCTCTTCACCAATTGACTCTCCAAGGAGAGTCAATTGAATTACTTAGTGAATATCTTTCCAATACGCTTTGTTCAAACGCCAGGCCAAGAGCGTGAAGACTGCCAAGAACAAGAGCACTATCACACCAAGACGTTTACGCTCCAATTGAACTGGCTCAGCCATCCAAGACATAAACGAGACCAAGTCAGCGATATTGTCGTCATACTCTTGTGGCTTCATGGTTCCTAGGGTCAACTGCTCAAAGCCCACGAATACTTTTTCCATTCTGCTTTCATCATGCGGATCTTTACGCTCTTCAAACTTAGCAGCGCGCTCACCCTGTAACTGCCAGAGAACATGTGGCATACCAACGTTTGGATATACCAAGTTATTCCATCCGGTTGGACGATCATCGTCCTTGTAGAAAGTGCGGAAATAGGTATAAAGCCAATCCGTTCCACGGGCACGAGCCTCAACAGAAAGATCAGGTGGCACTTTACCAAACCACGCCTTAGCATCTTTAGGCGTCATTGAAATCGTCATCAAATCGCCAACCTTAGCGTCATTCAAAATCAGGTTGTCTTTGATTTGCTGATCGGTCAAGCCAATATCGCGTAAACGGTTGTAACGCATGCTAGCGGCTGCATGGCAGTTCAAGCAGTAGTTCACAAAAATCTTTGCGCCATTTTGCAAAGAAGCATTGTTGCTCACGCGATTAGGCGCTTTGTCTAATGGAAAGCCTCCCTCATTAGCATTGGCATTCATACCAAGGCCAATGGCAGCAACTAGAAGAGTTGCTTGGCACACGCCCATCAAAGTTTGCAGAATTTGTTTCATACTAGTTCCTAATTTCTCTTTACCAATATCTCAGGTGTGAATTAATGAGCTTCAAAAGTAACGCGGCTTGGAACTGGCTTGAAGGTACCAAGCGTGCTCCAGAACGGCATTGCCAAGAAAAAGCCCAGATAGTAAATAGTGCAAATCTGAGAAATCTTTTCAAACATTGGAGAAGGAGGCTGAATACCCAAGTAACCTAAGATCACAAAAGTCACCACGAACACGCCATAGATATATTTATGGAACGCTGGACGGTAGCGAATCGATTTCACAGGAGAATGATCCAACCAAGGCAAGAAGAACATGATCACAACAGAACCGCCCATGATCACAACACCCCAGAACTTAGCATCAAGCAAGTAGAAGCCGCCAGCTAAGGCCAAAGCAATGGCAACACATGCGCCTTTGATCTTGATGTCTTTAGCTTTGATAGCAAACATACCCAAAATCACTGCCAAGAAGATCCACAGTGGCAATAAGAAGTTGGTAGTTGTTGCACGCAGCATTGAGTAGAAAGGCGTGAAATACCAGACAGGCGCAATATGCGATGGTGTCTGGAATGGGTTAGCAGGAATGAAGTTATTAGCCTCAAGGAAGTAACCACCCATCTCTGGAGCAAAAAACACAATGCTCGCAAAAATAATTAAGAATCCGCCTAGATACATTACATCGTGAACGCTGTAATAAGGGTGGAACGGGATTCCATCAACTGGGTGACCTTGAGCGTCAAGATTGTTCTTAATCTCGACACCGTCTGGGTTATTTGAACCTACTTCATGCAATGCCAAAATATGCGCCGCTACCAAGCCAATTAAGACTAGTGGAATAGCAATCACGTGGAATGCAAAGAAACGATTGAGGGTTGCATCACCCACCACATAGTCGCCGCGCAACCACAAGGAAAGATCTGGGCCAATGAAAGGAATTGCAGAGAACAAGTTCACGATCACTTGAGCGCCCCAATAAGACATTTGACCCCATGGAAGCAAGTATCCGAAGAATGCCTCACCCATTAAGCACAAGAAAATTGCGCAACCAAAAATCCAAATGAGTTCACGTGGCTTACGATAAGAACCGTAGATCAAGCCACGGAACATGTGCATGTAGACCACTACAAAGAACATTGAAGCGCCGGTGGAGTGCATGTAGCGAATCAACCAGCCGAATGGCACTTCGCGCATGATGTATTCAACAGACTCAAATGCCTTTGCAGCATCTGGCTTGTAGTTCATAACCAAGAAAATACCGGTAATGATCTGTATAGCCAAAACAACAATTGCTAAAGCGCCAAAAATGTAGAAAAAGTTTAAGTTTTTCGGTGCGTAGTATTCACTCATGTGCCGTTTAAAGGCCTCGGTCACAGGAAGACGTGAGTCAACCCAAGCCATCAGCTTTTGTGCGCCTGAGGCGCCCGGCGGAACTTGTTTTTCTTGGAATGCCATCTATCTCTCCTTAGGCCTTCTTATCATCGCCGATCAGAATCTTGGTGTCGCTCAAATACATATGTGGCGGCACTTCAAGATTATCTGGGGCTGGTTTGTTTTTATATACGCGGCCTGCCATATCAAAGGTTGAACCATGGCATGGGCAAAGGAAGCCTCCTGGCCAACTACTTGGCAAGGATGGCTGAGCACCCGCTTCAAACTTGGCGGATGGAGAACAACCTAAATGGGTGCAAATACCAACAACTACTAAATACTCAGGCTTGATTGAGCGCCATTGATTTTGCGCATATGGAGGCGTGAACTGGGAAGGATCACGCAAAGAATTAGGATCTGCCAATTCGCCATCGAGCTTAGAGAGCTCGGCAACTTGTTCCGGAGTACGACGGACCACCCAGACTGGCTTACCACGCCACTCCGCAGTTCTCATCTCATCTGGCTTCATGCCAGTAATATCAATTTCAACAGCAGCACCAGCGGCTTTAGCACGCTCGGAAGGCTCAAAACTGTCCACGAAAGGGTAAAGGGCCGCAGCTGCGCCTACGCCACCAACTGCTGATGTGGCGATCAACCAGTTACGGCGATCCTTGTCCATAGAGGGCTTGTCACTCATTTACAAAATTCCTAGAAAGGGTATTTATGGGTGGAAATTGCTTAAACGTAGCATTTTAAAGTAAAAAGTAGGGTAAGCAAGAAAGTTATGGGGTTAATCTCTGCTTAATGTGGATTCAGACCAAAAAGGGAGTAAATATGAGCGTTTTGAAGGAATTTCGGGACTTTGCCGTCAAGGGCAATGTCATTGATTTAGCGGTCGGCGTCATTATTGGCGGCGCCTTTGGAAAAATTGTCGACTCCCTGGTCAATGACATCGTTATGCCAGTGATTTCTACCCTTTTAGGGGGGCATATCGACTTTACTAACCTTTTTGTGGTTTTGGGCCATATTCCAGAGGGAGTACCTAGAACCTTTGATGCCCTCAAAAAGGCCGGAGTACCAATTTTTGCTTATGGCAATTTCATTACGATTTCGATTAACTTCGTCTTATTGGCTTTTGTAATTTTTCAGATGGTCAAGGTAGTCAATAAAGTGCGCCTAATGGATGCGCCCCCTCCCTCACCAACTCCAGAAGATATTGTTTTACTGCGTGAGATTCGCGACAGCCTAAAAAAATAATTCTTACTTAGAAGATCTAGAAAATGTTCAATCGACTCTGGTTACTATTTGCGCAAACGGTAACTATTCTGTTGGCGGCTTGGTTTATTGTGGTAACACTAAAACCTAGTTGGCTATCAGATGTAGAAGTCAATTCATTAGTGGATAGCGTCACATTCAAAGAGAGCGCAATCGATAGCACTGCAATCAGTCCTGGCTCGTATCATGAAGCAGTAAAAAGATCGATGCCTGCAGTTGTCAATATTTTTACAAGCAAAGCAACAGAAAAGCCAAAAGCAAGAAAAGGTAATGGCGGCAAGTCGTCCGATCCTTTATTTCAATTCTTTTTTGGTGATCAACCGCCTGACGAGGAACCCAGCTCTAGCCTGGGTTCGGGGGTATTAGTTAGCCCAGAAGGAATCATCCTGACTAATCATCACGTTATCAGTGATGCGGATGATATTGATATTGCTCTAGCCGATGGCCGCAAAGTAAAAGCCAAAATTATTGGTAGCGATCCTGAAACTGATATTGCTGTATTAAAGATTGAGGCAAAGCAACTTCCCACACCGATTACGCTAGCAAAAATTGAATCTGTTCACGTCGGCGACGTTGTGCTTGCCATTGGTAATCCATTTGGGGTTGGGCAAACGGTCACTTCTGGAATTATTTCAGCGCTTGGTCGAGATCATGTAGGCATCAATACCTTTGAAAACTTTATTCAAACAGATGCTGCGATTAATCCTGGAAATTCTGGTGGTGCACTCATTGATACTCGAGGAAATTTGATCGGCATTAATACTGCGATCTATTCCAATAATGGCGGATCAATGGGTATCGGTTTTGCGATACCCATCAACCTAGCGAAACAAGTCATGGAGTCCATCATTAAAAATGGTGGTGTAACGCGTGGCTGGATTGGCGTTGAGCCCCAAAACCTCACAAAGGAACTAGCTGAGTCTTTGGGCCTGCCAGGCAACACTAAAGGCGTCTTGCTGTCTGGCGTACTAGATGGTGGCCCAGCAGAACGAGGGGGCCTAAAGCCAGGAGATGTCCTAGTATCAGTCAATGCCAAGCCCATTGATGATGTCAGAGGCCTACTCAATCAAGTTGCGCAGCTAGAACCTGGCAAAGATGCCACTGTCGCCATTATTCGCAAAGGCAAAGAGTCAGAACTCAA
>CANGHN010000043.1 GCA_947453825.1 Betaproteobacteria bacterium
AATTAGGCTTGGGTCATCTTCACACAGTAACAAGCCCTGAGCCAATTGCACTCTCAAGCAAGATTAAGAGTATCGCTGTAGGCTCTACGCATGCACTTGCTGTCTCGACTGAGGGCAAGGTATACGGCTGGGGTAGCAATCACTTTGGACAGTCGGGAGGCGGTGCTCAACCCTATATTAATAGCCCCAAATTAATTTCTTTTCCAGAAAAGATTGCTACTGTAGCTACTGGTATGCATTACTCGCTGGCATTAGCTTCCTCGGGAAAGGTCTACGCTTGGGGTTGGAATGGATTTGGCCAACTTGGCTTGGGTGATCTTCAATCAAGATCAACTCCCACTTTAGTCTCTAATCTATCGGGCATTCGCTCTATTGCGGCTGGAGAAATGCACTCCATCGCAGTTGGGAAAAATCATTTATTGGGCTGGGGAAATAATGCCTCTAACCAAATTGGTAAATCTGACTTGAAGCAGATGAACCCAAATCCTTTTTTGACGATTGCCTAAATTAAGTATGGCAAATAAACCAATACTAGAAAATCAGCGAAGAGAGTTTTTGCGCTTAGGTATAGGCGTTGCCTCTGGAATTGCACTTCCAGCTAGCTTTATTGGATGTAGTAAAGAAGGCCAGCGGCAAACCTTTGTGCAGCCAGCGGTGCTCGCTTCAGAAAATGGAGTGTTGGATGTAACACTGACCGTATCGTATTGGAATGGTCAGTTATCTGAAGCGGATCCCGAAAATAAATACCCAGTGTCTTTGCGTGCTTATGGATACAACACTAACCAACCTAGTTATGCCGGCCCAACTTTAGTCGTGAAGGGTGGCGACAAACTCAGAATTCGGCTGATTAATCAATTACCTCTAAATCCACCTGCTGCACCGAATGATCCGCTTCTATATATGAAGCCCAATACAACAAACTTACATACTCATGGACTTCATGTATTCCCTGGAATCTATCCAGACTCCAAACTTGCTGAGTATGGTGACTATGTTGTTGATTCCAATTCTGGCGGGGTAGTACCGCAGGGCGATTCACGACAATATGTCTATGACATACCGGCTAATCATCCAGCTGGGCCGTTTTATTACCACCCTCAATTCCATGGTTCAAGTGCTATACAAGTAGCAAGCCTCATGCAGGGTGCCATCATGGTAAGAGGGCCTGTAGATGAGTTGCCAGAGATGGCGCAAGCAGCTGAACTCATCTTCTTATTTCAGGCACCCTATTTTGCCAATGGCAAAGCAAATGAAACCTACGGTGTGAAAGAAGGTTCATTAGAGAAATTTGCACAACTAGCCAACCATCCAACAGGTCACGGGCTTAATCCTTCAAGCAAAGAATATCTAGATGCTCAACCAGTATTGATTAACGGGGTGCGTCAACCAACAATTGTGATGGAAAGCGGTGAGGTGCAAAGGTGGCGATTTATCAATACTCAGACGTTTAATTGTCTTAACCTCAATTTAGATGAGCATGTATTGCATCAATACACCATGGATGGCTGGGGTAGTGCGGAATATCAAGAGTTTCCTGATGCCCGCGAGAATGGTGGCAAAGGTATCGAGCTGGCTGCAGGCAATCGTTCTTCAGTGGTTGTTAAAGCTGGTACGCCAGGAACATACTTACTAAGGTCGCTCCCAGTCACTATTGCAGAGGGTAAGCAGTCAGCAGTACTGCCAGGAGATGTACTGGCGAAAATGATTGTGCTTGAGAAGCAATCTAAGAAACCGATAGCCGAGAAGATGCCGGCTGCCCCTCTTCCTGTATCTAATTTTCTGGAGCCGATTAGCGATGAAGAGTTCGCCCGATGTGGCGGAAAAAAACGCAGCATTGTATTTAATATGGTTGGGGGTGACGGGCTAACGCAATCATCAAGCAGTCAATCTACCGATCCTCAATTACAGAGATCTAACTCCATTATTCAGAATGTCATTCTGGGTGCTGTAGAGGAGTGGACTGTCTTTAACTTTAATAGCGTCTCTCAGTCGTTTCATATTCATGTGAATCCAATGTATGTCACCAAGGTAAATGGCGAAGCGATTAAGCCTTATTGGTGCGATACGGTAGCTCTACCAGCTGGCGGAACTTCAGAAAACCCTACCTCGATAACGTTTAGGATGCGATTCAATGACTTTGTTGGACCTTACATCTTGCACAGCCAAATACTGCAGTACTCCGATTTAGGAATGGTGCAGCGAGTTACGGTGGTACCTCTATAAAGGCTAGAGATTAAATCTCTAAGTTATCAATCAGGCGAGTTTTACCAAGCTTAGCCGCTGTCAGAATGACGAGTGGCTTGCCGGCTTGTAATTGCTCGTTTGATGCTGGTGCTAAATCACTCTGTTGACGAATCGCTATGTAATCAGGCTGCCAGCCACGTTTAGCCAAGGAGTCGATAGCTTCCTTTTCAATCTCGGAGATGGATTGAGTATTGCGATCCCTCAGTTGAATAACACGCTCACGAACTGCTTTAAGCGCTTTTTGCAGCTCTGGGGCTTCAGCACGCTCTTCAACTGAGAGATAGCTATTGCGTGAGGAGAGGGCGAGACCGTCTTCTGCACGAATCGTTTCGCCAGGAATGATGTCAACCGGTAAGGCAAATTGATTCGCCATTCTGCGAATGATCATGAGCTGCTGATAATCTTTCTTACCAAACACTGCCACCTTGGGCTGTACGCAAGAAAAGAGTTTCAATACAACTGTGCAAACCCCTTTAAAGAACCCTGGACGGAACTCACCTTCAAGGATGTCGCCAAGCTGCTGCGGTGGATCTACCCGATATTCTTGTGGTTGGGGGTAGAGGTCCCGCTCAGTAGGCGCAAACAAAATATAGACGCCTTCTTTTTCCAATTTTTCAATATCTGCCTGCATGGTGCGCGGGTAGCTATCGAAATCTTCATTGGGACCAAATTGCAGGCGATTCACAAAGATGCTCGCGACAACTGGGTCTCCATGTTGCCTTGCCAAGCGCATGAGTGACAAATGGCCCTCATGCAGATTACCCATGGTTGGTACAAAGGAAGCGCGGTTTTGACCTCTTAGGTGGTCACGTAATTCTTGTATGTCGCTAATGATTTTCATGCGACAGGCGTGTAAGCGAGCCGAACATAAATAGGGGCGTAGGGCTCAGCCTGGGTAATCTCCACTAGAGCTTCGCGAGAAAGTTCGAGCATAGCAATAAAGTTCACAATCACTACGGGTATGCCATTGCCAGATTGAATAGCATCTTCAAACAATTCCCCGAATTCAATAAAGCGGGTATTTTGAAGGCGACGCAAAATCCGAGTCATAAAGTCGCGCACGGATAATTCTTCGCGAGTGATGGTGTGGTGTTGATTGAGTTTGGCACGATGGAGAACATCGCGCCAGGCCATCTGTAAATCATCCAGATTAACTTCTGGCCAGGTAATTGCAACGGTAGTATCTATAAAGCCATGCGCTACTTGGAAGTCACGGCCTTGCTGCGGAATCTGATCAAGCTCTTGGGCTGCTAGTTTCATGCGTTCGTACTCAAGTAGACGACGAACCAATTCAGCACGCGGATCTTCCACTTCTTCTTCGCTATCTGCTTTTTTCATTGGTAGCAGCATGCGCGATTTAATTTCGATCAACATGGCTGCCATTAATAAATACTCGGCAGCGAGCTCAAGGTTTGTGTGACGAATTTGATCAATGTAGCTAAGGTACTGTTGAGTAACTTGTGCCATTGGAATATCAAGCACATTGAAATTTTGTTTACGAATGAGGTAAAGCAAAAGATCAAGAGGGCCTTCAAACGCTTCCAGAAAAACTTCTAGTGCATCAGGCGGGATATAAAGATCAGTGGGAAGCTTAAAGAGGGGCTCACCATAGAGCTTGGCGAACGCTTCCGACATCCCATCCGTTACAGAAGGGGTGCTATCAATTAAATCGGATATTGGCTGAGTGCTTGGCTCAGTCATTCGAATACACGTAAGCGCGTTGTTTCAACTTGGCTTCTTTGGCGCGGCGCTGATCTTCAGCGCTTAAAGGCTCTTTGTCCCAAAGTAGAGCGCGACCCGCTTGTTGTCCTGCCTCAAGGTTTGGCTGCTCGGTTTTGAGTTCATTTAAGAACTGGGTGATTTCAGATTGATATCTTGCCATGGTATTTCCTAAAATACTCAATAAATTCAATGATTTATATAATTAATTCTAAAAGTCATCAAAGGACTACAGCCATCATTATAGGTGGTTTTTCAGGGTATTTTTACAAGTTTGCTGCCAGCAAAGCCTCGATTTGAGGCGCTTCTACGCGGGTCATGAGGTGCTTATAAGGCTGAATCGGGTTTTTGCTGGAAAGCGGTGTGTTGATGTCGCTCCAGGAAAGTGCTGGCAAAGACAAAAATGCCTCTACTCCCGCAACTACTTGTGGAATTACCGGCTTGAGATAAAGACTCATCATCCGGAATGCTTCCAGGGTAATACTACAAACCCGTTGCAATTCAGCTTCACGTTCTGGATCTTTGGCGATTTCCCATGGCTTATTCTCATCGACAAAGCCATTTACCTTATCGGCGAGTTCCATCACAGTGCGTAGTGCTTTTGCAAATTCACGCCCCTCATAGAGTTCTGCAATTTTTTCACTTGCAGCAGCAATTTCTTTTAAGAGTGGATTGTTCATTGCTTCATCAGAAACAACACCACTAAAGCGTTTTACTAAGAAGCCTGCACTGCGGCTCGCAATATTGATGTACTTGCCAAGTAAGTCGCTGTTAACGCGCGCAACGAAATCTTGAAGATTCAGATCCAAATCTTCCATACTGTCATTGAGTTTAGTAGCAAAGTAATAGCGGAACCACTCGGGATTAAAACCGCATTCAATTACGCTATTGGCAGAAATTAATGTGCCACGTGACTTACTCATCTTTTCGCCATCTACCGTGAGGAAGCCATGAGCAAATACATTGGTGGGAGTGCGATAACCAGCAAATTGCAAAGTCGCGGGCCAGAAGAGGGTATGGAAGTACAAGATATCTTTGCCGATGAAATGGTATTGCTCGGTAGTGGTATCTGGCTTGACCCACTCATCAAAGTCCAAGCCTGTGGCTTGGCAGTAGTTGAGAAAGCTAGCGTAGTAACCGATTGGCGCATCCAGCCAGACATAGAAGTACTTGCCTGGCGCATCAGGGATTTCAAAGCCGAAATAGGGGGCATCACGAGAGATATCCCAGTCACCCAACTTGCTATCACCTGGCTGACCAACCCACTCTTTCATCTTGTTGCGGGCCTCTGGCTGCAACGGTGTTTTGACTTGAGTCCAATCGCGTAAAAATGCTTCGCAACGGGGATCGGATAACTTAAAGAAATAGTGATCCGAAATCTTTTTAATTGGCGTTGCACCACTCACTACCGAAAAAGGATTCTTTAAATCGGTAGGAGAATAAGTTGCCCCACATTTTTCACAGTTATCGCCGTACTGATCTTTAGCACCGCACTTAGGGCACTCACCTTTAATAAAGCGATCTGGCAAGAACATTTCTTTCACGGGGTCGTAAGCTTGCTCGATTGCGCGTTTTTCAATCAAACCAGCATCGCGGAGTTTGAGGTAAATACTTTGCGCTAACTGTTCATTCTCAGGACTATCGGTAGTGTAGTAGTTATCAAATGAAATGAAGAAGTTATCAAAGTCGCGCTTATGTTCTTTCCAAACATTGGCGATTAATTCTTTTGGGGTGATGCCTTCTTTTTCTGCACGCAACATGATCGGAGTGCCATGGGTGTCATCGGCTCCAACATAGTGAACCTCGTGACCGCGCATCCGCTGAAAGCGCACCCAAATATCAGTTTGGATGTACTCCACCAAATGGCCGATATGAATCTGGCCATTGGCATATGGCAGTGCAGAAGTAACGAGAAGGCGACGCTGAGGACTGCTCATGTAAAGCGGACTTAAATAAGAAGGTTAATTAACAGTGAACATAGGATTATGCTGGCTTATGCATCAATTTTAGTCTGCGGTTAAAGTAAAGGCCTTGAAGCCTTTGTAAACCCCGATAAACTCCAGTTTGAACCCGAATTTCGAAAGCATTTCATGGCTGTAAAACCCACTATCCAGATGTCTAATGCCTCTGTGCCCCTAGTGCACGAAGTCGAGGTGCTGGATGAGGCGGGGCGAAAAAAATTAACCCATATTCCTGGGGAGCGCCCTTTAACGATCTATTTGGATAAACGTGAGGTCGTCACCCTAATGACCCTGGGGAGCGCGCCAGAGGCCCTGGTATTGGGTTATTTACGTAATCAGCGCTTGGTAGAGTTCCCGGATGATATTGAGAGCATTCAGGTCGACTGGGAAACAGACTCTGCCGCCGTAAAAACACGTCGAAGCACCGTTGATATTGATGCCTTAACTAGCAAGCGGGTGGTGACTACCGGCTGTGGCCAAGGCACTATGTTTGGTGGCTTGATGGAGGAGATGTCAGAGATACGTCTTCCAGAGGGCCCTTGGCTATCCCAAGAGGCAATCGTTTCCTTAATTGATTCGATTCGCCAGCATGACACGATTTACAAAAAATCGGGCTCAGTACATGCATGCGCAGTTTTTGAGCGGGAGGGAAGTGATGGAGTGCGTCTATTGCATTTCATTGAGGATGTGGGCCGCCACAATGCAGTTGACTCGATCTCTGGTTTGATGTGGCTGGCAGATAAGTCTGGTAAGGATTTAATCTTCTTCACTACCGGGCGTTTAACGTCTGAGATGGTTATTAAGGGGGCGCAAATGGGTGTTCCTTTCCTCTTAACTCGCTCTGGGGTTACCTTGATGGGCTTGGAGTTGGCCCGTAAAACCAATCTCACCATCCTGTCACGCTGCTCTGGCAAACACTTCGAGATCTATAACGCCCCTGAGCGGGTAGTTTTTACGCAAAACCCTTGAGAAATTTCTGGCCATCAGCCAGGATGGTTTTACAATTCGGGCATGACTATTAAATCTGACCACTGGATCCGCCGCATGGGCGAGCAAGGCATGATCAGCCCATTTGAGCCTGGCCAAATTCGCCAGGATGCTGCCGGTAACAAAATCGTGAGCTATGGAACATCAAGCTATGGCTATGACATTCGTTGCGCCGATGAGTTCAAAATCTTTACCAATATCAATAGCACCATCGTTGACCCAAAGAATTTCGATGAACAATCCTTCGTCGATTTCAAGGGTGAGGTCTGCATCATTCCACCAAACTCATTCGCTTTGGCTAGAACGGTTGAGTATTTCAAGATTCCTCGTAGCGTGCTGACTGTGTGTGTTGGCAAAAGTACTTATGCTCGTTGCGGCATTATTGTGAACGTAACCCCATTCGAGCCCGAGTGGGAAGGTTATGTCACCTTAGAGTTTTCTAACACCACACCACTACCTGCAAAGATTTATGCTGGGGAAGGTTGCGCGCAGGTACTCTTCTTTGAGAGTGATGAAGTGTGCGGAACATCTTATAAAGATCGTGGTGGCAAGTATCAAGGTCAGCGGGGCGTGACCCTGCCCAAGACTTAATTTCCTTTATTCAAACTCTAGCTCGCGAACTTAAAGGGTAGCTATGAAATTTCGTTTCCCAATCATCATCATTGATGAGGACTTTCGCTCTGAAAATATTTCAGGTTCAGGTATTCGCGACCTCGCTGAGGCTATCGAGACCGAGGGTATGGAGGTCATTGGCCTAACAAGCTATGGTGATTTAACTTCGTTTGCGCAGCAAGCCTCCCGTGCTTCTTCATTTATCGTGTCTATTGATGATGAAGAGTTTGATTCTGACTCTGAAGATCATGATCTTCCTGCATTAAATAACTTACGTGCTTTTATTACTGAAGTGCGCAAGCGTAATGAAGATATTCCAATTTTCTTATATGGCGAGACTCGTACATCACGCCATATGCCAAACGATATCTTGCGCGAGTTGCATGGTTTCATTCATATGAATGAAGATACTCCTGAGTTTGTAGCGCGCCACATTATTCGTGAAGCCAAGGTATACCTCGATTCTTTAGCGCCGCCATTCTTCCGTGCGTTAACTAACTACGCGTCTGAAGGTTCTTATTCTTGGCATTGCCCAGGTCACTCAGGTGGTGTAGCTTTCTTGAAGAGCCCAGTGGGCCGTATGTTCCACCAGTTCTTTGGTGAGAACATGCTGCGTGCAGACGTTTGTAATGCCGTGGAAGAATTAGGTCAGCTGCTAGACCATACTGGCCCTGTATTACAGAGTGAACGTAATGCTGCTCGTATTTTTAATGCGGATCATTTGTTTTTTGTTACCAATGGCACATCGACATCGAACAAGATCGTTTGGCACTCTACTGTTGCCCCTGGTGACGTTGTCTTAGTCGATCGTAACTGCCATAAGTCAGTGATTCATTCCATCACCATGATGGGTGCGATTCCGATCTTCTTGATGCCGACTCGTAATCACTTAGGCATTATTGGCCCCATTCCAAAAGAAGAGTTTGAGTGGTCCAATATTAAGAAGAAAATTGATGCCAACCCATTCATTAAAGATAAGAACGTAGTGCCGCGCGTCATGACGCTGACACAAAGTACCTATGACGGTATTGTCTACAACGTTGAGATGATTAAAGAGATGCTCGATGGCAAAGTGGACTCCTTACATTTCGATGAAGCATGGTTGCCACACGCTGCCTTCCATCCTTTCTATAAAGATATGCATGCGATTGGTTCAGATCGTAAGCGTACCAAGAAGAGTTTGATGTTTGCTACTCAGTCAACCCACAAGTTGTTAGCTGGCTTGTCTCAGGCTTCGCAAGTACTGGTTCAAGACGCGGAAGATACGAAGCTTGATCGTGATTGCTTCAACGAGGCCTACTTGATGCATACCTCTACTAGTCCTCAGTACGCCATCATTGCATCGTGCGACGTCTCGGCTGCCATGATGGAATCTCCTGGGGGCACAACCTTGGTTGAAGAGTCGATTGCTGAGGCAATGGACTTCCGTCGTGCGATGCGCGAGGTAGATGATAAGTTTGGCGCTGACTGGTGGTTCAAGGTTTGGGGCCCAGATCATTTAGCTGAAGAGGGTATTGGCGAGCGCTCAGATTGGATTTTGGAGCCTTCAGCAGCATGGCATGACTTTGGCAAATTGGCTAAAGACTTCAATATGCTCGACCCAATCAAGGCTACTGTTGTTACGCCTGGTTTAGATATTGAGGGTAATTTTGGTTCGATGGGTATTCCGGCCAGCATCGTGACCAAGTATCTTGCTGAGCACGGTGTGATCGTTGAGAAGTGCGGCTTATATTCTTTCTTCATCATGTTCACGATTGGTATTACTAAAGGTCGCTGGAACACCCTGGTAACTGAGTTACAGCAATTCAAAGACCATTTTGATAAAAATGCTCCGCTCTGGAAGGTGTTGCCAGAATTTGTAGCTAAGCACCCTCGCTATGAGCGTGTAGGTTTAAAAGATATCTGCCAGCAAATTCATGAGTTCTACAAGGGCCGCAATGTAGCGCGCATGACTACAGAGATGTATACCTCTGATATGGTTCCGGCCATGATGCCTTCTGAAGCTTGGGCCAAGATGGCGCATAAAGAAGTCGATCGTGTACCACTCGATCAGTTAGAAGGGCGCGTAACAGCCATGTTGGTAACGCCATACCCACCAGGTATTCCATTGCTGATTCCTGGTGAGCGCTTTAACAAACGCATCATTGACTATCTCTACTTTGCTAGGGACTTCAATGAGAAGTTCCCAGGATTCGAAACAGATATTCATGG
>CANGHN010000044.1 GCA_947453825.1 Betaproteobacteria bacterium
ATGTATGAATTAAACAACGATTGGAACCGAGCTTACAAAAAATCTGCCCGTATAGTTGGCGATGTAATCGGTAAATACCATCCGCACGGTGATTCTGCGGTGTATGACACGATCGTTCGTATGGCCCAGGATTTCTCCCTGCGCTATATGCTGGTTGACGGCCAGGGTAACTTTGGCTCCGTAGACGGCGATAACGCTGCTGCGATGCGGTATACCGAGATTCGCCTCCGCAAGATCGCCCATGAGCTTTTGGCCGATTTGGACAAGGAAACCGTTGATTTTGGGCCAAATTACGACGGTAGCGAAAAAGAACCTCTGATTCTGCCTGCCAAAGTGCCTAATTTGCTGATTAACGGCAGCTCAGGCATCGCCGTGGGTATGGCCACCAATATTCCTCCTCATAACCTAGATGAGGTGGTTACAGCCTGTTTACACGTGCTTCACAACCCAGAATGCTCCATTGATGAGCTGATTGAGATTATTCCAGCCCCAGATTTCCCGACCGCCGGCATTATTTACGGCGTTCAAGGGGTTCGCGAGGGGTATAGAACTGGTCGTGGTCGTGTTGTCATGCGCGCTAAGACTCATTTCGAAGATATCGACAAAGGCGCGCGTCAAGCCATCATCGTTGATGAGTTGCCATACCAGGTAAACAAAAAGAACTTGCTCGAGCGGATTGCTGAGTTGGTGAATGAGAAAAAAGTTGAAGGCATTTCTGATTTGCGTGACGAATCAGATAAATCCGGTATGCGTGTTGTGATCGAACTCAAGCGCGGTGAAGTGCCTGAAGTCGTTCTCAATAATTTGTACAAGAGTACTCAGTTGCAAGATAACTTCGGCATGAACATGGTGGCATTAGTGGATAACCAACCACGCTTGCTCAACCTGAAGCAGATGCTCGAATACTTCTTGCAGCATCGTCGCGAAGTCGTTACACGTCGCACGATTTTTGAATTACGTAAAGCGCGCGAGCGTGGTCATGTATTAGAGGGTCTCGCTGTTGCGCTGGCAAATATCGATGAGTTCATTGCGATTATTAAAGCGGCTGCAAACCCAGTAATAGCTAAGCAAGAGCTGATGGGCAAGGCCTGGGATTCTTCAATGGTGCGTGAGATGTTGGCACGTGCTGAGACTGATACACCAGGTGGCCGCAACGCTTATCGTCCAGAAGGTTTATTGCCTGAGTACGGCATGCAGACCACTGGTTTGTATCGCCTCTCAGATAGCCAAGCCCAAGAAATTTTGCAAATGCGTTTGCAACGCTTGACTGGCCTTGAGCAAGATAAAATTGTTAATGAATACAAAGAAGTCATGGCAGAAATTTCTGACTTGTTAGATTTGTTGGCGAAGCCTGAGCGTGTTACTTCTGTGATTGAGAGTGAGCTCAAAGAAGTTCAAGCCGAGTTTGGTAAAGCAGGCGGTGATTCTGGACGCCGTTCGTTCATCGAGATGAACGCCACTGAACTTTTCACCGAAGATTTGATCACGCCACAAGATATGGTGGTCACGCTTTCTCATACTGGCTATATGAAGAGTCAGCCACTGAGCGAGTACCGTGCACAAAAACGCGGTGGTCGTGGCAAGCAAGCTGCCGCTACTAAAGATGAAGACTGGATTGATACTTTATTCGTAGCAAATACGCATGATGCGATTCTTTGCTTCTCTGATCGTGGTCGTATGTATTGGCTCAAAGTGTGGGAGGTACCGCAAGGTAGTCGCACTTCACGCGGTAAACCAATCGTCAATATGTTCCCCTTGATCGAAGGCGAGAAGATCACTGTGATTCTCCCGATTAAGGGTTATCAAGATGATCAATACGTCTTTATGGCTACTAGCTTAGGAACAGTGAAGAAGACACGCTTATCGGATTTCTCTAATCCACGTAAGGCCGGCATTATTGCTGTCGACTTAAATGAAGGCGATTTCTTGGTTGGTGCAGCGATTACAGATGGCCAGCATGATGTGATGTTGTTCTCTGATGCTGGTAAAGCAGTGCGCTTTGATGAGAATGATGTTCGCCCAATGGGCCGCACGGCACGTGGTGTGCGCGGTATGAACTTGGGTGATGGTCATCAAGTGATTGCTATGTTGGTTGCTCCAGCTGAGGCTGCTGAGGGTGCTGAGGCTGCAGTGGTTGATGCCAGTGGCGTTGCAATTCCAAGCAGCGTGTTAACCGCAACTGAAAATGGTTATGGGAAGCGCACGCCAATTGCTGAATACACACGTCATGGTCGCGGTACAAAGGGCATGATTGCAATTCAGACATCAGAGCGTAACGGCAAAGTAGTTGCTGCTTCCTTAGTGTCACCAGAAGACCAAATCATGCTGATTACTACAGGCGGTGTTCTGGTACGCACACGCGTCTCTGAAATTCGTGAGATGGGTCGTGCTACGCAGGGTGTCACCTTAATCAATGTGGATGAAGGTACTCGTTTGTCTGGCTTGCAGCGTATTGCTGAAAGCGATTCTGACGATGAGACTGATGATGCAGAGGAAGGCGATGTTTCTGCTGATCCAGCGACAGATTCCAATTCTGATGTGGCGGGTGACGCTTAAGGCGTCACTGCAGAGCTAGTTAAGATCATGAGTTTCGACCGCCGCATTTTTAATTTCGCTGCGGGGCCGGCTACATTGCCTGAAGAAGTGTTGCAGCAGGCTGCTGATGAAATGCTCAATTGGCATGGACTCGGTACCAGCGTGATGGAGATTAGCCATCGCAGTAAAGAGTTCATGGAAGTGTATGAGGAGGTGCTACGAGATCTGCGCACTTTGATGAACATTCCAGATTCTTATGAGATCTTGCTCTTGCAAGGTGGCGGCATTGGACAAAACGCGGCCATCCCAATGAATCTGATGCCATTAGCAAAGAATGGCCCTAAGGCTGATTTTTTGGTGACTGGTATATGGTCAGAAAAATCATTTAAAGAGGCGCAGAAATACGGCACGGCCAATTTAGTAGCCTCTTCTGCGGCAGAAAAATTCAATACGGTTCCTGCAAGATCGACTTGGCAGTTATCTAGGGATGCTGCTTATGTGCATTACTGCGCGAATGAAACGATCGGCGGCGTGGAGTTTCCGGACGCGCCTGATGTTGGTGGTATTCCTTTGGTAGCGGACATCTCCAGCAACATCCTCTCTAAAGAGATGGACATCACTAAATGTGGCGTTTGGTTTGCTGGCGCCCAGAAAAATATTGGTCCTGCTGGTGTGACGATTGTGATTGTTCGTAAAGATCTGATTGGCCACAGCATGGGCATCACCCCGACCATTTGGGATTGGGCTATACAGGCCAATACCCAGTCGATGATTAATACTCCGCCAACTTTTTCAATCTATATGGCCGGTCTCGGATTTAAGTGGCTTCTTCAGCAAGGTGGTGTTAAGGTTATTGAAAAGCGTAACCAAGCCAAGGCTGACTTGCTCTATCAGTTCTTGGATCAAAGTAATTTGTATGAAAATCGCGTTGCCAAAGAATATCGCTCGCGCATGAACGTGACTTTTTTCCTAAAGGATGAGTCTTTGAATGCAGAATTCTTAGCGCAATCGAGTGCTGCTGGTTTGGTGGCTTTACGTGGGCACAAAGCTGCGGGTGGTATGCGAGCAAGTATTTACAACGCAATGCCATTAGAGGGCGTAAAAGCCTTAGTCGATTTTATGCGTGATTTTGAAAGGCGGGCTTAATGAGTACTGAAGAACAGCGCCTCGCACCTTTGAGAGAAAAAATCGATGCATTGGATGCAAAGATTTTAGATTTACTAACTCAGCGTGCGCAAGCAGCACAAGAGGTTGGCCACGTTAAAGGAGGCTTCTCTTCCCCGGTGTTCCGTCCTGAGCGTGAACGTCAGGTGATTGCTCGTCTACAAGAATTAAATGTTGGCCCGTTATTGCCAGATGGCATTGCTGCTATTTGGCGCGAAGTGATGTCGGCATGCAGAGCTTTAGAAGCCCGTCAAACTATTGCTTATCTTGGGCCAGCAGGTACCTTTTCTGAACAGGCTGCCCAAACCTATTTCGGTCACTCCATTGCTGGCTTGCCTTGCGCAAGTCTAGATGAAGTCTTTAAATCGGTAGAAAAGGGTGCTGCGCAATTTGGCGTAGTCCCCGTTGAGAACTCGAGCGAAGGTGCCATTTCACGCACATTAGATTTGCTCTTGGATTCTTCTATGCGAATTAGCGGCGAAGTAGTATTGCCGATTCGTCATCATCTTTTAACAAAGAGCGGAAGCTTGGATGGCGTGACTACGGTTTGTGCTCATGCACAAGCATTAGCACAGTGCCAACAATGGTTGAGCCTACATGCACCACATTTAAAGCGCCAAGCAGTCAGCAGCAATGCTGAAGCTGCTCGTATGGCTGCCAGTGATCCGACTCTAGCGGCGATCGCCGGGGATCCTGCGCAAGAGACTTATGGTTTGCAGGCAGTAGCTGCGCAGATTCAGGATGATCCCCATAATCGCACGCGCTTTGTGATTGTTGGAGCCTATGAATGCCAGCCAACTGGACAAGATCAAACATCTCTCGTCTTATCGGTTGATAACCAGCCGGGTGCTGTTCATCGTTTACTGGCTCCTTTAGCAAAGCATGGTGTATCCATGAATCGCTTTGAGTCTCGTCCCGCTCGAAAAGGTACCTGGGAATATCATTTTTACATTGATATCGCTGGTCATGCTGAGGATGCCAAAGTGGTCAAGGCCTTAGAGGAATTAAAAGCAACTGCAGCGTTCTATAAGAACCTAGGTTCTTATCCTCACTCAGCCTGAACGCTGAGAAGATCAATTAGTAAATAAATTAGCAAACCTGCGAATGACTTCCAAGATTGGCTTAAAACACATTCATGAGATTGCACCCTATATTGGGGGGCGTCCGATTAGCGAAGTTGCGCGTGAATACGGCTTGGATGAAAACAAGATTGTGAAGCTGGCCTCCAATGAGAATCCTTTGGGAATGCCAAAGTCTGCACAAGATGCCATGCTCAAAGCGGCGAGTGAGTTAGGTCGTTATCCTGACTCCAATGGGTTTGAATTGAAAAAGGTGCTTTCTGCGCGTTTAGGTGTGCCGGCAGATTGGATTACATTGGGCAACGGTAGCAACGATATTTTGGAATTGGCTGCTCGTGCTGTTGCACAAAATGGAGACGAGGTCATTTTTTCTCGCCACGCATTTGCTGTTTACCCCCTAGCAACTCAAGCAGTAGGTGCAAAAGCGGTGGAAGTACCGCCGACTCCAGCTTATGGGCATGACTTGCCTGCAATGTTAGCGGCCGTGAAAGCTGCGGGAGATAAAGCAAAGCTAGTCTTTGTGGCTAACCCCAATAATCCTACAGGTAGCTATCTCACACCAAAAGAAATTGAAGATTTTTTAGTGGCCGTGCCATCACATGTAGTCGTAGTTTTAGATGAGGCCTATAACGAATATCTTGCCCCCGAGCAGCGCTATGATGCTATCGCTTGGGTAAAGCGTTTTCCAAACATGGTGTTGTCGCGCAGCTTTTCTAAAGCCTATGGTTTGGCTGGTTTGCGAATTGGTTATGGTATAGCCCAGCCTGTCTTAACGGATTTACTCAATCGTATTCGTCAGCCATTTAATGTGAATAGCTTGGCACAGGCTGCAGCAATTGCAGCGTTTCAAGATACAGCATTCTTGCGGCAAGGTTTCGAGTTAAACCGTGCAGGCTATGCGCAGTTAACAAAAGCCTTTGATGAATTAGGTCTTGAGTATTTACCTTCCGCCGGAAATTTTGTATTGGTTAAGGTGGGTGATGATGATCAAGCGGGTGTGCGTATCAACTTAGAATTGCTCAAACGCGGCATTATTGTTCGCCCTGTTGGTAACTATGGTTTGCCAAAGTGGCTTCGCATCTCCATTGGTTTGCCAGAAGAAAACGCAGCCTTTATCGAGGCTTTCAAAGCGATCTTGGCGCAATAGTAAGTTTACTCATTCATCTACCTATGACCATCATCAATCCCTCAAGCAATTACGGCACCGTCACTATTGTGGGCGTAGGTTTAATCGGAGCATCTTTGGGATTAGCTTTGAAGCAAGCTGGTGTTGTTACCAAAGTGCTTGGGGTGGGTCGTAGTAAAGCTAATTTAGATCAAGCGCAGAAAATGGGCGCAATTGATGCTGTAGTCGACTTGATAGAGGCAACAAAACAATCTGATGTGATTGTGCTGTGCATGCCAGTAGCCCAAATGCGTATGGCATTTGAAGTCATTGAGCCACACTTAGAGCCTCGCACGATGATTACAGATGCTGGGAGTACTAAGGGCGATGTGATTTTGTCTGCTAAAGAAGTATTAGGTAAAAAAGCCTGCCAGTTTGTTCCAGCACACCCCATTGCGGGTGGCGCACAGCACGGCGCTAGTGCCGCTAAGGCAGATTTATTTCAAGGCAAGCAAACCATTATTTGTCCTTTGCAAGAGAACTCTCCTGAAGATACTGCTTTGATAACAGGCTTTTGGGAATCAGTGGGCTCTGAGGTGAAAAAGATTGGTAGCGTGCAACATGATGCAATTTATGCTGCTGTATCCCATTTACCTCATCTGCTTTCTTACGCCTTGATGGCTAGCGTAGTCAATTCAGAGGATGCAGATCAAAAGCTCGGCCATGTTGGCGCTGGTTTTAAAGATTTCACTCGCATTGCGGCATCTAGCCCAGAAATGTGGCGTGATATCTGTTTGGGTAATCGTAAGGCAATTTTGAAAGAGTTAGATCAATACCTCTTAATCGTGAATCATATGCGTAAATTGGTTGCTGAAAATGATGGTGCCGGTCTAGAGAAATTATTCAGTAAGGCAAGTAAAGCGCGTCAAGATTTGGATGGAGCTTGATGAGCGGTTTACCTAGCATTCAGATTGGACCATTTCAGCGAGCTCAAGGTTCGATTGTGTTGCCTGGTTCAAAAAGTATCTCGAATCGCGCACTACTTTTGGCGGCGCTCGCCTCTGGTACGACGACTCTCAAGAATTTATTGGACGCCGATGACACGCAGGTGATGCGTAATGCTTTGCGACAACTGGGTTTATCAGTAACGGATCAGGCGGACAACGTTTGTGTCGTTAAAGGTTGTGGCGGTAAATTCCCAGTGCGTGAGGCTGATCTTTTTATGGGTAACGCAGGTACAGCAATTCGTCCGTTGACAGCGGCGCTTGCTATGCAAGGTGGTAACTACCGTTTATCTGGTATTGCGCGGATGCATGAAAGACCAATTCGGGATTTGGTTGATGGCTTGCGCCAAGTGGGCGCCAAGATTGAGTATGAGTTAGAAGCAGGTTATCCCCCAATTCAGATTTTGGCGGCAGATATCAAGATTGAAGATGTAGTGAAAGTACGTGGCGATGTTTCAAGCCAGTTCTTAACTGCTTTACTCATGGCCTTACCCTTGCTGGCAACCAAACCTGTTCGTATTGAAGTTATTGGTGAGTTGATTTCTCGCCCCTATATTGATATCACCTTAAAACTGATGGCGCGATTTGGTGTGACAGTGTCTTGTCCTGACGCACACTCATTTGTGATTCCGGCTAAAACAGCAGATGCTGTTTATCAAAGTCCAGGGCAGCTATCTGTTGAAGGCGATGCATCTTCGGCGTCTTACTTCTTGGCGCTGGGAGCTATTGGTGGTGGCCCTGTTAGGGTCCTGGGTGTAGGTAATGACAGTATTCAAGGGGATGTGGCTTTTGCAGATGCACTGAGTTCGATGGGCGCGAAGGTTACTGCCGGCGAAGATTGGATTGAAGTCTCTGGCGTGAAGAATGCCAATGGCAAACTTAATGGCATCACGATAGATTGCGCCAAAATTCCGGATGCAGCTATGACGCTTGCAGTTGCTGCATTGTTTGCAGAAGGGCCTACTCGTTTAAATAATATTGCTAGCTGGCGCGTGAAAGAAACTGATCGTATTGCTGCCATGGCAAAAGAATTAAAAAAAGTTGGCGCCATCGTTGAAGAAGGTGCGGACTACATTGTTGTTCAAGCACCAGCAGCAATAAGTGATTGGAAGTCGCCTAGTGAAGGAATCGATACCTATGATGACCATCGCATGGCGATGTGTTTCTCACTTGCTACATTTGGTCCCAATGCTTTAAAGATTAATGATCCCAATTGCGTAGCAAAAACCTTCCCAACTTACTTTGCAGAATTTGCGAAAGTTGTAAATTAATTTAAAAAAGATCTCATGAGTAATTACCCAGTTATCGCCATTGATGGTCCTACCGCCTCAGGCAAAGGGACAGTCGCTTCCTTAGTGGCACAAAAACTGGGTTTTCATTATTTGGATAGTGGGGCGCTGTATCGCTTAGTTGCTCTGGCTAGCGAAAAATTGGGAATAGATGTCAAAAACGCCGCCGAATTAGGCTTTTTGGTCCCTAAGTTATTGATTTCATTCAATAATAATCAAATTTTACTGGATGGTGAGGATGTTACAGACGCCATTCGGACCGAAAACATTGGCCTGCGGGCGTCTGCCTTGGCGGTTCATCCTGAGGTTCGGACGGCTTTAGTGGGCTTACAACGCGGTTTTCGGCAGTCTCCGGGCTTGGTGGCAGATGGCCGGGATATGGCCAGCGTGATATTTCCAGATGCAGTTTTGAAGGTTTTCTTGACTGCATCAGCCCAAGCTAGAGCGGAACGTCGTTATAAGCAATTGATAGCTAAGGGAATTTCTGCTAAACTTTCTGACTTACTGCAGGATTTGCAGGAGCGGGATGCCCGGGATAGTAGTCGAGGCGCCGCCCCTTTAGTGATCGCAGAAGGTGCAAAAGTGCTTGAAACATCAGATCTTTCGATAGATCAAGCAGTTAAGACGGTTTTGGATTGGTATCAATCTGTGATTACCTAGTTTTGCAAGCAGCGCTGTAGCAAGAGTCAGTTTTACAAGCAGTAGTTTTTGGTGTCTTAAGAAACTCCACAACGCGATCTTTTCATTAGCGTGTTTCTTTAAGACTTTTTTAACCTAACCCGTCGGGCCTTCTGACGGCACAAAGTGAATACACATGTCTGAATCATTTGCAGAACTATTTGAAGAATCATTAACCCGATCGAATATGAAGACCGGCCAAGTTATTTCGGCTGAAGTCCTTCGCATCGACCATAACTTCGTCGTTGTTAACGCTGGCTTGAAGTCTGAAGCGTTTATTCCTGTTGAAGAATTCCATAACGACGCTGGCGAGATTGAAGTAGCTCCTGGCGATTTCGTTTCTGTTGCTATTGACGCTCTAGAGAACGGCTATGGCGACACAATCCTTTCCCGTGACAAAGCAAAACGCTTAGCTTCATGGATGAATTTGGAAAAAGCGCTCGAGCAAGCTGAGATCGTTACCGGTACTGTTACTGGTAAGGTTAAAGGCGGCTTGACTGTGATGGTTAA
>CANGHN010000045.1 GCA_947453825.1 Betaproteobacteria bacterium
ACGATGATGCCGCGATCTCGCAAGGCTTGATACAGCACGGCACCGGCATGTTTAGGATGACGGGTAAAAATAAAGTTCGCACTCGAAGGTAAAGTCTCAAATCCTAGAGCGCTCAAGTCATTTACTAACTTGCTACGTGTTTGCATCACCTTCTCACAAGTAGACTCGAGATGGTCTTGATCTTCAATGGCTGCAATAGCTCCCACTTGAGCCAAACGGCCCAGTGGGTAAGAGTTAAAGCTATTCTTAACCCGCTCTAAGCCTTCAATCAGTGTTGGGTGACCAACAGCAAAACCAACGCGTAGACCAGCCAGAGCGCGTGATTTAGAAAGTGTATGAACAACCAGAAGATTTTCTGGGCAGCTAGGGCTGCGTAAGAGTGGAATGCAAGATTCAGTACCGTAATCTACGTATGCTTCATCGATCACTATTACAGATTCTTTATTGCTACTAAGTAGTGTTTCAATTTCGGCGCGAGAAATACCTCTGCCGGTAGGCGCGTTTGGGTTGGGAAAAATAATTCCGCCATTAGGTGTTTGGTAATCAGCAGTATTGATTTCAAAATTCTGACCCAAAGGAACTGTTTTGTACTCAATGCCAAATAACTTGCAGTAGACGGGATAAAAGCTATACGTGATATCTGGAAAATGAACGGGTTTGCTATGTTTGAGAAGTCCAGCAAAAACGTGCGCCAGGACTTCATCTGAGCCATTGCCTAAAAAGACTTGGTTTGGGTTGAGGCCATGCAATTTAGCGATGGCTTTTTTGAGATCAGTACCTTCAGGATCGGGATAAAGACGTAAATCTACATTGTTTTGGGCGCTAATGGCGGCAATCGCTTTGGGCGATGGGCCATAGGGGCTCTCATTGGTATTGAGCTTTACCAAGCGCCGCATTTGCGGTTGCTCCCCGGGAACGTAGGGGGTGAGGGTTTGAACAACGGGGCTCCAAAAGCGGCTCATAGGGTACTCAAGTCAAAAATTTAAAAGAAAGTACAGCAATATCAACATTTATCTTGCTTCTAGGAATGATATTATGAGGCTTCAATCAACACTTCGCCTCGCGGCGCACTGAAGCATGCGGCAAGCCGACGTTACCCGAAACACTTCGGAAACCAAAATTCAAATAGTCATCAATTTAGATGGCACCGGTAAGGCTGAATTAGCCTCGGGAGTCCCTTTTCTTGACCATATGCTCGATCAGATTGCCCGTCACGGCATGATTGACCTAAGGGTTGTTGCCAAGGGTGACACCCATATTGATGATCATCACACTGTTGAAGATGTGGGCATTACCTTAGGACAAGCTTTTGCAAAGGCAGTAGGCGATAAAGCGGGCATTACCCGTTATGGCCATTCTTATGTTCCTTTGGATGAAACCCTCTCACGAGTTGTAGTAGATTTTTCTGGTCGCCCTGGCCTAGAATTTAATGTGCCATTTACCCGTGCTCGTGTAGGTGATTTCGATGTCGATCTGAGTATTGAATTTTTCCGCGGTTTTGTGAATCACGCGGGAGTCACTTTGCATATTGATAACTTGCGTGGCATTAATGCTCATCACCAGATTGAAACAGTGTTCAAGGCCTTTGGTCGTGCCCTGCGCATGGCTTTGGCAATTGATCCGCGCGCATCTGGCGCCGTTCCTTCAACTAAGGGAAGTCTCTAATTTAGATACTCCATAGTTGCTCAGAAGACAACAGCGAAAGACAAACCAAATTGGCGCAAACCATTGCGATCGTAGATTACGGAATGGGTAATCTTCGTTCTGTGTATCAGGCGTTTCATCATGTTGCTCCATGTGACAATGTGCTGATTGCGCATCAGCCTGAAGAAATTCGTGCTGCAGATCGCGTGGTATTGCCTGGTCAAGGCGCAATGCCAGATTGCATGAAGCACTTACAAGAGTCCGGACTATTAGAAGCTTTATTAGAAGCCGCTAAAGCTAAACCCTTGCTAGGAGTTTGTGTGGGCGAGCAAATGTTGTGTGATCGCAGTGCAGAAGTGCGTGCTAGCGAAAAAGCTGAATGGACTCCCTGTTTGGGCTTGATTCCGGGTGAGGTCCGTCGTTTCGAATTGGCAGGCAAAAAGCAGGCCGATGGCTCAGCTTATAAAGTCCCGCATATGGGCTGGAATCAGGTGCGGCAGGACAAAAAACACCCTTTATGGGCTGGAATCCCGAATTTAAGCAGTTTTTATTTTGTGCATAGCTACTATGTTGTGCCGCAGCGCAAAGAAGATACTGCAGGATCTACTGAATATGGAGATTGGTTTACATCTGCAGTGGCACGCGATAATATTTTTGCTACGCAGTTTCATCCAGAAAAAAGTGCAGAATACGGATTAAAGCTTTATCAAAATTTTGTTTCTTGGCGACCTTAATATTTTTAACCTTTTGCTATGCTGCTGATTCCCGCAATTGATCTCAAAGACGGCCACTGTGTTCGACTTGAACAAGGTGATATGGATAAAGCCACGGTGTTCTCAGAGGATCCTGGTGCAATGGCCGCCCACTGGATTAGTAAAGGCGCACGTCGTTTGCATTTAGTAGATCTCAATGGCGCATTCGCAGGCAAACTTAAAAACGAATCTGCGATCAAATCGATTCTCAAAGCAGTCGGAGATGAAATCCCGGTTCAACTCGGCGGTGGCATTCGTGATCTTGAAACGATAGAGCGTTTACTCGATGATGGCATTAGTACTGTGATTATTGGTACTGCAGCAGTGAAGAATCCTGGTTTTGTACAAGATGCGTGTACTGCTTTTCCTGGTCATGTGATGGTTGGTTTGGATGCGCGCGATGGCAAAGTGGCGACTGATGGCTGGAGCAAGATTACTGGCCATGAGGTCATTGATCTTGCTAAGAAGTTTGAAGACTGGGGCGTAGAAGCCATCATCTATACCGATATTGGGCGCGATGGCATGCTCAAAGGCGTGAATATTGATGCCACGATTAAATTGGCCCAAGCTATCCGTATTCCGGTAATTGCTAGCGGCGGACTCTCCAATAACCAAGACATTGAAGCTTTGTGTAAAGCGGAAGAAGAGGGCGTAATGGGTGTCATTGCTGGCCGCTCGATTTATGCAGGTGATCTGGATCTTGCTAAAGCGCAAAAATATGCTGATGAGTTAACTCTCAAATACGCAAAGAAAATCATCTAGTGTTAACCAAACGAATTATTCCTTGCTTGGATGTCACTGCAGGGCGCGTTGTTAAAGGTGTGAACTTCGTTGGCCTGCGTGATGCAGGTGATCCAGTAGAAATTGCCAAGCGTTACGACACACAAGGCGCTGATGAGCTGACCTTTCTAGACATCACTGCAACTTCTGATGGGCGTGACCTGATTTTGCACATCATTGAGGATGTTGCATCCCAAGTGTTTATTCCGCTGACTGTAGGAGGTGGGGTGCGTGCGGTAGCTGATGTGCGACGCTTACTCAATGCTGGCGCAGATAAAGTGAGTATGAATTCTTCAGCGGTTGCTAATCCGGATTTGGTATCAGATGCCGCTGCATATTATGGTTCTCAGTGCATCGTAGTTGCGATCGATGCTAAACAAACAGATGCTGGGAATTGGGAAGTATTTACCCATGGCGGTAGAACGGCAACTGGCATTGATGTTGTTCAGTGGGCCAAAGAAGTGGCACAGCGTGGCGCGGGAGAAATTTTACTTACTAGTATGAATCGGGATGGTAGTAAAGACGGTTTCGATTTGGCACTAACTGCAGCTGTGAGCGATGCCGTTTCAGTTCCAGTCATTGCGTCGGGTGGAGTGGGTAGTTTGCAGCATTTAGTTGATGGTATTACTCAAGGGCATGCTGATGCGGTATTGGCTGCCAGCATTTTCCATTACGGTGAATTCACTGTGGGCCAGGCAAAAGAATATATGGCTGCCCAAGGTATCCCGGTTCGGATTTAGGGATCGCTTTTAAGCGCTGATCGCCATATGAGCGATAAAAGCAGAGCGATTTTCTCCGGCTGATTTAGCCTTCGCATCCAACCTTGCTAATACTCTTTTTGGTAAAGAGATATTTACTCTTTCAATATCGTCCGATAGCAACGCTGGGTCAATCTCGGCAATTGCCCAAATATATCCCTTGAACTCTTTCTTCTTCTGTAAATTAGTAATAGGGCTAGGCTTCGGTATATCTTCACCAGCATCTAATGCTGCCTCTATCCAAAGTTCAATCGCTTCTTTGGCATTTTCAATTGCTTCATCAATTCCGCTATCGGCAGCTGAGAAGCAGCCGGGTAAGTCGGGAACGATTACGCCCCATGCCAACTTTTCTCCACCAGATTCAATTGCGATTGGATATTTCATGATGATTCCTTTATTTCATTCCTGCTTGTTTCAGTAGCTTTTGAACTAATCCAATTCCTAAATCCTTTTTGGGATGAGGAGCAGTGATGTTTCCAGCTTTATGGGGATGATTAAAAACATGATGAGAGCCTTTTGAGCCCCGTAACACCCACCCATCTTTTTCTAATGCCTTAATGAGTTCTTTGCTATTCATCCGCAAATGATAAGCTTTATACACATCATACACACAAATAAAGTAAGTGTCCATGAGGCAGGGCGGGTCATTACAGCAAGCCCTGGCATCTACTTATTTGGTTTGATCATCACAATTCTGTCAAAATTGAGCCAATGTCAGATATGAATAAAAATCTTCAAGACCAAGCCTTGGTCGATGCCGTCACTTGGAATGAACAAGGCCTAGTGCCAGTTATTGCACAAGAGTTTGGCAGCAAGGATATCTTGATGATGGCTTGGATGAATCGTGATGCTTTAATAGCGACCTTGCGTTTGGGCGAAGCGGTTTATTGGACGCGCTCACGACAAAAGCTGTGGCATAAGGGTGAGGAATCTGGTCACACCCAAAAGGTCAAAGAAATTCGCTTGGATTGTGATGGCGACACGATTTTGCTGATAGTCGAGCAAAAAGATGGGATTGCATGCCATACGGGCGAGCATAGTTGCTTCTTTAAGCAGTGGGACTTAGCCAAGGCAGTTTGGGTTGATCAGTCGATTGCTAAAGAATAAACAAGCTAAAGCCCTTTGCTTAAAAGACATAAAATGGCCTTATGACCAGCTCTGCAAATAAACCTACCAATTTAGATTCTGTATTAGCCCATTTGGCTGATGTCGTGGATCAACGTCGTGATGCTTTTAAAGCAGGACAAGCTGACCCCAAAACTTCCTATACCGCATTACTCTTTTCTAAGGGTGACGATGGCATCCTCAAAAAGATTGGAGAGGAAGCTACTGAGGCAGTGATGGCTGCGAAGGATTCTCGTAGCTCGAATTTAGCAAGTGAGCAACAAAAGCTGCTCGTTGGAGAAATGGCGGATCTTTGGTTTCATTGTTTGATCGCGCTGTCTCAATTTAATTTACGTCCAGAAGATGTGATGTCAGAGCTCGATCGCCGTTTGGGAACATCTGGCATTGAAGAGAAGGCTGCTAGAAAAGCCTCTGGTAAAGAGTGAGCGCGAAATAGACCATGTCACAAGATCCTAATTGCCTGTTTTGTAAGATTTCTCAAGGTTTAATTCCGTCCCAGAAGGTTTATGAGGACGAAGAGATTTACGCATTTAAAGATATCAATCCCGCTGCGCCAGTGCATTTCTTGATGATTCCTAAGAAACATTTACCCATGCTAGAGTCCGCAGAAAGCATTGATGCCCCTTTGCTAGGTAGAATGATGGAATTAGCACCTCGGCTTGCCAAAGAGCAGGGTTGCCGTCCAGGTAAGGATGGTGGCTTTAGGTTGATGGTAAACAATGGTGTAGATGGGGGGCAGGAGGTTTATCACTTGCATTTACATGTGATGGGCGGTCCGCGCCCTTGGAAAAAATAATCCAAGGAGATTAAAAATGGGTTCATTTAGCATTTGGCATTGGTTAATTGTTTTGGTCATCGTGATGTTGGTATTCGGTACCAAAAAATTGCGCAATATTGGCCAAGACTTAGGCGGCGCCGTGAAAGGTTTCAAGGATGGTATGAAAACATCTGAAGAGCCAAAAGAGCAAATTCAGCAAGGTTCAGCAACTGCAGAAAAAACAGTTGATGTACATGCTAAAGACGTCAATAAGTAATTATTGATAGCGCACAGAAATTCATGCCGCATTTAAATCACCGCGATAAATGATTGATCTTGGAGTTTCAAAACTTGCGCTGATTGCAGTTGTCGCTTTAGTAGTCGTAGGACCAGAGCGCTTACCTAAAGTCGCTCGCATGGCCGGTAATTTATTTGGCCGTGCACAACGCTATATGGCTGACGTGAAGTCAGAAGTCAATCGCCAGATGGAAGTTGAGGAATTTAAAAAGTTCCGTGAAGAAAGTGCTTCAGCCCTTAAAGAAGTTGAAAACAGTATTCACTCTACAGTTCAAGAGGCAAATGCCAATCTCAGCGATCAAGCAGATATCTTTGAGACTAGTTTTGAGAAGCCCCCCATTGATGAAAAAGAGGTCTTGCGTAAGAGTAAGCGCCAGGGGCGGAATAGCTGGGGCGTTCGGCGTGCCGCTAGACCGATTTGGTTTAAACGTTCTGCCGGAATTCGTTCTCGCGTGCAATCTGGCGCTGCCAGAATGAAGCGCTTTCATCACAGCGCCAGCAAGTAAAAATAAAAATATCACCGCATGTCAGAAAATCATTCCACTGAAGATTCAGGATTACAAGAGTCTTTTCTATCGCACTTATATGAATTGCGTGATCGTGTTATCAAAGCTGGCTTAGCCATTATTGTTGTCTTTGTATGTTTAGTCTATTGGGCGCCAGATATCTTTCATTTATTTGCTCAGCCATTATTGAAGGCTTTGCCTGCAGGCGGCAAGATGATCGTGACAGATGTCACGGGCTCATTTTTTGTTCCCATGAAAGTCACCATGTTGGTGGCATTTCTCATTGCTTTGCCTGTGGTGATGTATCAACTGTGGGCATTTATTGCGCCAGGCTTGTATCTGCATGAGCGCAAACTGATTTTGCCTTTGGTAGTCAGCAGCTATAGCTTATTCATCATTGGTATGGCCTTTGCTTATCTCTTGGTATTCCCAACCGTATTTAATTTCATGGCGAGCTACAACGCACCTTTGGGTGCGGAGATGTCAACAGATATTGATAACTACTTGAGCTTTGCAATGACTACATTCCTGGCATTTGGTATTACCTTTGAGGTGCCAGTGGTGGTGGTAGTGCTGGTGCGGATGGGTATGGTGCCATTAGCCAAGCTGAGAGAAATTCGTCCATATGTGATTGTGGGAGCCTTTGTGATCTCTGCGATTGTGACGCCACCAGATGTGCTCTCACAACTGCTTTTAGC
>CANGHN010000046.1 GCA_947453825.1 Betaproteobacteria bacterium
ACAAATAAAAATGCCGCACCCCAGGAGAGTGCGGCATGAGAAGATTTGCTTAGAGTGCGTCAGCAGCATGATCCGCAAGGCGTGAACGCTCACCACGCGCAAGAGTGACGTGGCCACCATGACGCCAACCCTTAAAGCGGTCAACGACATAAGTTAAGCCAGATGAACCTTCAGTTAAGTAAGGCGTATCTATCTGCGCAATATTGCCAAGGCAAACAATTTTAGTTCCAGGTCCTGCGCGTGTAACAAGGGTTTTCATTTGCTTAGGGGTTAAGTTCTGCGCTTCATCGATGATCACAAACTTGCTGACAAATGTTCTGCCACGCATGAAGTTCATACTCTTGACTTTGATGCGTGAGCGAATAAGTTCTTGAGTAGCAGCACGACCCCATTCCCCGGCGCTATCGTCATTACGCTGGAGCACTTCAAGGTTATCATCAAAAGCACCCATCCAAGGCTGCATTTTTTCTTCTTCTGTGCCTGGTAGGAAGCCAATATCTTCGCCTACAGGAACAGTTGCACGGGTAATGATGATCTCGTTATAACGTTTGCTATCAAGTACTTGCTCAAGTCCAGCAGCCAGTGCCAATAAGGTCTTGCCAGTACCTGCCTGTCCAAGCAGGGTCACAAAGTCGACATCTGGGTTCATCAGTAGATTCATGGCAAAGTTTTGCTCACGATTGCGCGCTGTGACACTCCACACATTGTTCTTTTGATGTGAAAAATCACGTAGCGTTTGCAAGAGGGCAGTTTTGCCATTGATCTCTCTTACGTGAGCGTAAAAGGGTGTTGAGCCATCTGGATTTTCTTGATAGACAAACTGATTCACTAGCATACTGGGAACTGAAGGCCCGGTAACGCGATAAAACATCGTGCCAGACTTAGAATCCCCCCAGCTTTCCATATCTTTTCCGTGCTTTGGCCAGAAGTCTGCAGGCAGTGACATCACGCCCGAATACATCAAGTCACGGTCTTCTAATACTTGGTCGTTGAAATAATCTTCTGCAGGCAAGCCTAAGGCACGAGCCTTAATGCGCATATTGATATCTTTCGATACCAATACCACTTCTTGGTCATTGCGAGTCTTTTGTAATTCACTCACTACTGCCAAAATCATGTTATCGCCTTTACCCTCAGGAAGACCTTCAGGTAATGCTTGAGTAGATAGCTTGGTTTGAAAAAAGAGGCGACCTGAAACATCTTGGTTGCCAAGCTTATTTAGTGGGATGCCTTCATCTAAGGTGCCGCTAGTGCCGGCAACCAACTGATCTAAGGAGCGGCTGACTGTACGGGCGTTACGGGCTACTTCGGTCATTCCCTTCTTGTGATTGTCCAGCTCCTCAAGAGTGGTCATCGGCAAGAAAAGGTCATGTTCTGAAAAGCGGAACAGGGAGCTTGGATCGTGCATCAAGACGTTGGTATCTAGAACAAACAGACTTGGCGGCCCTGTGCGGATTACGCGTTTTGGTTTAGCTGGAGCGCTTGCTTTGTAATCGTTGCCCGAAGAGCTGCGATCCGCTTTAATTTTCTCAAGCGCTACTTCTGCTTCTGATAAATCTTCCTCTACATCATTGGACCAATCGGAGGTTTCCATCACTACTGGTTTTGCTGGTGCAGGACGTTTTTTTAAATCTGGGGCATCCTTGCGATTTAGTTTTACTTGATCAGCAATTTGAGTTGGGATGGGTGGCAATGGCATGCAGACTCTCCTAAAAGAAAAAACCGCCAAGCGGAGTGCATTGGCGGTTTATTACGAAACTGGTGATTGCGGCATCTAAAAAACGGCGGGGGTTGCTCCCCGAACCTGTTCTGAAATATTCAGGTTTCTGATTCAAACGGATTGTCAGACTTTCCCGTCGTTTACGGTGCATATAACTTTACTTTACCCCAAATTTTGGGGTTTGCAAGCACCTCAGAAAAAATTTTTATAAAAATTATTTAGTAGCTTTGGCCGCCTGTAATACCTCTGTCACATGGCCAGGGACCTTAAGTCCGCGCCACTCTTTTACTAGCTTGCCAGAGGAGTCAAAGAGGAAGGTGCTGCGCTCAACCCCACGGACTTGCTTGCCGTACATATTCTTCATTTTCATGACGCCAAAGATCTGGCAAAGCTTTTCTTCCGTATCAGCAACGAGTTCAAAAGGCAGGCCTAATTTGCTCCGGAAATTATCATGCGACTTAAGGCTGTCGCGAGAAACCCCGACTACTAGAGTATTGGCTTTAGTGAAGGCGTCGATATTGTCACGAAACTCGCCAGACTCAGCAGTGCATCCTGGTGTCATATCTTTAGGATAAAAGTAGAGGACCAGTTTTTTGCCTTTTGCAGATGCTGGCGAAAATGTCAATCCAGATGTTGCTGGAATAGCGCACTGTGGCATAGATTGGCCGATAGCGACTGTCATGATGATCCTTTATTGGTTGTTGTTTCTAAGTCTTAATGGTTCTGAATAATGAGTTCGCCACTGCGATTTGGGATTTCTCCCCAAGTCAGTGGTAATACCGCTATTTTATCGAGTTGCTTAGTGGCGTCCCAAGATTGATGCAGCTCACCCATAGTAACAAGCTCATGGCCTTGGTCTAGCCATCCAGCTAAAAGCTGCTCAAATGCCGGCAGTAGCTTTTGTCCCTCTAGTTCAGCATGGAGGGTAAAGACTTGGTCATTGGGGTTGCTTTGGGTGATTGCAAGAAGTTTTTTGACTGCGCCAAATTCATCGGCACCGTCGATACCGATGAGTTCATCAAAGGTAGGTAGGGTGGTTGGATACTGCACATGCTTCGTTTTACCTGAGGGTAGTGCGAGCCGATAAGGGATTAAGTTTGGCTCTGCTCTACCATCGGAAGAGTAGACAATACCCCATTGATCTAGCTGCTCAAATGCTGCAGCATTCATTTGCCAACCTGCGGCACCATAGGTAACAGGCGCGTGACCAAAAATTTCTATAAAGCGGCCCCAACTTTTTTGCATCATCGCTTTGGTCCAGCGAGAGTCTTGCTTGCGTACCGCATCTTGCCAGGCAACATGGTCCCAGGTGTGAATGCCAGTTTCATGGCCGGCTTGATCAATCGCACGCATTTCTGCCGCTGCCTTTTTACCAATATCTGGTCCAGGAAGTAGGACTCCGTAAAGTAAAGTTTTGATGCCGTAATGTTCTACGACAGAAGTGCGGCTCACTTTTTTCAGAAACCCTGGACGAAAGACGCGCTTGAGAGCCCAGCCGGTGTGATCGGGGCCAAGACTAAATAAAAATGTGGCCTTGAGACCAAAGCGCTTCAGGGTGCGCGCTAAATTTGGTACCCCTTCTTTTGTACCGCGTAAGGTATCAACATCAACCTTGAGAGCAATCTTTGCCATGAACCTCGGTACTTATTCTTTATCGACTAAGCTGCGGGCTTTTTCTACATCCTGACGATAGGCTTCAAAAATATTCTTGAGCGCATCTGTCATGGTTGTTGTTGGCTTCCAGCCTAACTCACTCATGGTGTTGTCAATTGCAGGGACACGGTTCTGAACATCTTGGTAGCCTTCGCCGTAATAAGCGCCGGATGTCGTTTCTAAAATCTTCACATCATTTGCAGTCTTAGCGTACTCAGGAATGCTGCGAGCAATCTCGAGCATTTGATTGGCCAAATCACGAACAGAGTGATTGTTCTTAGGATTGCCGATGTTATAAATCTTGCCGTTAGCAATTCCATCTTTGTTATCAATGATGCGCATCAAGGCATCGATACCATCGTCAACATAAGTAAAGGCGCGTTTCTGGGCGCCACCATCCACCAAGTTGATAGGTTCTCCACGTACGATGTGACCCAAGAACTGAGTTACTACACGGGAAGATCCTTCCTTAGGTGTATAAATACTGTCAAGACCTGGCCCAATCCAGTTAAATGGACGGAAAAGGGTAAAACGCAAACCTTCCATGCCATAACCCCAGATCACACGATCCATCAGTTGCTTGGAGCATGCATAGATCCAGCGTGGTTTATTAATTGGACCATAAACCATATTGGATTTAGAAGGATCAAACTCGCTGTCCTCGCACATGCCATAGACTTCCGAAGTTGATGGAAACACCAAATGCTTTTTGTATTTCACAGCAGAGCGAACGATAGGTAGATTGGCTTCGAAGTCGAGTTCAAATACTTTGAGGGGTTGCTGCACATAAGTTGCTGGTGTAGCGATAGCCACTAAAGGCAAGATGACATCGCATTTGCGAATGTGGTACTCAACCCATTCTTTATTGATGGTGATATCACCCTCAAAGAAATGCATACGTGGATGCTTAATTAAATCCCCTAAGCGATCATTTTGCATATCCATGCCATAGACATCCCAATCGGTTGTCTCGAGGATGCGTTTGGATAGATGGTGACCAATAAAACCGTTCACGCCAAGAATGAGTACTTTTTTCATCTTTTACTGCCTTGTTTTGATCTAATTTATTTGCCTGCCGGAAACCATTCCAAGATTTCTACTGCCTGGTGGTCACCGCAAATGCCGAATACTCGATTATCAACCACTTGGATGCCCTGAGTTCTAAGATCCAAATTGCCTGGAAATGGCCCTTTTAGGCTGGTACGGGCCACAATCATGGTCTTGCCGTCATTGCTTGTAAAAGCCCCTGGGTAAGGGGGAGCAACGGCTCTAACCAGGTTATGGACCTGTAAGGCTGATTGATTCCAGTGAATTTGGCCATCGGCGGGCTTTCTGCCACCAAAATAACTCCCTTTTTGAAGCTCATTCGGCTTGCGGGGAACTTTGCCCAAAATCAGTTCTGGGAGGACTTGCTTCATTACCTCTGCGGCTGCTTGGCTTACCTTGCCAAAAACTTCTGTAGCAGTTTCATCGGGGCCGATACTAACCGCAGACTGTCCAACAATATCACCGGCATCAGGCTTGACTTCCATGATGTGTAGGGTCGCACCTGTTTGCTTCTCGCCATGCAATATTGCCCAATTGACTGGAGCGCGGCCACGATATTTGGGTAGGAGCGAGCCGTGCATATTTAAGGCAGCAATTTTGGCGCAAGCTAATAGCTGCGCCGGAATCATATAGCGATAGTAAAAAGAAAAAATGTAATCTGGCGCAAGAGTATGGAGCTTGGGAATTAAATCTACTAACTGATTTGCGCTAGGGGTAATGTAGGCAATATCTTTTTCTTGACAGAGTTTGGCAACACTATCAAACCAAACATTTTCTTGGGGGTCATCTTCATGAGTAACAACCAGATCTATTTGGATGCCGGCCTGAAGAAGTGCCTTGAGGCAATTGACGCCAACATCATGGTAAGCAAAGACGACTGCGTGCAATTATTTTTTCTCTAATACGGTTTGCACAACGTAGCGAGGGCGCTTGCGGATCTGTTGATAGATGCGGCCAATGTATTCACCCAAAAGACCGAGTCCAAAGAGCATGACGCCAATGAGGAAGAAGGTCAAGGCAAAGAGGGTAAATACACCCTCAACCTCAGCACCTAAAACAAAGCGGCGCACCAACAAGTAGGCAAACAAGCTACCAGCAGCAAGGGATAGAAGCATGCCGAGTATTGAGAAAATCTGCAAAGGCATGATCGAGAAGCCGGTGACCAAATCAAAATTGAGACGAATGAGTTGATAGAGGCTGTACTTTGATTCACCGGCAAAGCGCTCTTCATGTTTGACAGTGATTTCAGTTGGGTTTGCTGAGAAGGTATATGCCAAAGCGGGAATAAAAGTATTGCTTTCATCACATTGACGAACTAGATCAACAATGCGGCGACTGTAGCCACGCAACATACATCCTTGATCAGTCATGGTGATGCGTGTAATGTTTTCACGTAAACGATTCATAGCGCGTGAAGCAAATTTTCTGAAGAAGCTATCGCGACGATCAGCACGAATAGTGCCAACGTAGTCATGACCTTTTAATAGCTGATCAGTTAAAGCATCGATTTCTTCTGGGGGATTTTGTAGATCCGCATCCAAAGTAATGATGTGTTCACCTTTGGCGTATTCAAATCCTGCCATGATGGCCATATGTTGGCCAAAGTTACTGTGAAACAAAACTACTCGTGTGACATCGGGGCGTAGCTCGACTTGCTTAGCCAGAATGCCGGCAGAACGATCTTTACTGCCATCGTTTATAAAAACGATTTCATAGGCCAGTTTGCGTTTGGCAGCGACAGCATCTAGGGCCGGGTATAGACGATCAAAGAGTGCCTGAAGACCATCTTCCTCGTTGTAAACGGGAATAACAATACTCAGCTTTGGGTTGGCAACTAAATTTGCAGTCATGCTGCAATTTTGCCTGATTCTGAATTTTTAACCTAAGAACACTAGTTTTTGCGGTATTTCAGCAAGATTCCGACTAATCCGCTGGCTATACGGCCAATATCTTCATCTGCCATGGCTGGAAATAAAGGAAGGGTCAGAATAGATTTACCAATGCGTTCAGCAATTGGCGTATCC
>CANGHN010000047.1 GCA_947453825.1 Betaproteobacteria bacterium
CAAATCAAAGAAATCGTTACTAGCCATCCAGTCGTATTGTTTATGAAGGGAACCGCACAATTTCCTCAGTGCGGATTTTCCGGAAATGCTATCAATATCTTGCGCGCTAGTGGCGTTGAAACTCTACATACCGTCAATGTCTTAGAAGATGCTGGAATTCGTCAAGGCATTAAAGAATATGCCAATTGGCCTACGATTCCTCAGCTCTACATCAATGGGGAGTTTATTGGTGGATCAGACATCATGTCTGAGATGTTTGAGTCTGGTGAATTACAAAAACTAGTCAAAGCATAAATTTCCTTTATTGCTTCTGTGACTTTTGATCTAAGCTCACTTTTACTATTTGGCCTGCCATTTGGATTATGCGCAGGCCTTTTAGTTTATGTACTGAGCCTACGCTCTTCGCTTGCACGTCTTGATCAGCTAGCCAAAACTGAAGCTGCTCTCGCGCTTAGCCTGCGTACTGAGCGTGATCAAGCCCTACAAACTGCTATTCGTTTAGAGGCAGAACTCGATTCTGAACGTAAGCAAGGGCTTGGTCGAATTGAATCTCTCAACGAAGCAAAAGAGGCATTGACGAGTCAATTCAAAAATTTGGCCAATGAAATTCTGGAAGATAAATCTAAGCGCTTTACAGAACAAAATGCAGCCAACCTAGATGCCCTATTAAAGCCACTGCAAACTAAGCTCACAGAATTCAAAGAACAAGTAAATACCTCTTATGGCAATGAAGCTCGTGAGCGCTTTGCCCTGAAGAGTGAAATCGAGCGTTTGGCCAATCTCAATCTGCGCATGTCTGATGAAACACGCTCCTTAACGCAGGCACTGAAGGGCGACTCTAAGGTTCAAGGTAACTGGGGTGAACTAGTCCTGGAATCTATTCTGGAATCTTCCGGCCTGCGTAAAGGCGAAGAATATCTAGTGCAAGATAGCCATACCCAAATGGATGGTTCACGCTTGCAACCTGACGTTGTCATCAAGCTGCCTGAAGGTAGAAGCCTGGTGGTTGACAGCAAAGTATCCATTACCGCCTATGCCAGACATGCTGAGACCACTGACTCTGTAATAGCAGAACAAGAGCTGGCTGCCCACATTCAATCTTTACGCCAGCACATTCAGGGCTTATCTGGAAAGAACTATAGCGCCCTTTATGGCGTAGGCTCTGTAGACTTTGTTCTGATGTTCGTACCCATCGAACCCGCATTTTTATTAGCCCTTAAGACCGCGCCTAATCTTTATCAGGAAGCTTTGGCTAAAAATATTGTTTTAGTTTGCCCAAGTACTTTGATGGCTACTTTGCGGACTGTTGCGCATCTTTGGAGACAAGATCATCAAAATCGCAACGCCCTAGAAATTGCCAAGCAATGTGGCAGTCTCTATGACAAGTTCGTTGGGTTTGTAGATGATTTAGAAAAATTGGGGCAACGTTTAGACCAGGCTCAAACAAGCTACCACGATGCTTTCAATAAACTCAAAACTGGTAAAGGCAATCTGATTCGTTCAGCAGAAAAGGTTAGAGAGTTAGGAGTCAAACCTAGCAAGAACTTATCCGCCCCCTTGATTGAGTCTTCTGCAGACTCTGAATAAACCTTTAAGTAATCAATAAATAAAAACCCCGCCTAGCTCACACCAGGCGGGGTTTTCTTTAAAGCGGACTACTAAATCGGGTCTTGAATTAAGCAGCTTTGCGGCTACGTGATGCAGGTGTAGCAGCTTTCTTCACTTGAGCGATTTGACCTTGAACAGTTTCCATTGCTTGATCAGCAGTTTTTTCTGCAGTTGCAAAAGCTTCTTTGCTAGCAGCACGGAACTGCTCGAAACCTTGCAATGCGCTACCGTATGCAGTCTTAAATGAAGACACAAATACGTCAGAGCCAGCAGGTGCATTAGCAGCAACAGTATTGATCCAATCTTGGAAACCATCTTGCAATTGGTCGATGCTTGCATCAACTACATTTGCAAATTCTTTATTGCCATCACGCAATACTTTGCTGACTTTCTTTTGGTAAGCAACCGCTTGATTACCGGCAGCCTGCAATGAATCAGCACTTAACAATTCAGTAACTTGTTTTGGATCTTTAGCTGTCAAAACTTGTTGGATGCCATCTTGAGCATTTACCAATGCATCTTTAGAAGCAGCGTAGTTCAATTCAGCCAATTTCTGAGCATTTTCCAAAGCAGCTTCGCTTAAAGAAAATGTAGCCTCAAGGCCTTTGCTGTTAATTTGGGACAATTTAGCGGTGATTTGATCTTGGTTCATATATTTCTCCAGTAATTAAGTGGTACAACTAGTCAATTAAGTGCACGGTTAAGAGATCAGGAGACTTCAGATACCTTAAATATTGCACTGCACCATGAAACTTTAACTGAAGCAATATGACAAATCAAGAACTTTTTGCTGCTTTGCAACAAATAATTTCGAGTGAAGTATTAAATTGAATAAAATCAATAACTTAGAATACTCATCAGAAAGACAATCCTACCGAAAAGTAGCGATTGCAGCCTGTTTTGGCACTTTTTTAGAGTGGTATGACTTTTTAACCTTTGCCACTTTGGCAGTGGTTTTTGGCCCCCTCTTCTTCCCTTCTAGCGACCCCAATACAGGCCTTTTGGCCAGCCTAGCGACCTTTGGGGTTGGAATGGTAGTTAGGCCTGTTGGATCTGCCCTATTTGGCTCTATGGGCGACCGTATTGGCCGCAAACCAGTATTCATGATCACTATTGCCCTGATGGGCATAGCAACCGTTAGTGTTGGCTTTTTACCCACCTACGCCCAAATAGGAATCTGGGCGCCAATATTGCTCGTGGCCCTACGTCTACTCCAAGGATTGTCAGCGGGCGGCGAAATTGGTGGCAGCGCCGTATATCTCACTGAACATGCGGGTAAAAAAGACCGGGGATTTAAAACCAGCTTTTTACAACTGATGGGGCCACTAGGTATTTTATTTTCCACGCTACAAATTGCCTTGCTAAGGCATTACCTCTCCCCTGAAGAATTTCAATCTTGGGGGTGGCGCGTTCCATTTTGGATTTCTCTATTACTACTCATGATTGGCTTTGCCATTCGCAGATCCCTTGAAGAGACGCCCATCTTTTTAGAGCTTACCAAGCAAAACCCAAAAGCAGAATCGCAACTTCTGAATAACTTTAAAAGTGCAGAAATTCGCAAAAGAATGTTTTTGTTATTTTTCTGTGTTTCTTCTAGTGGAGCAATCTTATTTTTCTGCGTACAGGTCTATACGGCAATTTTTTTAAAGACCTCAGTCAAACTTCCTCCAGAAATTGTTGATCAACTCAGTATTTACTCAACGATTACCCTTTTACCCTTAACAGTTTTTGCAGGATGGCTTTCTGATAGGGTTGGACGAAAACCAGTAGTGATTAGCGGGTTGATATTGGGCGCGCTGTTGATGCATGGTGCCTTTACACAATTGCAGATTCTTGGAAGCGCTTATCTAGAAAATAATAGCCTGACTACGCTCTTCATCATTGGCACTATTCTGATGGGACTCTCTTTGATACTAGCTTTAGTAGTGGGTCCACAAACAGCCTTGCTCGCAGAGCTATTCCCCGCCAGAAATCGTAGCAGCGCAGCAACACTGCCGCATAATCTTGCCGCAGGATGGATTGGTGGCCTACTGCCACTCATTGTTACCTGGCTCAATCAACAATTAGGCAATAGTCTTGCGGGGCTTTGGTATCCAGTCATTTTTCTGAGCATTGCTGCCATCCTTGCGATCCTCTTATTACCAGAAACAGTGCATCAAAATCTCAATGAATAGATGCTAATATTCTCATCATGAAAACTCCTGAAAATATTCACGTCATTGAAGATGTCATCCCGAAAGAGATGCAGGATGAGCTCGAGAAAAAATTACTCGGAAATCAATTTCCACTGTTTCTGAATACAAAATCGGTTTATGTGGATGAGCACACTGGCTTTTGGGATAGCAATACCAAAGAATCCGTCAGACTCAATCACTGCTTTGTGACTGAGGGCCAGCTGGTGTCGAATGAGTGGCCTTTGATAGAGTCTCTATCGCTGGCTATCGTCAATACGATTGGTATTCCACCCAAGATGTCGAGCTGTAAATTAAATGTGAACTTTCCGGTTGTCGACTTTTCTGAAAAGAACTACTACCCCCCGCATTTTGATACAACCGACAAAGGGATTGTGGCGATCTACTACGTAAACGATGCTGATGGAGATACTTTGTTCATGCAAAATGAAAAGATCGATGGACAATACCCAATCATTTATTCATTTACCCCAAAAAAGGGAACGTTGGTTTACTTTTCTGAGAGCCAACTCCACGCCAACAAGCCGCCTAGGGCAACCCCAGCACGGTGTGTCATCAACTTCAATTTCTTGCAAGACTTCTAAACAGCAAAACTCACAATTGTGAAATGCTGTCTGATATTTGGCTAGCAATGGCTTGTTTGTAGCGAGTCCACCAAGCAATGCAATCGGCTTGCAGCTTCACTATCTCTGCAGGGCGTGCGCTCAGCGTATTTTTCATTTGCACAAGGTAAGATGGCAGCTGCTCCCAAGACTCAATGATTGGAAAAGGTACGGGACCGATTGCTGCTAAAGCATCTTCTGAAACTAGGAAGTCATGTTTTAAAGAAATCGGAATTGCCCCGACCTCTAATGCGTCATAAAGACGAATCGTTTCAGGAGAATTACCAGCAGGACATGGGGCAAAAATACTGTCTTCCAAAATTGCGGAATACAGTCCTACGTTATAGCCGCCAGCAAAACCATTCGAGGGCATTACAAATAAATTTTCACCACATAAAGCGGCGGCTTTTGCAAAGTTGGCCCGCTCACCTTGATAAGAGGCAGCATTATTAATCCAGCCCAAAAATGCAGCAGTAGCTTGGCGTTGATCCGCCTTCTTCAGGGCGCTAGCTAAACGTGGGCCTACACCTGTTCTAAAGCCATTGGGGGCCCAAATCACTTTCGATGATCCAGCAGCTTGAGAGACGATCTGCGGAAAGTAATAATTTCTGATGACTAAATCACAAGCTGAATACAGCGAGATATTTTTATCTGCGCGCTCATCACCCATATGAAAGAGCACCACTTTGTTGCCGGCAGACTTAAGCGCCTGAATTAAACCGGCATTGATTTCACCGAGCTCTAAATAGACGACTGTAGAGTGATGAATTTTCCCCGGATCAAACCCTGGGCTATAAGGAGCTCCACCTAATAAGTCATTCTGAATAAACCAGGTCTCTAGCGCTCCATTGAGTGTATCTGGCGTAGAAACAATATGAAGTTGACTCATTAACTAGCCGCTATGGTATTGAATGATGGAATCTTTACTTTGATAGTAAGCAGTCATCTCATCAAAGAAAGGGGGTGGATCAGAATAGTCATGCCACACCTTGATTGGCCCAAAGAAGCTGCGATGCCACATTGGCCTAAAGTTCCAATTCAAAGGCAGAATAAAAGGATTAAAGCCAGTATTTTCTATAGCCAATGCAAATGAGCCTTGATCGTTAGCGGGCATAACATAAACTCCTTTCTCATTCACTCCAAGAATTGAAGAATCAATAGTAGCAGCCAATTTTTTCCACTCATCAAAAACGGCAGCCGACTTCTTGGTAAAAAAGATTACCCCTGTGTTGTACTCAACCTCATCGCCAGTAAATATCTTTGGGTAACGACGGCCCCAAGGGGCTTCACAAATGGAGAGTGCCAAACCAAATTGCTTGGCCTTTTCAAATCC
>CANGHN010000048.1 GCA_947453825.1 Betaproteobacteria bacterium
ACTTGCGTGGCTCGTGGTTGCGGTATCGCACTTGAGCGCATGGATAAGTTAGGCGGAGTGTTTTCGCACGAGTAAGCGACATACACGTCGATCAGGGAATTGCAACATAGCGCTCCACCACTTTTCAGACAGGGCATTCCGGCCTTACTCAAACTGATTGTCTGTCTGTCAATCAGCATCGCTCTGATGCTGATTGATTTTCGCTTTAAAGCACTCGATCCTATTCGCAATAGTGTGAATTGGGTTTTGCGCCCGCTTGAATACGTCATGATGTTACCTCGTACTGCGTTCGAAGCAACATCAGAATATTTCACAACACGCTCTACGCTTGACCAAGAAAATCAAGTAATGAAAGTTCGTCAGGCCGAGCTTTCTCTGCTTGCAAACCAATCTGAATTTCTCATGGTTGAGAATCAAAATTTGCGCGAGCTCATGACTCTCCAAAAGCAAGTTCCATTCAAAACATTGCCTGTAGAAATTCTATTTAATCCGCCCAATGCAATTTCACAACGGATTGTGATTAACCGTGGAAGCAATGATGGGCTTAAGCTTGGCAACCCCATTGCGAACGATGCCGGTATCCTTGGCCAGGTAGTCCGCCTTTATGAGCGCTCAGCAGAGGTTTCTCTGCTGGAAGATCGTGACTTTGCGGTTCCGGTCCAAGTGGCTAGAAATGGCCTACGGGCTGCTGTTTTTGGTGCTGGGCGTGGTAATCCACTGGAATTACGTTATCTACCGGTTGCTAGTGATCTAGAAGTGGGAGACATCTTGCTCACTTCCGGAATTGATGGCGTCTACCCCCCAGGCTTTGCAGTGGCAGTGATCAGCAAAATCGAGCGCAATACTGATAAAAATTCTTCAAATGTATTTTGTGTTCCGGTGGCAGCAGTCAATCGTTATCGCCAGGCCCTAGCCTTTTTGTACGATCCGCAGTTCGATGCGAAGGCGCCGACCATCAACAATAAATCTACTACCAATGCCCCTTTGACCAATACCCCAGGCCGTCGTCAAACCCGTGCACGAGGCATGCAATGATTGACTTCCAAAGTGGCTATATATTGCGTCCGGTTAACCAGGTCTTTATTTATTTCAGCTTATTTTGCGCGCTCTTATTAAATCTATTACCAATTGGTAATTACGGTTGGGTGCCAGACTGGCTAATTCTGTGCATCGTGTTTTGGAATATTCACCAACATCGCTACGTCAGCGTGATCTGGGCTTTCATACTCGGTCTCATGATGGATGTACATAACTCAGATCTTTTGGGACTGCATGCTTTTAGCTATTCATTAGTAGCTTATCTGGCCATCTCTTGGCATAGACGTATCATCGCCCTGACGGTGCTCTCACAAGCCTTACATTTGCTACCCATTTTCTTATTGGTCTCTCTATTTCCAGTATTGGCCCATTGGCTATTGAGCGGAGAGCTTTACTGGTGGGCCTTAACGGGGGCAATTCAAGCCATCATTGAGGCGCTACTTTGGCCTCTTGCTACGCGGATATTATTAGCGCCGCAACGTCGTCCCATTGATGTCGATCACAATCGACCGCTCTAAGAAACTGTATGGTTTCTTTTAAAAAACCCAATCTCGATGCGTTCCAAGAGCGCATTCATATTGCAACTTTATTTGTTACTTTTTGTTTTTTACTTTTAGTAACTCGCTTAGTCTGGTTGCAATTAGTGAGTCATGGCAAATATGCCCTGCTAGCTGAAAGCAATCGAATCGCATTAGTGCCCGCTCCAGCAAACCGAGGTCTTTTGATTGACCGTAATGGCATCGTCATTGGCAGAAACTATTCAGCCTTGACCCTGGACGTAAATGCAGGAGAAGTCAAAGGCAATGTCGACCAACTGATTGCAGATCTTTCTGAAATTATTGATATTTCACCCAGAGATCGTCGCAACTTTAAGCGCTCTCTGGAAGATTCCCGCAATATGGGTACCATTCCCCTGCGTTCCATGCTCAATGAGGCTGAAACTGCCCGTTTTATGGCCAATCGCTACCGTTTTCCAGGGGTAGAAATCCGCGCCAGAAGCTTTCGGGAGTACCCCTATAACGAATTAGCCTCCCATTTGATTGGCTATATCGGCCGTGTTTCTCAGAAAGACAAGGAGCGCATGCAGGCTGAAATTGAGGGCGCTAGGGCGGATGATCCAGATGCTTTGCAAGCCTCTTTTTTACCGGGCATTCAGTACGTTGGAAAAATTGGCCTAGAGCAAAGCTATGAAACTGTTTTGCGGGGCGTACCCGGCTACGATCAAGTAGAAATCACTGCAGGCGGAAAACCGGTGCGCACACTTTCAAGCTCACCATCTGTGCCAGGCAAAAATGTGGTGCTCTCTGTTGATATTAAATTGCAATACTTAGTCGAGCAGTTATATGGAAGTTTCCGCGGTGCGTTTGTAGCCATTGAGCCCGAAACAGGTGACATTCTCGCTTTCGTATCAAAACCTAACTTCAATCCTAATGACTTTGTTGAGGGTATTGATTCAGTTACCTGGAAAGAACTCAATGACTCTCCGCAAAAGCCGCTTTATAACAGGCCGCTCAAGGGTATTTATCCGCCAGGCTCAACTTACAAACCTTTTATGGCACTTGCCGCCTTAGAGAATAAAAAGCGTACACCATCGCAAACTATTTCTGATCCTGGTTATTTTGATTTTGGTAACCATACCTTTCGCGATGATAAGAAGGGTGGCCATGGCATCGTTGACATGCAAAAATCAATTGTGGAGTCTTGCGATACCTATTACTACATGCTAGCGCGTGATATGGGCGTCAACATGATGCATGACTTCATGAAGCCACTAGGCTTTGGTCAAATTACTGGCATCGACTTACAAGGCGAAGCAAAAGGCGTGCTACCTTCAACTGAATGGAAGAAAAATACTTTCAAAAAACCAGAGCAGCAAAAGTGGTATGAAGGCGAAACGATTTCTTTAGGAATTGGCCAGGGATATAACGCCTTCACTATTTTGCAATTGGCTCACGCCATGGCAAACGTTGCTAATAATGGTGTTGTGATGAAGCCTCACTTAGTCAAAGCTATTGAGGATCCCTTTACCCGCAATAGAGTATTAACCACGCCAAAAGAAAGTTATCGCATCGATCTGAATGCAGAGAATATCGAAGTCATTAAGAAGGCCATGGTTGAGGTCAATAACTCTGGCACATCTGCAGCTGCATTCAAGGGCACTAGCTATCTAGTGGGCGGCAAAACAGGCACCGCACAAGTCTTTAGCTTGAACTCAAAAGATTACAAGCACAGTTCAACTGCCGAGTTCCTGCGGGATCATGCTTTGTATATTGCATTTGCTCCTGCAGATAAACCCACCATCGTAATTGCCATGGTGGTTGAGAATGCAGGCTTTGGTGCGCAATATGCCGCGCCAATTGCACGTCGCGCATTGGACTACTACATTGAGGGCAAGTGGCCTAAGGAGATTCCTGAATGGAAAAGAGCCCCTTAATTAAAATTAAAAACGTATTCTTCGGTTTTTTTTCTGGACTAGATAGGCAGCTAGGCCTTATATTACTTGGCTTAGCGGCTGTTGGCTTTTTTACATTTTTATCTGCTAGTCAAAATACGCCCGTACAAATTGCCGATGAGTTACGTAACCTTGCTCTGTCTTTTGTTGTGATGTGGGTCGTCTCTCGTATTCCACCAAAGTGGTTGGAGATGGGTGCTGTTTGGATTTATGGATTTGGTGTTGCCTTATTGGTGGCCGTTGCTGTTTTTGGATTAATTAAAAAAGGTGCGCGGCGTTGGCTCAACATTGGCATTGTGATTCAGCCATCTGAGCTCATGAAAATTGCGATGCCTTTGATGCTAGCCTGGTACTTTCAAAAACGTGAAGGCATTCAAAAAACCTGGGACTATGCAGTAGCAGCAATTATTCTGATGATTCCGGTTTTTCTGATTGCGCGCCAACCTGATCTAGGGACTGCGCTACTGGTATTCGCAGCAGGACTTTACGTCATTATCTTGGCAGGGCTACCATGGAAATGGATTCTGCCTTTTGTTGGCATCGGTGTTGTTGGCATTTTGCTCATTATTATTTTTGGCGGCACGATTTGTGCTCATGATGTAGTTTGGCCTTTGGTTCATGACTACCAGAAGCATCGCATTTGCACCTTGCTTGATCCTAGTAGCGATCCACTTGGAAAAGGATTTCATACCATTCAATCGATGATTGCCATTGGCTCAGGTGGATTTTTCGGTAAGGGATGGTTTCAGGGAACGCAAGCCCATTTAGAATTTATTCCCGAAAAACATACTGACTTTGTATTTGCAGTGTTCTCTGAAGAATTTGGCCTATTAGGCAACCTGGTATTAATTGCCCTGTTCTTTGCGCTGATTAAAAGAGGTTTGGCGATTTCTGCAAGTGCGCCTAATTTATTTACTCGTCTACTGGGTGCAGCAGTAACGCTTATTTTCTTTACTTATGCATTTGTCAACATTGGTATGGTAAGTGGATTACTTCCGGTGGTTGGAGTGCCGCTACCATTTATTAGTTATGGTGGTACTGCTTTAGTAACTCTAGGCTTTGGTGCCGGCATCTTGATGAGCATTCATCGTCATCGCCGCTTGGTACAAAGCTAATTTAGCAATAGATGATTCTGATGGAAATAAAAAAGCCCGGTATACCGGGCTTTTTTATCAACATAGGAAGAATTACTTCTTACGCTTGTTAACTGAATCTTTAAATGCTTTACCAGCAGAGAACTTAACAGTTTTAGCAGCAGCAATTTTGAGTGGCTCGCCAGTTTTTGGATTACGGCCCATACGTGCAGCACGCTTGCCAGAAGCAAATGTACCGAAACCGATCAGCTGTACTGAGTCGCCTTTGGTAACAGCTTTGATAATTGTGTCAATTGCAGAATTCAATGCAAATTCAGCTTTGGCTTTAGAGATCTCCGCGTCGTCAGCAATCGCTGCGATTAGTTCGGCTTTGTTCAAGTGAAGCTCCTTATAGATATTGATGTCAGCGCACATTACGCTTACATGATTTTAACCACAAAAAATTACAAAAATAAAGCTG